>CAMOWC010000004.1 GCA_946628065.1 uncultured Clostridiaceae bacterium | reverse complement strand
GATTCAGAACAAAAAGAAAAAGCCTTAGAGGACGCGGTAAAAAAGCTGATTTAAATAGACTAACAAAGGAGATAAAAATGGAAGAAGAAAAATCAGAAATAGAACAATTTGAAGCAGAAATTAAACAAGATGAAAAAAACTTCAAAGAAAAAGTAGCAATTTAACGACAGCAATAATTGTTTTAACCGTATTAATAATAGTAGAAATTGCAATGGCATATTTGATTATTAGTGCAGCAAATACTCCAATAACTGAAGCAAAACCAATTATTTATTTATATCCTTTAGAGGAAACAGAAGTTACAGTTGAATTAAAAGATAAAAATTTGATTACAACATCATATCCTAAATATTCATCTGGGTGGAGAGTAATTGCAAAAGAAAATGGCAAATTAATAGATATTGATACAAACAGGAATCTATATTCTCTATATTATGAAGCAAAAAGTAAAATTGACTTTAAAGTAGAAAAGGAAGGCTTTGTTGTCAAAGGGGAAGATAGTGCAAAATTTTTAGAGGAAAAACTAAAAATATTAGGATTAAATGATTATGAAGCAGAAGAATTTATAGTATATTGGTTACCGAAACTTGAAGAAAGCAATTACAATTATATTAGATTTGCAAGCTTAGAAGAGATAAATGAGAATATGCCTATAGAAATTACTCCAAAGCCTGATATATTTATTAGAGTATTGATGCTCTATAAGGGACTAAACGAGCCTATTTCTGTGATAGAACAGAAACTAACAACTGTAGATAGAAGCGGATTTGTTGCATCAGAATGGGGAGGAGTAAAAATAAAATAAAAGGAGCAATAATATGACTATAAAAACAAAAAAGAGAATAGTAATAATAGAAAAAATAATTGCTGTGTTGATTCCAATAATTACTTTTACAACAGTCTTTGTAATAAGAATAAGCGAAACAAAAACAGCAAAAATTACGTTGGCATCGCCGGCAGCACAAAGATTTAATGCACAATTTGCAAGTTATGAAAGAAAAATAAGCGGGTCAAATGTTAAAGCCTTACTTTCAGTGATTTCAACAAGTAATCAAACAAATTTAGATAGAACAGTAGCAGTATATACAAAAGCTAGCCCAAATTAACCTGAAATAGAACAAAAAGACATTGCTGCATACGGAACTAAAATTATATATAATAAAAAATATGAAGTAGTTTTTAGGTATGATGATATTGGATTCATAAACAAAGTTATAATTACAGAATTAGATGATGTAAAAAATAAAATATAGTTAATTTTCTAAAAAATTGACAACAATATAGTGTTACAATTTTTAAGAGAGCAAGGAAAAATATATTTAAAAAGATCAAATAATATACCAATGGCAGTACTAAAAAAATTAACACTACAAGAGAAACGAGCATAGTTAGAAGTATTTGGAATGATTAATTATGCAATTTAATTAAAATAATCTTATATATTCTTGTTTCATATCATTGACACTTATACAGGCAATCAGAATTATTCTTATAAATAGTATTGCAGCTTTATAAAGCATATGGTAATATATACATAATAAATATAGAAACAAGGATTATATCAATTCAAAAAACAACATAGATAATATGTTGCTTTTTTGAAGAAAGAGGAGAGAAAACAAATGAAGAAATACAAAATAAACTTAAATAAAAAAAAGATGAAAGAGTTTGATGATTCTGGTATAACTTTAATAGCATTAGTTATAACCGTAATCATAATACTTATTTTGGCGGCTGTGGTAATCTCAATGGGAATAAGTGGAGAAGGAGTTGCAAATAAAGCTTCAAATGCAGTAGAAAAATGGAATAAGAAAGTTGCCGGACAAAGCAACACAATCAACGATATATTAGAGAATGCTTTTAAAGAATCATATTCTACATATACTTTAGGAGAGGAAATAACAATAGGAGGAGAAAACTTTTTCGTGATTAGCGAGAATGACGATTCAAGTAAAGATACAATAACAGTAATAGCTAAGTATTGTTTAAATACAGCAGAAGGCAACATACAACAAGACGTCTTATACAACAGTGACTTATACGTAGATTTTTGTCAGAATCCAGATTCTAATTCTTCAACTGGATACTGGGATTCAGCTGAACTAACATATCCATATGACCTTAATGACTTGCAATCTGATATGGCAACTGCAATAAATATTGCAAAATCATATGGAACATCTAAAGGTGGAGAAGGAAGGCTATTAACATATGAAGAAGCAATGAATTTAAAAGACAAAGCTGAAGATATTATTTTTGGAAAATATAGTAGTGCAGGACGTTTAATGTATTATTTAGGAACTGCACAAAACTATCAAAATATTTATGACGTTTTTTATGATACTACATTTGGAGGACAAGTTGATTATGTCTATTTTGGCTACGGAGCACAATGTGGTATTCGCCCTGTTATAACAATCTTAAAGAATAATATTTAAGTATTGCTTTCTTAAATAAAACAACGTTAATTTATCATATAATTGAATCAACACCAAATACAACAATATAGTGTTACAATTGATGTGAGACAAAAATAGTAAAAATTGAATAAATGATTTAAATCATATACAATTAAATTGCTAAAACCAAAATTATATAAAGGAGATTTAAATCACTTACGAATAATGGTATAACAGGAAACAAACAAAAAAAGATACCTTCCACATGATATTAATGCAAAAAAATATGCAGTAGAAATGTATAGAAATTGTGGAGATATAAATTATATGTGCAGAAAGTATCATAATATCAAGGATTTTCTTATTGAGATGGAATAATGCATATGATGGAATAGAATTTATATATAATAAAGCAGACATAAGGAGAAAGAAGCCGTTAGAAAGAATACTAAAAGAGCTAGGAGTTAAATATCACAAAATACAACCAAGCACACCTTAGCACGATGGGAAAGAAGTCATAGAAATGATGATGAAAGATTTTATAGTTATTTAAAGTTATATAGTTTGGAAGATTTAAGGGAGCAAGGAAAAATATATTTAAAAAGATCAAATAATATACCAATGGCAGTACTAAAAAAATTAACACCACAAGAGAAACGAGCATAGTTAGAAGTATTTAGAATGATTAATTATGAAATTTAATTAAAATAATCTTATATATTCTTGTTTCATATCATTGACACTTGTAAAAATTTTCTTAAAAAATTTCACAAAATACATTGACATAAGCAAAAAAATGTTGTAATATATATTAGCAACCGCAATTTTGGGGTTGCTAATAATTTTTTTTAAAATGCTAGAGAAAATTATTAGAAATGGGCCATTAGCTCAGGTGGTAGAGCACTTGACTTTTAATCAAGTTGTCCGCAGTTCGAGTCTGCGATGGCTCACCAAACTGGCCCCGTGGTCAAGCGGTTAAGACATCGCCCTTTCACGGCGGAGACATGGGTTCGATTCCCGTAGGGGTCACCAAATTAATATGCCACTTTAGCTCAGTTGGTAGAGCAACTGACTTGTAATCAGTAGGTCGTCCGTTCAAGTCGGACAAGTGGCTCCAAACAAGATGCGAATTTTAATTAATTAAAGTTTGCATTTTTTTTATAAAGGAAAAGATCAGATGAAAAAATGTATTAATTGTAATATTGATATTTCAAATTGAGAAAAATAATATATGTAATAAATAAAACCAACTCTTATAGAGTTGGTTTTTGTTGATTTTATTCTTCGTTTTTAATTTTTCTTTTATAATTTCCAGATATAATTCTTGGCAGGTATGTAATAATCTTGTAAATTGCAAGTCTAATTTTTTTACTCCACATATAAGATTTTCTTAATCTTCTTGGCGGAGCGACAATTAACGCTAATTCAGGATTTGCAACTTCTGCTTCGTATTTTTCAATTGGAAAAATGTAGTTAGCATTTTCATTATTATCCCATTCGCCAGTTGCATTTTTAAAACAGAAATTTAATGTATCTGCAGAGATTAGAGTAATTTCTGCTTGAAAACCTAAATCTGTTTTTTCCATTTTAACTTCGCCAAGGTTTTCCCATAATAAACCAAAGCCATAGTGAAGATATACATCAGTTGATCCATCTTGAAAGAATTTACCTGTATATGATACCTTTACGACTTGATTTTCAACCAATTTATCAGTATTAAAGAATATATTTTTACTTAATTCCATATTGAAATACTCCTTTTATCTTTTGCTTTTTACATTATAGTATTAATTATTTTATTATTCAATAGTTTTTTACAAAAAAATTTAAAAAATATAAACTTATACGCATACTTTTCCAATAATGTAGAAAGGATCCGAGTCTAAAATGGCTATATCTTCGAATTTTTTATTATCGGCTCTTAGAATTATTTTACCTTTTTTTGTTATAAATCTCCTAACGATTACCTTATCATTATATGAAAAAACACCAATGTTTTTATTTTCCAAAGGTGAATTAAACTCAACAAATACATAAGCACCTTTGGCAAAGCTTGGTTCCATTGCATCATCTTGCAATTTGATTGCGACAGAAGAACTTGGAATACTTGAAGGGCAATCAATAAAACCACCAATGCTATCAACAGCTAGAACCTTATTGTAAGCTATATGATCAACTACATTGTAACCTTCTTGTTCTTCGTTAATTGATTTATCATAAGTATACATTAATTGTTGATAAGGAATATCAAGTGCACGGCAAATATTCTTTAATGCCTTATGGCTTGGGTTTCTTTCACCCTTTTCAATGTGAGTTAAATGCCCAATATTTATTTCAGTAAGTCTTGCCAATTCCGTTTTTGACATTCCCTTTTCTTTTCTAACTTTTGCAATCATATCACCAATCATAAATTTTTTCTCCTCTATGTTTTTTTAAAATTATACCGAATAATATTAAATTTGTCTACTAGTAAATAAAAAAATTTAAAAAAATGACATAAAAAATCTCAAATTAAAATATTATAATATGCTTGACTTGTCAAAATGGTATATGCTATTATATTGTCAAAGCGACAATATAAAGGAGGAGATATCATGTACAAAAACAAAATGAAAGAATACAGAAAAACTAAAAATATTACACTTAAAGAACTTTCTGAAGAAACAAAAATATCACTTGGGTATTTATGCCATTTAGAAAAAGGAACAAGAACTAATCCTTCAAAACGTGTTATGGAAAAGATTGCAAAAGGACTCAACGAAGATATAAAAGATGTATTTTTTTAAAAAGAAATAAATAAAAATGTAATATAAAAAATGGAGTAGAATACAATTATAATTGAGAAACTATTTTTAAGCAGAATGTTGTAAAAAAATGCTTTTTATGGTATTATGTCAGTATATGGATTCTAATGGAATATTAAGAGAGGTATAAGAATGAATTTAGAAGAAGAGAAACAACAAAATGAAATTGTTTCTGATAAGCAACAAGATGAAACTACTCTAACGGAACTAGAAATAGAAAAAGACGAATACAATTTGCAAAAAGTAATAGAAGCAGGAAGAGAAGACTCAGAAACAGAGAAAAAAATAGAAGAGATAGAGAATGTAGAGGCAAAAAACATAGAAGGAAAGCCAGCAATTCAAGAAGAAAATCAAACTACAGAAAAAGGCGAAAAATCACAAGAAAATAAAAAGCAAGAAGACGAAGATGGAAAAAAATATAAAATTGCTAGCCAAACTAAAACAAAGAAAAATGCCATAATAATAGCTATTATAGTATTTATTTTAATTATGTGCCTATTATCCACGATTTTTGCTATAGTCAATTTAGGGAATAGCAATATTATAGATGGCGTAAAAATTAAAAACACAGAACTTGTGGGACTAAGCAAAGAGGATGCAAAGCTGGAGATTGAAGAAGAAATAAAAAGCGAACTTGAGAAAAATGTTATTTTAAAATATGAAGATTATGAAACCTCAATTAGTCCTCAACAAATAGAAGCAAAATATGATATAGATAAAGCAGTAGAAGATGCTTTTAATGTTGGAAGAGATGGAAATATTCTACAAAACAATTATGCAATTTTATCATCTATGCTATTAGGAAAAGAGATTGTACCAGAATTTTCATATAATGAAAAAGCATTGGAAGATATACTAAATGATATATCCAAAAAAATTCCAGGTAGCATGAAAGACAATAGTTACTATATTGAAGGAAACAGATTAATTATTACAAAAGGTAAGCCAGGGATTGCAGTTAATTCAGAGATAATGAGAAAAGCAATAATCGAACAAATAAAAAATCCTGTTAAGAATTTCTTAGAAATAGCAGTTATTAATACGGAACCTGAAGATATAAACATTGATAAAATTTATCAAGAAGTAAAGAAAGACCCAAAGGATGCATTTTACACAGAAAATCCATTTACTATTCATCCACACGAAGATGGGATAGATTTTGCGATTTCACTTGAAGAAGCAAGAAACATTATTGCCGAAGCAAAAGACGAATATGAAATTGAAATAAAGTATATTGAACCTAATGTAAAAACATATCAAATTGGAACAGAAGCATTTCCAAACTTAATTACACAGTTTTCAACAAGATATGATGCTGGACTTGTAAATCGTACAACAAACTTAAAACTTTCATCAGATAAAATTAATGGAACAATTTTAATGCCTGGTGAAGAATTTTCTTACAACAAAGTTGTAGGAGAAAGAACAATTGCTGCAGGATACAAAGATGCTGCAATTTATTCAGGAGGAAGGGTTGTAGATGGATTAGGTGGAGGAATTTGCCAAATTTCATCAACATTATATAATGCAGCAGTTCAAGCAAATTTAGAAATAACGGAAAGAAGTAACCATCAATTTGTAACATCATATTTAGATGCCGGAAAAGATGCAACAGTTGTATATGGGTATATAGATTTTAGATTTAAAAACACAAGAAATTATCCTATAAAAATAGAGAGTACTGTTAGTGGAGGCATTGCAGAAGTAAAGATATATGGTGTGTTAGAAGAAAATGAATATGATATAAAGCTTGAAACGGAAAAAATAAGCAGTATACCATTTACAGTACAATACATTGATGACAATACATTACCTGCAGGTCAAGAGGTAGTTGAGCAATATGGGCATGCAGGACAAAAAACAATAACATATAAAGTGTGTAGACTAAATGGAGCTGTTGTATCTAAAACAGTAATGTCAAATGATACATATAGTGCAATGACAAAGATAATAAGAAGGGGAACAAAGGGATCTCAGCCGGTTAAATCTACATCTCCTGAACAAACAAAGACAGAGATTACAAATCCCAGTGTACCTGTAACTCCTTCAGTTCCAACAACAACTGAAAAAACAACAACAGAAACAAATGCTAAACCGGAAACTAAAACAAATACAACAACAAATTCAACAAGCTCAAAAACAGACGGAAAAACAAGTAAGACAAATTCATCTGGTACAAAGGCAAATAAAACAAATTAAAAATTTATAAAAAAAGAGGCGATTAAAAAAAATAAAACGTCTCTTTTTTGCTTGTATGTAAGCAGTTATAAATATATTTCAAAAAAATAAAAATAAATCGAAAAACCCCTTTACTTTAAAAAAAATATCATATATTATAAATTCAACATGACAAGAACTGACAAAAAAATATAATGGAGAGTGAAAAATATTATGAAAGGTATTAAATTATTTGCATGCCCTACAGCTGAAAAGTTTACGCAAGAAATATGTGACCATTTAAATGTTCCAATGGGAAAAGCGAGTTATCAAAAGTTTTCAAATGATAACAATTTTGTTCAAATATTGGAGTCCGTAAGAGGACAAGATGTGTATGTTGTGCAAACGTCACAACCTCCAGTAAACGAAAGAATAATGGAATTATTAATTACTATTGATGCACTCAAAAGAGCATCAGCAAAACAAATAAATGTTGTTTTACCATATTACTTTTATTCTAGATCTGATAAAAAAGATCAACCAAGAATTCCAATAACAGCTAAATTAATTGCTCAACTAATTGAAGCAGCAGGAGCGAATAGAGTAATCACATGTGACCTGCATAATGCAGCTATACAAGCATATTTTAATATTTATTGTGATAGAATATCAGCAAAAGAATTATTACAAGAATATTTTAAGGAAAAAAATATAAAGGACATGGTTATTGTTGCAACAGATGCAGGCAGTGCAAAAAAGGCATATAAATACTCACATTTTTTCAATTGCCCAATTGCACTAATAGATAAAAGAAGGGATGGAAATGACGACAAAGCAATTGCAACTACCGTTATTGGAGAGGTAAAAGATAAGAATGCAGTAATTTTTGATGATGAAGTAGACACTGCAGGTTCAATGATTGAAACAGCTAAAATATTAGAAAAACACGGAGCAAGAAATATATATGCAGGATGCACTCATGGAATATTATCAGGAAAAGCAATAGAAAGAATAAAAGAATCACCAATAAGAGAATTTGTAATAACAAATACGGTTCCTCTTACTAAAGAAAAAGAGATTGACAAAATTAAAGTGCTATCTATTGCACCTGTTTTTGCGGAAACAATATCCAGAATTCATGAAGATAGATCTATAGGCGAATTTTTACAAGGCTATTAATAAAAAACCTATTTTTGTTATTGCATAAAGTATTCAAATATAGCTAGCAATGCACTTATATGTACAAATTAAATATTAAGTGCTTGACAAATGCCATGCAAGTGAGTATAATTAAACAGTAACAAAAATGGGTGATTAGCTCAGTTGGTAGAGCAGCTGACTCTTAATCAGAAGGTCCGGGGTTCGAGACCCCGATTGCCCACCAAGAAGTAACTAAGATATTAGTTACTTCTTTTTTTATTGCATAGGAAAAATCGACAGATTTTTCTGGAACAACAAGGTTAAGTTACATTGATTCGTCCGATTGCGAAGCAATCGTGACATGAGGCGAAGCCACTTTTCTTATTTACCATTATAATCACATAAAAAAACACAAATAGAATTATACTAATTATTGCTTGATTTAAATGAATGTTTATAATAGAATAATTCAAAAAGATGGAGGAGATAAAGTGCTTTATATTGAAATAATAAAATTTATATTTTACTCTAGCTTAATAGTATTAATATCAAAATATATCTTAGTGAGTGCATTAAGGAAACTGGCAGATAACTTAAACTTAAAAGCAAAAACAGTAGGAGACATTGCAGGGCTTGCAACATCTGTACCAGAACTTCTTACAATTACAACAACGAGCCTTAGAGGACTACCAGGAGCTAGTATTTATAATATTTTGAGCTCGAATGTCATAAATTTAATACAGTATTTAGTAGCTATTATTGCAAATAAAAATGGTAATAAACTAAAAAATAAAGCAATAAAAATAAATCTAATTTTGGTTGGAATTACTATATTAATTCCAATAATTCTTTTAAGACTGAAAATAGAATTAAATATAGGTCTTGTTCCAGTTTTTATTGCAATATATTTACTTTTTAGATTTATAAATAATAATGTCCACAAGCTATACCTAAAAAAGGAAGATAAAGCAATAGAAGAACAAATCGAAGAAGAGAAAAAAAGTGAAAATAGAAATGACAAAGAAGCTGTAAAGAACATTTTTGTGCTATTGCTAGCAGGAGTAGGTTTATATATTGCAGGAGACAAGCTGGGGGATACGCTAGAGAGCCTATGTAATTTATTTAGTGTTCCGCAAGTTATTATCGGTATTCTGCTTGGATTTATGACAAGTATTCCTGAATTAATTACTTTTTTTGAATCACAAAAGCACGGAAAAAGAAGTAATGACGAGATGATTGGAGTTATCGAAGCAACAAGTAATTTATTAACATCAAATATGTTTAATTTATTTATTATTCAAACAATTGGAATTATATTAATTAATATTTTAAAATAAAAGGTGAAAAAATGCAGAAACAAGAAATACTAAAAAAGTATTCAACTAAAGAGGACAAATTATTAATTTCAAAATTACTGGATAAGATAGGTGAAAGAGATAGAGCAAACAAAATAGTAACTACTGATTTTTTAAATATGCATGAAAAAAGTATATGCCAAGAAGCATTAAAGATTGAGAAAATTAATAATTACCTTTTTGCAGGTGGATTTAATAATGCGGAACGTTCAATTTTAGTTTTTTTCCCAGATAAGTTTGAAGAAGAATATATAAAATCTCAACTTCAAAATTGGATTGCAATAATGAGAATAGAACTCCCTAAATACTGTGAAGAATATACACATAGGGAATATCTTGGCGGAATTATGAAACTAGGAGTAAAAAGAGAAAAAATTGGAGATATTTTGGTATTTGAAAATCGGAGCAGATGTTATAATAACGAAAGATATAGCAGACTTTTTGGAAAGTGAAGTAAAGAAACTTACAAGATTTTCTAAATCTAAAATAGAAATTAAAAGTATTTTTGATATAAGAGAAGCAAATTCGAAAAAAGAAGAAAGTGTAATAATTGTGCCATCATACAGAGTGGATGCTATTGTAGCTGAGGCAATACACTTAAGTAGAAGCAAAGTAAGCGAAATAATAACAGAGGAGAGGGTTTTTATAAATGGCTCAATTTGTAAAAATGGAGCGAAGCAGTTATGCTTTGGAGACAAAATTACAGTAAGAGGAAAAGGCAGATTTGAGATTACAGAAGAATTAGGCAATACAAAAAAAGAAAACATAAAAATAAAAATTATTAAATATGTTTAAAACAAATATGTTACAAATATGAATAAAAACCAAAAAAATAAATACAATAATACTGATGCAAAATATCAAACTTAAGCAGGAGGTAACCTATGAAAGTTGTTGATAAAATAGCATTGGTACTTGTGATTGTTGGAGCTATAAACTGGGGCCTAATTGGATTATTCAGATTTGATTTAGTTGCTGCAATATTTGGAGAAATGTCGGCTATTTCAAGAATAGTATACAGTTTAGTTGGAGTTTCAGGTTTATGGACAATAAAAAAACTTTTCGACCACGAGTAATTAAAAAAAGAAGCAGCTTGATTATTAAAAAGTTGCTTCTTTTTATTGGCTAAGTGTGGGTAAAACATCTTATAGAGCTGTCTTTATAGCTTTTTCAGTCCATGTAACCAAAGACAGAATACTTCTACAGGTCTTGTCTTAAACAAGAAAATATGGTACAATAAGGCTTGCAAATCAAGATCTAGGAGGATATAAATGATTGAAGCTAGTAATGTAACACTCCGCTTTGGTAAAAGAGTGTTATTTGAAGATGTTAATATAAAATTCACTAAAGGAAACTGCTATGGACTAATAGGAGCTAATGGAGCGGGAAAGTCTACTTTTTTAAAAGTACTATCTGGAGAAATTGAGCCATCTAAAGGTGAAGTACATATGGATAAGGGAGAAAGGCTTTCTGTATTAAAACAGGACCACTTTGCATTTGAAGAATATACAGTAATAGATACTGTTATAATGGGCAATAGCGAGCTTTATAGAATAATGAAAGAAAAAGATGAAATATATGCTAAACCAGATTTTTCAGAAGCAGACGGTATGAGAGCTGCAAAATTGGAAGAACGTTTTTCGGAATTAGATGGCTGGAATGCGGAATCTGATGCAGCAGTTTTGTTAAATAATTTAGGGATTGGAACAGAAAATCACTATAAATATATGCGCGAATTAGAAGCCAAAGAAAAAGTAAAGGTGCTTTTGGCGCAAGCTCTTTTTGGAAATCCGGATGTATTATTATTAGATGAGCCTACAAACGACTTAGACCTTAAAGCAATTCAATGGTTACAAGACTTTTTAATTGATTTTGAAAATACAGTTATAGTAGTTTCACATGATAGATACTTTTTAAATAAAGTATGCACTAATATTGCAGATGTAGACTTCGGAAAAATAAAATTATATCCTGGAAACTACGATTTCTGGCATGAATCTAGTCAGCTTGCTTTAAAGCAAATGAAGGAAGCAAATAAAAAGAAAGAAGAAAAAATAAAAGAGTTACAAGAATTTATTGCAAGATTTAGTGCAAATGCATCAAAGTCAAAACAAGCGACTTCAAGGAAAAAATCACTTGAAAAAATTGAATTAGATGAAATTAAACCGTCGAACAGAAAATACCCATATATTGACTTCAAACCAGATAGAGAGCCTGGAAAAGAAGTATTAGTTGTAAATAATATTTCGAAAACAATAGATGGACAGAAGATATTAAATAATGTTTCATTTGTGGTAAATAGAGAAGATAAAATTGCATTTCTTGCAGAAAATGAATTATCAAAAACAGCTTTGTTTCAAATTATTGCAGGGGAAATGGAGCCAGATGAGGGAGAAATAGTATGGGGAACAACAATAACTTCTTCGTATTTTCCAAAAGATAATAATTACCTATTTAATGTTGATTTAAACTTAGTGGACTGGCTAAGACAATACTCTAAAGAGCAAGACGAAACATACATACGTGGCTTCTTAGGAAGAATGCTTTTTTCAGGTGAAGAGGCATTAAAAAAGGTAAATGTGCTGTCTGGGGGAGAGAAAGTAAGATGTGTATTGTCAAAGCTAATGTTATCAGGTGCAAATTTATTAATTTTTGATGAGCCAACAAATCATTTGGATATGGAAAGCATTACTTCATTAAACGAAGGAATGAGTAAATATAAAGGTGTAATACTATTTACGTCACATGACCACCAGTTAACGCAAACAGTGGCAAATAAAATAATAGATTTAAAAGAAGAAAAGACAATAGTAAAACAAGGAACATATGACGAATACTTGGAGCTCCAATAAAAATAATATATAATGTGAGATGGTAATTATATGGATTCACTAAAGCTAAAAGACTTCTTAATAATTTGCATTCGTGTTATTTCTGTAGTTATAATTATTTCTTTATGTTTTGTTTTATACAATTGGAATAAAGAAAACGATGATAACAAAAGAATAGAAAAAGATTTATTAGATAATACTAACATTATTACGGATGTTATTCTTAGGAAAGAAGAAAAGGAAATCGATTCTTTTAAAATAGATTCAGAAGAGCTGATAAAAAAGAATTCTCAAACGGTAGGATGGATTAAAGTAAATAATACAGATGTAAATTATCCAATTGTGAAACACACAGATAATGAATACTATTTAACTCATAATTTTGAAAATAGTTATAACTCAGCGGGATGGATTTTTATGGACTATAGAAATAATCATACCGATTTGGATAAAAATACTATAATCTATGGACATAATAGAAGAGACAATAGCATGTTTGGAACATTAAAAAATACACTAGAGCAATCTTGGTGTGAAAATGAACAAAATCACTATATTACCTTTAATACTATAAACAAGCCAAATTTAGCAAAAATTTTTTCAATATATAAAACATCAGCAAAAGACTTATCTATTCCAATAGATTTTGAATCTGCTGAAAGGTATAAAGAATATTTGGAGGAGATAACAAGCAAAAGTTATTATAATTTTAATACAGATGTATCTATAAAAGATAAAATTATTACACTATATACATGTGATGATGATACCACATATAGAATTATAATTCACGCAAAAATACTATAAGGTAAGTTTAATTACCTTATAGTATTTTTTTGCGTAAAATGATTTTTATTTGAAAATATTAAATAATTTTTCTGCAGATCTATATTGCTTTTTTCTTCTTTAATATTTTTGATAAAGCGATTTGAATAATATTTAAGCATATTATTGTAAGCATTATATTTATAGCCATCTGAGGTGTATCATCACCGGTTTTAGGCATATCTTTACGTTGGTCAGGTTCAGGTTCTGGCTCTGGCTCAGGCTTTGGCTCAGGCTCAGGTTCAGGTTCTGGCTCAGGCTCAGGCTCAGGCTTTGGTTCAGGTTCTGGCTCTGGCTCATTTTGAATCTCTATTTCATCAGGAATATTTATAACTTTGTTGTCTATGATTTTATAGTCACTAGACTCAAAGGTTTATTACATTTAATTGTCGTTTTTGTTAAATTATTGATACTTTTGCAAGCTTTTTATACGGATAAAAGCATTTGAAGAGTTTGGAATTATGCTGAAAAAATTTCTTTTAGGAGTAATTTTTGGAAAAGACAAGCATTTTTAATTTTATTGTGTAAATGACATACGTATGTTATAATGGCTATCGTAAAGCTAATTAGTAATAAATTCAAATAATCAGAGAAAGAAACATGATGAAAATATATGTAATCAAAGAAAATAGGTAAAATAAAGCCAGATGAAAACATTAAAACTATATAATTAAAAAGTAGGGATAAAAATGATAGAGAAAATAAAGAAGGATATAAGCAAATATTATTATATACTTATTGTAGCAATTATGTATCTTATAATTATGCATTTACTATTTGGACAAGTGTGCCCAGTAAGAATACTCTTCCACGCTAATTGTCCAGGATGCGGAGCAACACATGCAATGTATTACACTTTCACAGGGCAGTTTAAGAAAGCAATTGAGGCTAATTGGTCAGCTTTTTTTTGGATAATATTTTTTATTGCTTTTTTTATAGACAGATATGTACATAAATTGAGAATTAAACCTATTCCATATATGCTTATTGTCTCAGGGGCGATAACATATATTAGATATATCTTGATATTAATGAAATTGTAAAAATTTGTTGAAAAAAACGAAAACATGTAATATACTTTTTTATATAAAATAAAAAGGGGTGAAAAAAATGAGTTATAGTTATAGTACATCAGGATTTCCAAGTACATACTATACAACATCTTCACAAGCAGTATCTGGAGCGCCAGCAGAGGGAATTGCAACAGTAATAGCTACATTAGCAGGAGTAAGCATAGTAGTTTGGCTAATTTTAGTTGCTATTGGAATTTTACAAGTGGTTGCTAGATGGAAGGTGTTTAAAAAAGCAAATGTACCTGGATATGAATCATTAATACCTGTTCATAGTGATATTGTAGAGATGCAATTAGGTGGAATTAGCACAGGCTGGTGGTTCTTAAATTTATTAGCTGTTTGCTGCGGAATAGGACCAATTATATTACATTTCTGGAGAAGCATTGCTATATCAAAAGCATTTGGCAAAGGAACAGGATTTGGTGTTTTAATGGGATTTTTCCCATATGTATGCTATCCTATATTAGCATTTGGAAGTGCACAATATGTGGGAGTTCAAAAAACAGAACAACAATAAAATACAGTAAAAAAGAACGTTTCGTATGAAACGTTCTTTTTTTATAGTTTGTTTTTATTAACCCTCTTGAATTGGTCCATTGTCTTCTTCTTTTACTTCAGGAGCAGGTGTGCTATTGCTGCTTCCTTTGCAATATTCATAAAATGCAAAGCAAGCAAATTGAATATAAGGTGTAACCCATAGTAATCCAATTCCTAAAGTTATTGCTCCAAGAAGAATCCATCCTATAAATGTAAGATATAATACTACATATTTACCTCGTCTATTTGTCATTAATTCTTTGCTTCTTTCAACTGCTGCTTCTTCAGATAAATTTGGATCGTCAATAGCAACTATGTATGAAAGAGCATAGTGTAATCCAGCTATTATTAGCCATATACTTCCAATAAATAAAGCAATAACGCAAACAACAGAGATAAATCCATTTGAAAAAATTGAAGAAAGAAGCATTGCTGCTACAACTATAATAACTGGAATAAGAAGCTTCTTTATCATATTTATTAAAATAAATAATGCTCTTTTCCAATTTGCTATTGCTAATTTAACTCCATCAGCAGCGCCAGCATCTTCACCTTTCCATATTTTCCAATATGCCATTAGCATTCCAAATGATAATACTGTTGTAACTACAGTAGCTGCTAAAGTAAGAATAACAGATACAGGGTTATCCTTAGTTGTTGTGTAGTATGCATAGCCATATAGGCTTACTGTCTCACGTGTTTTTGTGAAATTTGGTATAGAACCAATTAAACCAGATACTAATCCAGTAACGATTAAAATTAAAATAACTTCTTTCCATTTCCCGGCTAGTCTTTTTCTAGCTTCTGCTCTTAAACTTGAATAATCCATAAAAATCCCCTTTCTATTTAATTATATTTCACAAAACAAAAGAAATGCATAGCTTTGCAAAATCTTTTGTTTCCGAATTAAATTACACGTATATTATAATTCAAAAAGCGAAAAAATGCAATATTTGTCGCGTTTTTTTGCCACCAAAATACAAAATTATATAATTTTAGAGTCTTGACATATATGATAAAATATCCAAAAAAAGCAAAGGAGAAATTCAAATTGGATATTACGAAGATAATTGCAAATGAATTAAATGTACAAGAAAAACAGGTAGATAGTGCTATATCACTAATTGACCAAGGAAACACTATACCATTTATTGCAAGATATAGAAAAGAGGCTACAGGGGGACTTAGTGATGAAGTTTTAAGAGATTTAGGAGAAAGATTAAACTATTTAAGAAATTTAAATACTAGAAAAGAGGAAATTATAAGATTAATTGATGAACAAGGAAAGCTTACAGAAGAGCTAGTAAAAAGCATAGAAGAAGCTATTACTCTTGCCGAATTAGAAGATATTTATAGACCATACAAACAAAAGAAAAAAACGAGGGCAACAATTGCTAAAGCAAAGGGACTAGAGCCATTAGCAATGATTATTTGGCAACAAGAAGAAAAGAAAGATATATATGAGGTTGCAAGAGAATACATAAACGAAGAAAAAGACGTAAAGTCTGTAGAGGATGCAATTATTGGCGCGCAAGATATAATTGCTGAAATGATATCAGATGATGCGGGATTCAGAAAAAAGATAAAGTCATTTTGCTTTAGAGAAGCTGTTCTTTCAAGCAAGGCAACAAAGGAAGAAAAATCACCATATGAGATGTATTATGACTATAGTGAGCCTATATTACATATTCCAAGTCATAGAATACTTGCAATGAACAGAGGAGAAGCTGAAGAATTTCTAAAAGTAAAACTCGAAAAACCAGAAGAAAAAATATTGTCATTTTTAAAATATAAAATTATAAAGCCTAAAACACAGTTTGAATCATTGCTAGAAGCAACGATAGAAGATAGCTATAAAAGATTAATAGAACCATCAATTGAAAGAGAAATAAGGACGGACCTTACAGAAAAAGCTGAAGAAAAAGCGATAAAAGTTTTTGGACAAAATGCAAAACAATTATTACTTCAACCACCAATTAAAGGAATGACAGTTATTGGTTTTGACCCTGCATACCGTACAGGATGTAAAATAGCTGTAATTGATGACACAGGAAAGCTTTTAGACTATACAACTGTATACCCAACAGAACCACAAAATGATGTAGATGGTGCAAAGAAAGAATTAAAAAGACTAATAACTAAGTATAATGTAGACATGTTTGCTATAGGCAATGGTACTGCATCACGAGAATCAGAACAATTTGTATCTGACCTTATAAAAGAGATAAAAGATAAAACAATCTATTATGCAATAGTTAGCGAAGCAGGAGCATCTGTATATTCTGCTTCAAAACTTGCAACAGAAGAATATCCAGATATAAATGTATCAATTCGTGGAGCAATTTCGATAGCAAGAAGATTGCAAGATCCACTTGCTGAACTTGTAAAAATAGATCCAAAATCAATAGGAGTAGGACAATATCAACATGATGTTGACCAAAAGAAATTAGCAGAAAGCCTAACAGGAGTTGTAGAAGATGCAGTAAACTCAGTTGGTGTAGATGTAAATACTGCGACTCCTTCACTTCTTTCATATGTATCAGGAATTAACAATACAATTGCAAAAAACATAGTAAAATATCGTGATGAGAATGGTGCATTAAAACAAAGAAAAGAATTGCTTAAAGTGCCTAAGCTTGGCAAAGTTGCATTTGAACAATGCGCTGGATTTTTAAGAATAATTGGTGGTACGAATCCATTAGAGATTACAGCAGTGCATCCTGAAAGCTATGAAGCTGCAGAAAACTTATTACAAAAAATAGGCTATTCTGTAAACGATTTACTAGATAAAGATAAACTAAAAGAAATTAAAGAAAAAATTAAAAGTGTAAATGTAGTGGAAACTGCCCATGATCTTAATGTGGGTGAACTAACTTTAAAAGATATAATGAGCGAAATATCAAAACCTGGAAGAGATCCAAGAGAAGAAATGCCTAAGCCGATTTTGAGGGCTGATGTATTGAAATTTGAAGATTTACAGGAAGGCATGACATTAACAGGGACTGTCAGAAATGTAGTAGATTTTGGAGCATTTGTTGATATAGGAGTTAAACATGACGGATTAGTACATATTTCACAAATGGCAGATAGTTACATAAAACATCCATCACAAGTTGTATCTGTAGGAGACATTGTCAAAGTAAAGGTTATTGGAATAGACAAAGACAAGCAAAAAGTAAGCTTAAGTATGAAAGAAAAATAAAACATGAAATAAGTAATTTACCAATGGAGATAAAAAAGGAGAACTTCTTTATAAGATTTATTAAATATATTAAAAATCTGTTTTCAAAGAATGAATTTTAAAAATACGAAATTAAAAAAGCCAATGAGAATTCCCACATTGGCTTTTTTGTTATTCTATTTTAATCTTTTATGCACTATATTTTTCTTGTATTTCCTTAATTTTATCAAATTCATTTTCAAGAATGTCTAAGAAAACTGTGGCAACTTTAGGGTCAAATTGCGTGCCAGCACATCTTTTAAATTCGCTCTTAACTACATCCATTGGCAATGCGTTACGATATGGCCTAACCGAAGTCATTGCATCAAATGTGTCTGCAACAGCTGCTATTCTTGCTAAAAATGGTATTTCTTCGCCCTTAAGTTTTGAAGGGTAGCCTGTACCATCATATTTTTCATGGTGATGTTTTACTATTGGAATCATGTCTGCAAAAATACTTGCATTTGACAATATGTGAGCTCCGATTGACGGATGATTCTTAATTTGTGAGTATTCATCATCTGTCAATTTTGAATCTTTTAGTAATATACTATCTGGAACACCGATTTTACCTATATCGTGGAATAATCCGCCAATACGTAAAATTCTAATATCATTTTCAGAAAGCCCTAATTTTTCACCAATTAAAACTGAAAATGCAGAAACACGATCAGAATGTCCTCTTGTATATACGTCTTTGGCTTCTACTGTCTGACGAAGTGTTTCAATACTTTCCATATAGGCTTTTTCCAATTTTTCATATGTATCACTTAATTCTTCATTTATCTTTTTTATTGTATTCATTTGTTCAATAGATTTAATACCTGATTCTATTAGCAAAAGTAATTGGTCTTGCTTGTCACTTTTTTCACAATAACCTTGGATATCTAGTCTACGGATGGTTTCCAAAGGAGGTGCTAAATCTTTATGACCTGTCAGCAAAAGAATGTACAAATCTTGATTAAACTTTCTAATTTCCTCTACAACAGCATCTCCATGAATAGGAGTCATAATAAAATCAAGAATGAGCAAATCAAAGTGCTCAGATTTTACTTTTTCAACAGCTTCTACCGGATTTGTAAGCCCAGTTAAATTATATCCGGAACGCCTTAAGAAGACTGAAAGAGTATCAATAACACCAGGGTCATCATCTACGGCTAAAATTTTATATTGTGAATTTTCGTTTTGTACTACTCCTTTTCTCATATAATAAACTTATGTGCTTGAAGCACAAACTCCTTTCTTTTAATTTCTCTATGAATTATATTAATAATTTATGAAAAAATCAATTATTTACTAGAAATTTCCGAAAAAAGTTGACAAATATAGCATACATGAATATAATAAATATATCTAAAAACAAAGGAAGGAACACAAAAATGAAGCAAAATAATGTAGTTATTAATTGCTGTTGTAGATAATAATACTCTATCTATTGTAGATATGAGTATTAAATTCACGTACCTACAATAGTGATTATATTTTATTTTTGAATAGATTATAAGAACTATGTGGGGTTTTTACACATAGTTTTTTTGATACCAAAAAGTTTAAGGAGGAACCGTTTATGAAGATTTACAATTCAATGACTGGAAGGAAAGAAGAATTTATTCCAATTGATGGAAGAAATGTGAAAATGTATGCATGCGGAATTACAGTAAATGATTTAAGTCACATTGGGCATGCAAGGCAAGCGATTGTTTATGCAATGTTTACAGACTACCTAAGATATAGAGGATATAATGTTAAATACGTAAGAAATTACACAGATGTAGATGATAAAATAATAGATAAAGCAAACAGTCTTGGAAGAGATGCAATAGAATTTTCAAGAGCCCAAATAGTTGAAGCTGAGAAAGACTTAGAAAGTTTGCACATTACATCTGCAGATGTTAAAACAAAAGCATCTGAGTATATTGAAAAAATTATTAAATTTGTAGAAGAGCTTATAGAAAAAGACATGGCTTATTCTACACCTAAAGGAGATGTCTATTATAGAGTAAGAAATTTTAGAAATTATGGAAAATTATCACATAGAAAGATTGATGAACTCCTAAATGGTGTAAGAATAGACTTAGAAGAAGGCAAAGAAGATCCAATAGATTTTGCACTTTGGAAATCAGCGAAACCAGGTGAAGTGTCATGGGATTCGCCTTGGGGGCAGGGAAGACCAGGTTGGCACATAGAATGCTCTGTAATGGCAACAGACACACTTGGTGAAACAATAGACATTCATGGAGGCGGAAGAGATCTGATATTTCCTCATCATGAAAATGAAATCGCACAAAGTGAGGCTCTTACAGGAAAGGAATTCGCTCATTATTGGTCACACTGCGGACTTATAAAAATAAATGGCGAAAAAATGAGCAAATCACTTGGCAACTCAGTAACAATAAGAGACGCTGTTAAAATGTATAACTATGAAGTGCTAAAGTATTTAATGCTTTCAAAACATTATTCTTCTGATATAGACATTCATGACGAAGACTATATTCTTTCAGAAAAGCAAATGTATTATTTCTATAATACTATTTCTGCAGCAGAAAAATATGCCAAAACATACATTGGGGATGAAAATGGAGAAAAGATTGAAGATGGAACATTAAATACAATCAAAGAACAATTTGTAGAAGCTATGGACGATGACTTTAATACTCCTGTTGTTTTTGCAAATTTACATGTGACGCTTAAAAACATTAATAATTTAATAAAAACATCAAACAAGACAAATAGGCAAGTTATTGCAAATACTATAATTAAATCACTAAATGACATTAAAGAAGTTTATGGAGTGCTCGGATTTTTCAAGCAAAACCCAGATGTTTTTGCAAAAGAAATAAAGGAAAAATATTTAAATAAAATGAACATAAATGAAAAATTTATTGATGATGAAATTGCAAAAAGAACAGAAGCAAAAAAGAATAAAGATTATGTTCAAGCGGACAAAATAAGAGCAGAGCTAGACGGCATTGGAATTATATTAAATGATACAATAGATGGAACAAAATGGGATATAAAGGAATTATACTAAAATTGAAAAGACTATACTTTTATGATATGATTAAAGTAATTTAGTTTCCAAATGGGGGATAAAATGAAAAAAACACGATTAGTGAGCATATGTATTATAGTTTTTTTTATTATGTTGTCAGCTATAAATGAAACCTATGCTGTAAGCTATGGAAGGCTAATATCATTTGATAATAATAAAGTTATGACATATCAGCAGTTAGACTATATGCGAATAATTTCAGCCAAAGGGCATTCCCTTGCTGAATTAGAAACAAATACATACATAGATACAGTAAAATCAGTTGAGGAAATTGGTAAAGACATAGACATTTGTTTTGTTTTAGATGTGTCCGGCTCAATGAATGATCCAACAAATCAAGAAGAATATGAAATATATAGTGCTAAATTGCAAGAAGCTATAGATGAATTGAATAAGGACATCGAAGAGGGGAGAATTGTTTTAAAAGATGAAGATGGAAAAGAAATTGTAATAACTCCGGGTGAGAAAACATATAAAGATAGCAAAGATTACAAAACAAAGTTAAACAAAATTACTAAAAACATTGCAAAAGAGTATCCAGTAACAAAGAAAATAGAAGCATTGAAAAGTGGAGTATGTGATTTAATTAAAAAAATTAAAGAAACATATGAAGGTAAGCAAATAGCAAGAGTTGCAGCAGTTAAATATTCTGGCGAAGATAACATTGGTACTATATTTGGACTAACAGAATGCTCAGATGAAAACATTCCATATATAGAAGAAAAAATAAATGAACTAAAACAAGGTGGAAAAACATACACTGTGCAAGCAATACAGTATACAAATGGAAACGTATGGAAAGAAAACAAATCAAACAGTCTTAAATATACAATATTAATTACAGATGGTGCTGCTTCTAATAATCGTAAAAGTATTGGCACAGAAATACGAAACATAAGAAAGAAAACAGATAAATTTATTACAGTTTTTGTCGCAAGTGTTAAAAACCCACAAACGTATGAAAAAACATATAAAGATTATGAAGAATCAGACCAGACCTTTTTTATTGATTCCAAAGATTTTTATAATGTTGTTACAAAAGATTTATTCGAGTATGTAATTACAGATTATGTGGATGCTACAACATTAATAACAGATGTAGTACAATCATATAATGCTAATATTGGAGATACAAATAATTTTTTTGCAGAAATTGATGATGAGCTTTTAAATGGCGCGATAATGCAAATGGAGTACAGTTTTAATGTTGTTACAACAGAAAAAATTGAGGAAATAAAAGTAACAGATTATTTGCAAGATTTGGGCTTTGATCCTAATACAAAATTCATAACATGCAATGAAACTAATAGTACATATGGATGGGTAGAAGGTAATACAGGAATATTACAAACAACGATTAATCCTAAAAATGAAATCGATGAAGATGGAAAATATAAGCAAATTGTGATAAAGGTTTTGCTTACAAAAGTAATTTCTGTGGAATCTAATATAACTGAACAGGATAACAAAGCAGATATTGAAATAAAAACTGCAAGTGGTAAGGTTTATAAAACCTCAGAGGCTGTAGATAGTGGGCGAATTTTAACAGATATTACTGAACGGGCAACCAGACGAACAGGGAATTGTAATCAGACTTGCTGGGAAAATTTTACCTCCAACTATTACAGTTACACCACCAATGGGAAAAAACAACCATGTATATATTAAAATTCTGGAATTAGCAACTTGCATAAGCATAATAGTATATTTTACTTATAGAAAGGAAAAATACAGATAGAAAAGGGCATTCTTAAAAATGAATGCTCTTTTTCTACGGTTTGGCAAAAGCATAAAAAATTGAAAAGAAAGTAAAAATATGGTATAATTTATTAAAGAATGTAAGCTATTGAAATGCGCTATAAAAGGCAAATTAATGGAATGATAAGCAGACAAAAAAGGAGAAAATAAATGAAAAAAGTAGTAAGTGCAATTCGTTTATTATTTTTAACAATTCTTGTGTTATTAGCAAGCAGTACTGTATATGCAACAGATGGAAGGATTGTTTCATTTAACAATGACAAAATAGCAGTGTTTCAACAGCTAGATTATATGAGAGTAAAAACGTCAAAGGGCAATGTAATTTCAGAATTAGAAACAAGAACTCAAATAGACACAGAAACTGTTGCACATAGAGAATCTACTAATGTTGATGTATGCTTTATATTAGACAAATCGGGGTCAATGAAAAATAAAAGATTAAGTATACTAAAAGAAGCTGTAATAAAATTAATCGAGAACTTGAGGACTAATTTTGACGATAAATCTAAGCTAAGGATATCTGCGGTAACGTTTTCAAATAATAATGCTACTTTATTTAATCTTACCGAATGTACAGATGAAAACTTGCCTGATATGCGAGATAAAATAAATAATATTAGTGCCGGGGGAAATACATATACTGTATCTGCTATTAATTATGCTAAAACACAAATATGGGATAGAACTCTACCAGATGATACAATTAGGTATACAGTATTAATCACAGATGGTGAAGCATCAGCAAATATTGACAAAGTCAACGACACAATAAATTCTATAAAGAATAGTGCATCAACAGGATTTTTTACAGTTTTCTGTGGCGAGGATAAAACCGTAAATAACGGGCGAGGAGGACGCTCTAAACTGAGTGAATTATATAGTGCATCTGATGAACTTATTTTTTGCAGTGACGAAAAATTTGAAGAAACTATAACGGTAGAAGTATTTAGATTTATTACAGAAAGGTATGTAAATATAAAATCATTAAAAACAGAGACACTACAAGCATATAATGCAAAAGTGTTGGATGAAAACTCCATAGAAGCAGAAATAGATGATGAATTACTAAATGGTGCAACTTTAGAACTAGAATATAGCTTTAATATAGTCACGACGGAAGAAATAGAAGAAATAAGTATCGAAAATTATTTATCAGGGTTAGGATTTGACAAAGAAGCTAAGCTCATTACTGCAAATGAAATGAACAGTACATATGGATGGAATCAGACCAGTGATACGGTTGTTATTACAACGTTTTCGCCAATAATGGAAAAAGAAGAAAACGGAGACTATAAGAGAATAGTTGTAAAATTACTACTCAGTAAAGTTGTAGCAATAGGCACGGACATAACAGATCAGATGAATGAAGCAGATATTAAAATAAAAACAAAAAATGGAGTAATATATCAAACAAAAGAGTTAACAAGCTCAACAGCAGGGCAGGAGATAATAGTACCAACAGGCATTTTATCTCCATCTATTACAATTACTTCACCAATGGGACATAATAGTTATGCATGGGACATTGCACTTATTATCTGTACACTTATACTCCTCACAGGCATTTTAAACATTAAAGGGAATAATATTTGCCCCCGTAAACATTAATTAAGCAAAAGTCTTGAAAAAAACACTAAAATATTGTAAAATACAAACAAAAAAAAAGAGGAGGACAAGCATGAAGGTCAAGTCAATTAAGGAAGTATACGAAATGGCAGATAAAGGTGAACTTAGGGATGTATACCTAGGAGGATGGGTAAGAACATCAAGGCTATCAAAAGCGATAGGATTTATAGAGTTGTTTGATGGAACAATACAAAAAACTATGCAAATAGTTTTTGATGATAAATTAGCAAACTTTGAAGAAATCTCAAAAGTAACAATTGGAAGCTGCTTAAGAGTTGAAGGAGAAATTGTATTATCACCAAACGAAAAGCAAAAATATGAGATTCAAGCAAGGAAAATAGAAATAGAAGGATTAGCTGACCAAAGCTATCCACTACAAAAAAAGAGACATTCATATGAATACTTAAGAACACTACCACATTTAAGAGCAAGAACAAACTTATTCTCAGCAATATTTAGAGTAAGATCAGTTTTGAACTATGCAATACACAGATATCTAAATGAAAATGGATTTGTTTATGTTCCAACACCATGTATTACAACATCAGACTGCGAAGGAGCAGGTGAAGTGTTCAAAATTACTACAGTAGATTTTGATAATCTTCCACTAAATGAAGAAAAGAAATTTGATTATTCACAAGATTTTTTTGGGAAACCTGCATATATGACAGTTAGCGGACAGCTTAATGTTGAACCATTTTGCATGGCATATAGAAAAGTATATACATTTGGACCATGTTTTAGAGCAGAAAATTCAAACACAACACGTCACGTAGCAGAATTCTGGCAAGTAGAACCAGAAATGGCATTTGCAGATTTAGACGATTTGATTGAAACAATAGAAGGGCTAAGCAGATATATTATTAAATATGTATTAGATAATTGCCAGCTTGAGCTTCAATTATTTGACCAATTTGTAGAACCTGGACTTATTGCAAAGCTAGAAAATGTTGCAAATTCAAACTTCGCAAGAGTAAGCTATAAAGAAGCAATGGAATTGCTAAAAAAATCTGGCAAAGAATTTAGCGTTCCAGTAGATACAGAAGGTGGAATTCAAACAGAACATGAAAGATATTTAGCAGACGAATATTTCAAAAAGCCAGTATTTGTAACAGATTACCCAAAAGAAATAAAAGCATTTTATATGAAAGTAAATGATGATGGAAAAACAGTAGCTGCAACAGACTTATTATTCCCAGGACTTGGAGAAATTGTAGGAGCAAGCGAAAGGGAAGCAAGATACGATGTGCTAGTAAATAGGATAAAAGAGATGGGATTAAATCCAGATGATTATGCATGGTACTGTGACCTAAGACGTTATGGAACATGTACTCATAGCGGTTTTGGTATGGGAATTGAAAGAATGATGAGATTTATTACAGGAATGGAAAACATAAGAGATGTAATTCCTTATCCAAGAGCACCAAAGTATGCAGAATTTTAATAAATACAAAGCAAGTAGCTTAAAAAACTGCTTGCTTTAATATTATGAATTAACAGAGGATTTAATATTACAGTGGAAAAATATAATTACAATAAACTAAATGAATACTTAAAAAACAGATATGGTGAAAAGACACTTAAAATATGCTTAGACGGAGGCTTCTCATGCCCTAACAGAGATGGGAAAGTTTCCACAGGTGGATGCATTTTTTGTAGTGGAAAAGGCTCTGGAGAGCATATAAATTCAGATATCAGCATTGAAAATCAGGTTAAAAACTATTTTTCAAGTTACAAGGCAAAAAGAGCAAATAAATTTATAGCATATTTTCAAAATTTTACGAACACATATGACTCCATAGAGAATCTTGAAAAGAAATATAATGAAGCTTTAATTGATGATAGAATAGTATGCCTTTCAGTTGCTACAAGGCCAGATTGCGTAAACGAAGACATTTGCAGATTACTAGCTAAATTTAAAAAAAGAGTCGACGTATGGGTTGAACTCGGACTCCAAACATCAAATGATAATACTGGCAAGCTAATTAATAGAGGGTATGACACATATATATTTAAAAGTGCACTTGAATTGTTAAATAAATACCAATTAGAAGCAATAGTACACATTATGATAGGGCTTCCAAATGAATCATTGGATGAATTAAAAGATACAGTTATTTTTTTAAATAGCCAAAATTATCAAGGAATAAAAATACATTCAACATATGTTGTAAAAGGAACTAAACTTGAAGAATTATATAATCAAGGCAAATATAATTCCATAGAACTAAAAGATTATATAGAAAATGCTTGTTATGTTATTACGCATATTAACCCAAAAGTTATAGTACATAAGATTTCAGGAGATGCGCCAAAGAATCTTTTAGTTGCACCAGAATGGAACTTACATAAAAAACTCATACTAAACGGAATAAACAGGTATTTAAAAGAAAACAATTTACATCAAGGGATGTATTATAAAGAAATATAAAAAAGATGGGAGAGAGATACAATGAGACTAATTTTAGCATCAGGATCAAGAGTTAGAAGAGAAATATTTGATATGATTGGATGGAAATACGAAATAATTACGAGTAATGAAGAAGAACACAGCGACAGCATGGATCCAAAGCAATATGTAATTGACCTTTCAAAACACAAAGCAACCTCAGTAAAACAGCAAATTACAGGAAATGCTTTAATAATTGCAGCAGATTCAATTATATATATGGAAGGAAAGAAATTTGAAAAACCAAAAAGCAAATATGAAGCATTTGAAAACATTAAAAAAATGAGTGGAAAGACCACACATGCGCTGACAGGAGTAACGATAATTGATTTATATAAAAACAAAGAAATATCTTTTGTAGATGAAACAGAGGTGCATTTCAAAGAAGTACAAGAAGCGGATATATCATGGTATGTTGATAACCAAGAGTATATTTTAGAAAGAGCAGGATATTCTTTGAAAGGAAAAGCGTCGCTATTTGTAGATAAACTAGTAGGTGATTATTACAATGTATTAGGAATGCCAGTAGGAATGCTTTACACTAAACTAAATGAACTAGGCTATACAATGTCAGATTTCGAAATGAGATGAATAGTGGGGACGTTTCCCAAAGGGGGGAAATCCCCCCTTTGGGGACAGGTTAATAAAATAATAGGAGACGGTTTAGATTGCTGTGACTTGCTAACACATTACAACCTAAACCGTCTTCTATTATTTTATTCTATTTATTTATTGGCAGATGTATAAAGAATGCAGTACCTTTGTTTTCTTCAGATTCAAATGTAATATTTCCATTAAAATGTGCACGTATGTTTGAATATGACATAAATAATCCAAGTCCAGTTCCGTTTTTTCCTTTTGTAGTAATCATTTCTTTAAATAGTTTTTCTTTAACTTCTTTAGGAAGTCCAGGGCCATAGTCACGGATTTCAATAATTAATTCTTTGTCTTTTTCATATAATTTCATATCAATTTTATTATCAGGTTTTCCATCGTAACTTTGTATCGCATTAGAAATCATATTATTAATTACCTGAACTAAACTGTTTATATTTCCCTCTAATTCTAAATTGGAATCTACGGTCATTTCAACATTTAATTCTACTAAAGCATTTTTTAATTCGTGCTTCATTAAAATATTAACACGCTTTACAAGTTCTTCTATATTAAATGTTACAGCTTGCTCGTCGGATAGTGTTACGGCTTGGCCTTTTACGGCAGTTATTACATCTGACATATAACTTGTATAGTCTTTAACTTTATCAACCCAGTTTTGCATGTCTTTTGCTATATCATGATGATCTTGAGGTGTAACCTCTGGATCTTCGATAGAAGAGTCATATTCTTTTATTAAATCTGTAAGGCCTTCAGCAGCACCTGAAATTGACATGATAGGTGTTTTTAAGTTGTGTGCAATACCACCAATCATTTGACCAAGAGAAGCTAAACGTTCACGTTCAACTAATATTTGCTGACTATTATTTATTTGGTCAATATTTGCGATTGTTAATTCTTGTATTTTATTATAATAATATGCAAGATCGCCAAATTCGTCATTTGAAGCAATTGGCAATATGTTATTACGATCTATATTTTCTGAATCAACTATGTTTTTTAGACTATTTGTGATTTTGATTAAGTTAATTGATGCATTATGAGCCCAAATATAAAGCAATACTGTGTATATAGATAGTAAAATTAAAATAAGTGTAAAATAATAGGTTAATAAATTCATGTCAACAACTGGATATTTAAATCCGATATACCAAGTATCACCATTCATGTCTTTTAAATCCATAGTATATAATTGCTCATCAATGCCAAATTTTTCATATAAAAAGCCATTGGTTTGGTCATAGAAAAAATCTCTGTAAACTAGGACAAAGTCGCTTATATTTCCATCAGGGCTTGACACGTAAATATCTCTATCATTTGGAGAAATTATGAAATAATAATGTGAATCATCCTGAAGAGGTATACTCGATAAAATCTCCTTTAGGCTTTCCATGTTTGTTTGATAAGGTGTAATGTTTTTGGCTTCCATATATGCTTTATAATAATTGCCTGTTGCAAATCCTTCTTCTCTAACAGCTTTTGAATACCCAATTAAGGAAATAACAATTAATATTACAGCGATTAATGGAACCATCTGAAATAATAAATTTTGTGAATTGTTAATTCTAAAACCATATGTTCTTTCATACTTATCTGTTCTTTCATAGGTTGTTAAAATAATATTAGATAAGTATCTTTGAGATCCAATTAATAAAACGATTGAAACAATTGAGGCTATCGCTATAATCATTAATGTAAACTTAAGTATTGCAAATGCTGAAGCAAGCATTATAAAGTTAAACATGATTCCCAATCCAATAATTAAAACCATTTGTACAAAGAATACTTTATAAGGTATGTTTATACAGTCTATTCTTACGTTTTTAATTTCGTCATACGATATTTTTTCTTTCCTATAATATTTGTCTAGATATTCATATATGCCTTTCATTAATATTCTAAATGTGAATAAATGTATCGATGTTCCAATAATATAAACAATAGAATATTGTTGTATATGTGTAAGGGATTGCACAGAGTCTTGAAATGCAAAATCTTCAGATAATGGCGGGAAATTTTGAACAAGAGGCATAATAAAATATGTAATTACAACAGCAAACAAATCAATTGTTAAAACCATTAGTATGAATTTGAGTTTTAGTTTTTTTTGTTCTTTTGTATGTTTCACTTGATAAATCACATCTCTTCCTTAATAATTTTTAAAATTTTTTGCATATAATTTACATCAATTTTTGGCCATTCTAACCCTATTTTATTCAGAGTTTGAAGCGTTGCAGTTTGAGAAAATTCATTTAAATTATTTCCCAAAATGTATTCTTTAATGTATTCATCTGATTTTTTTGAAATCTCTTCAATAAAGGTTTTTAAATCTACATCTAGAATATCACAATTTAAAAACTTAAGTAATGTTTTAATTTCAAATATTGAAATTTCTTTGTCATTTAAAATATGATATACAGAGTTTGGACCGCTATTTTTTAATAGTGCTACAATCATTTTACTACATTCGTCTACGGGACTAAATTCTATATTCAGGCTCAAAAGATCTTTTGCAACGACTTTGGAGTCAACTATGGCTTTTAATGCTCCTAAGAATACGTTTTGAGCTGCATTTTGCTGAAATACACCATCGCTAAAACGAGGCATAATATTTCCTAATCTAAAAATATTAGACTTTAATCCATTTTTGTTAGCTTCAAGAATTTCCTTTTCAGCTTCAAATTTTGTTATTAAATATGGATTGTTATTAAATTTCTGTTTTATGAACAATGTATTCTCATCAAATATTTTATTTTCTGTATCGTCACCATGGAATCCAGCTATCGATAAAGTTGAAATATGTGATAAAAATATTTTATTTTCACAAAAGTCTATTAAGTTAGAAACACTTTGCACATTATCCGCTCTTAATTGATCCAACCTAGCAAAATGTTTCGTATTTGCAGCACAATTTATAACGCATGTAACATCATTTTGTAAATCAAAATACGTTTTCTTAGACATTCCAAGTAGGGTTTTTGAAGTATCACCATTTAAAACAATTACTTTTTGTTCAACTAATTTTAATAAAAGCTCATCTGAGCTGAAATAGTATTCTATTGACTTGCTTAACCTTTTTTTACCATCAAGATTAATTTTATTTCTTACAATGCAATATATTTTTTTAACGGTTTGTTCTAATAATAAATCTTTCAAGATGTGAATACCTAAAAACCCAGTACTACCTGTGAGCAATATGCTGGATAAATCAATTTTTTCGACATTATTTAAAATTTTGATATTAGATATATTTTCTAAATTAGGCATTATTTCAACAGATGAATTACTGTCGATAAAATAGGCTAAATCTCTTACATTAGAATTGTTATATAAATCTTGTATAGTAATTTTATAATTCTCAAGATGTGTGTATAAAGCCGTTAGTGTTAAGGAATCAATTCCTAAGTCATCAATAAAATCATCACTTACAGATATTTCATCACTACCGAGTAATTCTTTTAGATAATTACATATTTTAATTTCTGTTTTTGTTTTTGGTGGAATAATCTTATTTTTTGTTTCTTCCATATATTCGATTGCTATGTTTTTGAGAGCAGTTCTATCTATTTTTCCAGAATTATTTCTTGGAAATTCGTCCAAATAAATAATTTTTTTAGGTCTCATATAAAATGATATGTTACTATTTATATAGTTTTTAATATTGTTCAAATTTATATTTTTCTCTTTTGAAGTAAAAAATAATATTATTATCTTTGTATTTTTATATGGAATTGCAATAGCATATGGCTCATAACTAAAACCAAGTAATTTTTGGACCATGTTTTGGACTTCATTTAAAGCAACTAAATATCCACCGTTAACTTTTACAACATCATCATTTCTCCCAACAAATTCAATTTCTAAATCTTTATTTATTTTTGCAGAATCGCCAGTTCGGTATGCTTTTACTGTTTTATTTAAAATAGGATTATATATATATATAAATTTTTCTTTAGTTTGTTCGTCTAAATTTAAATATCCTTTTGCAATATTTTTTATAGAAGTATCATCTTCATAAATTATTAATTCACCTTTATAGCCGAGAGGAAGAAACTCTAAATTAGAGTTTATAATTCCAATTCTAGCACCATAAATTGGCTTACCAATGGATGTATAATTATTTTTTACTTCAAATACTCCAACAGACTTAACTGTAGTAAACATTGTGGTTTCAGTTGGCCCATATAAATTTAGAATTTTTAAATTGCTATATTTTGAAAGCAAGTGCTCTGCCAAAAATGGTTTTAAAACTTCTCCACCAGTACCTAGAATTTTCAAGCTAGATAAATTGCTATTTAATAATTTATCTTGAATTGCAATATGCTCAATCCACTTTGGAATAAGAAAAGATCTTGTGACTTTTTCCTTTTCAATAATTCGAACAACTCTTTCTGGATTTAGTTCATCTTCTTTTCTTACTAGCACTAATTTACCCCCAAACAACAAAGAAGAGTAAATGTCAATTCCAGATGCATCAAAAGAGTATTTTAACAATGATAGTGATACATCATTTGGTGAGGCCTTTAAAACAGGATCTGATTTTATTGAATATATTAAGTTGCAGATGTTTTTATGAGTTACCATGGTGCCTTTTGGATTGCCTGTAGAGCCAGAAGTGTAAATAATATAAGCTGTATTTTGTGGAGATATAGAGCATTTTAAGCCATAAAAACCAGAATTTAAATCTAATTTGTCAATATTTATTTTAGCTATTTGTAAAGAAATATGTGAATCATAGTTCTTGTGGGTTAAAATTAATTTTGGCTTGCAATCCTTTAGAATATATTCTATACGGGAAATATCTTCATCTGGTAAAATAGGGACATAACAGCCTCCAGATTTTAGTACTGCAAACATTGATATAATCATCTCTATACTCTTGTCAAAAAATAAAGCAACAGGTGCATTGCTTGAGACATTTAAAGAGTATAATTTATTAGCTAAGATATTAATTTTTTTATTTAATTCTTGGTATGTTATTGAAACGTCATTACAAGTAATTGCAATTTTTTCGGGATATTTTTGAACCATGTCCTCAAAAATATCTATAACAGTTTCGTATGAATTTTGAACGATTCCAGTATCATTAAATGCGGAAAGATTTTTTATATCATCTTGTGTTAATAAACTTATTTCTGAATAATTCTTTTTCCCATCTAATACTTGCGATATTAGGTGAAAAATGATTTTGTTCATGCTTTCAATTTCATTTTCACTTATACATGAAAGAAGATAGTCATAACTAATAAGTTTTTTGTTATTTAATGTAGTTAAATGTATAGTCAGAGGATTATTTTGTTTTTCTGAAAAAAACCATGTGCATTCACCCAAATCGCCATTTCCTGTTGTTTTTTCTTGTTTATTAATTTGGTATGAAAAACCAACCTCATATATTCCTGAGTTTTCATTAGTATAACTAGAGTATGCCTCTTGAATCTTATGGTATTGATAGTTTGAATGTTTAAAAAGAGAAATATTAAGGCCTGATATTTGCTGGCATAACTCAATGATATTTTTACATGAATCAGTATTAATTACCAAAGGCAATGTTGATACGAACATTCCCGTTATTTGAAATTCATTTAATCGCTTTTGCCTATTTAAAAAAGGCGTTCCAAATACCATGTTATTTACATTATGTATTTTACTATAATATAAAGACAATATACCTAAAAAGAAGGCATATTCTGATATTTTGTTTTTATTACAGTAATTAGAAATACGACTGAATAAATCATTTGCAATTGGATATGAAAGTCTATTTGCGGTTTTCTCAAATCCATTTAGCTTATATATTTTGGAAGTTGGTATATTAGACACATAATTTTCCCAAAATTCCTTGTCTGAATAATATTTTGGAGAATCTTTATATGAAACTTCTCTATTGACAAATTCCAAATAGCTTGGCTTAAAAAAGGCATTGCTGTCAATTGATTCGCCCATTTGTGCTCTTGCAAGTTTTTCATAAAAATCTTTTACTTGTTCGCAAACTTGGGTCATACTCCATGCATCTGAAATGATATGATGAGATTTATACAAAATATAAGTATTGTCTGGGGTAAAACATAGGGAGAAGCGGAAAGTTTGGTCTATTGAAAGTTTTAAGCTCTTGTATTCTTCAACTGCACTTTCGATGTTATCTGTGTCAAAATGCCTTACTTCGATTTGGCAAGGAGAGTATGCTTCAATATATTGGTATAGATTGTTACCTTCTTTAACAAATTTTAGCCTAAATGAATCATTGCTTTCAATAATTTTATTTATGGTTTTTACAAGCAAATTTTCTTCAAGAACACCTTTTAGCTTTAATACTGCAAAAATATGATTAATAGGAGTACCTTCACCATTAATTTGCTCCAATTCCCATATATTTTTTTGTGGATTTGTTAATTCATAAAGATCCTTTTTAAACATCTCTTCACCTTCGCTTTTCGAAAATTACTGTTTGTCATAATATGAGTACGTTTAGATTATTAATTATAAAATATATAGTACATGTCAAAATACAAGTTTATTCTAGCATAAGCGCGAATTAGTTGCAATAGTTTAGTAAAATATAGTTTGCATAAAATGAGGGAGCAGAAACTGAATTCTGCTCCCTCGCCGAGGAATTATTTGCGCTGGTCGTCCTTGATCTCCCGGGCGATCTTGAGAAGCTCGGAATACGTGAAATCGCCGGCATCCCAATCGCCCTTGCGGGCATGAACCTCGTCGGACAAATCAGATGCGGAAATACCGACTTCGCGCGCTGCGGCGCTAATCATCTGATTCTTCCGATGATTGTTCTCCATCTCTCCAGAGCTAGTCCTGTAGTCGTCGCGTGCCATAGCAAGGTTCCTCCTTTTTTTATTTAAGGCAATGCCTTATGCACTACATTATAACACATATGTTTACATAATTCAACATTTTTATAAATTTATTTCATTAATTTGTAAATGGTGGTATAATGCATTTTGGAGGAAAAGATGGATTATATTGTTACTAGAAAAAATATTAAAAACCTTTACATACAAATAAAAGATGGGCAAGTGTATGTCAGAGTACCAAAAAGGATGCCGGAAAATGAAATTGAAAAGCTTATAGAAAAGAAAAAAGACTGGATAGAAAAAAGTGTTAAGGCACAAACAAAAAAAATTGAGAACAATAATCAATATGTAGAATTACTAGGAGAAAAATATCAAATACAATTTGTTCAATCAAATAGAGAATGCATAGAAATTAAAGACTCAAAAGCATATTTATATTCTATAGAAGACACACAAAAAGAAAGAGATAGGCTGGTTAAAAATTTATATAAAAAGTACGCATTAAAACAATACGCAACCACAACTGAAAAGATGATGCATGTTACGGGTCTTACACCGGACTCATGGAGAATAAAGGACATAAAATCTGCGTGGGGCAGTTGCTCTAGTAAAAAAGCTATTACTTTAAGCTTAAACCTTGTCCAAAAAAGAGAAGAATTAATAGAATATGTAGTATTGCATGAACTATGCCACTTAAAACATATGAATCATTCAAAAGAATTTTGGAATTTAGTTGGAAAATACATGCCAAATTATAAAGAGCGTAGAAAAGAATTAAAAAAATAAATACGTTTAAAACCTCTGTATATGGAAATAATAACCATATATGGAGGCTAATTTATGTATAGGTATAAACCAAAAGAAATAAAACACGCCAAATTAAAGAGACTTTTAAGCCTCGCTCGGAATAATAATATGTGTATCAATTGTTAGTATTTTGCTACATAGTATGTATTTAGGAATAGAAATAAAACCATTTATAGAAGAAAGTAGCGAAACCAATGTTACATTAACAAGGAGTTTATCTGAAAGCAAATTAAAAGGGCAAGAAATAAGTGAAATGATAGAAACAGTAAGCCATAGCATAGTTGGGATTTCAAAAATTAAAAGCGCTGGGAATACAGTTTTTTTAAATGATGCAAATTCTCAACTGGGATTGGGGACAGGAGTAATTGTAACAGACAATGGATATATATTAACAAATGAACATGTGTCAGGAGGGAAATATAGTACTTGCTATGTGACGCTAGAGAGCGGAAACTCATATAATGGGACGGTAGTTTGGGCAGATAGCGAAATTGATTTGGCAGTTGTAAAAATAAATGCTAAATCGCTTAAATATGTAAGACTCGGAGACTCTGACAGCGCAAAAATAGCGGATATGGTATATGCAATAGGAAACCCAATTGGATTTGAATTTCAAAGGACAGTGACAGGTGGGATAATAAGCGCACTTGATAGAACAATAAAAATAGATGAAAATGGAAATGAAACTTATATGGAAGACCTAATTCAAACAGACGCAACAATAAATCCGGGTAATAGTGGAGGACCATTAATTAATTTAGATGGGGAAGTAATAGGAATTAATTCTGTGAAAATTACTTCAGCAGAAGGAATTGGATTTGCGATACCAATAAATATTATAAAACCTATTATTGATAAAATTGCAAACAATAAACCTATTGAAGAGGCATATCTTGGCATATTTGGGTATGATAAGGAAGTAATACCATATTTAGAGTCAAAACAAGAGCTAAATTCGGGGGTATATGTTGCACAAGTTGCACTGGATGGTCCATCAAGCAAGGCAGGCGTAAAGGTTGGAGATGTGATTACAAAAATAGATGATGTGAATATTGATAAAATGAGTGAACTCCGAGCATATATATACAGTAAAAATCCAGAAGATGATGTTGTACTTTCTATTACACGAAACAATAAAATATATACGATTGCAGTAAAACTTATGAAAAAAGGATGAAACGTTAGAGACGATTCTAAACGTTTCATCCTTTAACATTTAACAAAGATTGTTTTTTTAAGGAAAAGATGATACAATTCATATAAAAATGGAGGGTTAAACATGAAAGAATTAGTTATTAGAAAATGTAAAAATTGTGGAGCAATGGTACAGGTTATCGAAGAGTGCAATTGTCCATGTGGAATTGAATGTTGCGGAGAAAAAATGGAAATTATGGAACCAAACTCTGTTGATGCAAGTTTTGAAAAACATGTTCCAACATATGAAATTCAAGATGAAAAAATATATGTTACTGTAAACCACGTAATGGAAGATGAACATTACATAGAATGGATTGCATTTGTATATGAAAACAAAACTGTGTTTAAATATTTAAAACCAGGCAAAGAAGCGAAAGCACATTGCAAATACAAACCAGGAATGAAGATATACTCATACTGTAATAAACATGGCCTATGGAAAGCAGAGGCTTAAGCAGAACATGAGATACAGCATAGATATAGAAAGACTAAGGAAATATCTTAGAAACCATTTTGGAACAGCAATGATTTCGGGATTTGGTATGGCTGTAATTGAGCTTGGAGAAGTTGAAGATGCATCAGAAGAAGAGCTGATTAACATTGCCACAAAAAACGGGATAGATTTAAATAGGTTTATAGAGAATGAACTTGAAGAGGAAAGATAATGAGAAAAGAAAGATTTGATGTGCAAGGAATGACATGTAGTAGTTGTCAGGCACATGTTGAAAAAGCAGTAAATAAAGTTGAAGGGGTAAAGAGCGCAAATGTTAATCTACTATTAAATAATATGATAGTGGATTTTGATGAATCTATTACCAACAGCAATAAAATAATTGAAGCTGTGGTAAAAGCAGGGTATGGTGCTAGTCTTTATAATGATACTAAAAAAAATAATTCAAGACAAGAAAACCAAGATATCCAAATGAAATCCATGAAAAATAGATTAATCCTGTCAATCTGTTTCTTAATCCCGCTAATGTATATAGCAATGCAGCATATGCTAAATGAGTGGATTGGAATGCCCGTAATTCCTATTTTTCATGGATCAAAAAATGCTATTACATTTGCATTCACACAACTACTTATATTATTACCAATAGTATATCTAAATAGAAGCTATTTTGTGGTAGGATTTAAAAGGCTGTTTACTGGAAAACCAAATATGGATTCATTAATTGCAATTGGTGCAAGTGCATCAATTATTTATGGTATTTTTTCAATATATATGATTGGATATGGGTTTGGAACAAGCAGTTTACCAATAGTAGAAAAGTATTCTAAGGATATATATTTTGAATCAGCAGGCATGATATTGACATTAGTTACAATAGGTAAATACTTAGAAACTAGGTCAAAGAGCAAAACAAGTGATTCGATAAGTAAGCTTATCAATTTGATACCTAAAACAGCAATTGCAATAAGAGATAAAAAGGAATTTGAGATTAATGTAGAAGACATAAATAAGGGAGATATTTTGCTTATAAAACCTGGAATGGTTATTCCTGTGGATGGCGAAGTGATTGAAGGTAACACTTGGATTGATGAATCTAGTATTACAGGAGAAAGTATGCCTGTAGAAAAAAATAATGGGAGCAAGGTAACATCTGGAACAATTAATAAAAATGGCGCAATAAAGATTAAAGCGACAAAAGTTGGAGAAGATACAACAATTTCACAAATAATAAAGCTTGTTGAAGAGGCGGCAAACTCAAAAGCTCCAATAGCGAGAATAGCTGACAAAGTAAGTGGTATATTTGTTCCAACTGTAATAATTATTGCAATTTTAACATTTTTAGTATGGTTACTTACTGGACAAAGTTTTGAATTTGCTTTAACATCTGGTATAGCAGTTTTAGTGATTTCTTGTCCGTGCGCTTTAGGGTTAGCTACACCTGTTGCGATAATGGTTGGAACAGGAAAAGCGGCAGAACATGGGATACTAATAAAATCAGCAGAAAGCTTAGAAATGTTACACTTAATAGATACTGTAATATTTGATAAAACCCGGGACAATTACGGAAGGTAAACCAAAAGTTACAGATATTATATCATTTATGGATGAGAAAGAGTTCTTAAAAAAAGCTGCAGGGATTGAGTCAAAATCAGAACATCCACTAGCGAAAGCAATAGTTAAGAAGGCAAAAGAAGAAGAAATAGTGTATGAAGAAATAGAGGAATTTAAAGCAATACCAGGGAAAGGCGTAACTGGGAAAATAAATGGTAAAAATTTTTATGCAGGTAGCGAAAGCTTCATACAAGAAAATGAAGTAAATACCGAAAATGAGAATTCAGATAAATTACAAAAACAAGGCAAAACAGTTTTATATTTCGCTGAAAATAAAGAACTAATTGGGATTATAGCAGTTGCAGATGTTATAAAAAGAACAAGTAACTTAGCAGTAAGCCAACTTAAAAATAGAAAAATAGAGACAATAATGATAACCGGAGACAATGAAACTGTGGCAAATTATATTGCAAAAGAAGCAAACATAAACACAGTAGTGGCAGAAGTATTGCCACAAGATAAAGCAAAAGAGGTAAAAAACTTGCAAAATGATAAACACAAAGTTGCATTTATAGGGGATGGAATTAATGATAGCCCGGCACTTGCACAAGCAGATGTAGGAATAGCAATTGGTTCAGGAACTGATATAGCATTAGATTCAGCTGATGTTGTTTTAATGAAAAATGACTTGCAAGATTCTGTTACGGCAATTGATTTAAGCAAAGAAGTAATAAAAAATATAAAACAAAATTTATTTTGGGCATTTTTCTATAATATTATAGGTATTCCTATAGCATGTGGATTATTATATCCTACATTTGGAATACGCTTAAATCCCATGATAGGAGCTGCAGCAATGAGCTTAAGCTCTGTATGTGTCGTTTCAAATGCATTAAGACTAAGAAATTTTAAGCCAAGAAATAAAAAGGAGGTAAAAACAAAGATGGATACTATAACAATACAAATTGAAGGAATGATGTGCAATCATTGCAAGATGGCAGTTGAGAATGCTTTAAAAAGTGTAGAAGGAATAACAAATGTGGATGTTAGTCTAGAAAATAAGACTGCAACAATAGAGACTAATAAAAAAGTGGAAAGTGATACAATCAAAGAAGCAATTGAAAAAGCTGGATATAAAGTAATATAAGAGGATAGATAATAAATCTATCCTCTTTTTGTTTCACAAAACTTTTACATTCCATCCCTTTACAAAGGCTTGATATAGGTGATATACTAAATATTATTTTGGAGGATGTTATGATAAAAAAATTAATAAAGTCAATTAGAGAATATAAAAAAGATACAATATTAACGCCGCTATTTGTTAGTTTTGAAGTAATACTAGAAGTTTTGATACCACTTATAATGGCAAGCTTAATAGATGATGGCATATACGGTGGAGAAATGAATGTGGTCTATAAAATAGGATTACAACTTATTATTTGTGCAATGCTTTCTCTTTTATTTGGGGTGTTATCTGGTAGACATGCAGCGAAAGCTTCAAGTGGATTTGCGAAAAATCTTAGAAAAGATTTATTTTACAAAGTGCAAAAGTATTCGTTTTCAAACATAGACAAATTTTCAACAAGTAGCTTAGTAACAAGACTTACAACAGATATTACATATGTACAATTTGCATTTCAAATGGTCATACGAATGGCTGTTAGAGTCCCACTTATGTTGATTACATCACTTGTTTTTGCTATATCTATTAGCCCTACACTATCACTTGTGTTTTTAGCATTAATTCCTATTCTGGGTGTGGGATTATATTTTATTGCTACAAAAGTTCACCCTATTATGAAAAGAGTTTTTAAAACATACGATAGTCTAAACAACGTAGTAGAAGAGAATGTCTCGGGAATAAGAGTAGTAAAATCATATGTAATTGAAGAAAAGGAAAAGCAAAAATTTGGTGAAGTATCAGACAGCATTTTTAGAGACTATAGCAAAGGACAAAAAATACTTGCATTAAACACACCACTTATGCAATTTAGCATATATTCATGTATTCTTGCAATATCATGGCTTGGTGCGAGAATGATTGTAAATTCTGGTATGACAGAACTTACAACCGGGCAACTTATGACAATGTTTACATATACAACTCAAATTTTATTTAGCTTAATGATGCTTTCATTTGTAATTGTAATGGTAGTAATATCACGCTCATCAGCAGAAAGAATAGTAGAAATTCTAGATGAAGTTCCTGACATTCAAAATAAAGAAAATGCTTTAAAAGAAATAAAAGATGGATCAATAGAATTTAAAAATGTAAGTTTTAGCTATGTGAACGATAAAAGTAAAGAATGCTTGAAAAATATAAATCTTAAAATTGAATCTGGAGAAACGGTAGGAATTATAGGAGGTACAGGAAGCGGAAAATCCACTTTAGCAAATTTAATTCCAAGGCTATATGATGTAACAGAAGGAGAACTACTAGTAGGAAATGTAAATGTAAAAGACAGTGATATTGAAACATTAAGAAATAATGTATCATGTGTTTTACAGAAAAACGTGTTGTTTTCTGGAACAATAAAAGAAAACATTAGATGGGGAAAAGAAAATGCAACAGATGAAGAAATTGTAAGAGTATGCAAATTAGCACAAGCAGATGAATTTATAAATTCTTTCCCTGATAAATATGATACACATATCGAAGAAGGCGGAGCAAATGTTTCTGGAGGACAAAAGCAAAGATTATGTATTGCAAGAGCCTTGATGAAACATCCTAAAATACTAATACTTGACGATTCTACATCTGCAGTTGATACAAAAACTGATAGCTTAATTAGGAAGGCATTTAGGGAAGAGATACCAGATACAACCAAAATAATAATTGCACAAAGAATTTCATCAGTGCAAGATTGTGACAAAATAATTGTCATGGATGATGGAAAAATAAATGCAGTTGGAACCCATGAAGAATTATTAAAATCAAATGAAATTTACAAAGAAGTATTTGATTCTCAGATGAAGGGGAGTGATACAAATGGATAAAAATTCGATAAAAAAGGGAACTATAAAAAGACTACTTGGATATATAACGAAGAACTACAAAAAGCAGTTCATAATAGTAATCATTTGTATCATTATAAGTAGTATCGCAAGTGTTGCAAGTTCACTTTTCTTACAACAACTCATAGATAATTATATTACACCTTTACTTGGAACAGAGAATCCGGTATTTACAGGGCTTATGCAGGCAATAGGAATAATGGCTACAATTTATTTGCTTGGAATTGTTTCCACATATTTATATAATAGACTGATGGTTTCTGTTGCGCAAGGTGTATTAAAAAAGATAAGAGACGAAATGTTTTCAAAAATGGAGGCATTACCAATTAAATATTTTGATACCCATACACATGGAGATGTAATGAGCAGATATACAAATGATGCAGATACGCTTACTGAAACAATTGCTCAAAGTGTTCCACAAGCAATTGCATCTACAATTACAGTTGTTGCGATAGTTTTTGGGATGTTTTACTTAAGCCCATTATTGTCAATATTTGTTTTCTTTTTCACAATGGTAACACTATTTGTTACAAAAAGTATTGCAAAGAAGAGTGCAAAGTATTTTATTAGTCAGCAGGCTTCAATTGGCAGAGTTAATGGATACATTGAAGAAATGCTAAACGGGCAAAAAGTTGTAAAAGTATTTACTTATGAAGAGAAAGCCAAAGAAGAGTTTGATAAATTAAACGAAAAGCTTAATGAAGATATGTACCAAGCAAATAAGTTTTCAAATATAATGATGCCAGTAGCAAACAATTTAGGAAATTTACAATATGTATTAATAGCGATAATAGGAACAATTTTTGCTATCAATGGATATATGGCTCTAACTGTAGGAACTATAGTTTCTTTTCTACAACTTACTAGAAATTTTTCTCACCCAATAAACCAAGTTATGAACCAAATGAATACAATTATAAGATCATTAGCAGGTGCTAGTAGAATATTTGATATGATGGATGAAGAAAAAGAAAAAGACGATGGATATGTAACTCTTGTAAATATTAAAAAAGAAAATGGAAAAATTATTGAGACACAAGAGAAAACTGGAATGTGGGCATGGAAACATCCACATCACGATGGTACTCTTGACTATGTAGAGTTAAAAGGCCACATAGAAATGCAGGATGTGGATTTTGCATATGAAGAAGGAAAAACGGTTCTACATGATATAAGTTTATATGCAAAGCCTGGACAGAAAATAGCATTTGTTGGAGCAACTGGTGCAGGTAAAACAACAATTACAAATTTACTTAATAGATTCTATGACATAGAAGATGGAAAAATAAGATACGATGGAATTAATATAAACAAAATAAAGAAAGCAGATTTAAGGAAATCACTGGGAATGGTTTTGCAAGATACTCAGCTTTTTACAGGGACAATAAAAGAAAACATTAAATATGGAAAATATGATGCAACAGATGAAGAAGTAATAGAAGCTGCAAAACTTGCAAATGCCCATGGATTTATTGAAAGATTACCACAAGGATATGATACAATGCTTACGAGAAATGGAGCAGAGTTATCTCAAGGCCAAAGACAGTTATTAGCAATAGCTAGAGTTGCTATAAATAATCCTCCAGTAATGATTTTAGATGAAGCTACATCAAGCATAGACACAAGAACTGAAAAGATAGTTCAAGACGGTATGGACAAGTTAATGGAGGGTAGAACCGTATTTGTTATTGCGCACAGATTATCAACGGTAAGAAATTCAAAGGCAATAATGGTAATGGATCACGGAAGAATAATTGAAAGAGGAACACATGAAGACCTCATAAAAGAAAAAGGAGAGTATTACCAACTATATACTGGAGCATTTGAACTAGAATAAAATAAAAGCGTAGCTTTTGAAAGAAGTTGCGCTTTTTATAATTGCATAAAAAAATAATTAGTGATAAGATAATAAAAAAGGGGGAAAACAAATGAAAAAACTTTTAACATTTATTATTGTATTGGTTCTAGCCGTAGGGGTTGTAGCATGGTGTTATACAGCATACAAGTATTTAACAAAAAGAGAATCAACTGCAACAGTTCAAGAAAATGTAACAGAAGAATTGAATCCAGCTTCTCATGCTTTAGAATACGGGACGAATAAAGATTTAGATGCCTATCAAGCCTCTAAAAATGTTAGTGAAGAAGAACAAGACTTTTATGACATTGACAAGGTAAAACAAGTCCTTGAAAACAGATGCTATGTTTTAAATAAAGTTAAGAATGGAATCAATACAGGTGAATATGGAATAACGGATTTAGAGTATTATATAGCAAGTTGTCAAAATGCTATAGCTAATTATGAGGACAAGTTTTCAGGCGATGCTGAAGCAAATGAGGTAATAAATATATATAGAGAAAAAATTGATGAATTTGCTAAATGGATGCAAGAACAAAGGAAAACCCAAAATACTAGCCAAATGAAATCAGACCTTGAATACAGATATTCGGTTTTAAATAAGATTAAGAATGGAATTAATACAGGTGAATACGAAATGATTGACTTAGAGTATCATATTGCGAGCTACCAGGAAACTATAAGAAAATATGAGAAAGAGTTTTTAGGAGACGATGAAGCAAATGAGATAATAAATACGTATAGAGAAAAAATTGATGAACTTGCTAAATGGATGCAAGAACAAAGGGAAAATCAGAATATTAATCAAATGAAATTAAACCTTGAATACAGATATTCGGTTTTAAATAAGATCAAGAATGGAATTAATACAGGTGAATACAAAATGATTGACTTAGAGCAACACATAGCAAGTTGCCAGAATGCTATAAGTAATTATGAAAAAGAGTTTTCAGGCAATGTTGAAGCAAATGAGATAATAAATACATACAGAGAAAAATTTGATGAATTTGCTAAATGGGTGGAAAACCAAGAAAAAAAGGAAAATGTTAACGAGTTGAAGAAAAACCTTGAAAATAATTTAGCACTATTAGAAGACATGAAGAGCAAAATGTCAGAAGGTAATATTACGTGGAGCGATTATAATAACTTGAAAGAAACAATCCAAAATAGAATGAAAGAATATGAAAAAAAATATGAAAATAATGATGAAGCGAAAGAAATGCTAAAAGATTACCAGGATAAATATAATGAACTATACAGATGGATACAATTGGAAGAAGATTTAGCATTCAGCCTAAACCTTATGAGGGACATGAAGAACAAATTACCCGAAGGTAAAACTGATATAGGCTCTTTTGGTGCCCTAAAAGCTGGAACGCAAAATAGAATGAAGGAATATGAAAAAATATACGAAAATGATGATGCAGTAAAAGAAATGCTTAAATGGTATCAAGACCAATATAATGAAATATATAATTGGATAGATAAATGGGAAAATACAAATTCAAATGAAAATACAACAAATACTAATAAAACAGAAACCGTAAATACAACAAATAACAATAATATTTAAGAACTGACCACCTGGTATAATGATTTATTTTATATATAAATATATAATAAGTCATGTAAAGAGGTGGTCTATTTTTATGAAAGATTTAAAGATATCAAATCCAAGAGACTTTAATAATGTAAAAGAACTTATATATAATGCAGCTGAAACATACAGCGATAAAGTAGCATTCGTTATTAAAGAAAAAAAGGCAAATGAGGTTAATTATATAAATATCAGCTATAAACAGCTTTTAGAGGATATAAATAATTATGGTACAGGACTATATTGCATGAATTTAAAAGATAAGAGAATCGCCGTAATTGGGAAAAATAGATATGAGTGGGCATTAGCACATGTAAGTAATCTTGTTGGGGGAATTGTATCAGTTCCTCTTGACAAAGATTTGCAATTAGATGAGCTGGAAAATTCTTTAGTTAGAAGTAAAGTTGATGCAATAGTGTTTGATGGAAAGCTTGATGAATTAATAAATGAAATAAAACAAAGAGGAAATACACAAATAAAAGAATATATCTGCATGGATGAAAATAATGAATACATAAGTGTTGGAGAAATATTAAAAAAAGGCAAAGAAGCTTTAGAAAAAGGTAACAAAGAATACATTAACTATCAAATAGATAGTAACAAAATGGGAGTATTGTTATTTACTTCAGGAACAACTTCAAAATCTAAAGCTGTAATGCTTTCCCAAAGAAATATCACTTCAAACATATATGCTTTACAATGTGTAGAAGATATAAGAAGCACAGATACAAATATTGCGTTTTTACCATTCCATCATATATTTGGTTCAACATGTATGGTAATGATGCTAAGCTATGGAGTAAAAACTGTTTTCCCAGATGGATTAAGATACATAAAGCAGAACATGCAAGAGTATAAAGTAAGTGTTTTTGTAGGCGTGCCACTGCTTACGGAAGCAATGTATAAAGCAATTGTAAAGGAAGTAGAAAGACAGGGGAAAACTGAACTAATAAAAAAAGCAACTAAAGTAAGCAATTTCCTATTAAAGCTTCACATAGACATTAGAAGAAAGCTATTTAAACAAATTTTAGATGGCTTAGGAGGAGAGCTAAGACTAGTAATATCTGGAGGGGCTGCAGCAGATCCTGTTTCGATAAAGGGATTTAATGATATAGGTGTAACTACTCTTCAGGGATATGGCTTAAGTGAAACTTCACCAGTTATAGCAGCAGAATGTAAAAAAGCAAGAAGAGTTGGTTCAGTTGGATTCCCAATGATAAATGATACAATTGAAATTGTAAATAAAGATGAAGATGGAATAGGCGAAATAAGAGTAAAAGGGCCTAACATTATGCTTGGATACTATGAAATGCCTGAGCTTACAGCAGAAACAATAAGAGATGGATGGCTGTACACTGGAGATTTAGGATATCATGATAAAGACGGATATCTATTCTTGACAGGAAGAAGTAAAAATATGATTGTACTTAAAAATGGAAAAAAAGTTTTTCCAGAAGAGATAGAGGCATTATTAAATAGACTGGAATTAGTTGAAGAAAGTATTGTATTTGGACGTGAAAGTAAAGAAGACAAAAATGACGTTACACTTACTGCAAAAATAGTTTATGACGAGGCAGTTATAAAAGAAAAATATAACGATAAAACTGAAGATGAGCTATATGATATAGTTTGGGGACAAATAAAGGAACTTAACGAGACATTCCCAAGATACAAACATATTCAAAAATTATTAGTTTCACATGAGGAACTAATAAAAACAACTACCAAAAAAGTAAAAAGACAAGAAGAAATAAAGAAAATTTTAAGTACAAACCTTAATTAATATGGTATAATGTAGGCGAAAGGTTGGATGCAATATGAACAAAACAAAAAGGAGAATCTTTACTACAGCAATAAAACTATTTGCCGAAAAAGGTTATGAGAACACAGGAATTGAAGAAATTACAGCAGTTGCAGGTGTAGCAAAAGGATCGCTTTATTATCATTTTGAAACTAAAGAAGAGCTTTTTGATTTGGCTTTAGAAGAAGGAGCCAAACTTCTAAACAATAGTATTGAAATAAAGAGTAGGCATTGTAAAAATGCATTAGAGAAACTTAAGGTAATAGTGATGGTACAAATAAAATCTATAATGAGATATAAAGATTTTGTAACAGTAATTATTAATAATACTTTAGGTGAAAACTCTAGAACCATAAAGTGCAGAAAAGCAGTTAATGAATATGTTTCTAAGATTGCTAACGTAATAAAAGAAGGAATAGAAGAAGACATATTCTATGAAGGCGATATTGAAGGAATTGCACTACAAATATTTGGAACAAATTTCACAAGCCTACTTTATACTCTAAAAACAGAAGAAAATGTGACTGCAGAACAAATATATAAAAGCTATATTGAAACTATAATTAGGGGAATAACAAAGAGGAGAGAACTATGCGAAATGTAAGAGATATAGCAAAAATAATAGAAGAAAACCATGGAAAATTGTATCTAGTTGGAGGAGCTGTTAGAGACAAAATTACTGGAATGAATAGCCATGATGAAGATTATTGTGTAACAGGAATTAGTGCAAGTAAATTTAAAGAGCTTTTCCCTGAGGCTTTTGCCAGGGGAAAAGCTTTTGCAATATTCGATATAGATGGCAAAGAATTTGCACTGGCCAGAAGAGAGAGAAAAGCTGGATTAGGACATAAAGAATTTGAAATCGAAACTGGCAAATACATATCTATTGAAGAAGACTTATCAAGGCGAGACATAACAATAAATGCAATAGCAGAAGACGTATTAACAGGAGAGATAATAGACCCATATGGAGGAACTGATGATCTCAAAAATGGGTTAATAAAAGCTGTAACAGATCATTTTAAAGAAGACCCATTAAGAGCATATAGAGTTGCTAGATTTGCTGCAAAATTTGGATTTAAAGTAGATGATGCTACAATGAGTATGATTAAGTCTCTAAAAAAAGAGCTAAACACATTATCTGTAGAAAGAGTGTATACAGAGCTAAGTAAAGCCATTTTAGCTAAAAAACCATCAATTTTTTTTGAGGTGCTAAGGAAAAGCGATATTTTAGAAGTCCATTTTAAAGAAATATCTAATCTTATTGGGGCTGAGCAACCGCTAAGATATCATCCTGAAGGAGATGCGTATAATCATACAATGATAGTACTTGACAAAGTTGCAGAAAACACGCAAAACCAAACAGACCAAAGAAAACTTGAAATAAGATTTGCAGCCTTAGTTCATGATATTGGAAAAGGGGAGACACCAAAGGAAGAATATCCACACCATTATATGCATGAAGAAAGAGGTAGAGAATTAGTAAAAAGCATGGGTCTTAGGTTAAAACTTCCAAATGCTCTTATAGAATGTGGAAAAATAGCATGCACTGAGCATATGAAAGGCGGGAACTTTAATAAAATGACACCGGCAAAAAAGGTAGCGTTTATCGAGAAGGTTGATAAATCGCTACTTAAACTTGAAGGATTGCAGGTTATAGTAAATGCAGATAATAAAAACGCCGAAGATTTTTGCAAAATTGGGAATAGATGCTTAGAAGAAATAGATGGAAATTTTATAAGGAAAAGATATAACATAAAGCCTGGAAGAGCGTTTGGCGAAAGATTACATCAAGAACGAGTAGAATGGATGAGAAGACACCAGAGTTGACATAACACAAACACGATGATATAATAAAACCATTCTATCCCTCGAGCGGGAGCAAAAATAGCTCATATGCTAGAGTCTTTTCTGATGACTATTGGAGGAGGAATTAGAATGAAGGTAACTGTTGAAATCCTACGGTTTAATACGAAAACACAAGTAGAAATTGCGAAGAAGATGGACAATGTTGATGAACTCAAGAGACTAGCCTATGTTGCTGACGAAGAAGTGCTTTGCGCCATTGCAAGTAACGAAAGTTCAACTTCAGAGGTTTTGAACATAGTTGCAAAAAGGGGTACCAGGTTGGCAAAAGCCTATGTGGTATTCAATGAGAAAACATCTCCTGAAACACTGAGAGAACTTGCTCTTTGTGGCGATTCAGCAGTCAGACTCATGGTTGCCTGTAGTGGTAAAACGCCAAAAGATGCTCTCGAGATTCTTATGGAAGACGAAATCTATGAGGTCAGAGAGATGGCACGCATGACATTAGCGCAATAAATAAAGTTACCTTTGTGGGAGTGCTTCTTTAACAAAAAGGAGGCACTTCCACTTTTTTATGTATTGAAAATGCTAAATTTTTATGCTATTATAACCGCGTAAAGGAGTGATAACATGAAAGCTTTTGTAACGGGCGCATCTTCTGGGATAGGCAGAGATATGGCAAGATATTTAAGTAGCAAAGGATATGACCTAATATTAGTTGGTAGAAATAACCAAAAACTTTTAGAACTAAAGAGTGAGTTAAAAACTAGTTCAAGAATATTAAATGCAGATTTAAGTAAAACAGAAAATGTAATGGAATTATATAAACAAATAGAAAACGAAGATATAGATATTGCAATAAATGATGCTGGATTCGGGGTGTTTGGAGAGTTTTGGAAAACAGATTTAGATAAAGAGCTTGGCCTAATTGGAACAAATATTACGGCGCTTCATATTTTAACAAAATTATTCTTAAAAAAAATGATGAAAAAGAATAAAGGATATATTTTAAATGTATCTTCTGTTGCATCATTTGCACCAGGTCCATTAATGGCAACATATTATGCATCAAAAGCATATGTAACGTATCTTTCAAGAGCTGTATCGAAAGAGCTTAAAAAAGCTAATTCTAAAATTGTTGTGTCGGCATTGTGCCCAGGACCGGTTGCTACAAATTTTAACAACGTTGCAGGTGTAAGCTTTAGTATGAAACCTTTAACAAGTGAGTATGTTGCAAAATATGCAATAGACAATTTACTTAAAGGTAAGAGAACCATAATCCCAGGCAAAATGAATAAATGCATGCACATAGCAAGTAAAATTGCACCAAGCAATATTGCGATGAGTGCTGTTTATAAAAACCAGACCAAAAAAAATGCATAACATTTTAAAACAAGATAAGAAATTAACTTTTAAAATCTTCTTTTGGCAGTTTAAAGATTCATTTAGTCATAAATTTTGATTTAAGCTAAAGCCAAACCAAGGACTAAGATGCCAATATTATCAGTGTATATTTCGTCAAATTGACTTATGGGGAGCGGATTTTGCCCAAGTCCTGCCTCTATCGTATACCCAGGACGATTATACTGTAATATAAACCAATCTTTGTAACCTGCAAAACTTGCGTTATAAGGAACATTTGAAACAATATAGTTACTTACATTTGAAAACTGATTTGCTATTTCTAAACCTCCAGGAGGGTTAATGTTCTGAAAGTTCCAATAGATTTCTTTCCCTTGTGTATGGTACGAAATAACTAAATTAAAATTGTGTTGCAATGTAAAATTATAAATCGCAATGGATTCTGGCGCAGTAAGAGGAGCAAAGCCAACAAAATCACGAGGCGCAGGAGAGATAAAACCCTGTTCATATTTGATTTTTTTTGCTTGATCCCAACCGAGCAGGAAATTGCAAATTTAAATCCACACCTTCTATATTTGCTTTCCACCCACTTGGAAATGGAATGTTAGGGTAAGAAAGAGCAATTTTTCTTGCAACTTTATATTCATTACTTTCACTTGAAATTATGCCAGTAACAAGGTCTACACCATCAGGATTTACCATAGGAGCTAAGTATAATGTAACATTATCAAATAATTCTTTTGCGTTATATCCATATATGTTTAAATTATTTGAAATTGCAAAACAATATTCCGTAACAAATTTCATCAGAATTGGACTTGTTATCCATTCATTTGCATGTATTGAGGCATTGTAAAAAACTTCTTTTACGCCATTACCAATTTTAAGAACAGTTAAGCCCTTGGAAAGAACACTTTTCCCAATAGATAGGACTTCAACAAATGGATATAACTCTTTAATAGCTTCAATATCCATTTGCATCATTTCATATGTATAACGTGAATTCATAAAAATAGTTTCCAACAAAAATCACCTAAGATATGTATATGCAAGTTGAATAAAAATCGATAATATTTGTGATATTTTAGTAGGCGTGATATAATAAAATAAATTAAATAATAAAGAAAAATGGAGTGGTATCGAAGAGGTCGTAACGAGCCACATTGGAAATGTGGTTGTCTACGAAAGTGGGCACGTGGGTTCGAATCCCACTCACTCCGCCACTTTAAACTATTTGATACAATATATCAAATAGTTTTTTTATTTTAAAAAAATATATTTTTAGAATATATACTATTATGTTGAAATGCTTGATTTATTTTTTTTCATTTGTTAAACTATAAAAAAACAAAGGGAGGTATATATGAGAAAAAGATTATTTTTTTTAGGACTTATTTCAATTGTTCTATGCATCGTTTTAACGGGATGTGGAGTTGAAAACAAGCCTGCAACAGGTGAAGAACAAGCAGATGAGATGGAACAAAAGGTATATAATGCAGTGACACCAACAACAGATGAAGCAAAAGAAGTAATTCAAGAAATGGATCTTTATTCAGACAATACAAAGATGGTATTTATAAGTGGACAGACAAGACTAGTTTTTTATTATAGTGGTGAAGAAATTACAGGGTATGTTACTTATATAGATTATGGAAATGAGGCAACGGCAGAAAATGCATTAACATTAGTAGACGAAGAAGACGAAAGTATTGAAAAGGCTTATACTAAAGGAAAGTATTTAGTAATGGAATATGATAAAAGTGAATATGAAAATTTATCAGTAAGCGACGTAAAAAATGCTTATTCATATTTAAAAGAAGCAACAAAATAGTTTTTTAAAGTGGATGGTAACGAGAGTTGCCATCCACTTGACATAAAATAGGCACAATGCTATAATAATTCCATTCTATCCTTCGAGCGGGAGCAATAAAAGCTCGGTTTCACAATGAACCCGGAAATAGTGACTACTAAGGAGGGAAGAACATGTTTCTATCTGAGCCGTACCTTCTTCGGATGATGTACTCCATCCATTCGAAAGACGTTGGTGAACTCGACGAGCTGGCCAATGACACAGACGAATTTGTAAGGACTAATGTTGCAAACAATCCTTGCACTTCGCCGATAACATTGGAACGGCTTTCGCGTGACGTAGATTGGTATATTCGTGCATCAGTAGCCGGAAATCCGCATGCATTGGCTGTAACGCTAGCAAAACTTGCAGAAGATGTGTGTAGTGATGTACGTGCTGCAGTTGCAAGAAACGTAAGAACTCCTCGAGCCATTCTTTCGATACTCGCAAAAGATGCTGATCTCCAAGTCCGCGCTGAAGTTGCAGGGAATGTGAAAACTGCTCCTGAAACATTGTGCGAAATGGGAAAGCATGGAGGCGTAGATATCAGGTGCGTAGTAGCACTTAATGAAGCGACCCCTGTGGGAGTGATTGTATGTCTAGGCATGGACTGGCAATCGGAAGTTAGGGGATGTGCTGCTATGAATCCAAATGTTCCGCATGAGCTTCTGCTTGAGCTTGCTCAAGATGAAGACGATGGAGTGAGGACGGTATCGCTGGAGATTCTAGGTGATGACGAAGCATAAAAAAAAAGATGGCCCCGGTAAAACGGGGCTATCTTTTTATTGCTCCGGAAAAATCAACAGATTTTTCCGGAGCAACAAGGTTAAGTTACATTGATTTGTCACGATTGCGAAGCAATTGTGACATGTGGCGAAACCACTTTTCTTATATGTTTGTAAGAGTTCTTGCCATTTGAATTCCAGAACATGAAGCCATCATGAGTCCTCTTGTCATGCCACAACCATCGCCAATACAATATAATCCTTTAATATTTGTTTCAAATTGATTATCAATTTTCACCTTGTTACTATAGAATTTTATTTCTGGGGCATATAAAAGGTTATCAGGGTTTGCAAATCCTTCTACTACCTTGTCAATTGCACGAATGAATTCTAATATACTTACCATTGTTCTGTAGCCTAGAGCAAAAGTAATATCACCTGCAACAGCAGATTTTAATGTTGGAATTACTGTGTTTTTTGCTAATTCATAATCCCAAGTTCTTTTTCCTCTATAAATATCACCAAGTCTTTGAACAACTATATTGCCGGCACCAAGGTCATTAAGATTTTGAGCTACATTCCTGCCATATCTTATTGGCTGATTAAATGGATGAGTAAAGTTGTGTGATACTAATATAGCTAAATTTGTATTTGTGCTTTTTCTTTCTTTGTATGAATGTCCATTAACAAGTGTTAAACCATTATCATATACTTCTGCAGAAACAAAACCGCTAGGATTTTGACAGAATGTTCTTACCTTATCTCTAAATGGACCAACACGACCAATAAATTTTGCTTCATACATATATTTGTTAATATCGCTCATTATTTCATCTGGAAGTTCATACCTAATTCCAATATCAACAATACCAGATTCTGTGTTAATATTGTATTTAGTGCACATATCAGATAACCAGTTAGCACCTTTTCTGCCAATTGCAAGCACTACCTTATCAGCATAGATAGTATCTAATTCATGGTTTTCATCATCTATATATTTAGAATCCTTAACTTTAACACCTTTTATAGTTCCATCTTCTATAATAATATCAGCTACGTTAGTATTAAACATCATGTCAATTCCGTTTTGCTCAATATATTTCTCAAGCCTTCCATATACTTCATGGCTTTTTTCAGTTCCTAAATGCCTTATTGGTATATTAATTAATTGAATACCTTCTTTTTTTGCCCTTTTTGAAATTACTGAAATTTCTTCTTGATATTGAGTGCCTTCCAATTTTTTGTCGGCACCAAAATCAAGATAAATTTTATCTGCATAATCTATAAGTTCCTTTGTTTTAGGTACACCTATAAACTTATGTAAGCTTCCGCCTACGTAGATATCATCATCTTCAGCATTGTAAAGAGATAATTTTCCATCAGAAAATGCGCCTGCTCCGGAAAAACCGTTAGTAATACTGCATACAGGCTTACAGTGAACGCACTTTTTTTCCTTTTCAATTGGGCAATAACGGTCTTCTACTCTTCTTCCTTGGTCTATTAATAATATTCTTTTGTGCTTGTTTAGCTTGATTAATTCATATGCGCAGAATATAGAGCTTGGCCCCATACCTACTACAATAATGTCATATTTTTCAGCCATAAAATCACTTCCTAAATATTTTTTTAGCACAATAAATAATATACAATATTTTGAGAAATAAAACAAGTAAAATAATTGTATATATTAAATAAATAATATATAATTAAATGGAAAAGTGAGGGGAAAGTAGTGAAAAAAAATAAGGGGAAAAAAATAAATAAAATATATGTGTATATTTTAGGTTTAGTGGTAATAACAGTCCTAGTATTATTTTTAAGTGCAAAGAGAACTCAAGAAGAACCTTTAAAAGAAGAAAATGTTGCAAAAGACTTAGTTCCAGTAATTAGCTTGTCTGAAGAAGGCACAACAGTATTGGCTGTAGGGGAAGAGTATATTCCAAGAGCAACTGCTTTGGACAATGAGGATGGAGATTTAACAGGAAAGATAAAAGTATCTGGAATTGATACTAATAAACCAGGAAAGTATGAAGCAATTCTTGAAGTAAAAGATAGCGCTGGAAATATGGCAACTGCAAAGCAAAACATAATTGTAAGAAATGAACTTACAAATGGCTTGCCAGTTTTAATGTATCATTTTTTCTATGATAATATAACATATTACGGGGAAGACAGTAACTGGCTGAACATAAATGATTTCGAAGAACAATTAAAATACTTAACAGAAAATGAATACTATTTTCCAACATGGGATGAAGTGGATAATTTTATAGATGGCAAAATTAAACTTCCAGAAAAAAGTGTTGTACTTACAGTAGACGATGGAGATGCATCTTTCTTTGATTTAGCAGTTCCTATGTTACAAAAATACAAAGTTCCTGCAACTATATTTGTAATATCTGAATGGTATGGCTGGAGATATAATGCGGATATGAAGTATGTTATATTTGAGTCACACTCACATAGCATGCACGAATCTGGAGCGAATGGAAAAGGAAGAATGGTTAACTGGAGCAAAGAGAAAATAGTAGAGGATTTAAAGCTATCTAGCAATACTCTAGGTGGGGCAAATATATACTGCTATCCATTTGGACACTATAACGATACAGCAATTGAGGCTTTAAAAGAGACTGGATATAAAATGGCATTTACTATTGTAGGAGGCAGGGTATCTGCAGGATATAATAAATACACATTACCAAGGGTTAGAGTATCAGCTGGAAATAGCTTAAACTACTTTGCTAGTTCAGTTAAATAGGGCGTACTTTTAGGGACGTGTCTAAAAAGAATCTCAAAAAGTAATTTTTAGCAGCGTCTCTAAAAAGGTAAAGTAATAAAAAATAGCAAGTCTTAAATGACTTGCTATTTTTTTGCTTTTATAACTGGTCGGGGTGACACGGATCGAACGTGCGACCTCATGGTCCCAAACCACGCGCTCTACCAACTGAGCCACACCCCGAAATTCAATTGCTTATATATAATAACACAAAATAAAGTTAATTGCAAGATTTTTTATAAAAATTATTGCAATATTAGTAAATTCAAGGTATAATATAAAAGTACTCTGAATGAAGCTATGCATAAGGATTTAGCTTCATTTTGAAGACTTGTGCCTGTAGTTTAGCTGGATAGAATGCAAGGCTACGAACTTTGAGATCGGGGGTTCGAATCCCTCCAGGCACACCACAATAATGAATAGCAATTTAAAATTGCTATTCATTATTATTTTTTTAAATTAAATCTATCGGGGTGTGGCTCAGCTGGTAGAGCGCATGGTTCGGGACCATGAGGTCGTGCGTTCGAATCGCATCACTCCGACCATAAAAGACCAGTTTTTGAGGAAAATTCATTAGAATTCAAAAACAGTCAAATGATTTTAAATAAGCTATTTTCTAAGAGTTTTTAGAAAATAGCATTTTTTTATTTATTCTAAAAAATGTCTAAAAATTCTAAAAAATTCTGATTTTTTGTTCTGAAAAGTGTTCCGCAAAATGATTTTTACAAGAAAAAAATGTTCCGAAAATTTCCGCAAAGCAGAAAATGTTGATATTTAGCTACTTTGAGTGCCAAAAAGTAAAACACAAAAAGGAGGCTATTGATATGTATTTTATACCATATAAAGCAAATGAGTTTCTGGAAAATAGTTTTTTCCAAGTACCAAAAGAGCTATTTGTAAATCCATATTATACAGATTTAAGCCTAGCAAGTAAGGTATTATATGGACTATTACTAGATAGATTATCTTTATCTATAAAAAATAAATGGACAGATAAAGACGGTGATATTTATATTATATTTTCAAGAAAAGAAGCTCAGGAGAAACTTAATCTTTCAGATAAAACCGTTACAAAAGCATTCAAAGAATTAAAGAATAAGAAATTAATTCGTGAAATAAGAACAGGTTTTAAGAAGAACAACATTATATATGTTGGTAAGATTAATCATGTAAAAATGTATAAATCGTAAATTTTTCGTTTCATGATACGGAAATTTTACGATACTAGAATAGGAAAAATTACGATGTAATAATACTAATTATAATATAAATAAATATATTAATATTTATTACATACTAAAAGAAAAATATTAAAGGAGTGAATAAATTATGAGTAAAAAAGAATTAGAATATCAAAAAATAGGAGATTTTTATCTTCCAAAGGTATCTTTTCCTGCCGAAGATGAAAAAATCGAAAATATAGGCAAATATGGACTATTAAGATTAGAGTATTTGAAAGAACATAAGAAAGGTTATTATACTTTTCTTATGATTAATGGTTCTGTTCCATTTGAATTAAGAAATGTAGATTCTGCTGCAAATGAAAGGGTAAAAAAGATAATAAAACAACTAGCAGATGAGGAAAATGTTAATGAAGAATTAAAAGCCAAAGATCAAATGGAATGGGTTAGATGTATGAATAATATTAAAAATAGAGCTGAAGAAATTGTACTTAAAGAATTAATTTATGTATAAATTTTGTACCTAAAAATTATTTTTAAGAAAAATAAAAGTACAAAATAAGGGAATTAAAAATGTACTATAAAATGAATGTATGTACCTAAAAAAGTTGCAATAAAGTAACAATAAATAAAAAATAAATACCTCTTAAAGGACAAAGTAAGGTACTAAAATAGGTGCAATAAATTATTTTATAATTCAATTTCTTGTCCTAGCAAGCATTGAATGTGGGAGACCGAAAATTTAATTTTCTGTCCCAGCAAGCACTGAATTCGTTCACACGAATTCTGCTTGCTCCACATTCTGTTCAATGGGACAAGTCCCAATCCCTTTTTATAAAAAATTAGAATATGAGGTGAATAATGGATGAAAAATTTTAGAGAAGTAAATGATGATATATTAAAAGAATGGTTGGAATTTAGAGAGGAAGATATTTTATGCTATCTTAATGCAGAAGATAAGAAACACGGATTATTTATTGATGAAATATCCGAAAAAATATTAAAAAATGTACCGCAGCAAAATAAAAAATATGTTGAAAAGCAGTTAAATGAACTTGATAAGAATTTTATGGATTACTTGGGGTATTGGAATGAGAAATATTATAGAAATGGATTTGTTGACGGTGTACAAATAGTTATGGGTAGTAATTAAAAATAGAAAAGAGGCAAATTTAAATCTTGCCTCTTCTTATAATTAAAAATGTTTTTTTAATTCACTATCAGGAATAAAATTAATTACTCTATGATAGTCAGTGTCGTGTCCTCTATTAATGTCTTGTGGTAATAAACCATGACCATTTGTTCCGTCCTTAGCCTTAACTGCAGATATATCCATTCCATCTTGTTTTTTTGCTCCAGGATTTTGTTTTAAGTATGCAGCTATGTAGTTATCTTCATTTTTTGGAGATGGTCTATTTTTAGCTATCTTATTGTCCATTTTTATATTCTCCTTTCTGCCCACTTGCAAAGTAAAGAAGAAACTGTTATAATTGAATAAATAAAGTATTCTGAAGGACTTTATTATTCGTTCAATGTATGACATTGGGCGATTTTTCTTCTTTATAGGAATTATTCTAGTAATTATTCTTCCATTGCTCTCTTTCTAACTCTTTGTCATCTTCACTTAAAAAAAGATACTCAAAATTATAAGGAACTATAGAATTAATCCAATCTGTATATTTATTTAAAATTATATCATCATATTCTTTTTCCTTTAAATCTCTTTTCCAAGTTGTTTTATATAAGGTACTTATTCTTTTTTCTGCTGCTGGTTCTGAAACGCCAAAAGTATCCATTAAAAATGATTTGTCGATTCTTTTACCTCTTTTTTGAAATTCTCTTATAATCTGCTCTGGCATAAGTAATTGAGCTGCAAAATAATTTGCTTCAACTTCATATATTCCATATAATTCTTCGCTTGAGTACTTAAAAGCATGATTGTTTATTTTATGGCCATATTCATGAAGTATTGAAAACTTAACCCTTTCAGGATTTTCATCTTGATTATAAAAAATAATATAATTATCATCAAGATTCATTATCAATGCAGATTTACTACCAAATGCTTCAATATCAACATTATATTTTTGTGCTTTACTAAATTTCCTACATGCAATATTAGATTGTTCTTTTATTAGCGATGTAGTAGAATATGGAAAACTAGAAATAATTTGGGATGTAGCAAGAATTTCATTTGCTTTTTCATACGCTAGTTGAAAATTTGGCTTAGAATCTTTCATCTTCTTCATCCTCATCATCTTCAAAAATATCTGTAAAAACAGTTTTTAAAATTGTTTCAGCTTTATTAAGTCTTTCTTTATCTAATTTTTCCAAGTTTCTTTGCAAATAAAGAAGTTTTGAATTATCTGGTTTTTTTCCTTCCATAGTGTCATTGCCTAAAAGATAATCTATGGAAACATTAAAAAATTGTGAAATTTTTACGAGCATTTCTTCTCTGGGAATAACACCATTATTTTCCCACATACTTATTGTGCTTTTTTTTGTTTCCAACTTTTCTGCTAAAGCATCCATACTTAAGTTTTGGTCTGTCCTTAATTTTTTGATTCTGACTTTAAAAGAATTATTTTCCATATATAAACCCCTTCTTTGTACATGTACAATATTATTGTACATGATTATCCTGTATCTGTCAATAGGGTGTTACAAATTATTGTATATTTTTAATTATTGTAATATAATAAGAAAAGAGTAAGGAGGGTTAATATGATAAAACAACCTTATGATAGAACTTCAAAAGAATCTATAGAAGAATATGCTATGAATTTAAAAGAAAAAACATTTAGAGATGTTATATTAGAAGACCCTAATATAACAGATGAAGATAGAGCAATTTTATTTGAATACTACAATGATTATAGAACAAAAGGTTCTTTAGGACAACTTATAGAAAAGCATTTTTTCTTTTATGATATAAATAATAACTCTGAAGCTGATTTTAATGAAGCTGGAGTTGAATTAAAAGTTACTCCTTATATGATAAAATCAAATGGAGATTTAAAAGCAAAGGAAAGACTTGTACTAACTATAATAAACTATATGAAGGATTACAAAGAAAGTGATTTCTTAAAGAGCCATGTATACGAAAAGTGCGCATTAATGCTTTTAATATACTATTTATATGAACCTAATAAAGAAAGACTTGATTATTTAATCAATTATATTAAACTTTTTCAAATTCCTGAAGAAGATTTAGAAATAATAAAAAATGATTATAAAATTATTATAGAAAAAATCAAAAATGGCAAAGCTGAAGAAATTTCAGAAGGAGATACAAACTATCTTGGAGCATGTACTAAGGGAGCAAATGCAAATTCTTTAAGAGACCAGCCTTTTAGTAATGTTAAAGCCATGCAAAGAGCATTTTGCTTAAAAAATTCATATATGTCTTATGTTCTAAATCATTATATTGTAAATAAAACAGAAGATTATGAAGCTATAATAAAAGATGCAAATATACTAAAAACACAATCATTAGAAAACTATATATTAAGCAAATTAAAACCATACTATAATCAAGATATAGAATTCTTAAAACATAAATTTGATATACCATATACTGTTAGTAATAAAGCTTTTACATATTTATTAGCAAAAGGAATGTTAAATGTTGTTAATGAAAAAATAGAAGAATTTGAAAAAGCTAATATTAAAATTAAAGCAATAAGGCTAAGAACTGATGGAATGCCAAAAGAATCAATGTCTTTTCCAGCATTTAAATATACAGAAATAGTAAATGAAGAATGGCTTGATTCAGAATTATATGAGACATTTTCAACTACAAAATACCTATTTATGATATATCAATATATTGACGATAATACATTAATATTTAAAAAAGCAATGTTTTGGAATGTACCTGAAAAAGACTTAAATTCTGAAATAAAAAATGTATGGAAGACTACTGTAGAAAGAATAAAAAATAATGAATATGACAATTTACCAAAAATATCTGAAAGTCCAATTTTACATGTAAGACCACACGCACAAAATGCAAATGATACATATCCAACTTTAGATGGAAAACAAGCTATTAAAAAATGTTTTTGGCTTAATGCAAGTTATATAAAGAAACAAATAGAAGAAAGCGAAGATTAATCCTCTTCGCTTTCAAATATTTTATTTAAATTATTTCCCATTTTTTCTATCAATCCGACTACTAATGCATTTCCCATACAGAAATATCTAAATTTTTCAGGCATCCCTGTATCAGTCCAATTATCTGGAAATCCATTTATTCTCTCAGTTTCAACAGGTGTTAAAATTCTATAACATTTACTCTTTGGGTCTTCTATAACATGTGTACTTCTATTTAAACTTCCCTCACTTGTAAGCATTGTTCTAGCAGGTTTATCTAATCCATCAGGAAAAGCTATTGCACCTTCTCTAAAATGATATTCGTGTGGTGTACCTGCTTTTCTCAAGATATCTTTTGCACCTTTTAAATAAGTCCACTTTTCTAAATTATTTCCTAAATTATATTTTTCATTTACTCCATTATATTCAATAATTTTACTCAATGGTTTTGCTTTCATTTCAACAGGAATTACTTCTGTTGTATATATTTTTCCATTTGTCATAATTCCTGAATTCTTAAATTCCATTTTAAAATTATCTGAAACATCTGATAAATCTTTATATGTAAAATCTATTTCTTTTGAATTTAGATTAGAAGTTATAGGGAATTCTTTAACAAAGAATCCATCTTTTTGTATTATATTTTCTAATGTTGTAGTATTAGTTGTTTTATAATAATTTGTTGAATTTTTATAAGCAAATATAAATGTTCTTCTTCTTCGTTGTGCAAATCCATAATCTGCTGCATTTATAACTCTCCATTCTACTGAGTAATCTAAATCGTTGAAACATGCTAGTATAACTCCAAAATCTCTTCCTCTTTGATTAGCAGGAGATTTTAATAATCTATCCACATTTTCTAATAAAACAAATTTAGGTTGTTTTGCCTCTAATGTATCTCTTATTTGCCACCATAAAACCCCTTTTTTCCCTTCTATACCTTCTGCTCCAGTATGAGCAACAGAATAATCTTGACATGGAAATCCTCCAACAAGAAGATTATGATTTGGTATATCATTTTTATCTATCTTTGCAATATCTTCATTTACATATTTATCTTCATTTCCAAAATGATTTACATAGCAATCGAAAGCATATTGAGCTTTCTTTCCAGGCTCCCATTGATTTGCCCAAACTGTATCCCAACTAGAATCAGATTTTTCTAGTCCGAACTCTAAAGCCTCCGACTCCTGCAAATAATTCACAAACTGTTTTTTTCATTTTATGCATTCCTTTCAATGTAATTATATAATGTTTTTATTCTTTTGTAAAGATCTTTTGATAAATTTATTATAAAACATTTTTATTAAAAGATCAACACTTTGAATAAATATTTTTAAGTTAATCTATAATACATTCTTCTTCAGTATCAACAATATATGGCATTGATAAATATTTATATTTATCATCAGAATATCCGTTTTTATAAACTATAAATTTATCTATCTGCTTAAAATATCCGTAATAATATTTACTAGATTCTGCAACAATAAAAGTAAATCCGCCATCTTCTTTTGTAGATTCAAAATTTAACGCTTCTCCTGGGTTAAGAATTTGTGGCTTTACAAATGTTGAAGTATAACTTCCTAAGAATTTATATTTTCCATCTTCACATATACATCTTACAACAAAACCTCCTACTGTATTAATTTTTGGATTATTAATCAAAGACTTGAAAGCTTCATCTACCAAACTTTTTTCTTTATCAAGTTCACGAATATTTTCTGAAACATCTCCTATATAATATATTTCATTTGGAGTATTATTTTCTTTAAATCTATTAAATTCAATGTATGCATCAACATCACCAATCCAAGAAGAAAGAACATTTTTAATTCCTTTTTCTGTTACTTCATAAATATTTTCTTCAGTTGTTACTATAAAATCTGTATCCCCTCCATATTTAAAGCACAAGTTAAAAGCTTCACTAGTTATAGATTTAACGTCATCTACATTATTAGTATATAAAAATTTAAGAAGTTCATTAAAATGTTCAATTTCTCCTGCAGATGATATTGTTATATTTGGTCTATATATAACAGTCTTTATAATTCCATATTTTAGAAAATTATATGCTTCTGTATCTGTAAATCTTTTTTCTAACTTTGAGATATCATTAGGTGAAATAGTAGGTTTTGTGTCTGACAGTATTGTAATGGTATTGTTATATTTATGTGCGTATATAAAACTCATTATTTTTTCCTTTCTTAAATAATATATTTTAATAATTGTAATACAAAACAAATCATATATCAATTAAATTGATATATGAAAGAACTTTATTAATGTTTTACACTTACTCGTAAAATATTTAAATTTTACGAGTAAGCGTATTTTTTATATTTTTTATAATATGATTGTCCAGTTTTTGCAAAAATTTCAGCCTTTTATATATAGAAAGTTAAAAATTCCAAAAAAAGGTTACCTTTTGAGTTTTTATTTCGCCTATATTAGTAGAAGTGAAAAAAATTTTAAAAAATTTAAAATCATTTGTAATCTTTTTGCAAAATTTTTCGTTCTTAATTAATAGAAGGTGAAAAATTTCAAAATATTTTAGTGAAATGGGTTGTATTTTAACTTAGAAGTGAGGAAACATATGGAAGGATATTTTATATACAATTACAAAATTTCGAGAAATATTAAGAAATTTTAATTTAAGTGTTTGCTTTTTTGCTTTTAAGTGAGGAAACAAGTAGAAGGATAATTTTATATGCAACTATAAAATTTCAAAGATTTTCAAAAAATTTTAATAACAGCCCTGTATTTTCGCTTCTAAGTGAGGAAACAATTGAAAGGAGGTATTTATATGGAAGAGAAAACTGTTAGTACATATCCAAGATTTTACACAACAGCTGATGTAATGAAAATACTTAAGATTGGAAACAGAGCTTGTTTAGATTTATTCCACAGAGCAGACTTTCCTTGTGTAAAAGTTGGACGAGCTTTTAAGATTTCTGAAGAAAATTTTAGAGAATATTTTAGTACTAGAAGAGTTAATGATTAAATTAAAAAAGTATATAAAATTAAACCTTCTGTTAACTTTTTTAGTATTTTCGCTAAGGGATGGCTATTGATATCTTATTATAAAATTGGTATAATTACTTTGTATAAAATCATATCAGATAGCCCCTTTAGAATTTATTTAAGGAGGTAAAACGATGAATTTTAAAGGGATTACATGTGGTACATATTATGATAAGAGAGCAAAGAAGATTCCAGGTACTAATAAAAAGTACAATAAATCAATATGTGCTGAATGTAAGTTAAACAAATCTGGTAAAGAGAACATTGACAATGAAGAACAATATAATATTTGCAGGTCTTGTGATAAATTCTATGTATCTAAAAGCTGTAAAGCTCTACTTACTATTGGAAGAGACCAAACAACAGGCAAAGTTAAAAGAAAAACTTTTATTGGCGAAACCGAGGAAGAAGCATTTAGCCAAGCACTTCAAAGTAAGCTTAAGCTAGATGAAGAAGGTGGTCCAAGAATAATTACTAAAACAAATAAAACCTTAAAAGAGCTAGTAGATCCTATGATAGAAGAACAATTCAAATTAGGACAAATTAAGGAATCTACTTATAAAAGAAAGTTAGATACATTAAAGCAATTAGCAAAGACTTCATTTGCAAATAGACCTATTGCAAAAATATCAAGAGAAGATGTTGTTAACTATCTTGCAAACCTAAAATCTTATTCAAAAACTACTATTAAACAAAATTATGAATTATTATGTATGGGATTTGGAGAAGCATATCATCAAGGAATTATACAAGAAAACTTTATGGCTGGATATAAAAGAATTAAAAAGCCTAAAAGTGAATATGTTGGACATCACAGAATCGCTCTAACTATTGAAGAACAAAAGAAACTAATACAATTCTTGGTTGATGTAGATTATTCTAAATTCAAGCATAAATATTTATTTCTACTATTAATGAGTACAGGAATGAGAATTGGCGAAGCTTTGGTATTAGATTATACAAAGGATATTGATTTAGAAAAAGGAATTATAATTGTTAGAAGAACTCAAACTAAAGATACTGCAGGTAAATCTAGAATTGGAGATACAACTAAAACTTTTTCAGGTCAAAGAATTATTAATCTTAATACTATAAGCAAAAATGCATTAAAAGAAGCTGTAAAACATATTATTCCAAATAAGTTTCACTTATTGTTTTTTAATCCAACTAATAAAGACTTTGGATTATATGAAGAATCAAGTATAAATTCAGCACTTAAAAGAGCAGGAATAAAACTTAATCTTGGAACTTATGAGGAAGTTAATTCTAAAGGAAATAAAGTTACAAGAACAGATTTACATACACACATGCTTAGAGGTACTTTTGCAACAAGATGTGCTGAAGCGAAGATTGATCCTAATGTATTAAAAGAAATACTTGGTCATTCTGATACAGCAGTTACAATGAAATATTATATTGATATTGATACTGATTTTATTGAATCAGAGAATCAAAATGTTGTCGATTATTTAATTAATAAAAATATATTCGAATTTGCAAAGTAATTAGCAATTCATAGCGAAGAACATTTATGAAAAAACAAAGGAATTGTGCGGAATTTCAAGAAATTAAAGATACAAAATGTTCCGTAAAAGTGTTCCGCAAAGCAAATTAAAATCGCTAGAAGTCGCTAAATATCATAGAAAATAGCTCGAGGTGCCCAAGCAACACCTCGACCAATACAGACTTTTAAGGACTAAATTTTTAGGGACATTGCTAAAAAGTTTTTGCTTAGAACTTTTTAGCGGTGTCCCTAAAAGTTTTCCTAAAGATCTGGTTAATATCCTTTTATACCTTCTAAAGATTCATCATCTTCAATGTAGCTCGTTACTTCTATATGTCTGTATCTATTTTTTGAGTCTCTAATATATACATCTTTTATTCCTGCATTAATAATCATTCTTTTGCATAATGCACATGGGTTGGCGTTTTCAACATATGTTTCATCTACACGGCTTTTTCCAACTAAATATAAAGTTGAACCTAGCATTTTTTCTCTAGATGCACTAATTATTGCATTTTGTTCTGCATGTATACTTCGGCACAATTCATATCTTTCGCCTCTTGGAATTTTAAGTTTTTCTCTTGTACAGTATCCTAAATCACAGCAATTTTTTCTTCCTCTTGGCGCTCCAACATATCCAGTTGAAATAATTTCATCATTATTTACAATAATTGCACCAAAATTTCTTCTTAAACATGTTCCTCTTTCTAAAACGGTTTCTGCGATATCTAGATAATAATTTATTTTATCTACTCTTTTTTCCATATTTAATCTCCATTTCTAAATTTTATAGATAGTGCTATGAAAATGTATAGAAAAAAACTACGCCCAATTAATGCTTAAATTCGCCAAAGCCAAATGTTTTACCTTTTGCATTTGTTATTTTATATATTTCACCTGTCTTTTTAGATGTTGCTTTATCTTTATTAATAGTTACCGAAAATTCATCTAGTTCAATCGTGTCAAGAGAAGTATTTAATACTTTCTTACCTTTTGAATCAGTTTTGTACATTTTTTCAGTTGGTATTAAATATGTAATTTTACCATCTTTTATAGAGCTAAAAACAACGTTTCCACTATGGTTTTTATACTTTTCAACACTTGCCCCTGTTAATTTAATATCGTTTACTATATTAGAAGTAAATTCTCCTACAAGTTTTCCTTCATCTGTAGCTAGAATAAAACTTGTTTGGTTTTTATCTTCTGTACCTGCTGGGATAGAAATTGCAACATACTCTTTGTCTGCGCCTTTATATGCTGAAGCTGTAAAGTCCCACTCAAAAAACTCATGATTTGTTCCAACGTCTTCTTCCATATTAAATGTTTTTAGCATTTCTATTCCATATCCTTCAAGATGGTGTATTCCTTCTTTTACAAGTTTATACTTATTTTGCTTTATATCTTGTCCTGCGTGAACTTCATAGTATATATAATATGGCCCGTTTTTTTGTTGCTTTGAACTTCCAGATGTTTGGACATTTACTGCTACATCTTTTCCATTTACTGTAACATGTCTAATTTCAACTCCTAGGGGAAGATCATTGTCATATGCTTTTTTAATTTCAGTTGGTTTTAATTCTTCGCTTGCTTCTGATTTGCCACTGCTTGTAACATTCGTAGTATTGGTTGTAGTGTTAGTTTTAGATGCGCTATTTGTTACTTTACCTGTATTACTTTTGGCTTCAGTATTTGCTTTTTCTGTGGTTGCTATTTTGTTGCTTTCTGGTTCATTATTTATTACTTCATTTGTCTGGCAACCAGTTAAAATAAGGCATGTAAGAATGCACATTATAATAGCTAAATAAATTTTCTTTTTCATAAAACCCTCCTATATTTTTAATAACTCTATTTTAATATAGTTCACTTTTTTTTACAATAGGTTTATTAGTATTATGCGTTTCTTCACTACGGAACTGCCGTGTTAAGCATGCAAACAAAATTTTGCAAAATTTTAAATTATGTATTGACATTATACTTTTTGAGATATAAAATGTATTCAAGTTAACGAACAGGAGTTTTGTTTTTGATAAGGGGGCATATTCATGATATTAAAATTTAGAAACAAATTTATACAAAAATCTTATTTATATGTTAGCCTTTTGGGTAAAAAACTAAAATTAAATATAAATTACAATAAAGTAAATAAGGCTGAAGTAAATAAGTTGGAGAATGAGATAAATATTGTCCTTCCAATGTGCTATAAACATTCCGACAATATGGAAATTATAAGTTTATGTATTCAAAAATTATATAATGAATTTGCTGATTTTGAGCTGGAATATGCAATGGAATTTGCAAGACATATATATGGGTTTGCTCCAGAAGACTTTAAGATAAAACGAATGCCAAATGAATATATTAAGCATATAAACAAGGTTATTACAATTAATCCAGATATAGTTCAATTTAACGAAGAAATAATATATACAACTATAATAAAATCATTCTGCAAAATTAAATACAGAAGCGGTTCAAAAAAATATTTTGAGGCTCTAGAATTTGGTTTAAAGGAATATAGAAAATATAAAAACAAAAAAACGGATACAGGATTGTATAAAAAAATATCATAGATATAAAAAAGAAACGTTTGAATTTTTTCAAAACGTTTCTTTTTATCAAATTTCGGAAATAAATATATCAACATAAATGCGGTTTATTAGTATGTCTTAATGCATAACAATAAACCGCATATTGTTAAATACATTAAAATGTGATATATATTTTATATAATGAAAGGCTGATAACAATGAAATTTATTTATGCATGTGATATTCATGGAGATGAAAGCAAATATAACAAGATATTAGAAACTGCAATTAAAGAGAAGATTAAATATATAGTTTTGGGTGGAGACTTATATCCTAAAAATGGAGAAAGAACGGTAATTCAACCTGAATTTATAAATAATGGATTGAAACTTTTTTTTGAAAAGCTGAAAGAAAATAACTTGAAATGTATATTAATATTAGGCAACGACGATCTGGAGCAATTTGATGAACAATTTGATAATTTGTGCAGTAAATATGAAAATATATATAATGTAGATAAATTGAAAACTACAGTAGAAGATATTTGCTTTATTGGACTATCAAATGTTTTAGATGCGCCATTCAAAAGAAAAAATCGCGTATTAATAGAAAATAATTTTGAAGGAGAGGCACAATGGTCAGACGAAATACTAATTGAAAAAGGCACGAAGACGATTACTGCTAAAGAATGGGAAAGATATAGAGAAACTAATATTCAAAAAATGGAAGATGTTTTAGCAAGGCTTCCAAAAGCAGACGATGGATTAAAGAGTATATATATTTTACATGAACCTCCATTTGGCATAGGACTAGATGTATGTTTTACTGGAAAAAAAGTAGGTTCAAAAGCGATTACAAAATTCATAGAAGAACATGATATATATATGTCTTTACATGGACACATTCACGAGTCACCAGAAAAAAGTGGAAAATGGAAAGAAAAAATTGGTAATACAATATGCATACAACCTGGACAAACAGACCTAGGAGCAGAGAAAATGATGTATGTTATTATTAATACTGACAATGATATACAAGAAAGATTTGAAGTTACTATAAAGGAATGATAATTATGGAAAGAGAAAAGAAAATTATTAAAACAAGCGTGTTAGGAATTACTGTAAATGTTATTCTTGTTGTGTTTAAAATTATAGTAGGATTTATAGCAAATTCTATTGCAATAATATTAGATGGAATAAATAACTTGACTGATGTTATATCTTCTACTGTAACAATTATCGGAACAAAATTAGCAAATAAAGCTCCAGATAAGGAACACCCATATGGACATGGAAGAATAGAGTATTTAGCAGCATTAATTGTTTCTGAAATAGTTCTTATTGCTGGTTTAATAGCTATAAAAGAATCAATAGAAAAAATAATTAATCCTGCAGAGATGAATTATTCAATTGTATCTATGGTTATTATTTTTGTTGCTGTAACTGCAAAGCTTTTTCTAGGCAGCTTTGTAAAAAAGATTGGAAGATCAGTAAATTCGCAAAGTTTGATTGCATCTGGAGAAGATGCATTTATGGATGCAGTTTTATCATTTACTACTTTAATTTCAGCTATTTTAAGTTACATATGGGGATTGAACATAGAAGGATTTTTAGGAATTGTAATTTCAATATTTATTATTAAATCAGCAGTAGGAATGCTAAAAGAGACAGTAAGTATTATGATTGGAAGCAGGGCTGACAAGGAGATAACTGATAAGATAAAAGAAAAGGTATGTTCATATTCTGAGGTGCAAGGAGCATATGACCTAACACTACATAATTACGGGCCGTCAAAGACTATTGCAACTGTGCATATACAAGTAAGAGACGATATGAGAGCTGATGAAATTCATATTCTTACAAGGCAAATATCAATGGATATATTCAATGAATATGGAATAGTTCTAACAATAGGTATATATGCAGCAAACGATAAAGGTGTATATAAAGACATAAAAGAATATTTGGTGGGAATTGTATCGGAGTATAAACATCTAAAACAAATACATGGGTTTTACGTAGATGAAAAAAATAGCAATATTTATTTTGATTTAATTATTGATTTTGATAGCAAAGACCAAGAAGGTATTAGAAATGAAATAATTAATAAGCTTGAACAGAAGTACCCAAAATACAAATTTAATGTAATACTTGATGCGGATTTTAGCGATTAACAAAATAGGAGAAAAAATGGAAAAAATAAATAAAAAACCGTTGAACATAATTTTTACAATAATATTATCAGTTGCACTATTTGCTCTTCCAGTATGCATCATGCCAGGGGACAATTACAATTACATTAAAATGATTGTTTTATATATTTGTGGTGGTGGATTAGCAGTAACATTTGCGATTGGAGCAAATCGAATAAAAGCAAATATGGAAGATTTCTTTTTATTAGGCTTTGGAATAATAGTAGTAATAAGTACACTTCTGTCATTAAATGTTGAAAAATCCATTTTTGGAGAATGGCAAAGATATGAGGGGCTTATAGCTTTTTTTACATATTTTTTAATATATTTAAGTGCTAAAAATTATTTCGTAAAGTATAAGCAATTTGAAAACATAGGGCTAATTATTTATACTGCTATTTGTGTTTTTGCAATAGTTCAGTTTTTCATGCCGAGTGATGTTAGTATTTTACCATTGTTTGGAAAAGGCGCAAATGGAACATTTGGAAACGTAAATTTTTTTGGAAGTTTTGTAAGTATAATATTGCCATTGTTTATGTACAAATATATTGAAACAGGTGAGAAAAAATATATTATTAGTGCTGGAATTTCTGCCGGTGCAATGATGGCATGTGTCACAAGAAGTTCTTGGGTTGCATTTGCTTGCGTTTACTTTATTTTTGTTATATATATAATGCAAAAAGATAAAAAAGAACTCAGAAAAAAATTTGGAGTATTGACGATAGTTATAGTTATAGTATCTGTAACTATGCTATTAGCTCAAGGAGCAAATTCGATTATTTTGAAAAAGTTTGGAAAAATAGGAAGTGACGTTGAAAAGTTTTCAAACAATGGATTGGTCGGTTCTTTAGGAGCAGGAAGAATAAATATATGGAAATGGTGCTCAAGGGCAGTTGTGAAAAGCCCGCTAATTGGCTGCGGAGTTGATGCTCTATCAGTAGGCCTTCTTGAATATTTTGGTGATGAATATTTAAGCTATGTTGAGAAAAGCAAAACATTTATAGACAAGGCACATAATGAGTACTTGCATATAGCAGTAACAATGGGAATACCTGCGTTATTACTTTATTTAGGGTTCCTCGGCACAATAATTGTAAAAGCAATTAAAAAAATAGAAACAGACCCAAAAACAATGATGATATTAATAGCTATAATAAGTTATGTTGTACAAGCCTTTTTCAACATTAGTACAATTGGGGTGGCACCTATATTCTGGTTCTTATTGGGAATTATGTCTAGACAAGTTAATAATATAAAAGAAGAGAAAGAAAATTAGTTTTCTTTCTCTTCTTTTATTATTTTATTGCATCCATAATTGTTGATTTATCTGTTAATCCTGTAAATGTTTTGTCCAAATTTCCATTTTTGAAAATCATAATTGTTGGAATACTCATTATTTCGTATTTCTCTGCTAAATCCATATTTTCATCAGAATTTACTTTTCCAACTTTTACACTTTCACCAAGCTCTTCTGCAATTTTATCTATAATTGGTGACATCATTTTGCAAGGACCGCACCAATCTGCATAAAAATCGATTATAACAGGTCTGTCAGAATTTAAGACTTCGTTTTCAAAGTTTTCCTCAGTTATTTTTAAAACGCTCATTTTTTTACCTCCTATTTATTATTTATATATTCTACAGCAGAAAGCCCAGCAATAGAGCCTTCATAAACTGCTTTAGAAACTTGAAGCAATCCACCAGTTGCATTTCCACAAGCATATATTCCATCAATATTTGTTTTCATTTTTTCATCTACTGTAATGTTATCTCCACTTAACATTATTCCCAATTTTTTTGCAAAATCAACAGATCCTGCTTCTCCTAGAGCGATAAAAATCCCATTAATATTTATACTAGATCCATCTACAAATTCAACAGAATTAACTTTTGTTTCTCCATGGATTGATTTAATTTTTTTATTAATTACTTCAAATTCTGAAGAGCTTGAAATTGGTTCACCATTTGTAAGTATTGTAACCTTATTTGCAACGTTTTTCAATATTTTTGCTTCATTTATTGCAAATGTGCTATTACCAATAATAGCTATGTCTTTATTTCTGTAAAAGAAACCATCACATATTGCACAATAGCTAATTCCTTTTCCCTCAAACTCTAATACACCATCAATGTTTGGCCTTAGCTTTTTATTACCAGTAGCAATTATAACAGTTTTTGTTAAGTATTGGTTATTAGCTGTTTCTACAATAAAATTTTGTTCAGGCTTTGAAATATCAATTACTTCTTCTTCGCAGACATTAATACTTAAGTTTTTAGCTTGTTTAATACCTGCCTTATACAGCATTTCTCCGTCAATACCATTTTCAAATCCATAATAATTATCTATTTTTGATGCTTTTTCTAAATTGGATATACCATGGTATAAAATTAAAACATTTGCTCCAGCTCGTTTTGCATATAGTCCTGCAGAAATACCAGCAGGTCCTGCACCAAGAATAATTACATCATACATAAAAATACCTCACTACTTTTATTTAATCTCTGAAGTGATTTTTCCACCACCTAAAACAATATTATCAATATAAAACACTGCTGATTGCCCTGGAGTGATTGATTTTTGAGGTTCATCAAAAACAATTTTTATTCTATTTTTTGAGTCGCTTATAATTGTTGCGGAAGCCATTTTTGCAGAATACCTTGTTTTTACTGTTACTTTCAATGGAGTTTCAATTTTATCATATATCAATAAATTTACGTCATCAACAACAATTTCTTTTTTATATAATTCGCTTTCTTCACCAACAATTACCTCATTTTTATTAGAATTAAACCCAAGAACAAATAATGGCGTAGAATACGAAATTCCAAGACCTTTTCTTTGACCAATAGTGTAATTGTACAAGCCAGTATGTGTGCCAAGTATTTGCCCAGATGATGTAACGATATTTCCTTTTTTAGGCTTTAAATTTGAGTTAATTTCAAGAAATTTTTTATAGTTTCCATCTGGAACAAAACATATATCTTCACTGTCTGGTTTATTTGCAACTTTTAAATTTGCATCGCTTGCTAATTTACGGATTTCTTCTTTAGAAGAAAAATCTGCAAGTGGAAATAGGATATGATCCAAAAGCTCTTTAGGCATATTCCATAAAACATAGCTTTGATCTTTTTTTCCAGCATTTGATATTTTTAATACATTTTGATTATATTCATCAGAGTATTCAACTTTAGCATAATGACCAGTTGCTATGTATTCGCATCCAAGCTCTTTGGCTTTCTCCCACATAAGGCCAAACTTCATGTATTTGTTGCATTCAATACATGGATTAGGAGTTTTACAAGTCGCATAACAATCTATAAAATCATTTATAACATGTTTTTTAAATTCATCTTTACAATCAAAAGTAAAGTGGGGAATACCAATTTGTTTACAAACTGACTTTGCATCAATATACGTATTAATATTACAACAGCTGCTTCCAGCATATAATTCTAATGTACATCCAATAACTTCGTATCCAGCTTGCTTTAATAGCAATGCGGATACTGAGCTATCAACTCCACCACTCATACCAAGTAAAACTTTTTTCATTTATTTTCCTCCATTGGCATTTGCTTTATCAAGCATTTCATCTAGAGTGTGCCATGCAAGCAGAGCACATTTTACTCTTGCTGGCATATGTGATACATTTTTAAATGCTATCGCATCTTCAAGTTTCTCAAGTTCGGTTTCATCTGTAATTTCTCTTTTAATCATTCCTATAAATGTTTCAATTATCGATTTCGCTTCTGATATAGTTTTTCCCTTTAAAGTGTCAATCATTATTGAAGTAGAAGCTTGAGATATAGCACAACCATGTCCGGAAAAGGCCATATCTTCAATTGTCCCATTATTTAGTTTTAATTCTAATGTTATTTCATCGCCACAATTTGGGTTATGCCCAATTTCACAGTAGTTTGCGTTATCAAGATTTTTTTTGTTATATGAATTCATACTATGTTCCATAATAAGTTCATTATAAACATCATCTAAATCATCCATTATTATTACCTCATATATTTTTTAAACATATCATAGGCCTTGCTAAGCCCGTCTACTAGCTTGTCTACGTCGTACTTTGTATTGTAAAAATAAAAACTTGCGCGACAAGTTGAATCTATTCCCAAAAACCTCATAAGCGGTTGTGCACAATGATTTCCGTGAACGAATACATACACCATAAGTATCAAGAATACTTGCAACATCATGCGGATGCACTCCTTCAATATTAAATGAAATCACACCTGAATGGTTAGATTTATTTGATGTTACATACAGTTTTACAAATCCAAGACTTGAGAGCCTTTTTACAGCATAATCCGTAAGTTCGTTTTCTATTCTTTCGATTTCGTCAAATCCAACCTTTTGAATATAATCAATTGCTGCAGCTAGTCCTATGGCTCCACCAACATTTTGCGTACCAGCTTCAAATTTATTAGGAAGAGGAGCAAATGTTGTTTCTTGCTCATGAACATATTCTATCATATCTCCACCCATTAAGAAGGGAGTCATATTATTAAGAATTTCTCTTTTTCCATATAATATCCCAATGCCAAGAGGTGAAAGCATTTTGTGACCAGAAAAAACAAAAAAATCACAATTTAGTTTTTGCACGTCAACTTTAATATGTGGTGTACTTTGGGCGCCATCTACTATGACTATAGCACCATTTTTATGTGCATATTTTACTATTTTTTCAACATTATTTATTGTTCCTAAAACATTTGAAATGTGTGTTATTCCGACAATTTTAGTTTTAGGAGTAATTTTGCTTTCAATTTCTGCTTCTGGAATTTCGTAATCATCATTTATATACATGTATTTTAATATAGCACCAGTAACTCTTGCAACTTTCTGCCAAGGAACTAAGTTTGAATGATGTTCCATGATAGAAATAACTATTTCGTCACCAGGTTTAAGATTTTCTATTCCATAAGAATATGCAACTAGATTAATTGATTCGGTAGCATTTTTTGTATAAATTATCTCTTCTGTGTGCTTAGCATTTATAAATTTTGCAATTTTCTGTCTTGATTCTTCATATTTTTCAGTTGCTTCTATACTAAGGCTATATGCACCTCTGTGCGGATTAGCATTTGAAGTTTTATAAAACTCTGAAACTGCATCTAAAACAGGTTGTGGCTTTTGAGAAGTAGCGCCACTATCTAAATATACAATATTATTATTATTTAACAATGGGAAATCTTTTTTAAATTCTTCCATATTAGTCTAACCTCATATCTATTTCTTTAATGATTTCTTTTTTTAATTCATTATTAGGAATGGTTTCTAAAATTCTATTGAATCTAGCTTTTACCATAAGTTTCATTGCTTCCTTTATAGAAAATCCTCTTGTCATTATATAAAACAATTCTTTTTCGTCTATTTTTCCAGCAGAACTACTGTGATTTCCTTCAACATCTTCTTCAGAGCATAGCAACATAGGAAGGCTAAGTGATTTTGCTGTGGTTGAAAGCAGTATACATGATTCATTTTCATTTCCAACTGATTTTTTACAACCTTTTTTAAAATCAATCGTGCCTTTAAAATTCTTTTTAGCGTTATCCGCTAAAGCCCCCTGAACTTCAATTTTTATATCATCGTGTTTTCCTCTTAGTTCTGAAATATAGTTTAAGTCAAAAATTTGAGTTTTATGCCCTAGATAAATTGCGTTTATAGTGTTTTTAGCAAAATCACCTGCTATATTGGAATAGTAGTTAGTTACACTATTTTTACCTCCAAAGTCAATTAATGTATAATTGACTTTAGCATTTTCGTCTAAATTGTTTTGAATAGCTAGAAAATTGCTAGAGTTTTCATTAAGTAAATTAACAATTATAACATTTAAAACAGAATTCTTTTTTGCATTTACTCTAATTATTCCATCATGGAATGAACACGTATTATCGCTTGACGAGTATTTTACTATTACAGTTTCTTTGCTAGATTCATTTGCTGTAATTTCAATGTCTTCAAGAAGTGCGCTGTTTTTATTATCTAAATCAAATAATAATTGAATCTCTTTGTTTGTCTTGCTACTAATTTCTATGCTTATTCTTTTATTTGAATTATTTGTAACTAAACTTGTTAAATCACTTCCAAGGCCATAGTCTAGAGAAATTGGACTTGTAGAGTCGCAAATTTTAACTTTTGTGTCAGAATTTAAAATTTGAGTATTCTCAAATGCCAATATTTCACTAGGGAAACTTATGCCTTTAAGCTTAATATTGTTAATATTAAAGTTTTTAGATGTCCTAACCGGTGTTTGATTTATTTCTAATTCCATATTGTTTTCCTTTCTATATTATTATCCTATCGCGCCTTCAAGCTCTAAATTAATTAATCTATTCATTTCAACAGCATATTCGACAGGTAATTCCTTTGAAATAGGATATGCAAATCCTCGTACAATCATCGCTTTAGCATCTTCTTCGGAAAGCCCTCTACTCATTAAATAGAATATTGTTTTATCTGATATTTTGCCTATTTTTGCTTCATGAGAAAATTCTACATCATCAGTTTCAATGTCATTTGTAGGAATTGTATCTGAAACTGATATATCGTCTAACATAAGTGACTCGCATGAAACAGAAGACTTCGAAAACGGAGCGTTTTCGCTTATTTTTACGTAAGAACGATATGTGCATTTGCCACCATTTTTTGATATTGATTTTGCATTTACAACACTTGAAGTATTTGGAGCATTATGAACCACTTTAAAGCCATTGTCTAAATTCTGCCCTCCACCTGCAAAAGAAATTCCTGTAAATTCGGTTTTTGAACCTTCTCCATTTAATATACTCATAGGATATAGCATTGAAATTTTAGAACCAAAAGAACCAGAAACCCAGTCCATTTCAGCATTTTTTCCCACTAAAGCTTTTTTTGTATTTAAATTTAGCATGTTTTTTGACCAATTTTCAATTGTTGAGTATCTTAAATATGCATTATCCTTAACGTATAATTCAACACATCCAGCGTGTAAGTTTACTTTATTGTACTTTGGCGCACTGCACCCTTCAATAAAATGTAAGCTTGCACCTTCTTCAACTATTATTAACGTATGTTCGAATTGACCTGATTCAGGAGAATTTAACCTAAAATATGATTGAAGAGGGATATCAACTTTTATTCCTTTTGGAACATATACAAATGAGCCACCAGACCATACTGCACCATGAAGTGCTGCAAATTTATGATCAGATACAGGTACACATTTCATAAAGTATTTTTTTACGATGTCTGGGTATTCTTTTACTGCAGTTTCCATATCTGTATAAATAACACCTTGTTTAATTAGATCTTCTTTCATGCTATGATACACAACTTCAGAATCATATTGAGCTCCAACTCCTGCAAGGGACGTTTTTTCTGCTTCTGGGATGCCTAGCTTATCAAATGTGGATTTAATATCATCTGGAACATCTTCCCAAGAACTACTAAGAGCAGACTTTGGTTTAACATAAGTCGCAATTTCATTCATGTTTAATTCTGATATGTCAGGTCCCCACGTTGGGAGCTCTAATTTATTATATACTTCTAAGGCTTTAAGCCTAAAATCTCTCATCCAATCAGGATCATTTTTTTGCTTTGATATTTCTTCAACTATTTCAGGAGTTAATCCCTTTTTTATTTTATATTCATAATTATCATCGTTTTTGAAGTCATATATATTTCTGTTAATTTCTTCAACCTGAGTTTTCATCAATAAAATCCTTTCAGTTAATTACTTTTTTATATTTACTATATCCATTTTCTTCTATTTCTTTTGCAAGTTCTTGTGAACCAGTTTTTACTATTTTCCCATCAACAAGAATATGAACATAATCAACAGTTAAATTTTTAAGTATTTTTGTGTTATGTGTGATAATTAAAACCGCGTTACTGTCATTTTTAAACATTTGAATTCCCTTAGATACAGTATTGATTGCATCAACATCAAGCCCTGAATCTGTTTCATCTAATATTGCGAGTTTAGGGTTTAAAACTAACATTTGCAGTATTTCATTTTTCTTTTTTTCACCACCGGAAAAGCCAACATTTAAGCTTCTTTCCATATTAGCAGGGTTCATATTTAATTCTTCCATGTATTTTTTTAGCTCATTTTTAAAGCTGAATATTTTTACTGGTTCATTTGATTTTTTTGATTTTGCATATTTTAAAAAGTTTGTCACAGAAATGCCTGGAATTTCTTCAGGAAGTTGAAAAGACATAAACACACCTTTTCTAGCTATTTCATCTGTTCTAGAAGATGTAATGTCTTCTCCTTCAAAAAGTATAGATCCGTCTGTTTTTGTATACATTGGGTTATTGAAAATTGCATTTGCTGTAGTAGTTTTTCCAGAACCATTTGGACCCATAATAACATGGATTTCCCCTTTGTTTATTTTTAAATCGATTCCATTTAAAATATTTTTTTCGCCTGCTGAAACGTGCAGGTTAGTAATAGTTAATAAATTTTCTTTCATATTAATTCCTTCCCTTTATATGTTGTAAAAAATCAGTATTATTAAACTTACAATAGAATAGCTTGTTGTTTTACTATCAAACTTCATAATTGTTTCTAGCTTTTTCTCTTTTTATACAAGATCTGCAAAGATCATTGTTAATGTTGTAGTCACAATCGAGATTTCCCAAGTTAAGTTCTTTATGTACGTATTTTGCAAGCTTATTTAATGTTTCATCTGACATGCTTTGCTTTATTTTGTCTGCTTCTAATTTAGCATTTGAGGCATCTAAATTAAGAACATCTTTTAAAAATAAAAAAACAATATCATATGCTTCTAAGATTTTTCTTGAGAGACTTTCACCATCTTCTGTAAGTTCAATAGTGCCATATGTTTGATAATTAATAAGACCGATTGTCTTTAAGAAAGTGCAATGCTTTATTTACACTAGGTTTAGAACATTGCATCTTACTTGCTATGTCAGTAACCCTTACAGAACCTGTTTGCTGATGTAAGACATATATTGTTTTTAAATATTCTTCTTGAGATTTTGATATCATAAAATATAAATCCTTTCAATAATGTTAACCATGGCTAACATTATATAACGATAGAAAAATATTGTCAAGGTGAAAATATAAATATTATGCGAATTTTGAGAAAAAACATGTAATTTTAAATTGTGATTTTTCAAAATATGATGGTGAATAAATAAAATTCAGAGACTTATGAAGTGGTGAAATATTCTTGCGCCGAGAAGCAAAAAAGGAAAATAATAATAAAACTAAAGCGTATTTTTTTAAAACTATTGTGATTTTTGGTTTTTTAAAGTAAAATGTATGTTGGAAAAGGAAGTGAAACAAAGTGGAAAAAAACAAAAAGATTAGTTCAGTGGTTATTTTTTTATTAGTTGCTATCATATTTTACCGGACTATATTCTATGTTTTCAGACTCGAATAGCTCATTTAAGAGTTCAAGTAAGGTATTTAGAATAATTTCAAGTAATGAAAACATGGACATAGGATCTAATTTAGTAGAATATGCAAAGAGCCAAGGAATATCTGTTGGAATAAACTACGCGGGAACACTTGAAATTATGGACAAATTGAACTCCGGAGAGAGGTATGATGCTGTATGGACATCTAATTCAATTTGGCTATATATGCTGAATAGTAATGTAAATGTAAAAAATTCAAAATCAACAAGCATTAATCCTGTTGTATTTGGAATAACTAAGTCTAAAGCTCAAGAGTTAAATTTCATTGGGACAGAAGTATATACAAAAGATATTGTTAATGCAATTGAAAATGGAAAACTCAAATTTAATATGCCATCAGTAACTCAAACAAACACTGGCGCTACAGCATATTTAGGTTTCTTAACTACACTTGCAGGAAATCCTGAAATATTAAGAGAAGAAGATCTTGAAAAAGAAGACCTAAAGCAATCACTTATTTCATTATTTTCAGGAGTACAACGCTCATCTGGAACAGAAGAATTTCTGGAAGAACTATTCTTAACAGGAAATTATGATGCGGTAGTAACATATGAAGCATCTATAATTAATATTAATAAAAAATTAGAAGAAAGAGGAAAAGAACCACTATATATTGTATATGCAAAAGATGGTGTTTCAATCTCTGATTCTCCTTTTGCATACATTGATAATAAAGACAAAAGCAAACTCGAAACATTTCAAATATTGCAAAGCTTTTTACTTAGTGATGAAGGACAAAAAATAATTGGAGAGACTGGCAGAAGAGTTTGGTATGGCGGAATAAATGAAAATGCAGATAAAAACTTGTTCAATCCAAGTTGGGGAATTGATACAACAAAGTATTTAACAACTACCAAGTATCCATCAACAACTGTAATTCGTAAGGCTTTAGGACTATACCAAACAGAATTAAGAAAGCCAACACATGCAGTATTTTGCTTGGACTATTCAGGAAGTATGTACGGAAATGGTATAAAACAATTAAGAGACGCAATGAGATATATCTTAAATGAAGAAGAAGCTGGAAAAGATTTATTACAATTTTCAGATAAAGATAAAATAACGGTGATTCCTTTTAACAAAGGAAATATTGCAACATGGAAAACAGAAAATGGAACATACACACAAAATCTTATAAACAACATTGAGAAACTCGAAGTAGGTGGATCTACAAACATATATGATTGCAGTATAGAAGCATTAGAAATACTAGATAAAGAAGACCAAGACAAATATAGTTTATCTATAATAATAATGACAGATGGACAATCAAATTATGGCAAATACAGTGATTTAAAAGCAAAATATAAAGAAGTGGGAAAAGATATTCCAATTTTTGGAATATTATTTGGAGAAGCGGATTCAAGGCAACTTAATGATATTGCAAGACTAACTAATGCGACTGTGTTCGACGGAAGAACTAATTTGTTAACTGCATTTAAGAAGGTTAGAGGCTTTAACTAAAAGAAAATAAAAGAAAGGGAATAATATGAAAAAAGGTTATATTGTATCAGCAATTATAGGTGGAAGTTTTTTTGCAGTACCATATTTAGCATTAAATGTTCCAATATGGGGAGCGGGCCTTATGGCAGGAGCTGCATTTGGAGCTGGAATGCTTATATTTGGTAAAGAGAAAAAGTCTGATTTAAGTTTTTCGTACAATCCTGCTAACAACTATGAAATACTGAAACAAGCAAAAGAAAACACAGACAAATTAAGGGCGATAACGAAGCAACTAGAGAGTGTAGAGCTAGTAAAAAATATAAAAGATATTTGCTCTACATCAGATAAAATTATTGATACACTTTCTAAAAAACCAGAAAAGCTGAAACAAGCAAATAACTTTTTAAATTATTATTTACCTGTTACTATAAAAATATTAGAGAGATACGATGAAATAGAAAATCAAAAACTTTCTAGCTTAGAAGGAGCGAAGTTTATGAATTCTATTCAAAGAATGATAGAAAAAATAAAAACTGCATTTGAGACACAACTGAGCAACTTGTATCAGTCGGACATGATAGATACAGATGCTGAGATAAAAGTGTTTGAATCAATGCTAAAAATGGATGGCTTTATGGATGAAAAAGACTTTAATATAAAGAAAGGAGAATAAAATGGAAAAGAAAAAAAGTACTAATACCATCATTGGAATTGCTATTTTACTTATTTTAATTGCAGTAATTATTGGAATTAAAATGTGGAATGATAAGCAAACAGGCGGAGTTGATACTTCAAAACTTACACCAGTTACAGTAGCTGTAGGTGGAGGAAAAGAAGACTTCCTAGCAGATGAAGATGTTGTAGGCATTATGCAAAAGAAGTATGGACTAAATGTTATCTATGATAGTTGGAGTAATGGAAAGATAATAAAAGATCCTCTAGTTAGAGAAGATAAGTCAAAGTATGATGCGATGTTTCCATCAGATCAGAGATTTTATGATTATTACAAATTATCCCCAGACTCTAGCAAAGGAGAAGCAGCAAGGAGCCGAGTACTTGATGGAAGCCTAACTCTAAATACTCCAATTGTTATATATAGCTGGGAAACGGTTGTAGATGCATTAATTAAGGAAAAGATAGTAACACAAACAAATGGAGTTTACTATATTACAGATATGAACAAACTTTTAACTTATATTCTAGAAGGAAAAAAATGGAGTGAAATAGGGTTAAATAATATTTATGGAAGCATCAATATAAATTCAACTGATCCAGTTACATCTTCACCTGGGGCAACGTATTATGGGTTACTCTTATCAATTATGTGCGAAGGAAACGTAACTGAAGAAAAGATGAGGGAAAACCTTCCAAAACTAAAAGAATTTTATCTAAAATCAGGATATATGAACAATACACCTGCAGACCTTTTTGAAATGTATTTAAAAACTGGAATGGGTGACAAGCCAATGATTGTTGATTACGAAAAGTCCATTATAGAGTTTGCAACATCAAATCCAGATGGTTGGAATCAAGTAAAAGACAAAATTCGTATACTTTATCCTACACCAACGATATGGAATTCTCACTGTATAGCAACATTTGATGAAGCGGGGAATGAATACCTAAAGGTTTTTAACGACAAGGAAATTCAGCAAATAGCATGGAATAGGTATGGATTTAGAACAGGTGTAACAGGTGGAAGCTATGATGTATCTGCAGTTGATGCAAGCGGTATTCCACAAGAAATTACAAGTACAGTTTCAAGTTTAAAAATGAGCATGTATGAAGAGCTCATTGAATATTTAGGAAAATAAAAAAAGTAGAACCAACATGTTCGGAAGGAGATTAAAATGAGTGATTTAGAATTAACAGTTAAATCAAAATTAGACACAACAGAAATTGAAAAAGGATTATTAGAAAACAGAAAGGTAGAAGAAGCACAAGTTGAAAAATCATTAAATTATGATGCATTAACAGAAGAAGAAAAACAAGCTATTGATGTTTTTTTATCAAAACTTGACATTAATGACACAAACCAAGTATTACAGTATGGTGTAGGAGCACAAACAAAAATATCAAAATTTTCTGATAGCGTACTTGACAATGTTAAAACAAAATCAACTGGAGAAGTTGGAGGATTGCTTACAGACTTAGTTGTACAAATAAAAGATTTTGATAGTGACTTACCAAAAGATGGAAAAATGCCTACAGGACTTGCAGGTATATTTAATTCAGCAAAAAAACAAATACAAAAATTGATTGCAAAATATGATAAAGTTGAAAACAATGTAGACAAAATAGAAAAACAATTAGAAAGCCATAAACTTCAAATGATGAAGGATATAGCAGTATTTGATACTATGTATGAAAAAAATCTTGAATACTTTAAAGAACTTTCACTTTATATTATAGCAGGTGAAAAAAAATTAGAGGAACTTAAAACTGTTACTTTACCAGAGATGCAGAAAAAGGCAGAAGAAAGTGGAGAACAAACAGATGTACAAGCAGTAAATGATATGGCTAATATGATTAATAGATTTGAAAAGAAAATATACGATTTAAAAACAACAAGAATTATTTCAATTCAAATGGCACCACAAATTAGATTAATTCAAAATAATGATAGTGAACTTGTTGAAAAAATCCAGAGCTCTATAATAAATACAATTCCACTATGGAAAAATCAGATAGTTATCGCTCTTGGCATAACAAATGCTAAAAATGCATTAGGAGCGCAAAAACAGGTAACAGACATAACAAATGAGATGCTTAAGAAAAATAGTGAGTTACTAAAACAGGGAACTATAGATGTAGCAAAAGAATCTGAAAGAGCTATTGTAGACGTAGAAACATTACAAAAAACCAACAAAGATATTATCGATACATTAGACACAATTTTGCAAATACATGCAGAAGGCAGAACAAAACGTGCTGAGGCTGAAGTAGAATTACAAAGAATAGAAGGCGAATTAAAAGATAAACTTTTAGAAATAGAGGTAGCTGCAAATAATCAATAGATAAAAAATGAGTTTGTAAATAAATTAGGAGGTATATGAATGGAGGGATATGAAAAGGAACAAGCTCTATATAAAAGTTTATGCATTAGTTTTTTTCTTTGATGATGCGGATAATAACATGAATAACGAGGATAAGTTTGACAAGTATTGGAACGACATATGGGTAGTGACATATGAGGGAAACGGCAACAAAAAAATAATGAATAAATGTCCAGCGTGCGGGGCAGATATGGAATATAATATCTCGAAGAAGATGTTTACATGTAATTATTGTAGAAATAGCGTATATTATTCTCAGATAAACTGGAAAATGGTTGATGTAGAGGTAAATGGAATTAATTATAAATAACATATAACATAGATAAAGACGTAAAAATAATAAAATTGGATTTATACTAAAAACAGACTAGCAAGCGAGCTAGTCTGTTTTTAGTATAATGGAATCGTTTTTTTGTGTAGTAAAAGAGTATTTTCAAAAAAAATTAATTATGGTAGAATACTGTTTGGAGGAACTTAAAATGAATCATATTTTAAGGTTAAAGTCTAAATATTTTGACTATATAAACAAAGGAACTAAGAAAATAGAGATTAGATTGTTTGACGAAAAAAGACAAAAAATTGAAATTGGAGACACTATAATTTTTAAAAATGAAGAAAATGAGGAAGCTACTATACAAGCAAAAGTTTTAGAACTCTTAAGATACAAAACATTTGAAGAGCTATTAAATGATTTTAGTATCGATATATTAGCAGATAAATCCATAACTAAACAACAGCTTTTAAATATATTATATGAATTTTACACCCCTGAAGAAGTGAGAAAATATGGTGTTATAGGCATTCGAATAGAAAAAATATAAGGAAAGGAATAAAACTATGAGTGAGAAAACAGAAGTCTTAGTGCATAGCAGTATAAAAATATCCGGAGAAAAAAATATATATATTGACCCATTCAAGATTAATAACCAGTATAGTGATGCAGATTTTATATTTATAACTCATGATCATTATGACCACTATTCAGAGCAAGACATTGAAAAAGTTAAAAAAGGCAGTACAATTTATATTATTCCTAAAACATTAACTAAGAGATTACAAGACAATGGTGTTATGAGTTCTAATATTTTAAGTGTAGAACCAAATAAAACATATACAATACATGCTTTACAATTTGAGACTATTCCTGCATATAATATAAATAAAAAATTTCATCCTAAAGAAAATGGTTGGGTAGGATACATTATTAATTTAAACGGAACAAAATACTATATAGCCGGAGATACAGATATAACAGAGGAAAGTAAACAGGTAAAATGTGACATTGCATTGGTTCCTGTAGGAGGAACATATACAATGACAGCATCTGAAGCTGCAGAACTAGTGAATATAATAAAGCCAAAGATAGCAATTCCTATGCATTATGGAGACATTGTTGGAACACCAAAAGATGGAGAAATATTTATTAATTTGCTCGATAAAAGCATTAGTGGAGTTTTAGGGATATATTTAAACAGATAACATTTATAATTATTTATTTAGAAGGGATAAAAATGTCAAAAGAGTATAAAATATCGGAACTTATTATGAACTATGAAAGACCATTTTATGAAATGAATGAAGAAATTAAGCAATTTCCTAGATATAGGGAGGTTAATTTAGGTAGTAGGACAAGATATTTAACATGGGTTGACGATAAACACATGCAAAGCATACAAACTCCAAATGGAAGGGAATTAACGCCAGAAGAACTTTTCGATTTTGTAATTGGAAACAATATAACAGATTATACAAGAACTGAAGGGGAAAAAGCGGACGTAGCAATTGTACTGGGGAATGGTTTATTACCAGTAACAAGAGAAAGAGCAATAAAAGCCTTCGAGCTATACAGAAGAGGAATTGCTAAAAAAATAATTTTTACAGGTGGTATACACAGAGAAAGAGATAAAAAGGGTTTAATGCACCCATCAACACTAGATGAATATATGGATGGTTCTTCTCCAGAAATAGACTGGCAAGAACTAACTGAAGCGGACTGGGGAGCAGAAACATTTATATCTGAAGTGTTTGAAGAAGACCACAGAATACATTCTGAGATATTAACTGATGAGTTCTTAAGGAGTATAGGTGTAAATCCTGAAGATGTATTAATAGAGCCGTTGTCAAAAAGTACACAAGAGAATGCATTATTTTGTAGGAATATTTTTGAGTCAGAAGAAATTGAAACAGGGGAAAAAATAAAATCTGTTATACTTGTTACCACAGTTACACATGGCAGTAGAGCAATGAGACAGTTTCAAAAATTATTTGGAGATAGCATTGAGCTTTCTTGGTGCCCATCTACTTTGGACCTGGAAAAATACGGACGAATGAAAGATATTATACATGCGCCAGTATTTGATGTAGAAGCATTCCAAGAAGAGCTTAAAAAAATATACTGTGGAACTCCTGAATTGATACAAAAACTAATGGGAGAAACAGCAAATCATAGAAATGCATTTATATTAGGAGATATATTTGAGCCTACTATAATGACAACTGACAGACAAGGACATGAAGAGTATGATGAAAGATGATTTAAAAAAATTTTTACTAAAAAATATAAAATGGGTAGTGTTATTTATAAGTGTAACTGTTTTCCTTATGATGGTAGTAGATATAATAGATAAAGAAATAACAACAATTGATAGCAAGGGATACGCAGCTATATCAACGCATTTGGTATCTGATATAGTAACTCCAATTGTAAAATTCATTACAAATTTGGGAGGTGCGTATTGGCTAATAGGCTTATCTATATGTTTATCTACATATTTAATTTTGGTAATTAAAAATAAAATAATTGCAATAAGCATCCCTTTAAATTTAGTGCTATCAGCGACGATAAATTATACGCTTAAACAAATATTACAAAGACCTAGACCTATAGCAAATCGAATTATTGAAGAAAGTGGGTATAGCCTTCCATCAGGGCACTCAATGGTAAGTATGGCTTTTTATGGCTATTTGATTTATTTAATATATAAGTATATTAAAAATAAATATGTAAAGTGGAGCTTAATTATATTGCTGAGCTTACTAATAATAAGCATAGGGATTAGTAGAGTTTATTTAGGAGTACATTATACAAGTGACGTAATTGCTGGATTTTTAGCCGGGATAACGTATCTAATAATATATTTGCAAATAGGGACGGTTCTCTTTTCTCATAAAAAAACAGTCTAGTTTTAAACTAGACTGTTTTTGGTGAACCGGAGACGATTCGAACGTCCGACCCACGCCTTAGAAGGGCGTTGCTCTATCCAGCTGAGCTACCGGTCCATAATAAGTACAGTAAATATAATAGCACCATTTAAAGTATTTGTCAACCAAAAACCTTAAAAAAATTGGGAATATATGTTACCTTCAGTAATAGAATAAAAACAAAGAACATCTAAAGAGGTAAACATGAAAAATGTATTAAAAATAACATTTGTTGTTATTGGAACTATTATTGGAGCAGGGTTTGCATCGCGGACAAGAAATATATGTCTTTTTCGGAAGATATGGGCATATTGGGACTGCAAGCCTTATATTTTCTTGCTTTATTTTAGGAGCAGTTATTTATAAAACAATGAAAATAGCGATTAATACAAATTCAAACAATTATAATGATTTAATAAACAAAATCATGCCCGGAAGGGACAAAGTGATAGTGGATATTCTTAAAATAGTTGTAACGTCATTTTTAGGAATATCTTTTATGGTAATGGTAGCAGGAGTAGGCACATATTTTGAACAAGAATTCTGCATCCCAAAGCAAATAGGAAGTGCAATATTATGTGTTTTGTGTATGTTAATAATGAATAAAACGAATGGACTTGTAAAAACAAATACAGTTTTAGTTCCAATATTATTTTTAGTTATTTTGATGCTTGGGATATTATTTAAAGATGAAAGGATAATTATCAAAACACAAGAAAATAATATAGGAGTTGCTTTTTTTAATGCAATCACTTATGCAAGCTATAATAGTATTGCCCTTATACCAATATTAATTAGCTTAAAAGGCATATGCAACACAAAAAAGGATGCTTTGCTTACAGCATCTGTGTGTGCAATCGTACTTATTATATTGGGACTAACTGTACTTTATGTGGTCAATCGGAGTAAAAAATGCTAGCAAAATAGAAATGCCACTATTAAGTGCTTCAAATAAGATAAGCCAAGAATTTGCATATGCATATGGAGCAGTAATATTAATTGCTATGTTTACATCAGCTTTGTCATCAGGAATGCGGTTTTATACAAAATATAACATGTAGCATGAAAAAACAGTTTATATGTATAACCGTATTATGCATTTTCAGTATCATTTTGAGCAAATTAGGCTTTTCAAAACTTATAGGAACTTTCTATCCTGCATTTGGGTATATAGGGATGATACAGATTGCTGTTATTTTTTGGACTAAAAACTTGAAAAAATAGTATTTTATTGATAAACTTATAGAACAAAAGATAACAAAAGGAGAAGTGTATGGAGTATTACGTATTTAACGATTATAAAGAAAAGCCACCAATGAAATTAAACAAAAAGAAAGTAATAAAAATAACTCTTATAATGTGTGCTATTGTTGCGCTTATCCTAGTAATTTCTATGTATATTGGAAATGGTGAATTCCGCGGTTGGATAGACAAATACATTTTGGGAAAGGAAATAACTGAAAATACTGGAGCAATTATTGAGGTTGATGCAGAATCAAGTTCATATACATATGCATATGATAGATATATTGTTGTGCTAAGCAAAAACCATCTTCAAAATTATTCAGGTAGTGGAGCAAAGGAATCAAACATAGAAATAACAATTACAAACCCTATATTTGCATCTAATGGAAGATATTTATGTGTCGCAGAAAAAAGTGGAAATAAAATTTACTTGATATCGGGAGAACATATAATATGGCAAAAGGATTTAGAAGGGGAAATTTCACAAATAAGTGTTAATAGAAACGGCTATGTTTCAGTTAGCCATAAATCAATGGTTAAATTATATAATACAGACGGAAAGGAACTTGCAACAGCGCACTTATCATCAACACGTGCAATTGATACAGCGGTTTCAAATGATAATAGTGAATTAGCCATTGCGGAAATAAACTATTCTGGAAGTTTAATTCAATCAAGCATCAAAATAATTTCTGTTGAAAAAACCGTAACAGACCCTGACAATGCTGTTATATATACGTACAAAGCAGATAAGAAAAACATTATTACAAAAATTAATTATCAAGACGGAAATACGCTAATGTGTATGTTTGATAATGGAATTGTAAAAAGAGTAGGAGAAGAAAGCATAGAAGAAACAAAATTTGATAGTAATACACTTTTTGCAGATATTAATTTAAATGGATACACAGTTGAAGTTAAAAAGGTACAATCAGGATTATTTAGTGCGGAAGCTCAAACTGAGATAAAAGCAATTGGCCGTTCTAATCCGAATGTATATATGACTAATTTCTTCCCAAAAGACATACATGCTTATGACTCGATGATTGCATTAAATGCTGGGACAGAAGTAGACTTCATAAACACAAATGGCTGGTTAATAAAAAAATACACATCAACAAGAAATATTAAAGATGTCGTAATGTGTGGAACCATGGCAGGAATTGTTTATAAAGACAGAATTGAAATTGTAGATTTTTAATGATTAGGAGGTAGTTTTATGGGAATTATCATGGACCTTATTATAGTAGGATGTGTTGGCCTTTCTATATTTTTAGGCTATAAACAAGGACTAGTAGGAGTAGCATATAAGATATTGTCATTTATTGTTGCGATAGTGCTAGCATTTGTGCTTAGCTCACCTGTGTCGAATTTAATTATTGAAAATACAGAACTTGATGAAACAATACACAATACAATACAAACTACCCTTGGAGCTAAAGCTGAGGAAAAAGAAGAAAATATAGAAGAACAAGAAAACACTTCAGAAGTAATTACGGAATACGTTGCGAACGAGATTAAAAAAGCAACAGCGGAAACTCAAAACCAAGTTGCAAATACAGTTGCAACAAGTTTAACAAACAACATTGTATATGCACTAACTTTTATAGGCATTTTTATAGTTGCAAGAATAATACTTTTATTCTTAAAATTTTTAGCAGAAGCACTAGCTGAGCTTCCTATAGTAAAGCAATTTAATGAAGGTGGAGGAATAGCATATGGTGTATTAAGAGGACTATTTTTAGTTTATTTGTTTTTTGCGATAGTATCACTTATAGCATCATTTGTAAATATAGAAGGATTTCTAGAGCTGATTAATTCGTCATTTATAGGAAAATTTACATATAACAACAATTTATTACTAAAGATACTATTTTAATAGTTGATATTAAAATATATATATGTTATACTTAAACACGCACATATATGAAGTAGGAGATGGTATAGTTGGGAAGACACAAAAACAAAAATAAAAAGAGAAGGGTATGGCCCAAAGTTTTATTAATAATAATATTGATAATTGCAACTGTAGCAGGATGGTTTGTGTACAAAACAAATAAAAATGGTGGCGGTATGCAAGGTATGGTAGCAACAATATTAGGTCATAATGCAGAAAAATTAAAAGACCTAGACCCATTATATTTTGTTGTACTGGGTGAGAGCATTGCTGGAGACTCAAGACTTACAGACACAATAATTGTATGCAAATATGATCCAAAAACTCAACAAGCTGCGATGATGTCAGTTCCAAGAGACACTTATACGGGGACAGGTTCAGCTGCAGATGCAACAGCATCATACAAAATCAATGCAGCATATAACATGGGAAAAACACCAGAAAGAACGGTTAGCATTTTGAAAAGAATGACAGGGCTTGACTTGCAATATTATGTGTGGGTAAACACAAATGTGCTAAAAGAAATTGTTGATGAAATTGGCGGAGTTTGGTTTACAGTACCAAAGGACATGCATTATATAGACGTTACACAAAATTTATACATCGATTTAAAAGAAGGATACCAATTGCTAGATGGTGATCATGCAGAACAAGTTGTAAGATACAGACATGATAACAGCACAAGATCAAATTATGGACCATCATATTCGTCAGACTATGGTGTAGAAGACTATGGAAGAATGAGAACACAAAGGGAATTTATAAAAGCAACAATTGAACAGACATTAAAGCCTGAAAACATTTTAAAAGTAGGCACATTCTTAGATATAGCTTACAAAAATATAAAAACAAACATACCAATGGAAGTACTAAAAGATTACTTACCTTATGCAGTCAATTTTTCAACAGATAGTTTGAGAATGGGACTTTTACCTGGAAGTGATACTAATAAAACAAAAGATAATACATGGATTTATTTTGCAAATAAGAGTCAAACGGCAAAACTTGTAGACCAATTATTCTTACATCCAGAATTATATGATGATGATGGAAATAAGATAGAGGTAAATGAAACAACAAACAATGTAACAGTTGATTAGTTTATAAATAATAAAATAGGGGGCAAAAGAGTTTCTTTTGTCCCCTTGCGTTTTTATTTCTGATTTTTATAAGTATCTTTTTTTAATATTTTGTTACAAGATTTTTTTTATATCTGTAAAATAAAAAAATTTTTAGTTAATCTAAGTTTTTAAGGCTCGATCTAATTTTCTAAACTAACCAAAATAAATTTAATGCTATTGCTTATATTAAAGCTAAGATATGTTGCTTTAAAAAAATAGAAATAATTTCTATAAAGAAAATTGTTGAAGCAACTACTTTTGATGTGGACTGTTTAAAAATATTCTTTTAAATAATAGCAATAATAAAACATATAGTTATATTTAAAAAAACTGAAAGGAGAAAACTATGGGAAATATGAACACAAAACAAAAAATTGTTTTTATTGGTATGTTTGCTATTATGATAGCAACAATTACTTATTATTTTTTTACAAATGAACAAAAAGAATATGAAACAATAAATGAAAGTGATATTGTATACCAAGAAAACTACGAAGGGGAAAAGGACATAATAGTACATATTACTGGAAGCATTGCAGAAGAAGGGATAGTAAAGCTTAAAGAAGGGGACAGAATTGCAGATGCAATAGAAAAGGCAGGTGGTGTAACGGCAGATGCGAACATAAAAAACGTAAACTTAGCTTATAAGTTAAAGGATGGACAAAAGATATACATACCAAGCAATATAGATGACAGCGAAAATATCGCAATTGTATCATCAAAGGGAGAAGGAGTAATTAGTGACAATGGCAAAAAAGGTGACAAAGTGAATATAAATGAAGCAACTCAGACAGAGCTTGAAACATTGCCCGGGATAGGACCATCTATGGCGGCAAAAATACTGGAATACAGAGAAAAGAATGGAGAATTTAATAGTATAGAAGACATTAAAAATGTAACAGGAATAGGAAACAGCAAATATGAAACAATAAAAGATAATATTTGCGTGGACTGATAATGGACAATAGGAAAGAAAAATGCTATAATATAAATGTATTTTTTGTAGAAGAGGTAATTATGGATTTATCTAATGAAAATATAATACATGTAAAAAAAGACGGAATTGAATACTTGCAGTTTAGAAAACTTTTGGAATACGGACTTGTTAATTGTTTTACTACAAGAATAGATGGATTTGACTTAGACGGAAGACTTGATAAAAGAGTGACAGACTATAACTATAATAGACTATGCAACAGCCTTGGAATAGAAAGAAATAGCATTGCGAGACCAAACCAAACTCACTCAGACAATATACAAAATATAAATGAAATAATAAAACTAACAGATATGGATGGGATTATAACAAACACACCTGGGATTAATCTTACACTGTCATTTGCAGATTGTACGCCAATTTTGATTTATGACCCTATAAATAAGGTAATTGGAAATATACATTCTGGTTGGAGGGGAACTATAAAAAAAATAGGACCAAAAGCTGTAATAAAAATGAAAGAAGATTATGGCTCAAAGCCGGAAGACTTAATTGTTTGCATTGGACCATGTATAAAACAATGCCATTTTGAAGTGCAAGATGATGTAAAAGAACTATTTGAAAAAGAATTTGGGTACTTAAATCGAAATGCTGATATAATAAAGGATGAAGAAGGCAAACCAGGCAAATACATGGTAGATACAACATTAGTAATTAAATTAACATTAGAAGAGGTAGGAATAAAACCAGAAAATATATATGATAGCAAAATATGTACTGTGTGTAGTTCAAATGTAGTACATTCTTTTAGAGCAGACAAAGAAAAATCTGGAAGAAATGTTGCAATTATAGGACTCAGATAAAAATATAAAAAAAAAAACCAGTTCTGAAAAGAACTGGCTTTTTTATGGCCCGCGGGGTAAGACTTGGGACTTACGACCTTTGGGTTAGAGCTTAGGCGAGCTGCCAACTGCTCCACAATACAATAAAATAGGACAGCTCGATTTAAGCTGCCCTATAAACATGGCCCGCGGGGTAAGACTCGAACTTACGACCTTTGGGTTAGAGCTTAGGCGAGCTGCCAACTGCTCCACAATACAATAAAATAGGACAGCTCGATTTAAGCTGCCCTATAAACATGGCCCGCGGGGTAAGACTCGAACTTACGACCTTTGGGTTAGAGCTTAGGCGAGCTGCCAACTGCTCCACAATACAATAAAATAGGACAGCTCGATTTAAGCTGCCCTATAAACATGGTTGCGGGGGTAAGACTCGAACTTACGACCTTTGGGTTATGAGCCCAACGAGC
>CAMOWC010000003.1 GCA_946628065.1 uncultured Clostridiaceae bacterium | reverse complement strand
TGCTTTTTGAAGAATAAATCCTTCCCCACCAAATAATCCTGCAGAAAATCTTTTTGTAAATGCTATACTGACATTTACATTAGGTTCTGCACATAAAAAAGCTCTTTTCTGAATCATAAATCCGCCACGTTGTTCGCTAACATTTACTGGAATGATGTCTCCTGGGGCTGTTGATGCAAATGCAACTTTAGCTTCATCTTGTAATGCAGAATATGTATTCATGAAAATAGATTCACCTGTAAACATTCTTCCTAAGCTTTTCATTACTCCGCCTCTTGCATTTGTTTTCATTTCAATTCCATCAGTTTGCCAGACCATTCCACCACTTTGTGAATAAACTGATTCTCCTTTGTTAAAAGTAAACTCTACTGCTGGTACTGTTTTCCCTATAATTTCGTACTTCATAGATTATCCCCCTTTTTTTTTATTTAGTATATCACTACTTAAGAAAAAAGCAATACATTTTACCGCAAAATCTCTAAAAAGCAGATTTTACCAACTTTATGGCGGTTTGTGTTTTACTAACCTTCAGTAATTTCTTTCTAATTTATTAAAATTTATAGACTCCTTATTAAATATATGTTAAAATGTATATTGTGATGCGGGTATAATTTAATGGTAGAATGTCATGCTTCCGACCTGATAGTGCGAGTTCGATTCTCGCTACCCGCTCCATAATGTGCGAAACTAACGTTTCGCAGTGAAAAATGAAGAGTGAATAGTTAATAGTGAATAATTTTAAGATGCTTAGAAAGAGCACATTTGTACTATTCATTCTTCATTCTTCACCATTCACTATTCACTAAACTTTTTTAATTCAAAAATATTTTTAAAATACAATATTTAAAATTATTAATTATTTTATCACAAAAATTTTAATTCAAAGGAGCATTTATGTCTAAAGGAATTCTTATTGAAACATCCCTTAAATTTTCAGTCAAAATTATAAAACTACAACAATATCTTACAAAGCAAAGAAAAGAAACTATAATCTCAAAACAAATTATAAGAAGTGCTACTAGTATAGGTGCAAATATAAATGAAGCAAACTACGGAAGTAGTAAGCAAGATTTTATAGCAAAAATGCATATTGCTTTAAAAGAATGTGCTGAAACAGAGTATTGGATTAGGCTCTTAAGAGAATCTGAATACATAGACGAGAATTATGCAACAGATTTATTAAACAATTGCTTATCAATAAAAAGGATGCTTGTCGCTTCTATAAAAACAGTAAAATCAAATATTGAATAGCATCTATAAAATCTCACACTTGCTTTACATAAAATTGACTTTTAGCCTTAATCGTGATAAACTGTAAACCTACACAGCAATTTGCTGTTTTACATATTCCCTTTTATAACCTAGCATACGGGCTAGGTTATATATACATTATAATTAAAGGAGGGAAACAAGCACAAGGATTGGAAAACTAATACACCATACATTGACAAGTAAAAAGGAGTGATAAGTAATGGCAGCTGAAAAGACTTTGGCAGAAATTATTAATCCGCGGAATAAACCTATGTATCTTGGTGTTTCAATGGAAGTTCCACACGAAGGTAGAGTATTCTTTTTCGATAAGATTAAATCAACAGATGACCCTTACTATCGTTGGGGGTGGGAACAAGCGAAAATTAACAGAGTAAACAAGGTTGAAGTTGTTTTCGAGAACATTTACAAGGTAAGTTCTAAAGAAGCTATATATATCATCACAATAATAACTTAAAATAGGAAAGCGATAATGACAATCTACTAAAAGCTAATAGGAGGTATATCAATGGCAAAGCTTCCATATGATACCCTTGTTTCGGTACAACAACACTGGAGACAAATGAATGTGCCTGAATGGAAAAGGGCTGGCATGATTGCATTAGTTAATGTTCTAATGCATAAACTTATCGACAACAATCATGACATAGAAAATGTTGAACTCCAGTACCCTGAGGATTGCGACAACTTTGATGTTTTCAGAGATGTGGCATATGGCTTAAGCGCTTTTGTCACTAAAAGAGATTCTGGTGGGCTTGTAATGAATGGATTTGGTCATTGCCGAGATGAAATTGAAGTTGAATAAAGCAGAACAATCTTTGTGTGATAGGTGGGGAAGAAATTTCCCGCCTATTTTTTATAAAAGTAGAGAAATTGTTTGACTTTTATTAAATATCAATGTATAATAAAAATAGGAAATGAAGAAACCACAAACGTGGTTTGCCGAATTGATATGTAAAAAAACACACCGAACTGGGCAAGTTACAGATGTGTTTTTTTTATTGTCTATTTGCTTAAAATTATAAATAGTATAATTAAGGCAAATACTATAATAGTTTCGACAACTAAGCAAAATAAAAGTAAGTATATTATTTCTAATAAAACTGCTTCTATCATAGCACCACCTCCGTTCTCGCAACATATGCTGCGGACTAAAAGTGGCAAACCACATCTGCTTATTCTCATTTCCTATGTTAGCTAGTATAACATATATTTTATAATAAATCAGCAAAAAAGAAACAAAATTTCGTAAAACTTTTTGTATAAAATTACTTGAGTATTTATAAATTTTATGTTAAAGTAAAAACAATAAATCGAATTATATAAGAGAGATTGAAACAAAGTATGTTTTTTCGCATACCTGTTTCGAAATGGCTCCATAATGTGCAGATGTAGTTCATCGGTAGAACGAGGCCTTCCCAAGGCTTAAAGGTGGGTTCGACTCCCATTATCTGCTCCATAATAAAGGCAAAAAAGAAAGACAAGGAAACATAAACTTTCGTTCCTCTTGCCTTTCTTTTTTCATTTTTGCTGTATTTACTTTTTTATTCTTCTCGTAATGTTGCTCCAATCTTAAAATATAGTGCTTTTACTATTTTATCTATTAATTTGTTGATTTCTTCTGAAGTCATAGTTGTTTCGTTATTTTCTATCTTCATTTTCAGCATTATAGATTTTTTACCTTGTGGTACTTGGTCTCCCCTGTATTCTTCTACAAATATTACTTCATTAACATGTGGTGCAATAGTATTTCTTATTTGTTCCCATGTAGTAGTTTCGTCTACTAATATAGATAAATCTTTTTCAATTAAAGGCAGTTGTGGTAAATGCTTATATTCATTTGTCCTAGATGTATATGGTATTAATTTTTCCACATTTAGCTCAAACATAGCTACATTAGTGTGTTTTATCTTTGTTTCAAGCATTGTCTTAATTGAAAGAAGTCCCATGCATCCAATTATTTCTCCATTTTTAATAATGCTCATGTTTGCATTTATATCTGCCCAAGCTGGCTTATTTTTTACTACAAGCTCTATATCTTCCATATGGCAGTAACTTGAAAGTCCTTCAAGTACTCCTTTTAGCTCATATAGTATTTCATACGCATTTTTTCCTACTATGCATCCTGCAAGCATCTTTTTGTGAATTGGTAATGTTTCGTCTTCTGATGATTCATGGTACTCACCTTTTTCGTAAACTTGTGTTAACTCGTATATTTTAAAATTATCAAAATATCTTAAATTTTTAGCAGTTGAATCAAGCATTCCTGGAATTAGCGAACTTCTTAAATGTGCCATGTCAGGTGATGGTGGTGTTGCTAGTCTTACCATTTTTGTTTTGTCAAGGCCTGATGCCTCTATATATTTATCTTCTATCCAAGGATATGTTATAACTTCATCAAATCCACATCTATATGATAAATACTCTCTTATTCTTCTTTCTAATAATACATTGTTTTGTATAACAGCATGTTCAATCTTAATTGGTAATGGCTTTTGCGTAAAATTATCATAACCAATTATTCTTGCAATGTCTCCCATTACATCATCGCGAAGCGATACATCTCCAGTAGATCTCCATGTTGGAGCTGTTACATGGTACACTCCATTTTCAAAATTCACTTCATATCCTAGCTTTGTAAGAATTCTTTCAATTTCTTTTTGCTCCACAACTGTTCCTAATCTTACATCTAAAAATTCTTTTGTAACATCTATTTTGGCTCTTTGGGTCTCATCTTTGTATACGTCTGCATAAGCCGTAATTTTGCTATCTGGGAATATTTCTTTAACTAAAGCTAAAGCAAGGTTTACACCTTGGTCAACTCTTTGAGTATCTATTCCTTTTTCATATCTAATGCCTGCATCTGTTTTTTCATCGAATTTCTTTTCAGATCTACGTATTGTGCTTGCTTCGAAGTTTGCAACTTCTAGTAATACTCCTGTTGTTTCTGGAAGTACGGAATCTTTTATTCCTCCCCTAATTCCTGCTAAGCAAAGTGGTGAATTAACATCGCAAATTACTAAATCGTCTTCTCCAAGTTCAATATTGTTGCCATCTAGTAATTCTAATACTTCACCTTTTTTAGCATTTCTTACAACTATTTTTTGTCCATCAATATGAGTCCTATCAAATGCATGCATTGGCTGACCTGTGACAATCATTACATAGTTTGTAATGTCAACAATTGCATTAATTGGCTTCATTCCTGAATTTATTAATGCAGTTTGCATCCACATAGGTGAATCCTTTTGTTCTATTCCATCTATTTCAATTCCAATATATCTTGCACATTTTTTTGTATCAACTATTTCAATATTGTACTTTTTTAGTCCTTTTTCTAAATCGTATTTTTCTAACTCTTTAAGCTGCACATTATATATGGCTGACAATTCTCTTGCTATTCCATAATGGCCCCAAAGGTCTGGCCTATTAGTTAATGATTTATTATCTATTTCAATAACTACATCATCTGCATTGATAGCTTCGGCAATGTTTTGCCCCGGCTTACAGTCTATGCCTTTTAAATCTACAATTTCAGTTTCAGATTGTGGCTTAAAATACCCATCTAAATACACCTCTGTTGCACCACAAATCATGCCATATGAGTCTACTCCTCTCATTGGCATAGCTTTTATTTCAACAGGTTCTCCCTCACCATGCCATACAACTTTTGCACCTGGCTTTGAAACTACTACAAATTCTCCCTCATATAGGTTACTTCCACCGCAAACAATTTGTACAGATTCTTTTTCTCCTATATCAACTTTGCAAACTCTTAATTTGTCCGCATTTGGGTGTGGATGAACTTCTAATATTTTTCCTACTACAATGTTTTCAAATTTTTCTGCAACATTTTCTATTCCCTCTACCTCTACAGTTTTTATAGTTAAGTCTCTGGCAATTTGCTCAGGAGTAAGCTCTTCTGGCAAGTCAATATATTTTTTTACTATATTTAACGATATTTTCATTTTTTTCCCTCCTTCTAATTAAATTGCCTTAAAAATCTTAAGTCCGAGCTACGAAGCAAACGAATATCGTCTACACCATAACGCATCATTACTAATCTATCTAATCCGATGTTAATATAAAATCCAGTCCATTCATCTGGGCTAAGTCCAGCAGATTTTAATACATTTGGGTGAATTACACCTCCTGGCATAACTTCTATCCATCCATTGTGATTACATGTTTTGCATCCCTTGCCACCACAAACTAAACATTCCATATCTATTTCATAGCCTGGTTCAACGAATGGGAAAAAGCCCTCTCTCATACGAATATTTATTTTTCTTCCAAATACTTTTTCAAGTATTGTTTGAATCATTACAATTCCAGATGAAAACGAAATGTCTTTATCTACAATTAAAGCCTCATATTGAAAGAAATCTCTTTCGTGACGTGCATCTACCGCTTCATTTCTAAATACTTGGCCTGGGTACACAAATCTTGCAGGAGCTCCGTGTTTTAATAAATATCTTACAGAGCCACCTGTTAAATGTGGTCTTAAGCATAGTCTTTCAGCTCCGTCTTTATTTTCGGTTCCTTCTAGCCAATATGTGTCCATTGTTTGGCGTGCTGGATGATCAGCAGCAAAGTTTAAATTATCAAAAGCATATTTTTCACTACTTATTTCATCTTCGCTAAACACCTCAAATCCAAGTGATGCAAAAGCATCATTTAAGTCATAGCACATTTGAATAATTGGGTGCATACTCCCTCCGTTTACTTTTTTGCCAGGAATTGTAAGGTCAGCTGGAGCATTTAAGACACTATTTGATTCCAAAATTTCTTGCTCTTTCTCGTCTAATTTTGCAGTAAACAAGTTTCTAATTTCAGAAACCTTCATCCCGACTTCTTTTTTCATCTCAGCTGTTAAACTGCCCATTGACTTTGTAATATCAGATAGTTTGCTACTTTTTCCAAAAAGATTTCTTTTAACTTCTTGTAATTCATCCATCGTTTTTGCACTAGCAATTTCCTCTAGCCCTTGTTTGCTTATTGCTTCTAGTTCTTCTTTCATTTTCTACCTCCCTCAAGTGAAATGTCCCTAACATTTCACTAAAAAAAGCCTCTCCATCCTATAATATAGGACGAAATGGCTTAATATTCCGCGGTACCACCTATTTTATTTGCTTTTATATATTTTTAGCAAATCTCTTAAAATGCTTTTAACGCAAGCTACACGCCTATGCCTACTATCATTTCAGCAAAAGACCTCGAAAGTGAAATTTCAAACACAATCCTTTAAAGCAAGCTTTCAGCCCATGGCCTGCTATCTCTACTAAAGTAATATGTATTCTACTTTGCTTTGTCAATGGTTTTAACATTAATATATTACCACTTTTTGCTACAAATTACAAGTGATTTTTAATGTTAATTTTCTTTATCTAATTTTATTATTTCGTTGACTGCATCTTCTAGTACGTTATTTTCTACAACATAGTCAACTACGTCTTTTACATTTTTAAATTTTTCATTGTCAATTTCTAATCTTTTTTGTATGCCTTCTAAGCTGTCACCTCTTAGTAGCATTCTTTTAGTTCTTTCTTCTGCAGGAACTGAAATGTAAAAGCTTATGATTCTTTTATCGTCAAGCCCTAATTCTTTTGCTTTTTTCCTAACTTCTGCTATAGAATCGACTATCTGTATACATGCAACGTCGTCTCTTATTGAATCTACAGATATGCCATAATACTCATTGTTAAATTCTGCTCTTTGCAAAAGCTTTCCTTCATCCCACATAGTATTAAATTCATCTTTGCTTACAAAAATATATTCAGAATTTTCTTCTTCTCCAGGTCTTTTATTTCTTGTTGTATGATTAGTCGCCTTCTTATATCCTCTTTTTTCTAATTCATTTAGTATAGTAGTTTTACCACTGCCGCTTTCTCCAACTAATATAATCATTTTACCCTCTCTTAATATTAATAAAACTTTTTTATACATAGATTATATTATACAAGTGCTCCAAAAGCTATTACAAACAAGTTAAATTTTCGTTACATTTATTATACAATGCAAAAATGAGCGCCTTACCTGGCGCCCATTTCTTATCTTCTTCTATTATTTTTTTATTATTTGTTCTCCATCCAATTTTTTCCGTCTACTATCCTAGCTACCATCATTGATGACGCTGTATCTCCAACAACATTTAGCATCGTTGCTGGCGCATCTATGATAGTTGCAATTATAGTAAGTATAGGCAATGCTGCTACAGGATAGCCTAGCATTGTTATTATAAGCATTTCTGAAATTGTTCCACCACCAATAGGAACTGCTGTAATAAGCAAGTTTGCAAGTAATGCTACTCCTATTACTCTAAACACGTCTCCAGCTGTTGCCATACTTGTTCCAAATAGGCAAACTAAGAACATTATTTTGAATACAGAACCTATTATTGAGCCATCTTTATGGAAACTAGTTCCAAGCGGTATTGTAGTTTCTGCAATGTCAGCTGGAACTCCCATCTTTTTACTGCATTCAATATTTACTGGAATCGATGCAGCACTTGAACATGTTCCAAGAGCTGTAAGTGTAGATGGCCAAACATTTTTCCAGAATGCAATAACTCCTTTCTTTTTTCCTGCTATCCATGCATACAATGTGTAGAAAATTGCAAAGAAAGCAACAGATACAATTAAATAAATTACAAATGTTTTTAAGTATCCAACAACAATAGACGCTCCAAAGCTTCCCACTAATGCTGCAAAATAGCATCCAAGCCCTACTGGTGCATAGTACATAATTATTTTTATAACATTATTTATTATTGCATTGGCTCCTTCTAGGAAATCTACAACAGGTTTTGCTTTTTCTCCTGTCATATTTATAGCAATTCCAAAAATCACTGAGAATACAAGCAATGCAATAAGGTTATCTCTTGATAATAATTTAGAAAAATCATTTACTGAAATTAATTTTATTGTCCTTTCTAATATTGTAATTTCTTCGCTAGTTGATTCTTCTGTCGGATCATCCAAATACGAACGAATAACTTCACCATCTCCAGGGTCTACAAGTTTAATAGGTAATGTTGTAAGTAGTCCTATTAAAACTGACATAAGTGAAGTAACAACAAATATAACTACTATAGTTATAAGTATTTTGCCTAATCTTTTAGGTGTTTTCATTTTTGCGATAGATGTTGTAATTGTTAGGAAAATTAATGGAACAATAACGACTAGAAGAAGATTTAAAAATAAGTCTCCAAATGGACTTAATACGGTTGCTTTTTCTTGGAATACGAATCCAACGATAGCGCCAACAATAATTGCAACCAAAAGAATTATCGTTGACTTGTAGTTTGATAAAAATTTTTTCATATAATACCTCTTTTCTAAAAAGAAAAGCCACTAAAAATATAGTCATATTTTTAGTATTTGCGCTATTATATAATATCTATTTTATTAATTCAAGAATTATGACAAATATTTTTTTATAATTAACTTTCTTCCCTATAACATTGCGTTTTAAATCGCGTAACAACATTTCGTTTTATTCTATAATTTTTTAAGAATAGTTATAGGAGGAAACTACATGAAAACACGAATAAAAATGCTACGTGAGGATCGTGATTTAACTCAGAGACAACTTAGTAAACTTCTGCACGTAACTCAGGTTGCATATTCATATTATGAATTAAACAAACGTAATATTCCATTAGAACTGCTTGCAAAGTTGGCTGATTATTATGGAACTAGTGTAGATTATTTAATGTATAGAACTGACGTATTTAAACCATATCCAAAAACTGAACAAGGATCTGAAAAAAAGCCTATTTTTATGTAGGCTTTTTCGTCTGTAAGACAATTTTGAGTGCGTACGGAATTTTTTTAGGTCTAAAAAAGCGAGAGAAAAGTGTGAAGCTTTTCTCTCGCTTTTTATTTGAATGTTTTCATATATCTAATATTTTTACTCTATCTTCGCCTGCTACTTCTTGAAGTTCTTTTAGGATGTTTTCTGTTAGATAAATTCCTCCTGCTGGTTTTACTTGCTCTCCATCTCTTATTTGTATTGGCATGTTGTTTCTATCTCCCATAAAAAATTTTAGAGCTCCTCTTAATTTATCTTTTGTACCTTCGTCTAAGTTTGTAATATCAATACTTAAAATTTTCTTTGTTTTCTTCGTGAATTCTCTTATATTATTTGCAACTATTTTGGGTTCATCGTCTTCTCGAAGGCTAAGTCTCCCTTCTACTATGACTACATTATCTTCAATTAATACACTATTTGATTTTTGATAACAGTTTTCAAATACTATAACTTCACAGGCGCCATATAAATCTTCTACAGTAACAAATGCCATTAAAGTATTATTCTTTGTATATTTTTTCTTTATCGAAGTAATTATTCCTGCATAAATAACATTTTGTCCATCTTTATATTCACTAGCTTCATCTGTGTCGCCAATTTCATGCATTTTTAGCGTGTTTATATTAGTTTGCGAAATAATCTGTTCTCTTAAATTTTCAAGTGGGTGACCAGAAATATATAATCCAAGCATTTCTTTTTCCATTGATAAAAGTTCTTTTTGCGTCAATTCTGGTTTAATATTTATGTTGTATTTGATATTATTTAGGTTGCTATTACCTTTCTCTTCTTCTCCTAAGTCGAACATACTTACTTGCCCTTTTAAGCTTTTCTTTTCGTTGTCTGCTATAGTGTCTATTATCCCTTCAAATGATGCAAGTAAAGTTGCTCTCGTTTCTCCTAAATTATCAAATGCTCCTGCTTTTATTAATGACTCAATACATTTTTTATTTACAGCTTCACCACTTATTCTCTCGCAAAAGTCTGCTATTGATTTAAATTCTCCATTTTTATTGCGTTCTGCACAAATTGCATCTACCGCTGCAACTCCAACATTTTTTATACTTCCTAAGCCGAAACGAATTTCTCCTTTCTTCACTGTAAATTTTGTATCGCTTTCGTTAATATCTGGTTTTAATATTTGAATGTTCATTCTTTTACATTCGTCTATGTATTCAGGGACCTTGTCTAAATTGCCTAAGAAACTGTTTAATGTTGCTGCCATGAATTCTTCTGGGTAATATGACTTTAAAAATGCTGTCCTATATGATACAACCGCATATGCTGCAGCATGCGATTTGTTAAATGCATATTTCGCAAATTCTGCCATTTCATCAAAAATTTTATTTGCAGATTCTTCGTCAATTCCGTTTCTTACGCAGCCTGGAATTACTATATTTCCATTTTCGTCTGTTTGTCCATGTATAAAGTTTTCTCTTTCTTTTGCCATTACATCAAGTTTTTTCTTTCCCATAGCACGTCTTACTAGGTCAGCTCTTCCAAGTGAATATCCTGCAAGCTGTCTTACAATTTGCATAACCTGTTCTTGATATACCATACAACCGTATGTTACATGTAATATTGGTTCCAAAGCAGGATGAGTATATTCAATATTGTCTGGATGCAATTTGTTTTTTATATATCTTGGTATTTGATCCATTGGTCCTGGGCGGTATAATGAAACACCTGCAATAATATCTTCAAGGCCATCTGGTTTTAGCTCTTTCATAAAATTTGTCATACCTTGACTTTCAAATTGAAATATTCCTAGAGTCTTTCCTTCTCCCCAGAGTTTATATACTTTTGGGTCATTCATGTCTTTATCAAATTTAACGTCTATTCCTCTGTTTTCTTTCACATATTTTATTGCATCATCTATTACAGTAAGAGTACGTAAGCCCAGAAAATCCATTTTTAATAATCCTAGTTCTTCTAGGGTTGTCATTATATACTGAGTAGAGATAGTATCATCTCTTACATATAGTGGAACATAGTTTACAACTGGCTCCTTTGTGATAACAACGCCACATGCGTGTGTTGATGCTTGTCTTGGTAATCCCTCTAATGCCATAGCTATATCTAATAAATTCTTTATTTTATCATCACTTTCATATAATTCTTTTAGTTCTCTGTTTTGTTCCATTGCTTTTTTAATCGTTATATGAAGTTCATTTGGAATCATTTTTGCAAGCTTGTCTGCTTCCGCATAAGGTAAATCCAAAACTCTTGCTACATCTCGTATTACCATTCTTGCAGACATGGTTCCAAACGTTATAATTTGTGAAACATGGTCTGCTCCATATTTTTCTGAAACATAATCTAATACCTTTTGTCTTCTTTCATAGCAAAAATCTACATCAAAATCCGGCATGCTAATACGTTCTGGGTTTAAGAATCTCTCAAATAGCAAATCATACTTCATTGGGTCGATGTCTGTTATCTCTATCGCATATGCAACAATCGATCCAGCGCCGGAGCCACGTCCTGGCCCTACTGGTATTCCATGAGATTTTGCATAATGAATAAAGTCCCATACTATAAGGAAGTAATCTACATATCCCATTTTCTTGATAACTTCTATTTCATATTCCATTCTATCAAGGATTTCTTTTGTTGGATTTTCAGCATATCTTTTGCGTATTCCTTCATCACAGAGTTTCTTAAAAAAGTCAAAATGTGTTGGGTACTCAGCCGGTACGTCATAATTTGGAAGTATGGTATGTCCAAATTCAAACTCCACATTACATTTTTCAGCTATTTTAACAGTATTCTCCATTGCTTCTGGCAAATTTGGAATAAACTCTGCTATTTCTTCAGGACTTTTTAAGTAAAAGTCATTTACCTCAAAGCTCATTCTATCTATGTCAGTCATTTTCTTACCTGTTTGCACACACAGCAATACTTCGTGACTGTCGAAATCTTCTTTGTTTAAATAATGTGAGTCGTTTGTTATTACAAGTGGGATGTTGAGTTTTCTTCCCATTTCAACAATTTTTTGGTTAATTAATGCTTGCTTTTTTAATGTATTTGCTTGTATTTCAAGATAGTAGTCTTCTCCAAATAGATCTTTATGCCATAATGCTATTTTTTCTGCTTCTTCCTGTTTTCCTTCTAAAAGTGCAGTTGCAATGCTTCCTGCCAAGCATGCACTACAACATATCAAGCCTTCATGATACTTCTCTAATGTTTCTAAATCTATTCTTGGTTTGTAGTAATACCCTTCTGTAAATCCTAGTGAAACAAGTTTGCTTAAGTTTTTATAGCCATCATTATTTTTAGCAAGTAAAATTAAATGGTTATATTTATTGTCTATGCTAGGCTCTTTGTCAAATCGGCTTCTAGGAGCGACATAAACTTCGCATCCAATTATAGGCTTAATTCCTTCATTTTTACATGCTTTATAAAAGTCTATCGCACCATACATAACTCCGTGATCTGTAAGGGCAACAGCGCTCATTCCAAGTTCTTTTACTCTTTTAGGCAATTCCTTAATTCTTATTGCTCCATCTAATAAGCTAAATTCGCTATGTACATGTAAATGCACAAAATCTGGCATGAGTTTTCCTCCTGTTTTTATTTTTTTCTACAAAATCTTTATCATTTCTGGATTGTTTTTCCTAGCTACTTCTGGAATAAATGTAATTTCAAACCTTGATATTTTGTCCCCAAATTGTATTTCAACAATGTCTCCTACTTTTACATCGTAACTTGGCTTAACCTGTTTTCCATTTACTGATACTCTCCCGTTATCTGCAACTTCATTTGCAACAGTTCGCCTCTTTATTACTCTTGAAACTTTTAAAAATTTGTCAAGTCGCATATTGCACTCCTTTTAATCTCTTTTTTACACACATATTTTTATCACATTTTAGTCTTTTTGTCCATAGCTGTGACCGCAAAAAAGGAGCTACCATGCAGGTGCATAGCAGCTCTTGCCCTTATCATTTGCCATCGTACACCCTGAGTGTTCCATCTGTATTGTATAAGGGTGTAATTAGTGAACCGTTGACAATCAAATACATCACTCCTGTATCTGGGTCATATGTGACTCTCTGCATGCTATTAGACATATCATCATAATAATACCTAATAGTAGTGAGCGCCCCTGAGTCCATGTTACTCTGAAGTGTGCTGGCATTGTTTTTGGGTATAAGCAAGAGGCTTAACACACCAACAATGATTGCCAACACCATCAGAATGACGTTCTTGATGTCTCCCCGGTCAAATTCCAGGCCAAAGATTTTTTTCGGGCTTTTCTTCTCCATGTTTCATGCGCTCCTTTCATTGCTGTCTATGGAGAAATCTAACATAGCAATTTGCTATATCTCTTTTATTATATCATATTTTACATATTCTATCAATCTTGGAGGCTTACCTCTGGCAATACTTATATATGTTTTCTCTTGTTCTATAGTTTATTCTCCTAGGGTTATTATCAGTAAAATTTCTGCCAAAGCAAATATCGTTATTGTCATTTTCTTCTATATCATTTTCTTCATCTGCTTCAGTAGCCAAATTATTGCATTGTTTCCTAATTAATCTTTCTATTAGTTTAACTAATGCAGCACTTAAAAACGCTAGAATAGTGTAGACTATAGTTGCTATTAAAAAATTAGCATCGAAAAAAGCAAAAGTTATTACTAGAAAAACCGCAAAAAACACAGCAGCCACCGACACTGGCGAACGCAATACTGTTTGTAATACCGCGGCTAATATTATTACAGCAACTGGGAATGCAAAGAATATCAATAAAGTATTCATATATTTTTTCTCCTTTTATGTGGTTTTACTTTATAATATTCTTTAAATGCGTTTTTGTTACAAACAAAAGTGAGCCAAGGGGACAGCCTTCGCTTAGCGAAGGCATGTCCCCATCTGACTCACAACATTACATTTTCTTTAATTTTCCATGTAAAAAACTTTCCCTGTAGGGAAAGTTTTTTATATTATAATATCTCTAATATTGCAACTTCTGCTCCGTCTCCACGTCTTGGTCCTGCTTTTATTATTCTAGTATATCCTCCAACTCTGTTTTCTTGTTTTGGAGCAATTTCGTTGAATAATTTTGCAATAACGTCAACATTGTTTCCTTTACTGTCTGTTACTTTATTAACATATTTCATCATTTTTCTTCTAGCATTTAATCTTGATGGCATGTCTTTTTGCCTTTTTTCTGTAACTTCTTCTTTAACTACTTTTAAATATTCTTTTCCATTTTTGCTTGTAGCTTTTTCAGTTACTTTATTTCCTTTTGCATCTAGCTTTGCTTTTTTAATTTTGACTTCTACTGTTTCAAAGTTGTCTTTTTCCTTAATTGCTAAAGCTATTAAACTATCTGATATTGCTTTAACTTCCTTTGCTCTTGGAAGAGTTGTTTCAATTTTGCCATGTAGTAATAAATCAGTAGTTTGCGCTTTTAGCATTGCAAGCCTTTGATCTGTAGGTCTTCCTAATTTTCTATTTGTAGCCAATTTTTTCACCTTCCTTTTAGTTTACTCTTCTTCGTTTGCGAAGTCTAATCCTAATGCATGTAATTTATTTGTTACTTCATCTAATGATTTTTTGCCTAAGTTACGAACCTTCATCATGTCTGAACCAGATTTGTTTGCTAAATCTTGTACAGTAGATATTCCAGCACGTTTTAAACAGTTATATGATCTTACAGATAGTTCTAATTCTTCTATTGGCATTTCTAATACTTTGCCCTTCTTAGAATCTTCTTTTTCAACCATTATTTGCGTATTCTTAGCAGTATCTGACAGGTCAATAAATAAGTCTAAATGTTCTGTCATAACTTTTGCTGCTAAGCTTAGTGCTTCATATGGTTTTAAGCTTCCATCTGTCCATACTTCGATTGTAAGCTTGTCATAATCAACCATTTGGCCAACTCTAGTATTTTCAATTGAATAATTTACTTTTTTTACAGGTGTAAATATAGAGTCAATTGGAAGTGAATCTACAGCTTGATTTGGTTTTTTGTTTTTTTCTGCAGTATTATACCCTCTTCCAATTTCTGCTGTCATTTCCATTTTAAGGCTTCCGCCCTCTGATACAGTAGCAATATGTACTTCAGGGTTTAGGATTTCTACAGAGCTGTCTGTTTGGATATCTGCCGCAGTTACTTCTCCTTCACCTTTAAAGTCTATTCTAATTGTTTTTTCTTCGTTGTCATGAAGCTTTAATCTTACGTTCTTTAAATTAACGATAATTTCTGGAACGTCTTCTACTACATTTGGTATAGTAGAGAATTCGTGTACAACACCCTCTATTTTAATGCTTGTAATAGCAGCTCCTGGTAATGAAGAAAGTAAAATCCTTCTTAAAGAATTTCCTATTGTCATACCGTAACCACGCTCTAATGGTTCACATACAAATTTTGCATAGTTTTTACTATCATCTAACCCCAAGCATTCAATATTTGGCTTTTCGAATTCAATCATCTTTTACCTCCTAATTGAGATGTGCGATGTATCTCATCACCCATTACTCTTAACACATATTTTCTTGTGAACTAAATGTCTAAATACTATTCCGAAATAATTCGGCTAAGTTATTACTTAGAATATAATTCTACGATTAAGTGCTCTTCTACTGGGATGTCAACATCTTCTCTTGCTGCAAGTCTTACAACTTTTCCGCCTAAGTTAGCTTCATCTTTTTCAAGCCATGCAGGTACAGGCCTGCTGCCATTTACTTCAACATTTTCTTTTATTATTTTGCTATCTTTTCTTATTTCTCTTACTTTAATCTCATCCCCTGGTTTAACTAGGTATGAAGGAATATCTACTTTTTGTCCGTTTACTTCAAAATGTCCATGAGTAACTAATATTCTAGCTTGAGCTCTTGAACTTCCATATCCTAAACGATAAACTACATTGTCTAGTCTGCTTTCTAATAATTGTAGTAATATTTCACCAGTAATTCCTTTTTTACTTTCAGCCATTTCAAAATATCTTCTAAATTGTTTTTCTCCGACACCATAATATGCCTTTGTTTTTTGTTTTTCTCTAAGCTGTGTACCATACTCTGAAAGCTTTTTCTTTTTCTGTCCATGTTGTCCTGGTGCATAATTTCTTCTTGTAATGCTACATTTGTCTGTATAACATCTTGAACCTTTTAGGAATAGCTTTTGGCCTTCTCTGCGGCAAATGCGGCATTGTTCATCTTTATATCTTGCCATTTTATTTTTTCACCTCTCTATTATTTTTACACTCTTCTTCTTTTTGGTGGTCTGCAACCATTGTGAGGAATTGGAGTTACGTCTTTAATCATGCTTATTTCTAATCCTGCTGTTTGTAGCGAACGAATCGCTGCTTCACGACCAGATCCTGGTCCTTTTACATATACTTCTACAGTTTTTAGTCCATGTTCCATAGCTGCTTTTGCTGCAGTCTCAGCTGCTTCTCCAGCTGCAAATGGTGTGCTTTTTCTTGAACCTTTGAATCCTAGTTCTCCAGCACTTGCCCATGATAGAACATTTCCTTGAACGTCTGTAATTGTAACAATTGTATTGTTAAAACTAGAATGAATATGTGCTGCGCCTTTTTCAATGTTTTTTCTATCTCTTCTTCTAGTTGTTGTTCTTTTAGTTACACTTTTTGTAGCCATTTTTTGAAATTTCCTCCTTTTAAAATGTCAGATTATTTTAATTTTATGTTTTAATATTTCCTGTAATCATTTTTCTGACTTCATTAATTAATTAGTCTTTGCTCTTGCTTCTGCTTACTAGTTTTCTTGGTCCTTTTCTTGTACGAGCATTAGTTTTTGTTCTTTGTCCTCTTACAGGTAGTCCTCTTCCATGACGAATTCCACGGTAACATCTTATTTCTGTAAGTCTCTTTATATTAAGAGCTACTTCTCTACGCAAGTCTCCTTCTACTTTGTAACCATCCATTGCATTTCTTATTGCGTTTACTTGTTCGTCTGTTAAGTCTTTTACTCTAGTATCTGGATTGATTTTAGCGTCATTTAATATCTTTTGTGCGCTAGAAAGTCCAATACCATAAATGTAAGTAAGTCCAATTTCTACTCTTTTCTCTCTAGGTAAATCTACACCTGCTATACGAGCCATTGTTTTAGCACCTCCAAATTATTTTAGTTGTATGCGTGTATTTCCTTTAAGGTGAAATGTCTACCAAAAGGTAGCGATAAAGTACTTTAAACGCTATATATAAATATCTCTAAAAGAAAAGTGATTTCTCACCAGCCGCTACCTTTAAAAGATATCTATTACAAAATTATGTGGCCAATTATGACGGTCTATTTGGCCTTTTTTTAAACAATTAAAGTGGTCAAGCAGAACCGTCACTGCTTTGACCGCTTATAATTTATCCTTGTCTTTGTTTGTGTTTTGGGTTTTCGCAAATTACCCTAATTACGCCTTTTCTTTTTATTACTTTGCATTTTTCACACATTTTTTTAACTGATGGTCTAACTTTCATTATTATTCACCTCTTTAAAATCTTTATAGTTATATTTATATTTTATCGTGAGTCTATTTTGCTCTCCATGTAATACGACCTCTTGAAAGGTCATATGGAGATAATTCAACTCTTACCTTGTCCCCAGGTAAGATTTTAATATAATTCATTCTAAGTTTTCCTGAAATATGAGCTAAAATTTGGTGTCCATTTTCAAGTTCAACTTTGAAGTTTGTATTAGGAAGAGTTTCTACTACAGTTCCTTCTACTTCGATTACATCCTCTTTTGCCAAAGTGTTTTCCCTCCTATTTTTCACAATTAGCTAATATAGTATATAACAAAATTACAAGATTGTCAATATTTCTGGCTCTTTTTCTGTAATTAAAATCGTATTTTCATAGTGAGCCGCTGGGCTTCCATCAGCTGTTACTATTGTCCACCCATCATCAAGTACCTCAATCTCTTCTGTGCCAAGGTTTACCATAGGTTCTATCGCTAAGCACATTCCAGGTTCTAAGCGTATTCCTTTCCCTGGTTTTCCATAGTTTGGAATACCTGGGTCCTCATGCATTTCATGTCCTATCCCATGGCCTTGAAATTCTTTTACTACATAGAATCCATGCGACTCAATATATTCTCCAATTGCATGAGATACATCTCCTATTCTGTTTCCTGGCTTTGCAAATTTTAGGCCTTCATAAAAGCTTTGAGTAGTAACATCTACAAGTCTTTTTATCTCTGGATCTACTGCTTTTTCTCCTCCAATAAAATGAGTTCTTGTTGCATCACCATGAACACCATTTTTGTATGCGCAAAGGTCTGTGCTTACAATATCTCCTTCTCGTAAAATAACATGTTTTGATGGGATTCCATGAATTACTTCATCATTTACCGAAATGCAAACTCCTGCAGGAAATGGTGGCACACCTTTTATTCCACTTGGATAGTTTTTGCATGATGGAATAGCTCCCTGAGCATAAATTACATCTTCTGCAATTTTATTTAGTTCCCATGTGCTAATGCCTGGCCTAATGGCCTTTTTTATAGCTTCTTGCGCCATTGCAACAATTTTGCATGATTCCCTCATTAATTCAATTTCTTTTTTTGATTTAATTGTTACCATTATTACTCTCCTTAATTTTTTTTGTAACGTGCCAAAATTATCATTTATGAACTATTTCATTTATCAAGCTATCGATTTCTTTTAAATAATCTCTTAGTTGATAATATTGCTTCTCTATTTCTTGTTTTCTATTTATTTCATATGCACAGAAGTCTAATAAGATACTTGACTTTATGTATAGATTATTATCCTTTATTGTAATATCACATTGTTTCCAGATTCTTCTATAATCTCACTGTATATTTTTTCAAAATCACTTTGCATTTTTTCTCCCCTATTAAATCATAATTTTGCCAGCTCTTATGGTCAAATAGCCATGATTAACTAGATCTACTCAAAATAGCTTCTTATTTCTTCTGCTATTCCCATTGTCGTTACATTTGACTCTTTATTTAGTTTTACAGTGTATAAAAGTGCTTGTTTTTTATAATAATCAATCAATTCTTCTGAAGTCTCATGATATGTTTTTAGTCTTTGTCTTACTGTTTCTTCGTTATCGTCGATTCTCATAATTAGTGGAGTTTTGCAAACATCGCATATACCATCTTCTTTTGGTGGTTTAAATTCTAGATTATATATTTCCCTACATTCTGGGTTTGGGCATGTTCTTCTTTTTACTATTCTATCTATTATTTCATCATCAGGTAAGTCAAGATTCACAACTATATTTATTTCTCTATCTTGTTCTGCTAGAATTTCATTTAAGCTTTCTCCTTGTGCTACAGTTCTTGGAAATCCATCTAATATAAATCCATTTGCTAAATCTTGTTCATTTAATCTCTTTTTTATAAGCTTAATTGTTAGCTCATCTGGTACAAGTTTTCCCTCGTTAATATAACTTTTTATTTCTTCAGCAAGCTCTCCATGTCTTTGGCTATAACTTCTAAAAATCTCTCCGCTAGATACATGTGGAATTCCAAATTCTTTTGACAAAAGCTTTCCTACAGTTCCTTTACCTGTTCCAGGTGCTCCGAGCATTACAATTTCCATAATATGCCTCCTGTATTTAATAATATTATATTATATATTTTTTTTTTATATGTTGCAACACTTTAATCTAAAAAAAAGCGAAACGATGGGGACGTTGATGGAACTTTTGGGGACGTTGATAAAAAGAAACTTTTTATCAACGTCCCCAAAAGTTCCATCAACGTCCCCATCGTTTTGTCAAACATTCCAAACTGTCTCCAATATCTCATTTATTTAAATGTAGCAAGTTTAAAATAAAATTCTTAAATCTAGTAAAGAAGCTTTCTTTATACTCTACGAGCGATGTGTTTTCTGTTGATTGGTTTGTATATGTGTTCTCGTTTTTGTTTTTATTCTTAAACAAATCATCAGGATTATATTGCTCTCTTTTTTTGTCTTCTTCCTCGTTTTGGTTTGACTCTAATATTTTTTTTATCTTTTTCTTTTGTTCGTCCGTTGCAAAGTAATCTTCAAAAAGAGTTACTATAATAGCATTTGCCTCTCTTGAGATGTTTTGCTCTGATAAGTCTATTAGTGGGTCAATTGAAAATTCATAATTTCTATCCATGTTTTTTATATAAAAGTCAATTTTCTCTTTAGGTATTTTGTTATATTCTTCTTCTGGAAAATACTTAATTATTTCTAATACTTCCTTATATGCCTTAGCATATTTATCATTTGTCACGTTCTTCAACTCCCCTGCTATTTTCTTCAGCTTGTCTTGCACTCATTGAGTCATATTCTGTAGTTTCTCTTAATGCATTTTTAGCTACTTGACTTATGTGAATACTTCCAGTTCCTCGTTGGCGCTCCTCGTCGACCTTCAGTGCAATAGTCTCTCCTTCTAGTAATGCTCTTGCTTCTTCTGCTTTTCTTGTTGGTTTCATAGCTGTTTCATCGCCAAAAAGTCTTTTTGTTTCATCTGGTTCTTGTTCTCTTGATTGTTTCTGCAATTCTCTATATTCTTCTGTTGTTAATGTCACCCTTGAAGCTTCCAACATTTTCTTTGCTTCTTTTGCTGCCTCTGTTGGTATCAATGCTGATACATCACCAAAATTACCTGGTTCTCGCTGTTCTGATTGCTCTTGCAATTCTCTGTATTGTTTTAGCGTTACTGCCACCTGCGATATTCCTAAAATTTTTCTTGCTTCTTCTGCTGCTTTTGTTGGTGACAATGCTGTCTCATCGCCAAAAAGTCTCTTTATTTCGTCTGGTTCTTGTTGTTTTAATTGTTCTTGCAATTTGCTATATTCTTCTGTTGTTAATGTTACCCTAGCAATTTCCAACATTTCCTTTGCTTCTTTTGCTGTCTCTGTTGGCGTCAATGCTGTTTCATTATCAAAAGCACTTGGTTCCTGCTGTTTTGCTTCGTCTTGCAGTTCTCTATATTCTTCTAAATTCACTGTCAACTGAGCTGCTTCTAAGATTCTTCTTGCTTCTTCTGCTGCTTTTGTTGGCACCATGTATTTAGCGCCATCAAATGTCTTTAAATCTAAATCTTCTACTCTTTCATGTGACTGTTCCTTTAGTTCTTTATACTCTTCTATCGATATTAATACTTTTGCACCGTTTAATATTCTTGTTGCCTCTTCAGCTGCTTTTGTTGGCACCATATAGTCAACACCATCTAAGGCTTTAAGAGCTAAGCTTTCTTCTCTATTACTTGACTGCTCTTGTAATTTTTTATATCCGCTTATGCCTATTATTTGCATGTAATTATCCTCCATTTTTATATTACATGTTTAGTATAGCATTCTAAAAAATATTTTTCAACATATTTTGTAATAAAGCTTCATTATAAACATAAAAAAGGCAAGTTCAGTTTAAAGAACATGCCTTTTTTTATATTTAATTTTATTCTAGGAATCCCTTGTAGTGTCTCATTACTAATTGAGATTCTAATTGTTGTACTGTTTCTAGTGCAACACCTACTACGATTAATATAGATGTACCACCAAATGCTACATTTATATTTGTAAATCTCATAAGCATTGGTAATATTGCTATTATACTTAAGAATAATCCACCAAACCATGTTAGTTTAGATATTATTGATGATAAGTAGTCTGTTGTAGGTTTTCCTGCTCTTATTCCAGGTATAAATCCCCCATTTTTCTTTATGTTATTAGATACTTCTGCTGGATTAAATGTAGCATAAGTATAGAAGAATGTAAATCCTACTATTAACAACAAATATACTATTGCGTTTGCAATTGAGTATCCTACTGGCACGCTTGAAGATGATGTAGCAAGTGAAAATTTATATACGCCTGCCCAAAATCCTTCAGCTGTCGCTATATCTTTATTAAACATTGGTATTATCATTGCTGGAAATGTCATAAAGCTACTTGCAAAAATTACTGGCATAACTCCTGCCATTGCAAGCTTAAGTGGAATGTGTGTGTTTTGTCCACCATACATTTTCCTTCCAACAACTTTTTTAGCATATTGTACAGGAACTCTTCTTTCAGCTTCTTGTACAAATACAACACCTGCAACTAAAACTACTGCTCCAATTAGAATGCCAAGTGCTGTTAGGAATCCAGCTGTACTAAATGCACCATTTGCAAAAATTAAACCATACAATGTTTCTACAGCTCCTGGTAAGCCTGAGATGATACCAATAAAGATTATTATTGAAATACCGTTTCCAATTCCTTTATTTGTAATCTGCTCTCCAAGCCACATAAGAAGTGCAGTACCTGCCATTAGTGAGATTACTACTAATGCTCCTGTTAAGAATCCAGGATTGATAAATATTCCTGAACCTTGGTAAGAAACATAAATTCCTATTCCTTCTACTAATGCAAGTAATATTGTTAACATTTTTGTGTATCTGTTTATTTTGGCTTTTCCTTCTTCTCCGCCTTCTTTAACCGCTTTTTCTAAAGAAGGAATAATCATAGCTAACAATTGTATAACAATTGATGCTGTGATGTATGGGCTGATTGTCATAGCAAATACTGAAAATCTAGAAAATGCACCACCTGAAATGATATCTACTAATCCAGAAAGGCCAGTTGATCCATTTCTCATTACATCTTCTAATGTAACTGCATCTACTCCAGGTACTGTTATGAAGCATCCTAAACGGAATATAACAATAAGAACTAATGTATACATTAACTTTTTTCTTACGTCTGGAGTTTTTAAGGCATTTTTTATAGTCTTAAACAACTTCAATCACCTCTGCTTTTCCACCTTTAGCTTCGATTTTTTCTTTCGCAGAAGCTGTAAAACGAACTGCCTTAACTGAAAGTTTTTTATCTAGGCTACCTGTTCCAAGAACTACTATTCCATCATTTACTTTTCCAATAATTCCTTCTTCTAGAAGTGTTTCAGCTGTAACTTCTGTAGCTTTAGACTTGTTAAGCATAGTTAAAGTTACTTCTGTATAATTGTTAGCAAATATGTTAGTAAATCCTCTTTTTGGTAATCTTCTATATAATGGAGTTTGGCCACCTTCGAATCCACGTCTAACTCCGCCTCCAGATCTTGCTTTTTGACCTTTATGTCCTCTTCCTGAAGTTTTCCCAAGACCAGATCCAATACCGCGTCCAACTCTTTTTCTTGTTTCTTTCTTAACTGCTGGCTTTAATTCGCTTAGTTTCATTATGTTTAGCACCTCCCTTAATTTAAAATATATCTTTTAAGCTATTTCTTCAGCTTTCTTTCCTCTTTTTCTAGCTACTTCAGTAGTTGTCTTCATGTTTTGAAGAGCGTTTAATGTAGCACTAACAACGTTTCTTGGATTATTTGTTCCAATAACCTTTGTTTTTATGTCTCTGTATCCTGCAAGTTCAAGAACTGGTCTTACACTTCCACCAGCAATAAGTCCAGATCCTTCTGGTGCTGGTTTTAAAAGTACACTTGCTGATCCAAATTTTCCAACATATTCATGAGGAATTGTTGTTCCTACAATAGGAACTTCTATTAAATTCTTTTTAGCATCTTCTATAGCTTTCTTTATTGCATCTGGAACTTCTGATGATTTACCATTTCCAACGCCAATATGTCCAGCTCCATCTCCAACTACAACTACAGCGCTAAATCTAAAAGTTCTACCACCTTTAACAACTTTAGCAACTCTGCCAATAGAAACAACTTTCTCTTTTAATTCTACTTGGTTTTCGTTTTCCATTATTTTTCTTTTCCCTCCATTCTTGAAAAGTGAGATGTGAGAAATGAAATTTCCTTTCACACCTGATTATTTATTTACTTTTTTATTATAGGTTACTCAAGTTGAAGTTTAAGGTTTTTTTCACCTCTCACTTCTCACTTCTCACCTCTCTTTTAGAATACTAGTCCGCCTTCTCTTGCTGCTTCTGCAACTTCTTTTACTACACCATGATAAACGTATCCGCCTCTGTCAAATACAACCTCTTTTATGTCTTTATCAAGAGCTCTTTTTGCAACTAAAGTTCCTACTTCTTTTGCAGCTTCCTTATTTGCGCGCTTTGTTTTTACTTCTTTATCAAGCGTAGATGCACTTACAAGAGTTGTTCCTGCAACGTCATTTATAACTTGCACATATATATTTTGATTGCTTCTATATACACATAGTCTAGGACGTTCTGCAGTTCCACTTATTTTATTACGAACTTTTAAGTGTCTTTTTTGTCTTGTTTCTTTTCTATCAATTTTCGTAATCATCTTGTTTTGTCTACCTCCTTTATTTTGGTTTGAAATTTTTATTTCTTACCTGCTTTTCCTTCTTTACGTCTGATTGTTTCTTCAGCGTATTTAATACCTTTTCCTCTATATACTTCTGGTGGTCTCTTTGTTCTAATTACAGCAGCCATTTCTCCAACTAATTCTTTATCCATACCTCTTACAATTATTTGGTTTGGGTTTGGAACGTCAAAGAAAATTCCTTCTGGTTCAACCATTTCTATTGGGTGTGAGTATCCAAGGTTTAAAACTAATTTCTTTCCTTGTTTTGATGCTCTATATCCAACACCATTTACTTCTAGAGTTCTTGTATATTCTGAAACAACACCATTAACCATATTGTTAATTAATGTTCTTGTTAATCCATGTATACTTTTATTTAATGGATCATCATTTGGTCTTTCAACCTTGATTACATTTCCGTCTACGCTAACTTTCATGCTATTATGTAATTCTTTTTCTAAAGATCCTTTTGGTCCTTTTACTGTAATTTTATGTCCTTCTATTTTAACTTCAACACCAGCTGGTACAGTAATAGGGCTATTTCCTATTCTTGACATTTTATTCACCTCTTTTTAATGTTAGTTATCAAATATCTATTTTCTAGCTTACCAAATATATGCTAGCACTTCTCCGCCTAAGTTTTCTTTTCTTGCTTCTTTATCTGTCATAACACCTTTTGAAGTAGATACTAATGCAATTCCTAATCCATTTAAAACTTGTGGTAGTTCTTCTTTAGATGCATATACTCTTAAGCCAGGCTTACTAATTCTTTTTAAACCAGAGATTACTTTTGTTCCTTTTTCATCATATTTTAAAGTAATTCTAAGCACACCCTGTGTTTCATTTTTTATTTCCTCGTAAGCTCTAATGTAGCCTTCTTTATATAATATATCAGCTATAGCTTTCTTCATATTAGATGCTGGAACATCAACTGTTTTTTGTTTTGAAGTTCCTGCATTTCTTATTCTAGTAAGCATATCTGCAATTGGGTCTGTTGTATTCATTCTGCAATTTACCTCCTTCTTTTTTACTTTTTTACCAGCTAGCTTTCTTAACTCCTGGTATCTCGCCTTTGTGTGCTAATTCTCTAAAGCATACACGGCAAATTCCATATTTACGAATATAGCTGTGTGGTCTTCCACATAATTTGCAACGATTATATTCTCTTGTCTTAAACTTCTGAACTCTTTGTTGTTTCACTTTTAACGATTTTTTAGCCATATTTTTACCTTACTCCTCCTTATTATTTTCTAAAAGGCATTCCAAGTAAGCTTAATAATTCTTTTGCTTCCTCGTCTGTGTTTGCTGTTGTAACAAACGCAATATCCATACCTCTTAATTTATCAATTTTATCATATTCGATTTCTGGGAATATTAATTGTTCTCTAACACCCATTGAAAAGTTTCCTCTTCCGTCAAATGAGTTGTCAGCAACTCCCCTAAAATCTCTAACTCTAGGAAGTGCAACATTAAATAATTTATATGCAAAATCATACATTTTTCCAGCTCTTAAAGTAACTTTAAGACCTATATTTGCTCCTTCTCTTAGTTTGAAAGCAGCAATTGATTTTCTAGCCTTAGTTATAATTGGCTTTTGACCAGTTATAATTTGTAAATCGTTCATTGCATTTTCTAATGATTTAGGATTATCTCTAACGTCTCCTAACCCAATATTTATAACTATTTTTTCAAGCTTTGGAACTTGCATTACTGATTTATAATTAAATTTTTTCATTAATGCAGGTTTTACTTCTTTTTCATAACGTTCTCTTAATGCTTCCATTATTTTTTGTTCCTCCTTTCTATTTCAATTTGCTTCCGCATCTTTTGCAAACACGTACTTTTTCATCTTTTTCCATCTCATATCCTATACGAGCTGGTTTATTGCATTTTGGGCAAACTACATTTACTTTGCTAGAATGAATTGCACATTCAACTGAAAGTATTCCACTTTCTTCTCCTTGTTTTCTAGCTTTTACGTGTTTTTTTCTAACATTTACGCCTTTAACTACGACTTTTTCAGTCTTAGGAACTACTTCTAGAACTTCACCTGTTTTGCCTTTATCATTTCCCGATAAAACTTGAACAGTGTCGCCTTTTTTTATTTTCATTTAGGATTTTCCTCCTTCTTTTTGATTTGTTTTTTATAATACTTCTGGAGCAAGAGATAATATTTTCATATATTCACCATCTCTTAATTCCCTTGCAACTGGCCCAAAGATACGTGTTCCTCTAGGTGTTTTGTCATCACGAATGATAACAGCTGCATTTTCATCAAATCTTACATAAGAACCATCTGGTCTTTTTGTAGGTTTTTTTGTTCTAACAACAACTGCTTTAACAACTTCACCTTTTTTAACCATACCAACAGGAGCTGCAGTTTTTACTGATGCAATAATAACATCACCTATTCTGGCAACTTTTCTATGAGATCCGCCTAAGCAACGAATACACATAAGTTCTTTTGCGCCAGTATTGTCAGCTACTTTTAATATTGATTGTTGCTGTACCATGTTTGGTTTCCTCCTTTAAAACTATTAGCGTTGGCAGTTTATTTTAATTCTGCCTTCTCAACTATTTCAACTACTCTCCATCTTTTATCTTTAGATAGAGGGCGTGTTTCCATTACTTTTACTTTATCGCCCATATGACATGCGTTTTCTTCATCATGAGCTTTTAGCTTGTATGTTCTTCTAACAATTTTCTTGTAAATTGGATGTCTAACGCTTGTTTCTACTGAAACAACAACTGTTTTATCCATTTTGTCAGAAGTAACTGTGCCTATTAATTCTTTACGAAGATTTCTTTCTTCAGACATTTTAGAATTCTCCTTTCCTTTTAGCATTTGGCTTAAGGTCAAACTGTTCTCAGTGCCTTCCGCCTAATTCTCAAATGCTAAGTTCTATTTTGCTTCTTTAAGTTCTCTTTCTCTTAATATTGTCTTAATTTTTGCTATGTCTTTCTTTACTTCCTTTATTTTTAATGGATTATCTAATCCATTTGTTGCTAGTGAAAATCTTAATTTGAATAGCTCTTTCTTTAATTCATCTAATTCCTTAACTAGCTCCTCTGAAGACATTTCTCTTATTTTATTTATCTTCATTGCTATCACCTGCCTCTTCTGCAGATTCTCTTGTAATAAATTTTGTTTTTATTGGTAATTTATGCATAGCGAGTCTTAATGCTTCTTTTGCTGTCTCTTCAGGAATTCCTGCCATTTCGAACATTACTCTTCCTGGTTTTACAACAGCAACCCAATATTCTGGGTTCCCTTTACCACTACCCATACGAGTTTCTGCTGGTTTCTTTGTTATAGGTTTGTCTGGGAAGATTTTAATCCAAACTTTTCCACCTCTTTTTGTAAAACGTGTCATAGCGATACGAGCGGCTTCAATTTGGTTAGCAGTAATCCATCCAGCTTCTAATGCTTGAAGGCCATATTCACCTTCACTTACATAATTTCCTCTTAATGATTTTCCTCTCATTCTGCCTTTTTGTACTTTTCTATACTTTGTTCTTTTTGGCATTACTGGCATTAGTTTTCCCCTCCTTCTACTTTCTCTTTCTTAGTAGGAAGTACTTCACCTTTATAAATCCAAACTTTTACGCCTATTTTTCCATAAGTTGTATCTGCCTCATGGAATCCATAGTCTATATCTGCTCTTAAAGTTTGAAGTGGAATTGTTCCTTCTTTATAGAATTCAGTTCTAGCCATATCAGCTCCACCTAATCTTCCTGATACAGAAGTTTTAATTCCTAGTGCTCCAGCCTTCATTGTTTTTTGCATGCATTGCTTCATAGCACGTCTAAATGAAATTCTTCTTTCTAGTTGTGAGCATATGTTTTCTGCAACAAGTGTTGCATCTAAATCTGGTGATTTTACCTCAACTATATTTAGGTTAATCTCTTTACCTACTTTTTTCTTTAATTCTTCTTTTAATGTTTCAGCTAAATTTCCGCCTTTACCAATTACTAAACCTGGTTTTGCAGTATAAACATTAACTTTAACAAATTTTGCAGTTCTTTCAATTTCAACTTTAGAAATTCCTGCTACAAATAATTTTTTCTTAACATATTCACGGATGTTGTGGTCTTCTATTAAGTACTCACTGTAGTGCTTTTTATCAGCATACCATTTTGAGTCCCAATCTTTAATTATACCTACTCTCAATCCATGTGGATGCATTTTCTGTCCCATGTTAAAAAATCCTCCTTTCTTATACTACTTTCTTTCTCTTAATACGATTGTTATATGACTTGTTCTCTTTCTAACTTTGAAAGCTGAACCCTTTGCTGCAGGTCTAATTCTTTTTAGAGTTGGACCTTGGTTTGCATATATTGCAGCTATATATAAATTTGATCTTGTCATATAATGATTATTTTCTGCATTAGCAATTGCAGATTTAAGCAATTTTTCTAACACTTCAGATGATGCTTTAGGTGTATATTTCATAATTGCTAAAGCTTCATCAGCATTTTTTCCTCTAACTAAGTCTGCTACGATTTTTACTTTTCTGCTAGAAATTCTTGCATATTTTAATGTTGCTTTAGCTTCTACAACTGTTTCTACAGTTGTTTCAACTTTTTCATCATTTTCTGCCACGGTTTCTTACCTCCTTGTTTCTTATTGCATTTGATACTTTGCTTAGCGCATTTACTATATATACCAAATGCTAAATCTATTTTATTGTTTTACTGTTGTTGCTTTTTCTCCGCTGTGTCCTTTGAAAGTTCTTGTTGGAGCAAACTCTCCTAACTTATGTCCTATCATTTCTTCTGTAATATATACAGGTACATGTTTTCTTCCATCATGAACAGCTATTGTGTGTCCAACCATTTGTGGATAAATTGTGGATGCTCTTGACCATGTTTTTAATGCTTCTTTTTTTCCACTTTCATTCATAGCTTCTACCCTTTTTAATAGTTCAGGTGCTACAAATGGTTTCTTTTTGCTTGATCTTGACATGTTTTATTTCCTCCTCTTTACAATAAACTTATTAGAAGGTTTGTTCTTCTTTCTTGTCTTATATCCAAGTGCTGGTTTGCCCCAAGGAGTAAGTGGTCCTGCGTGGCCTACTGGAGCTTTACCTTCACCACCACCATGAGGGTGATCTACAGGGTTCATTACAGAACCTCTAACTGTTGGTCTAACTCCTAAATGTCTTGTACGTCCAGCCTTACCAAGTTTAATATTTTCATAATCTGTGTTTCCTATTGTTCCTATTGTTGCTCTACATCTAGCTAAAACAAGTCTCATTTCTCCAGATGCTAAACGGATATGTGCATATTGTCCTTCTTTAGCCATAAGTTGAGCTTCTGTTCCAGCAGCTCTAACTAATTTTCCGCCTTGACCTGGATTTAGTTCTATGTTGTGAATCATTGTACCTACTGGAATGTTTTCAATAGGTAAGCTGTTTCCTGTTTTAATGTCTATGTTATTACCAGACATTACTTTGTCTCCATCTTTTAATCCTAAAGGAGCTAAGATATATCTTCTTTCTCCATCTGCATATTCTACTAGTGCAATGTTTGCACTTCTGTTTGGATCATATTCGATTCCAATTACTGTAGCTTCCATATCATCTTTGTTACGTTTGAAATCTACTAGTCTGTATTTTTGTCTATTTCCACCACCTTGGTGTCTTACTGTAATTCTTCCATAAGAGTTTCTTCCTGCATTCTTTTTCTTTGTTGCAAGTAAAGATTTCTCTGGTGTTTTCTTTGTTACTTCTTCAAATGAAGAAACTGTCATGTTTCTTCTTGAAGGTGTATATGCTCTGAATTTTTTTACTGCCATTTTAACTTTTCCTTTCTTAGATTTATGAAAAGGCTATTCCTTTGATAAATCCTTTTAACCTTAAATTTGCGATTTTTTTCCTGCATCGCATTACAGATAAAATTTATTTTCCGAGTTATTTCTCGATATTTTTTTACTCTATTAAGCTGTGAACTCATCAATACTATTTTTGTATTTTCTATTTAGCTTAATTTCTTTTCCACCTTTTCCAAGGTATATTTCTTCTCCTGGATTTGTATCTATTTTAACAATAGCTTTCTTCCAGCTTGCTGTCTTTCCTTGATGTACTCCAACTCTTTTTTCTTTTCCTCTTACTGTTACTGTTGTTACTTTTAATACTTTAACACCAAAAATTTTTTCAACTGCTTTTGCAATCTCAACTTTTGTTGCTTTTTTATCTACTTCAAAGGTGTATTTTCCATCCTCTAATTCTGCACTCGTTTTTTCAGTAACAACTGGTCTTTTAATAACTTCTTCTGCTGTCATTTATGCATACACCTCCTCGATTTTCTTAACTGCATCTAATGTTAGAACTATTTTGTTGCAATCTAGTAAGTCATAAGCATTCATGCTATTTACTACTCTTGTTTTTACTCCTTCAATATTTCTGCTTGAATATTGAACATTTTTGTTTTGTTCTGGTAAAAGAATTAAAGCTTTTCCCTCTACTTTAAGGTTATTTAATACTTTTGCCATGTTCTTTGTTTTGATTTCTTTTAATTCTAACTTATCTACTATAACTATTTCTTCTCCTGCTACCTTGCTACTTAATACGGATTTAACAGCTAAAGCTTTTTCTTTTCTATTTACTCTGTAACTATATGAACGTGGTTTTGGACCTAATGCAATACCACCTTTAATCCAGTGTGGAGCACGAATGCTTCCTTGTCTTGCACGTCCTGTTCCCTTTTGTCTCCATGGTTTCTTACCACCACCAGAAACTTCTGCTCTTGTTTTTGTACTTTGTGTACCTTGTCTTTGATTAGCCATATAATTAACTACTACGCTATGTACTACAGCTTCGTTTGGAACTATTCCAAATATTTCTTCTTTTAGTTCTACATCGCTAACTTTTTTGCCTTCAGCATTATATACATCTAGTTTAAGCATTTAATTTTCCTCCTTTCGCTAACCTCTTTTATACTCTCTTAACAGTATCTTTAATTTTTAAAATGCTTCCCTTAGCTCCAGGTACGCTACCTTTTACTAATATTACATTTTTATCTAAGTCAACTCTTACAACTTCTAAGTTTTGAATTGTAATTGTTTTACTTCCCATATGTCCTGGAAGTTTCTTTCCTTTAAATACTCTACCTGGAGTAGATGTAGGTCCCATTGAACCTGGTCTTCTATGATACATAGATCCATGTCCCATAGGTCCACGGTGTTGCCCATGACGTTTGATAACACCTTGGAATCCTTTTCCTTTTGATGTACCTTGTACATCTACCATGTCTCCTACAGCAAACACATCAGCTTTAACTTCGTTTCCTACTGCATAATTTGATACGTTTTCAACTCTAAATTCTCTTAAGTATTTTTTAGGTTGTAATTTTAATTTTGTAAATTGTCCTTTTGCAGGTTTTGTTAATTTCTTTTCTTTTACTTCTCCAAAACCTAATTTAATAGCATCATATCCATCTGTTTCGCAAGTTTTTACTTGAACTACACTACATGGACCTGCTTCAATAACTGTAACTGGAATAACAACACCTTTTTCATCAAAAATCTGTGTCATTCCAACTTTTCTGCCTATAATTGCTTTTTTCATTTTTAAATTTTCCTCCTTTAGAGAGATGAGTACTTTTTTCATTTCCTTATTGCTCTCAATTTAGATGCTAAAATATATTTAATGTTTGAAATTGTAGTCACAGAATAGGCTTCTGGCTTTCAATCTCAAGCATCTATTTTCTCTTATACATCTTTTTTAATAATTAAAGTTTAATTTCAATTTCAACACCAGCTGGCAAGTCTAATTTCATTAAACTATCAACTGTTTTTTGTGTTGGATAAAGAATATCGATAACTCTTTTATGTGTTCTCATTTCAAATTGTTCCCTTGCATCTTTGTGCTTGTGTGGAGAACGTAAAATTGTTACGACTTCCTTTTCTGTAGGAAGTGGAATAGGACCTGAAACTTTTGCTCCTGTTCTTTTAGCAGTATCTACTATTTTCTCAGCAGACTGATCTAAAACAACATAATCATAAGCCTTTAATCTTATTCTGATTTTTTCGCTTCCTGCTACCGCATTTTGTTTTTTTGTTGCCATAAATTTTCCCTCCTTAAATATAGTTTGTGACCTTTATGGCTATGGCAAGTTTTTATCAACGCACCCTGGTGTTTCTTTTATAACCTTTTAAAAACCTAAAGTTCCGTTATTTAGAACGCTTTAGGACAAGTGCTTTTGTTTCAACTTATCCGCCTGGTCTAATGCCATGACATACTCCATGTGAGTTCCCTCCACCATATATAAGGTGTAGCCACATCACACTTCATCGCAAATTTCATGCTTAATTATTATACAACGCATATGCATTATTGTCAACCATTTTTTTAATTTTTTTTATGAAACGTTTAGAACCATCCACAAATCGTTTCAGCAAAAAATGAGAGGTTGCCAGTTGGCTTCCTCTCACTTGCGAGCTTACTTATCGGACCAGTAGAACTGGTCGGTGTAGTTCTTCTCGCGTCCTTCGGCTTTCTTGTATCCCTTTTCCTTGAGGTATGCCTCAAATTCAGGGGTCAAATCCAGCCGCTCAATGGAAATCCGGTCAACAAGTTCTCCCTTCACTCCGGTGAGCACATGTGCCCAGCGGAAGTAGAATCCGGTTTCCCGGAGTTCTTTCAGCGTCAACATTTTCTTCTTAGCCATGGAAAACTTTCCTCCTTGTTGTTGCGCATTGCGCAGATTACTTATATTATACTATCTTTTTTTAATAAAGTCAAAAAAATTGAGGGCATTTAGCCCTCTTCAAGGTGGAAGTGGTCTGTTACCTGGTTCAGGCGAGACGGATCCTTTTCAAATCCACGCACTATCAGGAACTTTTCAAACTCCTCTGTAAGACGGTCTTTCTCAATAGAGATAGTAAGCACTTTACCACCTCTGTTGATTCTTACCCATCGATAGTAATACCCACGTCCATTGAGTTCCTGTACGCTCAGCGGCCGAACGCTCATGTCGCGCCCCATTTTCATGACCTTCTTCCTATTTTTATTCATGCTCTTGCATGTATTTCAATTATAATATTTTTTGCAGTTTATGTCAACTGTCTGCGCAAAATAATAGTTACGTTTCTATAAGTTTTTTTGGAACTTTTAAAATCGTCCCTGCGTTTCACACAAAAAAGACACCGAATGGTGTCTTTTTTATATAAATATATTATTCTGCTGATTCAGTTGTTTCTGTTTCAGGAGCTTCATAAGCTTCTAATATAGCTTTTTGAATCTTCTCTCTTGTTTCAGCATTAATTGGATGAGCTATATCCTTGAATTCTCCGTTTGGAGTTTTTCTGCTTGGCATAGCGATAAATAATCCATTTTGGCTTTCAATAACTTTAATGTCATGAATTACGAATTCATTATCGAATGTTACTGAAGCAACAGCTTTCATTCTGTTTTCTGAGTTTACCTTTCTTAAACGTACATCTGTGATTTGCATCTAGAGCACCCCTTCCAATGTTATATAAAATTATACATATTTAATATGTACAATTATATTATTCGTCATAAATTGCATTTTTCCTTCTAAATTTTACAACTTTTTTACTAATTTTAAAATTTTTCTTTTTTAGTTTGTAACAACATTGTGTTTTTATACATATCTATTGTAAAAAAAGTATTAAAAGTGTATAATCATTATTGCTAATAGAAAGGAAATGGTTTTAAATGAGTGAAGCTTTATTTAAGTTAAATAGTATTAAAAATTGTAAACATATACATATGGTTGGCATTGGTGGAGTAAGCATGAGTGGAATAGCTGAAATTATGTATCATTGGGGCTTTGAGGTTACTCGGATATGATGCAATAAGTTCTGAAAACACAGATAGGCTTATTTCTCATGGAATAAAAGTAGTTACAGAGCATAATTTAAGTGACATTAACACTGCAGATTTAGTAGTATATACTGCTGCAATTGCTCCTGATGACCCTGAATTAGTTGAAGCTCATAACATGAATATACCGTGTGTTGAGCGCTCAGAATTTGTTGGATACTTAACTAGGGCTTATGAAGATACTATCGGTGTTTCTGGAACTCACGGAAAAACAACAACAACTTCTATGATTTCTCTTTGTTTTATTGAAGCTGGATTAGATCCCACAATACAAGTAGGAGCAGATTTAAAAGAAATACATGGAAATTATAGAATTGGAAATGGGCCTTATTTTATATTGGAAGCATGTGAATATGTTGAAAGCTTTTTGAAGTTTAGTCCCAAATCTGAAATAGTTTTAAACATTGATAATGATCATTTAGATTATTTTAAAACTTTTGAAAATATTAAAAACGCATTTATAAAATACGTAAAAATACTTCCTGATGATGGCCTATTAGTAGTAAATGGTGATGATAAAAATTGCTTAAGTTTACCGCAATATACAAATGCTAACTCTGTAACTTATGGAATTACAAATAAAAATACCGATTTTTTTGCAACGAATATTGTGTTTGATAATAATGGATTTGCGTCTTTTGACGTATATGCAAAAGGAAAATTCTATGAGAGAATTTCTTTATCTGTTGCCGGAATGCACAATGTACAAAATGCATTAGCATGTATTGCTTTATGCAGTGAATATGGTATCTCTTCTCAGTTTATTAAATCTGCTTTATCAAAATTTACTGGTGCACATCGCCGTTTTGAATTTGTTGGAAATTACAATGGATTCTCCGTTTATGATGATTATGGTCATCATCCAACAGAAATAATTGCAACAGCAAAAGCTCTAATGAACAAATCTTATCATGAATCATGGGCTGTCTTCCAGCCTCATACATATAGTAGAACTTTAACATTATTAGATGACTTTGCAAAAGCACTCCTTAACTTTGACCATATAATTATTACAGATATATATGCTGCAAGAGAAAAAAATACATTTGGCATTAGTTCTCAAGATTTAGTAGATAAAATCAATTCTTTTAATGAAAAGGCAATTTATATTAAAGATTTTGAAGATATTTCTAAATACATCAAAGAGAACGCTCAAAATGAAGACATTGTTTTAACTCTTGGAGCAGGTTCAATATATAAAGTTGGTCGCATGATTATAGATTAATTAGCTTATAAATAAGCCTAAGAAGATTTTTTCTTCTTAGGCTTTTTATTTATTCTACCTCTCTTGATGTTTTTATTAAAATATCCGCAAACACTCCATACCCCATAGTAGGATTATTTATAAGTACATGTGTTACTGCACCAACAAATTTTCCGGTCTTGTATTATAGGGCTTCCACTCATGCCTTGTATGATTCCCCCTGTTTTTTCTATTAATTCCTTATCAGTTACTTTTATTAGCATACTTTTATTATCTTCATTATTATTATGATATATCTTCTGTATTTGTATTTCATATTCATCCTTTTTTCCATCTTCTAAACAGCATATTATCTTAGCATTGCCAGTTTTTACTTCACTTCTTGTTGCAATTTCAAGTGCATCATTTAGATTTATGTCAAGAGCTGTAATGTCATTTATTTTTCCATATATTCCAAATGCACTGTTTTTAGATATTTTACCTATTGCTTTACCATACGAAATATTTCCTAATATTTCTCCGGGCTTGCCTTCTTCTCCTTTAATTATGTTTGTTATTGTTGCAGTTACAACTTCTCCATTGGAAATTGTTATTAATTTGCCTGTGTCCACATCTTGTATTCCGTGTCCAAGTGCTGCAAAATTTTTAGTTTCTTTTTCATAATAGCTGATTGTTCCAACTCCTGCGGCAGCATCTCTAACCCACAATCCCAGCTTATATGTTCCCTCTTTTGCCATACTTGGTTTTATATTAGCTGTTTTCACTTCTCCATTGCTATCATAAGTTATTTTTACATCTTCCCCTTTGCTTTCATTAACTCTTCTTGCTAATTCTGCAGTAGTTGAAACCTCTTTTTCATTAACTGTTAAAATTGTATCTCCCTCTTTAATTCCAGAGTTAATATACGGCTCTGAATTTGTATTTTCATTTGTTTCAACTTCCGATATGCCTACAACTAATACTCCCTTTGTATACAGCTTTAGACCTATTGTTTGTCCAACAGGAATAACTTTAGTTTTAGGAATCACATCAACATTTACATTTTTTATTGGAATAGTATTAAATAGTTTTACACTGAATTCAGTTTTTCCAATATCCTGCAAAGAATCTGGAGTGCCATAGCCTATTAAAGTGGACGCTTGTTTTGATTCATACTTATTGTTTTTGTTTAAGCAAATTCCTACTAAAGTACTTATTTTTAGCTTTTCACCCTGAAACAGTATTAAACTTTTTGGAATTTGAGTAATATTGCTGGTATATGCTAGCAATATTAATAATAGCAATACTATTATTATTTTTTTCATGCTTATTTGCCTTTCTTAGGATCTGCTCCAGTCATTTTTTTTATGGATTGCAGTCCCTAATATAAAAAAATAGAAGTTAGTTTTGTTCTAACTTCTATTAGAGTTTCCATTATTAGTTTTTTCATTCAGGAATACGTTTTTCTGTTTGCGAAGCATATGTGTTTATTCTTCTTTCTCTTGCAAGCGCTACTTCTTTTGCATTTATTCTTGCGTTGCTGTTTGAAACCGTGTTTATATCAACCGGTGTATAATTTCTTTCAACTATACAAAAATAGCAAGGTAAATTTGTATGCCTGTAAAAATTGTGTTGTTGCTTATGTTCCCCTGTTTCAACTGTAACCGGATCAAAATCTACTTCTCTATATCCTTTAAGGTTTGTTCCTGTAAGATATGGACAGTCAATTTTATGGTATGTTGACTGTATATTAGTTGCATATTCATCTAAATCTATAAATACCAAATTCTCTAACGCTGTATAAGATGTGTTTTTTGTATTATTTATTATTGCATAATTATTGTATGTTTTTAGCCCAACCGGCAAACCTTGCACAAATGATACCATGCATATATTTCTTGCAATTTGGTCCCATTCTGTATCATTTAAAATTGGTACCTGGAACAAGCCAACTGAGTGATTATTATATGTAGTGATTGCAGCACTTATGTTCTCTTTAATTGAGTTTATTATAATATCTCTTTTATGGATATTAAAAATAGAATTTTCGTCTTCATAGTTCGAGTTAAATATTTTGTCGCTTACATCCATGCTCCCATACTTGTATATTCTATCAGAATACTTATCATCTGTTAAGACAAGGTTTCCTATTCTTAAATCACCTAAATTTTCATTTATCCACTCTGTAAATTCTTTTGCTTCGATGGCATATTGCTTAGCATTTATATCTGGTCCCTCATTTGGATAATCTTGAAGTGTATAATATTGTTTTTGTCCTTTTCTATGCATAAACCAGTGCCTTACAATTCCTGTTTTATCGAAATATGTTTGGTCTTCAGAGCCATCTGCATCTGGGTCATAATAATATTTTTCACTTCCGTTTAAATAAATATACCTATATTCTTTATATGATTCGTTTCCATCTTTATTTACAATATATAAGTTTTCTTTTAAATCTTCTTCATCATAAGAAATTGAGCTATTGTTAACTAAAAATCCGGAGTTATATACAAAGTTACTACCTATTGTTCCTATTACTGTAATGTAATTATCTAATGTGTAGCTTATCTGCACATCAAAATAGTCTGAACTGCTATTATTTGAATTGCTTCTATAGTGTGCTGTATAAGCAAAAAATGGCTTTAATACATGTTCTATTTTTTTATTACTGTCGCTATTATTTATTGTTGGTGCATAAATATAATATCCATCATATAGAGTAAAAATAATTGCAGGTACGTAGGCTTTTACAAAATCTTCTCCATATCCCCCAATTCCAAGTCCTGTAGCAAAACTATTCATAAATGTATTTATTGCTGCCTCAATATCTCTTTTTTGAGAAGCTGAGAGTATTGCAAAACTATTATTTGCAGTATTTATTTGATATGCTTTCATTGCATCACTTGCAGAAGTAATAAGTGTTTCATCATAATTTGCTTGTAACTTAAGAGTATCTATTTCAGTTCTAACATAATAGCCTAGAATTAAAGATACTGGTATAATAATTAATGCAAATATAATCGCTAGGTTTTGTATTTTCATTTTTTCACCTACTTATAAATCAACTTTTGTATATTAAATGCAGAAATCGGACGTCAGAAGTCGGAATTTAAAGAGTAAACAAATTCCTACCTCTGACCTCCGATTCCTAGGTTACATTATATTTATCTGCCATTAGCAGTAACCATTGCAGTACCACTTGCGGCAATTTGATATGTGTCATTTCCTGTTACACTATAGAAGAAGTTTTTAAGCATTTGAGCTATTGTTTGGTTTGTGTTCTTTACGGTAACTGAAATAATGTCTCCTTCTTTTAAAACACATTTTCCACTATTTCTTAAGTCGTCTTCCATCTGTGATGTGTATTTTGAATAATATACATTTTCACCAATTTTTTGTGCATTTGCCTGTCCGACTTTAGAACTTAAGTTTTTGTCTAATATTTTTAATTCTACATCTACGTCAAAGCTATTTCCAGTAGAACTTATTTTTTGTACAAATCCATAATAATCATCTGATGTAATTGCTCCTGTTGTTCTTGCTTTATTTATAAATTCTGTTGTAGCAGATTGAACAGCAAGTTCTGCAATATCATCATTTCTTTCTGAAACAGACATAAGCGGAAAAACAAACATCAAAACTGCAGCTAGAAATATAGCTATAATTGTTATTAAAGTATCACTCATTTAAGTTTCCTCCTTAAATTTTAATTGATTAGTTGGTATGTAATTTCAACTTTTATTTCTGTATTTTTTGAGTTAGTAGTCATTGTATCATAATTCACATCATTTAATGCCCATACGGTTCCGTTTAATTCTTGATGTGCTAAAGCTTTCTGTAAATCTTAGTTCATTGCCTGATGCGCTATCGCTAAGGCTTTGAAGCTTTGCTAACCCATTCATTAGTTTTTCTATTTGTTCATCTTGTGGAATACCGCTATCTGAATCTTCTGTTAAGTCAAATTTTAGCATTATGTCGCCATTCTTGTCTTTAATTACAACACTATAATCCTCATTTTCAATACGGTATCTTTTTACAGAAGATATTACTGTTTCTATTCCAACAGTTCTTAAATCCCCATCTGCATTTCCTTCAATTTGCTCATCATAATTAGTTCTATCACTAGTATAAAGAACTATGTCTGCAACCTCTCTTGCTTGTGAAAACGCAGTAAATGCTAAAACAATAGCAATAACAAACACGAAGGCTGCAAACGCCATTTTAAGAGCATCTACTGCATTCTCCATAAGTTATTCTCCTTCTTTATTCTATAGTTCTTTGATTACACAAGCGCTTATGTAACCATCATTATCATAGGTTGGGAATGATACTGAATAGCTTTTTGTATTTATTACATTTTGTATTTGTGCTGCTATGCCAGATGATTGTGCAGTAATTCCTGTTCCACTTTTAGGTGTAAATGTGACATTAATTATGTGAGATGAAGTAGTATTATTTGTATTTAAAGCTGACAATAATGATTTTACGTTAGATCCGCTTACTCTTCCTCCTGCATATATATCAAATTGTCTATTAAAAACTTGAACTCCTTGTCCTCCTATTCCACTTGTAGCTTCATCAATTGGTGTTTGAGCTGCATTTATCATTACCATACCAAATGCAATTAAAAGAATAGCTATTAAAACAGCTCCTGCTATGATTAATGCTTTTGATGCATTTTCCATAAATTTTTCCTCCTTTGAATTTTTTATTTAAGTAGATTATTTTTATAATCTAAACATTAAAATCTTTTGTTATTCTACTACTTGTTTAAAAACAATTGATGCAATTTTTCCTGTTTGCTTATGATATTTTATATCTTCGCTTTTAAAAATACAATTGTTAAATAAGTCGATAAATTGATTTGTTCCTAAACTAAATATCTTTTCCATTTTGTATATTTCTTCTGAATTTTGAAATTGAATACTTATTAAAACACTATTTGTATCATTTTCTATATAAAAGCCATCTTTGTCTTTTGCAACTTCATATTTTTTGTTGTTGTCTATTGCTTTGTTTATAAGTGTGACTAGCTCTGTCCCGTAAATTTCTTTTCCTAGGTAATGTTCATATTCTGCATTTTCTTGCTGTAGCATTTTGTTGTTGCTTCGCACATTTATAAGAAGCATTGCAAGTGTTGCTAAAATAATGATAAATAATGCTAAAATAACAAGTAGCGTTTTTTTCAATTTTTATCTCCTTTATTATACAGTTTTTTTACAAACTATGCAATATTTTTTTCTTTATTCTTTAAATTTCATTGTGCTTACACATCCTGTTTGGTCGTAATCTATAGAAACAAACTTATATTTCTTTTCATTTTCCATTATTTCTATAAGTTTTTGGTGGTAATCTTCTGGATTATTTATTCTATCTACTCCATATAGGCTGGCAAGTGCATTGATATTACCTATATATATTTTTATTTCTTTTGTTGCATCTGCTTCATTTGTTTGAATTGCAAGATTAATTAGAGTTACCATTTCTTGAGCATTTATCTCTCTTATGTATTGTTCAAATTTGCTATTAAAAGTATTTGTGTTTTCTTGTTGTAGCCTTTCGTCATATGTTTGGGAAAAGCTTCCAATAGCTTGAAATAAATATACCCCCATTGTCAAAATCATAACTGCAACTAGGACTCCACCTGCCATTATCAATGCCTTTGAAGCATTCTCCATGTTATTCCTCCTTGTTTTTTAGCTACGAAATTTGTTTAATTCCTTTTTGTAAAAAAGTTATTTTATTTACGTATCCTGTTTCAGAATTATATTCAATTTTAGTACATACAAAATATAATTGTGTAAATTCATCTGCTTTTACAGGATCTTTAATCATATTATTGTAATGATTAATATTTTGTGTTTCCGAATATACACCTGCTGGAAGAATTATAGTACTATCAAGTTCTACACTATCTGATAATATAAACTCCCATACTACTTTGTTTGGTGTGTCTTTTGTATTGTTGTTTCTTGTTCTATTTATAATACTTGATATATCATTGCCTCTAAGTATTCTTCCAAGGTAACTTTCATATTGCTTATTAAACGAAGTAATTTGTTCAGTCTTTTTTTTCCCTTCTATTTCAGAAGTATATCCTCCTACTGTTCTCCACATAAATATTAATGATCCAAGTACTAGCATTGCAAGGAATACACCAGCTGCCATTATCAATGCTTTTGATGCGTTTTCCATCTTTCCCTCCTCAATTATACCATTCCAGACATCGTTGAGAATGAACTTGTCATACTAAGCATACCAATTACAACCAATGGCACAATTAAATATCCTACAAACAGTACTACCATCGGAGTAAATCCTATTGCTTTTCCAATTAATCCTTTTTTTGAAATTAGTCTTTCATTAGAGTCTTTCCTTTTATCTTGGTAATATGCTCTTTCTGTATCTAGCTCGTCAAAAGCATCTTGAATTGGTATTTTTTCTACAGCTGCTTGTAAGCTTTCAACTATTCTTACAAATTGCAAATATGATACATCATTTTTCAATTCTTCCAAAGCTTCCCAAGCACCAGCTTCGTAGTTATTTACACATTTAGTTATTGGTTCCCTAAATATGTTTGAATACCTTTCTATCCACTCTAATATAATTTCAACATTTACCCTTTCAATTTTCATAAGCATTAAAATTATTGTTTGGAATTGCATTACCTCGTTTTCCATTTCTAATTGTCTCATCTTTTTCTGGAAAATAAGTAGCCAACCCGGAGAATAATATCCAATAGCTGCAAATGCAAGTGATATAAGCAATTCAAACCATTGCATTTGCTCGCTATTTACTATTTGTAGTTTGTCATATATTCTCTTTGCCCCTTTATCAATTTCTTCGTCTGTTGCTTTTTCGTAATATTCTGAACGTTGAACAGCTGCTCTAATTTCTAAAAGAGTAGTTTTAGGTTTTCCCTTAAATCTGTCTAAGAATGTATTGTCTTGCTCAGTAATTTCCATTCCCTTTTTTCTGTTGCTATCTGACATTTGACCTATAATGTCTAAGTCAGTTGTTGGTTCTGTGTAGACCATATCAATTGCAATTTTATGCATTTGATTAAACAAAGTTAATGAAACAATAAAGACTAAAATTGTAATACATACTTTGTTTACATATAACCATTCCATTTTAAGCTTTGAAGCTGATTGTTTTAATAATTCTGTTGTTTTTCTGTATTCTTTTGTTCCTTTTTTAGGTAGAAATACATCAATTATTTTTTTACCTATTATATTTTTGTATACTTTATTTTGCCACGGATTCTCAGTATTTACATTGCTTTTACTTGTTCCATTGTCTTTCAATTTTCTTATTAGTATATAGCATACAAAAGTAATCATTATTATTAGTATTTGTACAATTAGGCCTAGTTTTCCATTATAAAAACTATCTGTAAATGAAAACTGTGATAAAGCCCAATTTTTTATAGGTTGTATACATACTACTGGTAGTGCAGCAATTATTGACAAACTCTGAAATACGTAATCTAGCTTATCTCTTTTTAATATTTCTAGTTGCATTTCCTGTGTAATATTATTAACATTTTTTAAATATAAAGACCCTTTGTCAATTTTTCTATCTCCAAACTCTTTTGTTAGGTATGAAACCCCTGCAAATTCTTTTAAATACGCGTTTGGTGCAATGTCATAATATTTCTCAAGTTCTGATTCTGGATCATCTGAAATTAATATTTCATATATTTTTTCTGCTTGCCTCGAAACTTCAAGCTCATCATTTTGTGCGACTTCATAAATAGCTTCCTCAACCATGTTTGTTTCATGATATGCGTGTCTCATCTCGGCAAAAAAGTCAATTTGTTGTCTTAATAGTTTATTGTCTACCTTATCTACAAGTCCTTCCATAACTGTTTCAATAAGTAATAGTTCGAATACTATTAATATAGATAGTAAAAACAAATCATCTTTTGTTGCAAGTATAAGCAGTGTTGTAACAGGTATCAGCAATAGTAGCGAGAAAAACATAATTTTGGCTGATTGTTTTCGTATAAGGTATTCATCGTCAATGTTTATTATTTCAAGCCTTCTTCTAAGCTTCATTGTGTATCTTTTTATTCCAGGAATCTTTACAAAATATACATACATTTTTTGGTAAAGCATTTCCATCGAAAAGCTTTTCTCTTTTGTACCTTCTCTTAGTTGTCTTATGTACTTTGCATCTGATTTATTGTTACGTTTATTAAGTATCATGTATGCAACTATTACTGCTAAGAACAATCCTCCTGATACAAGCATCATGTACATTATTGCTTGTTCTGACATTTAGGTTTCTCACCTCCTGCAAGTTTAAAGCGTCTTAGGTTTTCTTCCCCTTCTTGACTTTTGCGCCTCTTCATTTGTTTCTTTTTTTTCTTCTATTATTCTGTTAGACTTTATATTAACTTTTCCCCAGTTTTCCTCAACGAAACGATCAAATTCCTCAACATCAGTATCATCCATGTTGTTTCTCATTTCATTTATATTATAATCTGTTATTTTATTTGTAAGTACATATTCACCATCAACAAATTCCATTATATTTCTGTATTGGTATAACTCTTGATCTGTAATCTTTGTAAAATAATTTGTTGCATTATCAATAAATTTATCAAGTTTACCTTCTAATGTTTTTTCTTTTCTATGGTCAAATGTATATTCGTTTTTAGATTCAACAGGTATACATTCAGTGACTCTTTCAATATATCTTCTTCCTCTAAAGTCTTTTACCATATGCACATTGAAGTTCAGTACTTGTACAACCTGTTCCTCTGCCGTTTTTTCATTTGAGAATACACCTGTACGAAGCATTGAGTTTCTAAGTGCTGTTACTAAGTTTGGAAATGTTTTAGCATGGTGTGTAAATAATGTGAATTTTGATGCAACCTGTGCTGCCTGAATCATCCAAGATGCAACAGGGTCTGTTGCGACCTCACCGATGATGTTTACAGAACCGTCAGTCTTTTTCTGTACATCCAATCCCTCTTGTCCGCTAATTGTTTCGGTCTCGCGGAATGTAAGGATATTTCTTGTTGGATATATTTTTCTTAAGTGAAGCTCGAATGCAGTTTCTTGAACTCTTATGTTCATTGTTTCATATATGTTTTCAATCATTGCCATAAGCAAAGTTGTTTTACCAGAACCCTGCTCACCAGTTACTGCAACTATTCTTGCTCCTTTTACTAAGAATTTTAAAAGAGAAATTGCTTTGTCTGCCCCAGGAAGTGTAATCAACTGTTCAAGTGTTGCTCTTTTTACGTCGAATTTTCTTACAAAAAATGCCCATGTTTCAGCCATACTTGGTCTTACAACAACGACACGAGATCCATCCTTCATCTCATTGATTTTATAACCATTTGTATCTGATAATTGTCCTGGATTGTTGTATTTATAAATATTCTGACATACCCTTTTTAGCTCGCTTTCTGTTCCAAATGATAAGAATTCCAAACGTATTGATTTACCTTGAAAGAATATCCAAATGCTGTCACAAGCTCTTGGTACTTTGCGTTCCATTACTTGGCCTAAATAATCACCATCTGTCTGTGCTACTTGGCTTAAAAAGCTTTCAGGTAATCCAGATACACCGCCAGATACACCGTCTATGTTCATATCTCTAACTTCATCTATACTGCTATATCCCTTGTAATGTTGGTATATTCTTTGAACTACTATGTTAACCTTATCTGTGAAATTAAGTAACAGTGCTTCTTTTTCATATATATCACTAATTTCATCAGAAGTAATTACATATGAAGGTTTTGTTTCCCCTGCTACATATTTCAATACAGCTAAATTGTATTTTTTTATCATTTGCGTAAGAGCTTCATAGCCGAATTCTTTTTTGTATGTATAGATTAATATATCAAATTTATCTTGTGCAGTTAATAAAGATGGTAAATCAAAAGGTATTGCCTTAGAAACGTTTATTTCATTTACGCCATATTCCTTTACTAATAAGTCATAGATAATTTCCTTAACATATTTTTTGTCGTTTACGTCCCCATATGTACAACCTTTCAATGCTTTTTTTAGTTCGTACTTTTTGTTTTTTCTTCTTTTTAGTTCCTCTTCAGAAAGGCCAATATCATATAAATTTACTTTCGTGATTTCGTCTAATCTTCTTTTTACAAATTCGGTCATTTTCTCTAATGTAAATGTTTTGTCGTCTATTTCTTTTACTTCATCGTCTATTACTTGTGTTTTTCTTTTGTTTAAGAAATATATAACAAGTACTGCTGCCGAGACTAGCACTATAATCATTAGTAATACGTTTGTGATTTCCATTAGATGAGGCTCCTTCCATTAAATTTATTTTCTCATTTGTTGTTCTTGTAAACTATATATTATATTTTCTGTTGTTTTTTTCACTTCGTTAATAAATGTTGCATTTCTATCGTTTTCATCTACGTTCCTAAATCTTAAGAAGAAATCTGCAACCTTTCCTTCATTAGCCGCTTCAAAAAACAATGTGCTATATGGAACTGTGCATACATTTTTTTCTTTAAGATATCTTGCTATATTTTTGCTGTTGTATTTAGAGAATTTATCATATCTGCCTATTAATGTGATTATATTGCCTCTTCTAAAAAGTGGGTCAGACATTTTTAAATCTATGTAGTCATTTATGATACTTAATCGTTGTGTTAAGTTAACAACAACAAGATCTGACATTTCTAGCACTTCTCTGATATTTGCATTGTCTATTCCTTTATTTAAGTCAACAAATATTAAATCATAATATTGGTTTGCAGTTCTTAAAATATCTGGATAAACTGCCCTTAGCGAATCATATTCTTGATAATTTATTGTTTTTATGCTTGGCAAAACTTCTAATCTATTTTTAAATACTGTCTTTGTATAGTTTGTTACTACTTCAGGAGATGATTTATGGCTCACTATTGCTTTGGCTAGCTCCTCAATTCCAGTGCCGAGGCCAACAACATGTCTACGCACATCAGCCACTTGTTGCTCCCAGTAGCAATTTTCAAGAGTATTATCATTATAGTTTGTAGATAATGCTAGAATTTTAAAGTTGCGTTCTATGGCCATATATGTTGCAATAGCAGAAACTGAAAGTGTTTTTGCTGTCTCTTCTTTACCATTACTCCAAAAAGATATTATTGCCATTTCTATACTCCTTTTTCTATGTTACGAATAATACGTTTTATATCACCCGCATTTACGTCATCCAAAATCTGTTCTGATACAGTTAAAAGTCCATCTTTATACTGTCCTGATAAATTTTTAAATTTAACTTTTGAGGTCCTCTGCCCTTCAATTATTGCACTTTGGTCTCCAAGTTCAAGTGGAAAGTATATTTTTTCTTCATCCCATTCTATAGGGTAATTCCTAGATATGAAATTTAAGTAATCATCTTCTTCTCTTGACATCTCTCTTGAAAACAGAATCTTCTTTAGGAATATTTGCATATCAAATCCACTAATGATTTCTAATCCTCTTTTTAGTGAGAATAAGTCAAATGAAGTTACAAAGTAATTTAAATATGCATCCTTTAGTCCAAAGTTGTCGAACATTTCTTTATTATCTATATCAATTAAAGCGATGTCATACTCTAGTTCATCTTGTTTTTCTATTCCAATATAGTATTTCATTCCTTCGAAGTCTTGAAACCCAACAGCAACGTCAAACCCTTCAAATTCAGTTAAATATGTTCTTGTAGGGTTAATAACAGGAACAACATATTTTGCTTTTTGGTTTGTAGTTGCATCTATTATTATTGTTCTTTTGCCTGCTTCTGTTAGGATTTTTGCTAATTGGATAAGCATATCTGTTTTATCAAAAGCTCCAATAAATCCAATCTTTCTCACTAGCTTCCTCCTATTTTATCTAATATTGAACTGTAGTCGGTGAATTTAGCTGTTCTATGTATTTTTCTCTTAATTTTGCTCTAGTTTCCTCTTCTTCTTTAAATTTTGTTTCAATGTTTGTTTGTGCTTGTCCTGCATAGTCTTCTAGAACACTATTAATTTGATTTTGTCTTTGGTTTACCTGTGCTTGTGTATATCTATTAAACAATTCTGTTTTTGCTGCTTGTCTAATATTAGGGTCATTTTCAATTAATTTTAATACAGCCTGGCTTACAGCATACGTTGGAACTGCAGCTTTTTGCAATCCTGGTTCTATATATAGGTCAGCTGAAAGTTTTGATCCTGTAATTGTGTATGCTTCAACAATTGCATTGCTCATTGTTAGTATTTCATCTTGTGATAATCTTAACCAAATAGTGTTTTCCATTATCTCAAGGACTCTCTTTTTTGAAAGTACTATGTATTCAAGTCCATTAGGCAATGTTAATCTTATGTCTATATAATCATCTACGTTTAATTTTACTGGTAGCGAAAGCATATTGTATTCTTGAAGTCTTGTATCATCATAAACAGTATTTTCTTCATTTGATATCATATCTGTAGTTAATATTGTTCCTGATTTTAAGTTTATCTTTGCAACAGCCGACAATAAATCTGCTTGTGTTGCTGCATTTTCTGGTACGAACATTGCATCTGCCGATACTAATGAGCTTGTTGCTTGCCCACCTATTATTTTTGTTTCAGTCATTAAATCTTCTATGCTTACACTGTTACCAGATTTTATATCTTTATTTAGCACGCATACCTCTACTAAGCTCTTTTCTTTTTTATCATTTTCTTTTTTCTCCGTTATAAGCAAAAATGCAAGTCCACCTATTATAATACCTGAAATTAATAACATTACAAGCATTCCTAATAAAAATGAATTTCTTGCTTTCCTTTGCATTGGGTTTGTTGCCATTTTTTATTCCTCCCTTTTTTACCTTTAAAAATACCATTGTCTTTTATAATTTTACATCAAAAAACATTTAAAAACAATGAAATATCTCTTATGTAATACAAAAATAATACTATTGTAATATTTTTGTAATATTACAATAGTATTACTAAATAATTCGCCGTTTTTTATTTTAGCTCATCATAATTGTTATAGAAATGCATAGATAATTCACCATGTGTTACCGGAGTTAAAGTATCTATTCTTGTTACTTTAACAGTTCCTCCAGTTTGTTCTGGAGTGCTTTGGTCATTCACGTACCTTAGCGAGCCACTTTCTTCAACATAAGCTGTCCCCGTTTGTATATCTTCTTGGCCATTGTATCTTAGTGTTATTGTATAGTCCCACTCATGCACAATGTCTCCGTCTACTGGAATTGGCGCAGTGTATTCAGCCATTACACCGTTATTTCCGTCTATTGTCAAATCCACCCATAGTTACTGTAACTGTTCCCTCTTCTTCATCTTGTATAATCGTTGGTCTAGTCTGAACAGCGGCACCATTTAATTTTCTTCCGTCCTTCATCTGTTGCACCTGCTTGAAAGTCAAATGAATTCTCATCTGTTTCGTTTGTAAAATTTCCAAGCGTTTCTTGTATTGCGCATGTATCATTTTGCGTAAATCTAATATGATTGTTGTTTCCGCTATTAGAATTCACCAAATTAACATTAGTACCTTTTGAAGCCATCCAAGCATATGCTGCTGCGGCATCTGTTGCGATGCATGCAGATTTAGTTGAGCCATCTACATTAGTATTTCCATTTGGGACTTTCATTCCTAGTAATCTTCCAGTCGAATCAAGTGATGTGTAGCTATTTATTTTCCCCCCTTGTTGTATTGTGAGTATGGCCGCCGCAAACTCCAACTCTCCACTTCCACTATATGCAACCATGTCTACTCCATTTCTGTACTTTACAAGTTCTTCTGCAAGTTTTATAGAAAATTCAAGTTTACTGCCGGATGACCCGTCCACCCCTATTACTTCACCATAAGCATCTGAAGATTCCACTATTTTCTGAATACTTCCTATATAATCGTTTACTTCTCCTCCTGTTCCGCTTCCGAAAACAAATACTGAACTGTCATAGTTTCTTTGATTAGAACCCTCATTTACAGAATAGTAATAGCATCGGTCTGTTCCTGTAATTTTTTTCTTGCCTCTTCCATTTCTGTTTGCAAGCGTTGGAGCCCCGTTTAGGCTTGCTATATGTCCTACAAAGTTAGTTCCTCTCATCATTTCTGCTATAAGCTTCTCGTTTGCCCCTTCTGCTTGGTTGTTTCTTTGCACATTTGCTCCTATAGCTGAATTGGCCTCATCTAAAAGTCTTAAATCACTTTCTATTCCTGAATAAATTGCATTTAAATCTCCAGCAAGGGAATAGTCACTTGGTATACTCCCTCTTTTTCCTTTTGCTGAATTTAAACTGTTTTTGGCTTTATTTATATTTGCCATTGCTTGCCTAGAGGTGTTTCCATTAAATTTTAGCATAGTATCGCCTCCACTGTACAAAATTATTTTTTAAGCAGTCTTAATTTATGCGGTGTGCTTCATCATACATGTCTTTTTTGTTTTTCAGCCACACAAGTGACATTTCCGTCACATATAAAGGTTCATCTCCACGAGTTTGACTTCCATTGTTCAAATTTGTATGTGTAGAATCAACTTCGCATATCTCATGTTCTACACTATATTGTTCTCCGGTTTCAGCGTTCTCATATGTAATAATGTATATATTATCTGTTCTTACAAATCCCGTCCTACTGCTTGTAAACGTTGTTTCGCTAGAATGTTCAACATCTATTACTGCTACTCCTTCTCTTGTTGTAATACCACATCCAGCAAGTTCTTCAGAGTCCATTTCAGCGAGTCTGTCATACACAGGTAACAGATTTTCTGATCTTTCGTCAACCCTAGAAGCACCATCAGGCTGTATAGAGCGAATAAATAATTGGTCCGTTTCTGCTGCTATTGCTCCATTCACGCATGCACTTGTTGTATCTAAATAGGTTTGGTCTGATTTTGAAGGATCGCTATTAGTGTTTGCTCCTGGCACTTCGCCTAGTGATAATGGACTAAATCCCGAATCTGAATTCTGATATACTATATCATCCACATGCACCATTGCCGTTGGTAGTGGAGTACCATTATCAACATGGCTTCTTACCGCATATTGCCAAGCTTCTCCAGCCATGCTATATGCCATCGCACATGTAAATCTATCTGTTCTTAAACTTGTAAATAATCCCTGTCCGCAACTAATTCTTTTGTTTTCGTCGCTTTCTGAACCATATGCACTATTAGGGTGACTTATTCCTAAAACATTAATAATTTCTCTGTCGCTGGTAGTATCACTTAGTTTTCCAGTCCAATATAATCTCTGTATTACATCAGAATACTCATCTCTTATCTGTTGTTGTGTCGAATTGTATATACTCCAACTTAATCTACTATTTCCTGTCCTTGACTGCGCAATAGGCACTCCTCTTGCTGTACTTGCTATGTGTCCTACAAAGTTAGTCCTTCTCATCATTTCTGCTATAAGCTTCTCATTTGCCCCTTCTGCTTGGTTGTTTCTTTGAACATTTGCTCCTATAACTGAATTGGCCTCATCTAAAAGTCTTAAATCACTTTCTATTCCTGAATAAATTGCATTTAAATCTCCAGCAAGGGAATAGTCACTTGGTATACTCCCTCTTTTCCCTTTTGCTGAATTTAAACTGTTTTTGGCTTTATTTATATTTGCCATCGCTTGCCTAGAAGTGTTTGGGTCAAATCTTAACATATTTTCACATCCTTTTATTTCAGTAGTTTCGTATCATTCTCTAAATTTTTCAATTTTCGTTTTAGATCATTTAATTCCCAATTTATGTTCTTCAATTTTGCATCAATTGTTGGAATATGCGTACCTGTAATCTTGGCAATTTTTGATTCAATCGAAGCTTTTACATCATTATTATTTTTTAATGCTTTTGTTCTTGCAGTGCCAGAAACTCCTCCATTTACATTTCCATCTGCAGATACAATGCTACCTATTGCATTTCTTAGCTCTGCAACAGTTGCATTCAAGTTTCCTTTTAAAGCTTCATACGAAGACCTTTTTCTTTCAAGATTCCAAATTTGATTCTTTAATTTTACCTCTTCGTTTAACATATTTGCTCCTCCTACTATTTATTAATTATTTAAAAATTTGTTAATTGCAACTCCTACTCCGCTTTCATCATTATTTAATGTTATTTCGTCTGCAATTTCTTTTATAATTGGGTCGCTGTTTCCCATGGCAATGCCAAGTCCAGCATTTTCAAGCATTTCCTTGTCATTTATATTATCTCCAATTGCCATCACATCTTTTGCGTCAATATTTAATAATTTAAGTAAAACTTCTATAGCATTCCATTTACTCACATCTTTATTTGTAATTTCTGTATAATAATATTCTAGAGGAATTTCCTCACCTTGTGATTTTACAATTTTTCTTGACATATGAGAAACTTCTAATATATCTATTGTTTCATCTTTTTTTAAAATTGCTAGTATTCTTTGGAAAATTGATTTATCCCCGTCGCATACTGTAACTTTTAAGAAGCTTTCGTCATTAAGCTTTTCTATATATTCATTTACATTATCCACAATAGTAATGTGTGTCCATTTTTCTTGAGGTTTTTTTTGGTTTTCACTGTAATAATACAGAGTGTTAAAGTTTAGCGATTTTGTTATTACACTTTTTTCAGTATACACATTATAGTACATACTATTTTCTTCACATATTTTTACCACTTCTAGCACTTTTTCTTTTTTTAAATAATTATTGAATATCGTTTTCTTTTTTTGCAAATCATATATTGCAGCACCATTTCCCGATATCATATATTCGTCTGCGCCAATACTATATGCAAAATTATCTATGGCACTATTCGTTCTTCCTGATGTTAAAACAATTTTGGCACCTGCTTTTTTTGCTTTTGTTATTGCTTCCTCATTTTCTTTTGTTATTTCGCCATATGAATTTAGTAACGTTCCATCTAAATCTATAGCTATTAATTTATACATAGCTTTTTTCTTTTTTTCTCCTTATTATAATTATAATATATATTTTTTCAAAATAAACTTTATCATTAATTATTTTAACTGTCAATTAAAATTTTAATCATCAATTTTAAGCCAAAAATTTCTAGTTTATTTTTTAATATTTTACACACTATATATAGTGAAAAAACGAATCAGTTTTTTCGATTAGTTAATTTAGCTTTACTTAGGAGGTGAAAAGTAATGTCAAACACAAATAGTAACAGAAAATTAGTTCCAGAAGCTATGGATTCTTTAGACAAGTTCAAATATGAAGTAGCTAGCGAAGTTGGTGTTAACCTAAAAAACGGTTACAATGGTAATATATCTGCAAGAGATGCTGGTAGAATAGGTGGAAACATGGTAAAAAAACTTATCCAACAAGCTGAAAGTCAAATGATTGGTAGATAGTTAAGTCTTTCTTATTAATCATTAAAGTAGCATTTTTACTTGAGCCTGCTCAAATAAAAATGCTACTTTTCTATTTATTTAGCGTGTTTTACATTGTTTGTTTTTTGTGGTATAATATTTACATAACATTTCAAGGAGGAATCCATATGTACATTTGGTCTGGAAAGCTCATGCTTCGGAATTTCCTTGTCTCTGATACAGAGCAGTTTTACTCCGTTGCCCATGATCCAGGGGTAAAAAGGTATGTACCATACTGTTACCCCCATACCCTAGATGAAGCTGCTGAGCTGATAGACAATTACTCCAAGGTAGATTTCATCAATGATTTCTACTTTGCCATTTGCAATGCTGAAACAAAACAGATGGTTGGAGTTATCATGGCCTATCGGAATAGCTCTCTTACCTTAGAGGTATGCGCCTTCATAGGCGAAAAATGGCGTGGGCTTGGGTACTGCACTGAAGCTACGAAAGTAGTCATGAGGTATCTTGCAACAAGCACCAATTATACTGCGCTGAACTTTGCAGTAAAGCGCAGCAACAAAGCTTCGAGGCATGTACTTGAGGAACTTGGTGCACGGCAGGTTGGACCTGAGTATTACGTGTACATCCTCCAAAAGTGATGAACCAACTGGTTCAAAAAAAGCGGCCCCTAAAAAGGCCGTTTCATTTTTTATGTGGACGTAATTTCTTTAGTTTTCTGGTTCTACTAGTCCATAGTTGCTTCCATCTTTTAATTTGTATATAACATTTACTTTATTAGTTTCTATATTTATAAATGTTAAAAATTGATTTGCACTTTTTTCTTGAAGTTTTAGTTTTGCATCATCTGGGTGCATTGGTTTTAGCTCATAGTATAGTGTTTTTATTATTTCATTTTCAACTACTGAATGATTTTCAACATTATTTATTACATTTTGCATTTTTATTGAGTCATCCTTGTTTTGTTTGTCCCTCTTTGTTTTCCATTTACGTATTTGTCCTTCTAGAATATCTACATCTTTATCTATTGATGCATATAGATCTCTATCTTCTGTTACAGCTCTAAACATATTGCCTTTAACTTGTGTTCCAATTTCAGCAACTTGCTTGTTTCCTTCAGCTTTGATTGTAAGCGATACATCTACATCATCATCAAAATATTTTTGTACTCTATCCATTTTTCTTTCCAAATAGTCTTTAATTGCCTCTGTTGCTTTAATATCTCTCCCTGTAATTTTTATGTTCATAAAAATTCCTCCTTCACTTCTTTTATGTTATTTTGTTTGTATGGTTATTATATATCTTTAAATTTAATTTCGTCAAGTGTATAAATAATACTTGTCTTTTTATCCTTTATTTATAGTCTCTTTCAAGCTTTTCATTTAAATAAATTTTTGATATAATTGTTAATTCTTTTATGGTTTGATCTGGTACTGTAAAAGAAAACAGTTTTTTAGCTGGGCATAAAATACTGTAACTAATAGCATCTTTAGTCTCAGGTAGCATTTGTATTGCACCTTTATCTAATTTGCCACAAGTTTCGCACTTAAATCCGTTATCCCTAAAGCTAAAATAAGATAAATTATCTGTTCTTTTACAATTTGTGCACTCCTTAATATTTGGCCTAAACCCTATAATAGATAAAAGCCTAAATTTAAAAATTGAGTTTATAAGGTCTATGTTTTTTTCAGTTTCTGAAATTGTATAAAGCGTATTTAAAAATAATTGCAACACCTTATAACTATTTTGATTCTCTGTAGTCACATCTACTATTATTTTTGTTATGTTTGACGCTGCTGTAAGTTTGTCTAAATCCGTTCTTAAGTTGTAAAACATTTCTATTGTTTCGCATGAATTCATACTATATGAGTTTGTGCCTTTAAATAGCATATAGTCTCCAAAACACAAAAATTGGCTACCGAGCCATGAGCAAGCTTTTAGGTCTCCTTGCTCCTTTAGCTAAGCACCCAATTTTCCCGATTACCTGGGGTTAATATTGTAAGCATTTTGTCGAAGTCTCCTGTATTACTTTCTGAAATAACAATTCCTTTCGTCTTTACTATCCCCATAGTTTTCCACCTTTAGATTTTTTTCTATATTTTCTACCTTCATTATTTCCATCATTGTATCTATGTTACCAGTATTTTTAAAAGTATTCCATGCCATTTTTTTAATCATTCTTATGTCACTCTCCTTTTGCTTTTATCTTTTGTAGTTTTGTATAAATTATGCACTTAGTACCTATTGCTCAAGTTTAAATCTTTTAATAATTAGTTCATCATCTTGCCAGTTTTCTTTTACTTTTACCCATAGTTGCAAATTAACTTTTGTTCCAAGTATTTTTTCTAGGTCTTGTCTTGCATAACTTCCTATCTTTTTTAGCATGTTTCCTTCTTTTCCAATAATTATCCCTTTGTGAGATTTTCTAATACAATATATGGTTGCCTCAATGTCATATATTTCTTCTTTCTCTTTTGTTTTTCTCTTTTTCATTTTTTCAGTTTCTATATAAATACCATGTGGCACTTCATCTTGTAATAGTTTTAAAGTTTTTTCTCGTATTATTTCTTCTGCTAATTGTCTCATTGTTTGATCTGTATATTCTTCCTTGTCATAATATGCCGGGCCTTCAGGTAACAGTTTTTTGATTTCTTCTAAAAGCTCTTTTATTCCTTTCCCGCTTGTAGCAGAAATTGGTACAACAGTTTCAAATGAATATGTATTTTTGTATTCGTCGATTAATTTTAATAAATCTGCTTTTTTTATTAAGTCTATTTTATTTATAACAAGAATAACTTTTTTATTTATTTCTTTTAATTTTTCTAGAATTATACTATCGCCTTTTCCTATTTTGCTACTATCTGCCTCTATTAAAAATAATATAAAGTCAACTTCATTCAGTGTTTGAAACGTAGTTTCGTTAAGAGTTTCTCCAAGTTTATTTTTTGGTTTGTGAATCCCTGGAGTATCAATAAATATAATCTGGGAATTTTCGTTATTTACTATTGCCTTAATTGCTGTTCTTGTGGTTTGAGGTTTACTTGTAGTAATTGCAACCTTTTCTCCTACAAGATTATTAATCAATGTCGATTTACCTACATTTGCTCTCCCTATTATTGCTCCAAAACCAGACTTAAACACCTTATACTCCCCCTAGTAATAGCTTATTGTTTTTCAACTGTTATAGTGTCTATAAATCCATCGCTTCCTTTATGTGTTGTAACTTTATATGTTGCCTCTTCATCTAACTTGTCTGCACCTATTAAAGTCACTTTTCTCTCACCAGTAGAGTTAACTTCATCTACTTTTGCGACAAGCGCTTTTAGTATTTTTCCTTTTTGGTTTCCTTCATATCCAGTAAATTTAAAATTAAATGCTGTTATCTCTGCATTGTTTGCTTTCGCTACTGCTTCGCTAAGGCTTGTGCTTTGTGAAGGTGCTTGTTCCCCTTTTAAAGTTTGAGCCTTCCCATTCCCAACTAATGTAGCTATTAAAACAATAGCTACTAATATTATTGCTCCTAAAATTAAGATTGTTTCAACACCAACTTTTTCTTTCATAAAAATCTCCTTTTATAATATTTTTCCTATGAATAAAATTGCTCCAATTATTATAGCATTGAGCGAAGCAATTAGTACAGCCCCTGCTCCTACGTCTTTTGCAACTTTGGCAATTGGATGAAATTTGTCCGTAACTAAGTTAACAGTTGCTTCTATCGCTGTATTTAACATTTCTGATACAAATACAAGTCCGCATGCAAATATCAAAAGAACAAATTCCAACCCCGAAAATTTAAAAATTATACCGGCAACAATTACTAGTATAGCGGCCACAATCTGAATTTTTATATTAGTTTGCGTTCTTATTCCATACGCTATACCATTAACTGCATTTTTTAATGCATCAAAGAAATTTTTGTTAGAGGTCATCTGTTTATCTTCGTTCATTTTTCTTGCTTCCTTTCAAGTCCAACTTTCGATAAAACCGCTTCTTCTTTTTTGCGCATTTTGCATTTGTCTTCTTCTGTCATATGGTCATATCCTAAGCAATGATAGAATCCATGTACAATCATATATGCAAGTTCTCTTTCAAAGCTATGTCCATATTCAGCCGCTTGTTTTTTCACTTGCTCTACAGAAACAATAATGTCCCCTAGTATTTCTGGTGTAATGCTTCCATTTTTTTTAATTTTTCTTATTTCCTTTGGCTCAAACATTGGAAAAGAAAGCACATCAGTTTCTTTGTCTATTCCTCGAAATTTTTTGTTTATTTTTCTTATCTCTTCAGGAGTTGTAAGAATTATATTCATATCAATATTTTTGTTGTCTAAACTTTCAGTTTCTATACAAACTGATGTAACATGCTCTACAAGTTTTGAATATGTTGCATTTTTCCTAATTCCTTTAAATTCTATTTCCACGATAACCACCTTTTTTTGGGTTTTTTATGCTTTGCTTGTTGCTTTAGTATAATGGCCATTTAGTGTTATGTATTTGTTCTTTACTGTTCTCATGTCATCATTTTCTATAAGTTTTTGCCTATAGAAATCAATTATTTTAGAGTAGTCTTTCTTACTTGCTCTTAATTTCTTTAAGTCAGCCCTTACAAAAAGTATTTCTTTTTGTCTCATATACTCAATATAGTTTTTTTGTTTTAGCTTATTTATGTTTTCATAATTAGTCCAAAACTTCTTGTATTCATCTTTTTCTTCTGGCTTGTCCCAATATACCTTTCCAGAAAGTAGTCTAACATTGTAATCTTCTATGACATTTAATAAAAGTGTATATGTTTCTTCTTTTTTTCTATCACTTTCTGCTTCAACAATTAGATTTCTTACCTCTTTTATAAGTTTTACATAGCATTCGTCTGCTACTACTAATGGCATACTATGAGTAAATAGGCTTCTGCTTATAGCAAGTAGTACAAGTTTCTTTTCTACTTGATCTCTTTTTTCAAGTTTTCCCACTTCAAATCTTTCATATTTTTGGTAATCTTCAAGCAATTGCTTATCAAGCTCTTTTTTGCTCCTTTCAATTTTTAGTGGCATTACATTAGTAGTATAGTCTTCTAATGTAGAAAAGATTTTTTCATATATTTCTTCATTTGTATGGAATTTAGCACGGTGTGCATCTGAGAGTTGAACTGAATAGTTCTTAAGTATTCCCTTATAAAGGGATTCAATCTTTGTTAAGTAAAAGCTTTTGTATCTGTCTATTATTTTTTCTTTTCCTGTAAGCAATAAAGATTCATAGTCTAGTTCCAATAAATATTTTTGCTTTCTATGCTTATATTCTACGTATTCTTCGTCTTTTAGATGTACTACAGTATAGTATTTAGATAATGCATCTCTTTCAAAATGTGATGCACTTCCAGATTTTACTTTTTTGTATACTGAATCCATTATATATTTGTCAATAGACTCTAAATACAAGCTATATGTTTCCTCGTATTTCTGGGCATCTTGCTCTATTTTTGCAGCATCTTCAGTATCTTTGCTTGCTGTATAAGCCTCATAAGCCTTTAATACATTATTTCTTTTCATTGAAATGAGCAGACCATTTATTCCTACTTTCGTTGGTATTAATAATTTGCTAATTGTCGTTGAAATCTTGGTAAAAAATGTCTTATCTGCATCTAAAACCTTAAGGCTTCTTTGCTCCATGTTCATCATCCTTTCAAAATACTATTTTTTCTTCTACGCCTATATTTTCAATTACTTCATAAATAATTTCTATGTCTATATATTTGTCTTTTTCGTTGATATTTATTTGCTTGTTTATGATATTGTTTTTATTTTGTATAGTTGCTTCAATTTCTTTTTCGATTATTGGTAAATAAATCTCTTTAAGTTCCTCTACTGAATAGCTTTTTTCATTTACCACGCTTTCAAAATTCTCAATTCTTTCTATTTCGATTGGCAAGTAATAATCCGAAAAAAGCTTTAACTTTTTACTTTCCACTATTGTATCATAGTTTTTAAATTTTGAAAGTGTTTTGAACAAATTTATTTCAAAATTTTTTATTTTTATTTTATACTTCGTTTCATGATTCCCTGTTCTTATTTTTTCTTCTTGTTTTTTATAAACTCTTTGTCTTTTGCTATACCATACTTTAGCTTGAATCTCTGCTGTTCCATGCACATATCTTATTCCAGTGTATTTACCCTCTAGCCATCCGATTTACAAGAGTGGTACCTTTTTTCACTAGGTCTCCTATCTTTACTGTGGCCGTTCCATTTTGAACATTTATCTTTGTAATTATTCCCTCTTTGTCTGATACTATATTGCAATATTCATCTTGATTAATAATACTAGGTTTAGCTTTTGCCTTTATAAGTTTTACCACTGCATTTGTTCCATTTATCTTTATACCAGCCCATGCTATGTCTTCTCTTTCAAATCTAATACTTTGAATTACTTTATTTGTATCTATATCTCCTTTTAGTCTTCCTACTTCTAATCCATTTTGTTTTAAAATACACTCTATTTCTTCTTTATTAATTTCACCATCACACTCAATTTCAACATTCCATATAAAGTTAGAAATACTAATCAATCCGGTTGCGAGAATAATAAATAAGAGTAAAAGTATTTTTCTTTTTTTGTATCTTTCAAGCAGAAAAGGAAATCCTCTTTTATTTTTGATTTCGACTTTGCATTTTGTAGTTTTTGTTACAGGTCTTATTTCTTTAAAATCGTGTATTGATATATTCGCTACAAATGAAGCTTGATTTACTCTTTTTATGTTCCATAGTAATATGCCTTTTTGTGTGCATATATTAATGAATCTTTCAACAAAAAATCCTTCAATTTTTATTTTAATATATCCACATAAATAAGATAATAATATTTTTATTATCAAGGCCTTACCCCCTATTCTTCCTTTCGCTCAATGTCAATACTTTCTATTTTTCCTGTAATGCTAACTGCTTCATCTGTAAGCTGCGTTAATTGTAATTCAAATCCGTTTATATTCATTATTCCTTCTGTAGTATTGATTCTGATATAAAATTCTTCATATTCTAAAACGCCTTTATAGTTTTCAACAATCATCTCGTTAAACCCGCACAATAGTAATTTTGGGTTCATTTTCATAAAGTTCTTTTGGTATTTCTAAGAACTGATTTATTTGTTTTCTCTTGTTTTTTTTCAAATATATCACTCTTTTCTATTTAAATTCATCTAAAGATTTTAAGTTATATTTCATTTTTTTTATTTCTTTAATGCACTCGTCTAAAATATTGCTATTATCTTTTGAAGTTGCATGTAGCAGAATTACAGCTCCAGGATGAATATTGTCCAATATTTTTTTCTTGCCATATTCTTCTCTTCCTTGCTTATTTTCCTCCCAGTCATCATAAGCTAAACTCCACATTACTGTTGTATATCCCATTTTTTTTGATAAGTCTAATACTCTTTGACTATATTCGCCTTTTGGGGGCCTTATATATTTCATTTCATAACCAGTTTTTTCAAACACAGCAGTATGAAGCTTTTGAATTTCTTCTTTTACTTCTTCATCAGAAAGCGCTGGCAAACTTTTATGATTAACCGTGTGATTGCCCACAATATGCCCTTCATCAATCATTCTTTGTACTAAATCTGGCTGTGTATTTAGATAATGAGCTGTTATAAAAAAGCATGCTGGTACTTTGTTTGCCTTTAGAGTATCTAGAATTTTTGCTGTATATCCTGCTTCATAACCCATATCAAAAGTAAGATAAACATTCTTGCTGTCTTTGCTTCCCATGGCAATGCCACCATATTTTTCTATTAAGGCTTTGTTTGTAGTTCCTAAATCTGGTTGATTGTGATTATCATTCCTTTTTATCCCCCAGCCTATGCATTTGTTGCTTAATGCTGTGCCACTTGTTTGCAATGTTTTTGCATCTTCATTTAGCAGGCTACCGCAGATAAGACCTACTACTAAAATTAGCATACTTGCAAATATATACTTGTATTTTTTCATTATAATCTCCATAAAAAAGTCCTCCAGTGTTTTTTTATGGAGCACACAGTGCTCCGCTACGTTTTTTTATAAATTATTTTTATTTAATACTATGAGTCAAGGCATAAAAAAATAACTAAAGATTCTGCTCTTTAGTTATTTTTTAAGCCTATTTATCAAATGAGAAAAAAGAACCGTCCCCTTTTCTCATTTATTTTCTCATTTAAATGTTATCTTTGTGCCTGTTAGTACAATTTTCTTGTTTTTATATGTTCCTATTGATTTGTTGTTAAATTTTGCAGCTGTGAAATATACATTCATTGTTTTTGTTGTTGATACATTTCTACTATCTCCTGATGCTACCTCAAAATAATATTGCTTTGTTGTATCTATTCCCTCTATGAATCTGTCAAAATAGTATGTGTTTGTTCCTGTTGCTGTTACAAATACATCCATATTTACTTTTCCATCTGTACTCTTAAATCTCATTTTTGGTGCTACTTTTGGTACTGTTGATTTTCCATTTACCCATTCTACTACTACTATTTCTCCATATACATAATGGTTCCCTTTTTCATTTTTGTTTAATGAGAATTGTTTTAATTCGCTGTTTATATTTCCTACATATGTATCTTTTACAAACTTAATGTTTTGCCCACTTAACATTAATTTGTAATTTTTATAGATTCCTATAGATTTATTATTAAATTTTGCAGCTGTGAAATATACATTCATTGTTTTTGTTGTTGATACATTTCTACTATCTCCTGATGCTACCTCAAAATAATATTGCTTTGTTGTATCTATTCCCTCTATGAATCTGTCAAAATAGTATGTGTTTGTTCCTGTTGCTGTTACAAATACATCCATATTTACTTTTCCATCTGTACTCTTAAATCTCATTTTTGGTGCTACTTTTGGTACTGTTGATTTTCCATTTACCCATTCTACTACTACTATTTCTCCATATACATAATGGTTCCCTTTTTCATTTTTGTTTAATGAGAATTGTTTTAATTCACTATTTATATTTCCTACATATGCATTTGCTGGCAATTGTGTAGATGCTTGTGTTTGCTTCTTTACTGTAACTTTACATGTTGCTGTTTTTGTCCCTGCTTTAGCTGTTATTACTGCAGTTCCAACACTTAGTGCTGTAACATTTCCTTTTTTATCTACAGTTGCAACTTTAGTGTTACTTGATGTCCATGTTACAGTTTTGTTATCTGTAGTATTGCTTGGTTCAATTGTAGCTTTCAGGGTTGCTGTTCCCTTTGGTGAGAGTTCTAAAGTTGTCTTATTTAATTTTACAGATGTGATTGGAACTGTTATAACCTCTACATTAACCTGTTTTGTTATGTCTCCACATTTAATTGTTATAGTTGCCTTTCCAACTTTTTTTCCTGTAACTATTCCGTCAGCTCTTACACTTGCGATGCTGGAATTGCTTGACTTTACATATGTTAATTTATTTGTAGCATCCGCTGGTTGTAATCTAATTTTTAAGTCTTTCGTTTTTCCTAATTCTACTTTTATGCTGTTGCCAACTGTAGAAATTGATGTAGTGTTTTTCTTCTCTAACGAAGAAACTCCATAAAATACTGTTCTATATTTATAGTCTTTTATTGATCCATCTGGATACTTAACATTTTTCAATGTTATTTCTAAGACGTCACCTTGTTCATACGCAATGCTATCATCTCTGAATGTTATAAATGAATCTGAAGTTTTTCTTAAAAGCTTTGTATTATTGGTATTGGTCTGTGTGATATTCCAAACGGCTCCACTATTTAGGTTTTTAACACTTACTGAAGAATTATCTGTGAATCTATGTTTGCCATCTGAAAAACTAGCTGTCCAATTTCCAATTCCTGCACTAGTGATTAATGTCATTGGCATTATTCCGTTCGCAGGCCATGCAACTAGCTCTGGCGTTTTGCCATTATATCCTGTAAATTTATGGCATCCTTGTCCTTCTGCGTATCCTAATCCTACTGTTGTTGCAGTTGGATTAAGAATATTATATCTATGTCCACATGTTATTGGATCACCATAACCATCATGTAGGGCTTGTTCCACACTTCCAAACACAGTACCTCCAAGGATTCCTCCCGTGTATAGGTTTTCTGATCCTACCATGCTATTATTGTAATCTGTTTGACTCATCCAATCTGGCTTGTCAAAATAATGTGATACTCCTTTTGCGTCTGTATAATTGTTCAAGTATACTACAGTTGCAGCCTTAATTTGAGCATAGTGTGATAGATCTTTACTGTATTTTACTGGTTCTAAGCCAATACCTACTCTTGCTAAATTTAAATATGCAACAGCTGCTTTAAGGTAGTCTTCATTCATTACTCCATAAGCTTTAGTTTTTGACAATTCTTTAACATTAGGTTCTGTTGTGTATGCTTTGTTTCCACTTTTTTCATAATAGTTTTTAAATTCTTTAACCATTTTTTCTACGTTTGCTAGTTTTGTTTTTTCTTCTGATGTTAATGCAACCGTTTTTCTTTCATTCATAAAGTCCGGATTAACAGCATAATAGCCACTACCTATAAAATACTTTCCGTTATCTAATTTTGTAGATCCTATGTCATATATAAAATATTTATAGTCTTCTCCTTTAGGATTATATTTTGCTGTAACTCCGCCCAAAGATACTGGATTTGCTGGAAGAGATGAATTAATATAGTCTCTTTCATTATATCCACTTGCGCTAATAAGAGACACATAATTATACTTGTCGTTGTTCCATAATGTTTCATATAGAGTTGTTTTATTAGCCTTAAGTAGTTCGTTCATATAAAATATTTCTTCAGAAGCAACAGTTTGTGTGAATTTTTTTCCTTCTAGATGTGCTAGCATCTTACTAGTATATATAGCATGTTTCTGTAAATTATATAAATTTTGAGATTGATTTTTCATGTAATTTTCTCTATACTTTTCAGCCTCTTGCCATGTATAGTTTTCTACGCATACTCCAACATACACATATTTACCATCTCTATAATCTTCTATTGCTTTTTCAATTGAATAGTAATAATAGCTATTGTTTTCTGGCTCTTGTAATGCTTCATATGAATTTGATTTAAAATTTTCAGATACAACTCCTGTATTTTTAATTACACCATTAGAGTCTGTTTCTACGTATACATTATATTTTTTAGATTCATTATAAAATGTATACATTTTTCCACCAAATGGAGAATTTGTTTCTAGAGTTGGATTTCCAAACATTCTCTTCAGCTCGTCAATTTTGCTTGTTTTCTTTATGTCTTTTCCATTTACTCTGATTAATACATCATTTGGTAAATTTGAACTTCCAGCTGCATATACAGTTGGTATCAATATGTTTGCAAGAATTGCAAATATTAATATTACAAAAAGAACTTTGTTTTTCATAGTTTCCTCCTAATATAATATTTTTTTTAAAGCATTGTATATTATAAACCTTTAATTACAATTTTTCAAGTTTTTAGATAATGCCAAATTTCGCAGTATTAGTCTATTTGCTCGTTTTTTCTAACTCTTATTATTTTATTAAAATTAGCTCTATAAAGTGTTTTCGTCACAAAAAACAAATAACATATTGTTTTTTAACATTTTTTTACTTTTTAATTGACTATATTTATGTTTTAAAATATATTTTCATCTATTGCTGGTTTTTTAGGTGAAGGCATGTGCCTTGTAATTTCTTTATTTGAAAGCATTTGGAGGATTCGTGATGGGTATAAAAAAATTTGCTTTAATCATTGTTATTATTTTTTCAATAGCTATATTTATAGCACAAGCATATGTATCTTTTGTTTATTGTAATATTCTCCCTTTGCATTTGTCACTACTATACTTTGCCATACTTTTTATATATCTATTCTTTGTTTTATATTCGCTATTTAATACAAAGCGCATAAAGTATCTAAAAGATAGATTAGAACAATGCGAAAAAAAGAATCAGTCGCTTACTATCTTAAATGACGATGTTCGTGGCTTTAAGCATGATTTCAATAATATAATTACTACAATTGGTGGATATGTTCAGGCCGATGACATTACTGGTTTAAAAAAATATTATAATGAAATTGCAGTTGATTGTAAGAAGATTAATAATTTAGTAATACTTAATTCTTCTATAATAAACGAGCCTGCAATTTATAGTTTGATTTCAAATAAATATTTCCTTGCAAGTGAAAATGGCATCAATGTTAATTTAGATGTTTCTTTAGATTTAAAAAGCATAAACATGAAAATATATGAATTTACAAGAATTTTAGGTATTCTATTTGATAATGCAATAGAAGCTTCTAAAGAATGTAGTGAAAAAGTAATAAATATATGTATTAGAAAAGATTTAGTATCTCCAAGGCAAGTATTAATTATTGAAAACACGTATAATAATAAAGATGTAGATATTGAAACAATTTACAAAAAAGGAGTATCTAGCAAACCTAAAAACACTGGCATTGGTTTATGGGAAGTAAGACAAATAATAAACAGGAACAGTAACCTAAATTTATACACTACTAAAGATGATAAATTTTTCAAACAGCAATTAGAAATTTATAATAGCTAAATAAATAGCAATATTTTTTTGATATTCATATAATTGCAAATAATTGCAAAAAAGTGTGTCAAAAGGACATTCCTTTTGACACACTTTTTTGCTTATATCTTATCTTGTGTTACACAATTTAACATACTCCATGTTCCATTTGCTTCTGGAAAACTTGTTATTGTTATTTTTTCTTTTGTTATTGGATCCGGAAAAGAAATCCTAAATGCGAACAAAGCAATTTGTTTGCTTTTTCCTCTTGTTCCATACTTTTGGTCACCATACAGGCTATGTCCTCTTGATGCAAATTGCACTCTTATTTGGTGATGTCTTCCAGTATGGAGTTTTACTTTAACTAAAGATATATTATTGTCCTCTCTATAGCCGAGCACTTCATATTCTAGTTTTGCATATTTTGCGTCTTTAATATTCTCTGATACAACTTTGCTTAGATTTGTTCTTTCATCTTTTTTTAAGTAATCTTCCATTACTCCATTTTCCACTTCAAATTTACCATCTGCAACAAGCAAATACTCTTTTTCTATTTCTCTATTACGTACCGCTTCGCTTAATCTTGATGCTGCTTTTGAAGTTTTGGCAAATACCATAACTCCTCCAACTGGCCTATCTAGCCTGTGAACAAGCCCTACATAAACATTGCCAGGTTTTTGGTATTTTTCTTTTAAATAGTCTTTTATTAAACTTAGACAATCTGTGTCTCCAGTTTTGTCTCCCTGAGACGGCACATTTACTGGCTTTTCTATTACTATAACATGATTTGTTTCATATAATACTTTTAGATTTTGCATTCTATTCTTCCCATCTTCCATAAATACCACATGGCAAAATTAGTTCGGAGTTTGTCATTGGTAATCCTATTTCTCCACATTCTACATTTCCTTTTTGTCTTATATTTATCTTTAAAAGATTTGCTAATACCATGCTTGAAATTCCAGTTGTATACGAATTAATTAAGAAAAATAATGGTCTATCGCTTAATACCCCCATGCATAATTCGATTAATCCTGCAATCTGTCCTTCAAACTGCCACACTTCCCCGTTTGACCCTCTTCCATATGATGGTGGGTCCATAATTATTGCATCATATTTGTTGCCTCTTCTTATTTCTCTTTTGACAAATTTAATTACATCATCTACAATAAATCTAACTGGGTTGTTTCCAAGTCCTGATACCTGCAAGTTCTCTTTTGCCCATGTACACATTCCTTTTGAACTATCTACATGGCAAACTGATGCTCCTGCATAGCTACAAGCTACAGTTGCTCCTCCAGTATATGCAAACAAATTAAGTACTTTTATCTCTCTTCCCGCATTTCGGATTTTCTGTATCATCCAATCCCAATTAACAGCCTGCTCAGGAAAAAGCCCTGTATGTTTAAATCCCATTGGTTTTACTCTAAATGTTAAATCTTTATAATGTATGTCCCAACTTTCTGGAAGTTTTGTCTTATATGTCCATCCTCCTCCGCCAGTATTGCTTCTATGATACACTGCATCAGCTCTTTTCCACTTTTCAGGGAAAAGCTTGTCCTTCCATATTATTTGTGGGTCTGGCCTTGAAAGGACATATTTCCCCCAGCGTTCAAGTTTTTGCCCATCTGCCATATCTATTATTTCATAATCTTTCCAATTGTTTGCTACTTTCATTCTTCCTACTTTCTATAAGGTTTTAAATTTGGATAAGCATATTAAAGAATTCATAAATAAAAAACACATTTACTCCAATCAAAATAATGGTAGCTAATAAAGCTGTGCTAATAAACCTATGCCTTCTTATGAATCCTTTTTTCTTGTCTGTCTCAGTGCAATCTTTTTTTTCATTATACCTTATATTTAAAATATCTTCTTTTGCATATTCCATGGTTTAAAGTTCCTCCTAGATTAAGTATATTCTGGAATATGCTTTAATATTACTATAGTTGTAAGACAAGTTTCAACTTTTTTCAAGTATTTCTTTTATTGTTCTTGCTAAGTTTTCATTAATGCCATTAACTTTTATTAAATCTTCGATTTTCGATTTTTTTATTTTTTCTACGCTTCCAAATTCCTTAAGTAATAATTTCTTTTTTGCCTCTCCTATTCCTGGCACATTGTCCAATTCCGACTTTTTCATTTCTTTATCTCTTAGTTTTCTGTGATATTCTATTGCTACTTTATGAACTTCATCTTGAAAATTAGTTGCAAAATTCATAAGCTCTTCTGAAAGCTTTATTTCTTTCCTGTTTTCGTCTATCATTGCTCTTGTTCTATGTTTGTCGTTTTTTACAAGTCCAAATAATTTTATATCTACTTTGTATAGGTCTATTGCTCTTCTTATTGCACGCATTTGCGTAATTCCACCATCTGCAAAAATCACATCTGGTAACTTTCCAAAGCCTCCATTTGGCTCTTCTATAGAATGTTTTAGTCTCCTAGTTATTACTTCTTCCATGCATCTTGGGTCGTCTTGTTCAAAAACGGTTTTTATTCTAAATCTTCTTGATAGATTTCTCTTTATAATTCCATCTTGCGCAACTACCATCCCTGCCACCATATGTTCTCCAGAAATGTTTGATATATCATACATTTCTATTTTTCTTGGAAGCTTGTCTAGTTTTAATGTCACTTTTAGCTCTTCTAGGATACTGCTTTTATCTTTAAGTTTATTATCTAGTGTAATTTTACTATTCTTTTGAGCCATTTCTACAAAGCGAAGTTTTTCACCCTTTTGTGGCGATTTAAGTTCAACTTTTCTTCCTGCTTTATCGCTTAATAATCTTTCTATTGAATCTTTTTCATCTATTTCAAGTTGTAACATTATTTTGCTTGGTAAATCTGGCTTTTCAATATAGTATTGTTTTATAAATCCTGTTAAAATTTCATTTTCTGTCATGTCTATTACATTGTCTAAAAAATAGTGTTCTCTTCCTATCATTTTACTTCCACGCACAAAGAAAATTTCAATACAACATAATAACGCGTTTTTGCTTATTCCTATTACGTCTATGTTGTTTTCTGAAAGATTTGAGACTTTTTGTTTTTGCTCTACTCTATCTATTGCAATTAGCGTATCTCTGAGTTCCGCTGCTCTTTCATAATCCTGCGTTTTTGATGCATCTTCCATTTCTTGAGATAATTGTTTTGTTAAGCTCTCAGTCTTCCCTTCTAATAGCATGATTACTTGATTTATTAACTTTTTATATTCTTCTTTAGTTACATATCCCATACATGGCGCTAGGCATCGTTTAATATGGTAGTTTAGGCATGCTCTTGTATTAGATTTAAAATTTTTACATTGTCTTATTTTAAATCTCTGTTTTATAAAGTTAACCATTTCTTTTGCTGCGCCACTATTAGCATATGGTCCAAAATATTTGGAGCCGTCATTTATTATTTTTCTTGTTAAAAATACATTTGGGAAGTCAGATTTTACATCTATTTTAATATATGGATATGTTTTGTCATCTTTGAGAAGCACATTGAATTTAGGTCTATATTTTTTAATTAAATTACATTCTAGTACAAGAGCCTCTGCTTCATTATCTACAACTATATATTCGAAATGGTCTATAAGTGAAACCATTCTTTTTATTCTTTCAGTTTTATTCGTTTTTCTAAAGTATTGTGTAACACGGTTTTTAAGCGATATTGCCTTTCCAACATAGATAACATTATCGCTTTTATCTCTCATAATATAAACTCCTGGATTCTTTGGGAGTTTTTTTATTTCAGCTTCTATATCGAACATCGTTTTTTCCCTCTGTTGCTAATTATACAATGAATCTAAAAAAAAGACAAGTGACGCATTTTTCAGGGCTTTAATCATTTTGCTTGCATTTTTTTTAATCTTAGTGTAATATACTTTAAAGTATGAATTTAAAAGTAAAAAATTTATTGTTAAGGAGGGTTGTTAGTTAGTATTAAAGCGCCTGGACAGTTTTTACTGTTGACGAGGAAAAGAGTTATCGAAAAATTCGGCGGATACTCTTTTGGCATGTTACTGTCAAAAGAAATTAGAAAAAAAATAGCAGTGATGCTATAACAGAGGCTAATTTCATGTAACCTTTTAAATTCTGCACCAATTACATATTTAGGAGGATTTAATTTATGTGCGGAATTGTAGGATACTCAGGGGAAAAACAGGCCAAGCCTATTTTGGTTAATGGCTTATTAAAGTTGGAATATAGAGGTTATGACTCAGCAGGTATTTCAACTATTGAAAAAAATGGAATTTCAAATATTAAAGTAAAAGGAAGAGTTGCAAACCTTGAAGAAATCCCAGAAATCAATAAATTGTCTGGAACCATCGGTATTGCTCACACCAGATGGGCAACTCATGGCAAGCCTTCTACTATCAATTCTCATCCACATTTAGATAACAGCAAAAGTTTTGCTGTTGTTCATAATGGTATTATCGAAAATTATGCTGATTTGCGTAAATTCTTAAGTGAAAAAGGATATAATTTCTTATCTGAAACAGATACAGAAGTTATTCCAAATTTAATTCATTATTATTACACCACTGAAAAAAAAGGATTTTTAGAATCTGTAAATAGAGCTTGCAAAGATTTAGTAGGTAGCTTTGCTATTGAAGTTATTTCTTCTATCTTTCCTGAAACAATGATAGTTGTTCGTAAAGACAGCCCATTGGTTATAGGTAAAGGTTCAGGTGAAACATATGTTAGCTCAGACATTCCAGCTATATTATCATTCACAAAAGATTTTTATTTGCTAAATGACTTGGAATTTGCAACAATTGAGAAAGGGAACATTTCCTTTTATGATAAAGATTTAAAACCTATTTCCAAGGAAATAAAAACCATGGAATGGGATGCCTCAAGTGCTGAAAAAGATGGATTTGATGATTACATGCTAAAAGAAATATTTGAGCAACCTCGTGCCGTTCGTGAAACAATAGGAGCACACTTATCTAACAATAATCCATGTGAATTTGAGGAATTAAATTTGTCAAAAAAAGATTTAGAAAATATATCGCAAATATATATAGTAGCATGTGGTACTGCAATGCATGCAGGACTTGTTGCAAAGAATTTATTAGAAAAATTATGTCATATCCCAACCTATGTTGATATTGCATCTGAGTTTAGATATAGAGATCCAATTATAAATGACAAAACGCTTGCTATTTTTGTAAGTCAGTCTGGTGAAACTGCAGACACAATAGCAGCACTGAAACTTGCGAAATCAAAAGGAGCAAAAACAATAGCTATTTCAAATGTAATTGGAAGTTCAATAACAAGAGAAGCTGATTATTTTACTTATACACATGCTGGTCCGGAAATTGCAGTTGCATCAACGAAAGCATACACATCTCAAGTTGTGTTATTATCATTAATGGCCATTTTCTTTGCAGAGAAGTTAAATTCTGCAGAAAGTAAAATAATAAGTGATTTGAAACAAGAAATTTTATCTTTACCAGAAAAGATAGAAAATGTTATCAAAAATAACAATGTTTTAGTAAAAAATATTGCAAAATTAATTTGCTCTGAAAGAGATGTTTTCTTTATTGGAAGAGGCATAGATTATACAGTTGCTCAAGAAGGCTCTTTAAAGTTAAAGGAAATATCATATATACATTCTGAAGCATATGCATCTGGTGAGCTAAAGCATGGTACAATAGCCCTAATAGAAAATCAAGTTTCAGTAGTCTCTATATTAACTGACGAAGCTTTAATGGAAAAATCTATTAGCAATATACAAGAAGTAATAACTAGGGGTGCAAAAACAATAGTAGTCACAAATTTGGAATTGCCAAATAAAAAATATGATTTTATTGTAAGTATTCCTTCTACATCACCACTTATCTCACCTATTCTTTCTGTCGTACCACTACAAATGCTTGCATATTACGTATCAAAAGAAAAAGGACTAGATGTTGATAAACCAAGAAACTTAGCTAAATCCGTAACTGTTGAATAGTGGGGACGTTTCCCAAAGGGGGATTTTTCCCCCTTTGGGGACAGGTGTTAAGTTATTTAAAACTGTTGAATAAACAATTGGGGACGTGTCTAAAATATAATTTTTAGACACGTCCCCAATTGTTTAGCTTTTACAAAAAAATTTTCAACAATATAAGTAGAACTGCCCCTGGAATTCCGAGTAATCCTGTTATTATAGCCGTTATATAATTTAATCCAATATGAAATGAAAAAAAATTGCCAATAAAATTAATACAATAAATAAGTAATGCTCCTAATATAGAATTTGCTATTAGTTTTAATATTTTAATTATTGGCATCATAAATACTTTGCCAATCACAAATAATAGTATAATACATCCTAAATAAGTTACAGCTGTTTCAGTGTTCATAAGTTCTCTCCCCTTTTTACATTAATATGAGAACCTATGGACAAATATGCTAAATTGCTTGATCTTCATCAAGTCTTAATTTTATTCCATTTATCATATCTAGCACTAAAGATTTCTTTTTTACTTTTTTTAATAAATAATCTAGCTTAGACTGTTCTGCTTTTATTTTATATGAATAGTAGTCAATTAGCTCTCCTTCTGCATACTCAAAGTTTTGCCTTGCAACATCTAATTCCATTTTCGTCCTAATAACGCTTCTTATTAATTCCGTGTCCTTCTCGTCTTCTGTTTTTTCAATATATATTTTTTCTTTAACAAATCGTTCTTCCACTTTTTCCCTCCATATAAATATTATTATATGTTTTGCTTGTTTAATTTATTCCATATATATTGCAAAATCAGGAAATTTGTAGTAAACTTTTGTCATGTATAAAGGGGGAATTTTTATGCTAGATATAAAATTTGTAAGGGAAAATCCTGAAGCAGTTAAAGAAAATATTAAAAAGAAGTTCCAAAATCATAAGTTAGGTCTTGTTGACGAGGTTATTGAACTTGATAAGAAAAACCGTGAGCTTAAGCTTAAAGGAGATGAACTTAGAAATTCTAGAAATTCTCTGAGTACTCAAATTGGTTCTTTAATGCGTGAAGGAAAAAAAGAAGAAGCCGAGAAAATTAAAGCTCAAGTGAATGAAATAAACAATGATCTTGCAAATAATGAAGTTTTAGAGCAAGAATACTCAGATAAAATAAAAGAAAAAATGATGAAGATTCCTAACATGATTCATGACTCTGTTCCAATTGGCGAGGATGATTCTAAAAATGTAGAAATAGAAAAATTTGGAGAGCCTAAAGTTCCAAACTACGAAATTCCATACCACACAGATATAATGGAAAGCCTTTGTGGTATTGATTTAGATAGTGCAAGACGTGTTGCAGGTAATGGTTTCTATTACCTTATGGGAGATATCGCAAGGCTTCACTCTGCAGTTATTACTTATGCAAGAGATTTTATGATTAATAAAGGCTTTACATATTGCATCCCTCCTTTTATGATTAGAAGTGATGTCGTAACAGGTGTTATGAGTTTTGAAGAAATGGATGCAATGATGTATAAAATAGAAGGCGAAGATCTTTTCTTAATTGGAACTAGCGAGCACTCTATGATTGGTAAATTTAAAGATCAAATATTACAGAAAAAAGATTTGCCATATACTTTAACGTCATACTCTCCTTGCTTTAGAAAAGAGAAAGGTGCACATGGTATTGAAGAACGTGGTGTTTACCGTATCCATCAATTTGAAAAGCAAGAAATGATTGTTGTTTGTGAACCAGAAGACAGCTATAATTGGTATGATAAAATGTGGTCATATTCTGTAGAGTTGTTTAGAAGTTTAGATATCCCTGTTCGCACATTGGAATGTTGCAGTGGTGACTTAGCAGACTTAAAAGCTAAAAGTTTGGATGTTGAAGCATGGAGTCCAAGACAACAAAAATATTTTGAAGTATGCAGTTGTTCTAATCTAACAGATGCTCAAGCTAGACGTTTAGGTATTCGTATAAAAGGGGAAAAAGGAAATTACTACGCGCACACATTAAATAATACTGTAATTGCCCCACCTCGTATGCTTATAGCATTATTAGAAAACAATTATCAAGAAGATGGAACTGTTTTAATTCCAAAAGTTTTGCAACCTTACATGGGTGGCGCTACTAAATTAGAGCCTAAGAAGTAATTTATAATTATTCACTGTTCATTATTCACTAAACTGCCTATTTTCGTTCGTCTCTGATTTAGTGAATAGTTAATAGTGAATATTTTTTTCAGTAGTCGAATACAAAAGTAAGCCAAAGTGGGCACTCCTCTTGCTAGAAAATGTCCCGATTAAGCTCATACCATTAGAAAGGAATGAAATTATGCAAATTAATAACCCTAAATTTGAAGTTTCGGCAGTGTCTCCTAAGCAATATCCAAATGAAAATTTACCAGAAATAGTACTTGTTGGTAGGTCTAATGTAGGTAAGTCTTCATTTATAAATGCTTTAGTGAATAGGAAAAACTTAGCAAGAACAAGCAGTGAGCCACGGTAAAACAAGACAAATCAATTTTTACAATATGGATAATAAATTTCATTTTGTTGATCTTCCAGGCTATGGCTATAGTAAAATGTCCAAAGAAGAGCAAATCAAATGTGGCCATTTTATAGAGGAATATCTGCAAACTAGAAAACAAATTGCTGTTGTTATCTTAGTTGTTGATATTAGGCATAGTCCATCTGTTGATGATAAAGCTATGTATGATTATTTAATAAAAACAAATAAACCTTTTTTTATTATAGCTAATAAGGCTGATAAAGTAGCAATAACTAAGGTAGATAATATAGTAAAAGAAATTCAAGAATTTCTAAATCCTATGCACGACATACATTTTCTGCCTTTTTCATCTGAAAGAAAAATATATATAAAAGATGTATGGGACGAAATAGAAAGCTACATCTTTGACATATAGCTAATTTTAGTGTATAATAGTTATATGCTCTTCTGAGCAAATACTTTCTAGGAGGGATATCTTCATGGCAGACATGAATATCCAGATGCACTTCTTCGTGTTCAACAGCCCGGAAAGTGCCAAGCGCTTCTATGACCAGCATCCATGCTGCATGTGGCGACAGGCTGACCCCCAGGTTGTTTACTCTGCGAACAGGAACACTTGCAATCTGCTCCGGCAGGTTGCGACGGAGGTCTCCAAGGAGCTCCTCTACCCGGATGACAACGACGTCTGATGTTAGCCATCTGCGGTAGCTCCTAGGAACACACGCCCACTTTGTTGGGCGTGTGTTTTTTTACGTCAAAAAAAAGGAGATAGCAACTTTGCGCTATCTCCTTGGGGGTTCTCACTTGATGGTGTCAACTCTTACCCCTACTTTCTCGTAATTTGTGAATAGCTCATCGAATGATCTCCTCATTTCTTCTAGAGCTATTTCTTTCACAAAGGCCCTGCCACATCTTATTCGTACATCACTGCATACTCCTATTCCTTTTGCAAGTTCTCTGTATTCAGTTGCAAAAAGCAAAAGGTCCAATTTGTCTGGTTCTTTTTCTGAAGTAGCTGGCTCTGCACTTAATGTCACAGTTTTCTGAGTTTTGGGGTTGAGCTTTTTCGTCACTTTGTTCTTTTGGTTCTTATGTTTCCGACATTCCTTCATATGTCGTTCCCCCTTTTTCATGCACATGAAGTGCGAAATATGTATATATTATATCATTTTGTCAATATTATGTCAATCAACAAAAAACGGGGGCAGTATGCACTAGCCCCCAGGAGGTCGTCAGCCAACCCAGAATGCAAGCATTCTCTGGTCCGGCTTCTGGTAGCGGAAGTAGCTGTTGTCGTACGCCAAATCGTACGTGTCCTGCCTCGTGAGGCCAACCGCCTCCAGCAATCCACGCGATTTCAGTTCTTCGACAATGCTGAACGGAACGTAAATCTTACGTCCCTCTTCCGAACTAACTGTCAGAATTGGTCTTCCGACCATTTCGATGATCTTAGCCCGGATGATGTCTGCTCTGTACATTGAGTTCTCCTCCTTTTTCCGCTTTCGCGGTTGATAATTTAATTTTACAACATTTTACGTATTATGTCAAATTCGCCTTATTTATTGTCCTATTTTTCTTCACTGTTTAAGTTTAAATCAAGGCATAAAATAATAGAGAGCGGTATTACCGCTCCCTGTTGGAGATCACCTGATCACGAACACTCGCATAGACGGCAACCGTGTGTCAGCGCCCGTACGTTTGTCCTCATAGCCAAGCCCGATAGAGCTTAGCAGCCTGGCTCTTTCAAGTTGGTCCGCCGCTTCTTTCGGAATGGAGATTCTCTTGCCCTCTTGGGCAATGTTTATCTTGCCTCCAAAGATAGTGTCCAGAACCTTCTTTACTTGTTCTACCGTTGTTGTCATCCTGGATATCCTCCTCTTCTCACGCTTGCGCGTTTTATAAATATATTTTACCGCTTTTGGCATATTATGTCAAGTTGTTGTCAAATTAGTGTTGGATTCAATTTTTCACAGCTTTCTTCTAATCATTTTTGTTGCTTTTTGTCTTTCAATTATTATTTCATGAGCACATCCTTCGCATTTTAATTTAAAGTCTACTCCTATCCTCATTATTGTCCATATTCTGTTTCCACATGGATGTTCTTTCTTAAGTTCAACTTTGTCTCCCACATTATACTCCATACTTTTCATTCTCCCATAATAGATGTTTTTAAAAAAGCAGCATTTCTGCTGCCTTTTTTTACTTTTTTATAACATCTGTGTATCTTTTTTCTATTCTTTCTTTTCCTATAACTTTCATAATTTCATAAAGGTCTGGTGTATTTGCCCTTTTTGTTAATGCCACTCTTAGCACTGTACTAATGTCTCCAACATGACCTTTATATTTATCTGGACTTTGCTTATATTCTTTTACTTCTCTTGCATAGCCCATCTCTTCTGCTAAATCTTTTATTTTGTCAAACCATGTTTGTTTATCATCTGATGGATTATAGTACTTCTCTAAGAATTTTTCTAGTATCTTATTTATTTCTTCTTTGTCTGTTATTTTTTGATATTCGAATTTGCTTTCGTCATTTTCAAATTTGTCATCAAACATATATATAATACTATTTTTTACATCTGACCATTTTGCAATATCTTTTCTTGGTTTTACATTTCCTCTTTCTATTCCAAAAACAGATAATGCATAGTCTTTATCTCTTTCAAGCATTTGGCGCAGTTCCTCATCATATCTTTTTGCCCATTCTAATGTAGCATTATATACTTCTTCTTTAGTATATTTTGATATGATATTTTTAGATACATCTAGTAATTTTACTGTGTCAAAAATTGCTCCACTTGTGCTCATTTTAGATAATTCAAATTTAAATTCAGACATTGGAACCTCTGGGTTAGCCCTTCTCCAACCTTCAAAATTTGAATTTCCAATGTTCATTAAGTATTCGCAAACAGCTTCAGCTGGTATACCTTCTTCATGATAGTAACTAACAGCCGCTTCCGGGTCTTTTCTTTTGCTGATTTTTCGTTTCTTTCCATCTTCTTCTTTCAATATTGGAGCATAATGGCAATATTTTGGCGTTTTAAATCCAAGTGTTTGAAACAATTCCAGATGCAGAGGTATTGAAGAAACCCATTCATCTGAACGAATAACATGTGTAACTCTCATTAAATGGTCGTCTACTGCATGAGCAAAGTGGTATGTAGGAAGTCCGTCTGCTTTAATTATTACAATGTCTTGGTCATTTTCCGGAAAATCAATGTTTCCTTTGATAACATCATGGTGTCTTATCTTTCTGTCTTCTCTTCCCATTGATTTAAACCTAACAATATATGGATCTCCATTTTTTATTTTTTCTATAGCATTTTCAATAGGTAAATTTCTATATTTTGCCCAAATTCCATAATATCCTGTTCTTATTTTTAATGATTCTTGTTTTTGCCTCATTTCTTCGAGTTCTTCAGGTGTTGCAAAACATGGGTAAGCTCTTCCTTGTGTAATTAAGTATTTTGCATATGCTCTATAAATTTCTCCTCTTGCGCTTTGTTTGTATGGTCCATAATTTCCTTTTTCTTCTGTTTCGTTAATCATTCCCTCGTCAAAGTCAATCCCAAAATCATGTACGGAATTTACAATCTGCGTTATACCGTTTTCAATTTCCCTTTTTTGGTCTGTATCTTCAATTCTCAGTAGCAATACTCCATTCGTTTGGTTTGTAAGTTGCCTGTTAATAACACATTGCATTATTCCACCAACATGTACAAAGCCTGTTGGGCTTGGTGCAAATCTAGTTACTATTGCTCCTTCTGGTAAATTCCTTTCTGGATATTTTTCCTCATAATATGAAATGTCCTTTGCATCTGGAAAAATTAAATCAGCTAATTCTTTGTTATCCATTTTATATTTCCTCTCTCTCCGGCATTTTTATATGTTTTGCCTGTTTTTTCTTCTTTCTATATATTCTTTAATAAAGCTTTCCATTTCTTTTTCTTTATTAGCCATATCATCTGCTAAATGTAGTTGCACAAGTCCTCTTCTTAAATTGATGTCTTCTGGCTGGCCTGGTTTTGGCTTAAAATATTCGTTTCCATTTAAATAATCACCTATAAATCTCATTGAAAGTTCAAGCGTTAAAATCCTTGGTGCTCTATGCAATGCCTCAACCTCAGATTTAATTAGCCCTTTTTGTGGGTTATCATTTAAATCGCCGTTTTCATCAAATACTAGTGCTTCATCTAGGTATCCTTCTGTGTATGCCTTAAATAGTTCCATGTCCATTGATACGTCTTCAAGGTTCTCTGCAACTTCACCTGCTCTATTTGTTCCAGAACGAATTGCATCTCCGTAGTCAGCCAAAGCGGTGTCTGGCCCTACAGTGTCTAAATCTATTATGCACATTTTGTCAGTATCTTTTTGGTTAATCATTACATTATTAATTTTAGTATCATTGTGAGTTATTCGTATTGGGAAAAATCCCATTTTTTTGCCATTTTCTAACATTTTTATTTCATTTTCACATGCTAAAAGCCTATATACAGCTTTTGTTAAAGGATGGTCATTTTGTCTGTTAGCTTCTTCGAGCTTACCAGTTTTGTCTGTTAATACCGCTTGCTTAAAATCTGCATATCTTTTAGGAGTGTTGTGAAAATCTGGTATTGCTTCATATAACGTATTTGATTTGTAGTCCATTAGTCTTATCTGAAATCTTCCAAATGCTTTTCCAACTTTTTTAAAAATCTCTGGACTGTCTATTGTATTATATGTTTTAGCTCCTTCTATATAGTCATACATTCTCCAGTATTCGCCACTATCATCTATATAAAAACCAGTACCATCTAATGTGTTTTTTAGGTGTAGTGCTTCTTTTGATGGATCTCCCCCTGTCTTAATTACTTTATTTTCTATAAATGTTGTAACAGCTTTTATGTTATGCATAATTTCTTCTGGTTTTTTGAAAACATTTTTGTTTATTTTTTGCAATATAAATCTTCCTGAATCAGATTCTATCATATATGTAGAATTAATGTTTCCAGTTGGTATTAGTTTTGCTCCGTTTTATTTTATGAGTTGAATATTCATCTTTAAAAAAATTCTCTTCTATTTTTTTTAGAAATTTTTCATCCACATCCATTCACCTCACAGTAACAATTGCTTTACGATTCTCATATTATACAGCAAAATATTAAAAATATCAAGGAAAAGAAACGCCAAATCGTTTTAGATTTGGCGCTTTTCGTTAAACATCCATGATAATAGGCAGTATCATCGGGTTTCTTTTAGTTTTTTGGAATACATAATCTCTTAATGTATCCTTTAAGTTTGTTTTAATTGTCATCCAATCTGTAATATGTTTTTCTTCACATTTTTCCATTTCTTCTCTTACAACCTTTTTTACATCATCCATTAAGTTTTCAGATTCACGGACATATACAAATCCTCTTGAAATTACATCTGGACCTGATACTACTTCACCTGTAGAACTGTCCATGGTAAGAACTACTATTATAAGACCATCTTGAGATAAATGTTGTCTATCTCTTAAAACTATGTTTCCAACATCTCCTACTCCTAGTCCGTCAACCATTATTCTTCCAAATGGCACTGTTCCAGCAAGCCTTGCAGAATTTTCTGTGATTTCTAGAACACGGCCATTTGTCATCATAAAGATATTTTCGGCTGGTACTCCTACTTTTTTTGCAGTTTCGCCATGAGCCATTAACTGTCTATATTCTCCATGAACCGGAATAAAGTACTTTGGTTTTGTTAAAGCAAATATTAATTTCTGTTCTTCTTGGCAAGCATGCCCTGATACATGTACATCTGCTAAAGCACTGTAAACTACTTCTGCTCCTATTTTCATTAAGTCATCAATAACCTTAGATACTAGTTTTTCATTCCCTGGTATAGGATTTGCTGAAATTATTACTAAGTCATTTGGAGTAATAACAACTTTTTTATGTTCTCCAGCTGCCATACGGGTTAGAGCTGACATTGTCTCTCCTTGGCTTCCAGTTGTAATAATTACAAGTTGTTCATCTGTATAATTCTTTATCATGTCTATATCTATAAACTCGTTCTCTGGTGCATCTATGTAACCTAAGCCTCTTGCTGTTTCTATCATTTTTTGCATGCTTCTTCCACAAATCGCTATCTTTCTATTGTTAGCTACTGCTGCATTTACAATTTGTTGAACTCTGTGCACATTTGAAGCAAATGTTGCAACAACTATTCTTTTTTTGCAGTTTACAAATAGTCTGTTAAACACTTCACCTACTGTCCTTTCAGACATCGTAAATCCTTTTCTTTCACTATTTGTACTGTCTGACATAAGCGCTAATACACCTTTGTTGCCAAGCTCTGCAAGTCTGCCAAAGTCCATTAATTCTCCATCTATTGGAGTATAGTCAACTTTAAAGTCTCCTGTATGTATTACAGTTCCAACTGGAGTATGAATTCCAAGCATTACTGTATCTGGAATACTATGAGAGCTTTTAATAAACTCTACTTTAAATTTTCCAAGTGTAATTGTTTGCCCTTGTAAAACAGTTTTTAGCCTTGTCTTCCTTAAAAGTTTGTGTTCTTCTAATTTGTTTTCAATAAGTCCAATTGTTAGTCTTGTTGCATAAATTGGAACGTCTAACTGTTTTAAGAAATATGGTATAGCTCCTATGTGGTCCTCATGACCATGAGTAATAACTAATCCTCTTATTTTATCTTTGTTTTTTTCTAAATATGTTATATCAGGTATAACCAAATCTATTCCCAACATATCGTCCTCTGGGAATGCTAGCCCACAGTCTACTATAATAATGTCATTTTCGTACTCAAAAACTGTCATATTTTTACCAATCTCTAGCAAACCTCCTAAAGGTATTATCTTAAGTGGCTCTTTTTTGAAGTCTATTTTTATAGTCTCATCTGTTTTTCTTTTTGTTCCATAAGGCACATGTCTTTTGTATGGTTCTCTTCTTTTAGGCTCAGTCTTAGTCATTTGACTTGGTGTAATCTTTTCATTCTCCTTTTTCATTTTTAATCTCCTTTTTTCTTTTAACTTATGTAAAAAATAAACACCAAAAACTAAACTATATTAGCCTTTGCTCTCACGCTTTATGGCATAATACAGTTTTGTTTTATATATAATTTATCTCTTATTAGTTTCCGAACATTTTTTATAACTAAAATTACATAAATCTCTTATTTTACCTTGTTAAAGGTAACAACCCTGAGTAAAATTATACTACACTACTCAAAAAAAGTCAACTTGACCGTTTTGCTTGATAAATGTAACTATAGGGACGCGTCCCTAAAATAATGATAATTTTTAGACGCGTCCTTAAAATGATGTGTTTTAATTTATCATGCAGGCGCCTACGATGCCTGCGTTGTTTTGCATTTTTGCTGTAAGTATATCTATGTCTTTTCTTTCATTAAATGTTGCGTGCTCTGCGTATATTTTTTGTTTAAGAGGTTCTAAAAATAAGTTTTCATAATATGCAAAACTACCCCCTATACAAATTGCTTCTGGTTCAAATAAATCGATTAAATTTGCAATTCCTATTTTTAGGTTATTTAAGTATTCTTCTAATAATGTATTTGATAGCAAACTGCCATTCCCTAAGATCTGCATTAATTCTCTACTATGAGTATCTTGCCCTAATCCATATTCTTTCCTTATATTTTCTTTTAGAACTCTCATTGAAGCATATCTTTCAAAGCATCCTTTTTTTCCACAAGTACACTGGATTCCATCTTTTTCTATTGTCATGTGACCTAATTCAAATGCTGAGCCATGTTTAGTTTTTAGCATTTTGCCGTTCTAAGAAAACAGCTCCTCCAATTCCGGTTCCTAAGTTCATAAAGATGCAATCTTCATATTCTTTTAATGCCCCTATTTTCTTTTCTGCCATAGCTGCGCACTTTCCATCATTTTCAACATTCACTTCAATATCAAGTTCTCTCTCAATTGCTTCTTTTAATTTATAGTGCTCCATTCCTAAATTTCCTGCTTTTATTATTTCACCTTTGAATACAGTTCCCGGGCATGCAACTCCTATGTTTTCAATATCACTATATATTAGGTTTCTCTTGTTTAATACTATATTAATATTGTTTTTTATTTTTGGAATTAATACTTCTTTTATATTTTGTTTTTCTTCTGCTGAAAAGTTCTCTTCTGATTTTTCTAAAATAGCATAATCCTCGCTAATTAATCCAACTGCTATATGGCTTCCACCTAAATCTATCCCTATTTTCATTTGTTTTTCCTCCTTTGGAAATGGTATTTTCGCGTATTTGTTAACTCAAAAAAGCGGGAATATACCCGCTTTTTTTATTCTTTTTTAAACTCCTGCTGCTGAGAATAAGAATGTACCCATATATACTTGAATCATTGGTACTAAAACTACTAAAACAAAGAAAATTAATACTACACCAACTATTGAGTATACAATTTGTGGCAATGCTTTCATAATCTTCTGTAATATGTTTTCTATGTCAATCTCCATGTATTCAAGTAATTTTTCCATCATTTCTGCTAAGTCTGTTTGCATTCCTATTTTTAGCATCTCTGTTATCATGGTTGATGATAACCCAGATTTTTCAAAAGGTTCAATCCATGATTGTCCTATTAAAATGTTGTTTATAGATGTCTCTATCATTGATAGCATAACGTAGTTTTTTGTGACGCTTTTACTAACTTCAATTGCGTCCTGAATTCTCATTCCATTTTGAATGTTAAGTAATATTGCTCTTATAAGTCTTTCAAAGTCAAGTGCATATATAAGCTTTCCAAATACTGGCATAGTGTATTTAAAATAATCAAAATTATATCTTCCTTTAGGAGTTCTAATATACGAAACAATTGCAACGGCTATTCCAGCAATAATTATTGTAGGAATATACCAATGTGCAATTACTCCATCCAAGAATTCTTTAAACCAAAGTGTAATAGCTGGTAATTGTTCCGTTGTCCCTACTGTATCAAATACGTTTTGTATTTGTGGTATTGCAAGTAATGTACCTAATACAAGCATTATTAATATTCCACCAAATTGTAATAAATTTGGTATTAATATACTTCGTATTTTTTTAGTCATTGCAGTAGCTTCGTCTAAATATGTTATAGCTTGTTGCAGTGACTGTGTAAGAGATCCTGACATTTCACCAACTTTAATTATATTAATATATATATATGGAAATATTGAAGAATAATATTCCATAGTTGTATACATGTTTTCACCAGCTTCAACACCAGCTAAAATATCCTCAAGCACTGCACGGAATGTCAAGTTGTCTGTGCTATCAATAATTGTTGAAAGCGCATGGATATTGTTAAAATTGGCTTTTTTAAGTAAGTAAAAGTTTTGAGTAAATACCATAACATCTCTCGGCTTTATCCTTTCTCCTCCCGAAACCCAAAGCCCAATTTTATCTTTTAATGTTATTTTTTTTGTTCCTGATTTTGCTCTAATATCAGCTGCATTTACCTTTTTGAGGACTGAATCAATGTCTGTATTCTTCCCTCTTTTTCTTTTATCTCTGCCTCTGTTGTTTATTTGCACTACGCTGATTGGCATAAGGTTATTTCTTTTTAGTTTTTTTATTAGGCTGAATCTACTAGTATCTTCGACTCTGTTTTTTACCTCGAGGCCTTGCTTTGTAAGCGCTCTGTAGGAATATACTGGCACAGTTTATGCCCCCCCTTCTTATTATTGTCTTTGTATTCTCATTTGCATTACTGTTCTGTTTAATGTATCTATATTTTTTTCTTCGATTTGTGCTTTTGCTTGGTCTAATGTTATTTTCTCTTCAACTAATAATTTGGCAATTGAATTTATTAGTGTGATATTACCTTTATCTATACTGCTTTGCATTCCATCTTGTAGCTCTGATATACTAAATTTGTCCTTTCGTATACATCCTGCTATAACATTGTCTACAACCATTACTTCTGGAACAAGTATCAACTGGTCACTTGTTCCTTTAAGTAGTCTTTGCGATATAACTAACTTTAATAAGCTTGAAATCAAATATTTAATAGTGGTTTGATCACTTATATCATAAAAATTAATCATTCTGTCGATAGTTTCCGCACAAGATTTTGTATGTAGTGTTCCAATAACCAAATGTCCTGACTCTGCCATTTCAATTGCAGCATCCATGGTTTCTCTATCACGTATCTCTCCTATAACAAGTATATCACAGTCTTCTCTTAAGGAATTCTTAACACCATCATGGTAATTAAGAGAGTCTCTCCCTTGTCCTACTTCTTTTTGAACTATTACAGATTTTTTGCTTGTATGTTTAAATTCTATAGGGCTTTCTAGCGTTAAAATCTTTCTGTTTTGTGTTTCATTTATTTCATTTATTAGTGCATTTAATGTTGTAGTTTTTCCTGAGTTTGTTTTTCCTGTAACTAACATTAGCCCTTGTGGCTGGAATGTCATACGTCTTACTACTTCTGGGACTCCTAAATCGCTAAATTTAGGTAATTTATTTTTTATTATTCTAAGTGTAAAAACTGGTATTTCATCTGAAAAAGAAATATTTACCCTTAATCTTATATCTTCAAAATCTATTGAGCAATCCAGTTTTCTGCTTTTACGAAACATTTCATCTTTGTCAATATTTCCTTTGACAATGTAGTCGTAAATTTCCCACATGTCGTCTTCAGTCAATTCTTTAATATCTTCCATTGGTATTAATGCTCTTGCAATTCTAAGCATTGGCTTTAGTCCACATATAAGGTGTATATCCGATGCATCCTCTTCTTTAGCTGTTTTTAGTACTTTTTCTATTGCTATCATTAGTTTCCCTCCTAAATCTTAGGTTTAATATATTAACAATTTTTTGTTTATTTCAGCAAGGTTAGTTGTTCCATTTATTACCTTGCCAATTCCGTCAATTACCAGTGGTTTATAACTATGTTTTAAAGCTTCATTTCTTATTTCTATACTTGATGCATCATCTACAATTAACTGCTTTATTTCATCCTCAATTGATAGTATTTCAAAAATACCAATTCTATCGTAATATCCTATTTGGTTACATTCTTTGCACCCAATAGCATCATATGTTTTTCCACTTGTGTCAAAATCTACCCCATATTTTTTTCCTATTGTCTCTATTACTTTCTTTTCCTCATCAGTAAAGTTTCTTTCTTTTTTACAATGTGGGCAAAGCTTTCTAACAAGTCTTTGTGAAACAGCAGATGCTACTGTACTTGCTATATCGTAATTTGATATTCCTAATTTACGAAGTCTGGTAATAACCTCTATTGCATCAATTGTATGTATTGTTGACAAAACGTAGTGTCCTGTTTGTCCAGATTGCATTGCTATTTCTGCAGTTTCTAGGTCACGGATTTCTCCAACAAGTATGATATCAGGGTCTTGTCTTAAAACTGTACGTAATGATCCTGAAAATGATGTTTTAGCATCAATTTCTATTTGGTTTAGCCCAGGTATACGAATTTCTACTGGGTCTTCAATGGTGGTAATATTTATATTTGGACTATTTAAAAAGTCTATAATACTATATAAAGTTGTTGTTTTACCTTCTCCAGTTGGTGCAGCTATAATAGAAATACTGTTTCTTTTGTTGAAACATTTATTAACAAGTGTTTCATCTTCTGGAAAGCCTAATTCAAATATCCTTTTTATTCCAGCATTTTTCTTTAATAAACGTAAAACGAATTTTTCACCATATATATTTTTTTGTGAAGAAACACGAATGTTATAGTCCGGATAAATCAGTATCCTTCCATCTTGAGATTCCTGTTTTTCTTGGTGCATATTTGAAATAGCTTTTAATCTTCCGTATTATTTGTAGTTGTTTTTCTTTTTCTATATTTGCTACTGTTAATAGCTCTCCATCTATACGATAACGTACTCTAATTTCATTTTCTAATGGTTCTATGTGAATGTCGCTTGCTCTTTTTTCCATTCCAGTTTTAATGATACTATCAATAAGCGTAGTAACGTCTCTGCTTATTGTTATATTCTCTGAGGCTTGTCCTTCAAAACTTTCTAGTATTTCGTCTATATTACTTTCAAAAGTAATATAACGCTCCATAACTAATCCTCTATTTAGTAATAGTAATCTTACAGTATCCATTATTCTCTTGTTTGTAGTATCTGCAAAGCATACCTTTACTTTACCATTTGAGATTTCAAATGGTATTGCTTTATTTTGTTTTGCAACATCTAGAGAAATGTAATCTGTAACATTTAATGTAATATCTCCATATCTAAGAATCATACTTTTTTCGCCCATGATTTCACCAATAGCTTGTATAAGCGCATTTTGGTCACCTAAATCAAGTATATGAAGTATATCTCCTATTTTTTTATTTGGGCTTGCTTTTTGGTATTCCATTGCACGTTCAATGTCACTTTGCGTTACAATACCTCTTCTTACAAGTTCAATTCCCATTGGCGTTTTTCTTCTTGCTTCAGCTGCCATATAAATGGTTCTCCTTTCTTTTGTACGTATAATAAATTGTCTTATATAATTATTATATATGATTATTCTATTTTTTTATAGGCTTTTTTGTCATTTACAAAAAATTACCAGTTTAATTCAATGTTACAACAAGCCTTGCATTAGTTAAATTAGTCCATATTGATGAGCCTAATCCGTATTTGCTATTTGATAAATTTGTAACAGCAGTTCTCTGTTCACTAGTCATTGGATTTATCATAGCAGATCCGAAATCCCCCGTTTCTGAAGAATTAGTTTCTGTTTGGCTTATCCAAAATCCAGAGTTTGCTTCAAATGAATTATTTATAACATATTGGCTTCCTTTATCTGCTAATTCTCCCTTATTATCAACTGTTTTATCAGTTGTGCTGTAAATAAATTTTATGTCTCCTGATGAAGAATTGTACGCATATCTTGGAATCCATGAAAATGTGACACTTGCATTTGTTACACGTCTTCCTGCCATTAATTCCTTATTTGATTCTGTAATAATTTCTTCTCCTTCAATAGTTAAGCCATTTAGTGCCATAGCACAAGCCCAATTTTTGTTTTCATAATTATACCATGTTGTATCTTTTTCTGTTGTTATTTGCCAGTATCCTGTTTGACTTGCATAATCAGTTATTACATATTTAACTGGAACCATTCCAGATACTATTTTAGGTTTATTTGGTATAATTAATATTTCTTTTGCTTTTAGTCTTTTTATGGTTATGTTTTTCGTATTACTTCCAACTTTATATGTTACCATTATTTCTATGTTTTTTACTAAATCTTTTCCAGCGTCTATAGCACTGCTTACATTGACTTCTGCATTATATCCATTAGGTAAGTTAGCATTCTGTATTGCAGTAGAAATTGCACTTGAGCCTTGTGTTACATCTTGGTAATATATTTTATCAATGTTTTCAGCTATGGCAGTAGCATATGAAGTTGCCGCAGCGCTTCTGCTTGCTTCTGTATACTGCATATATATATTTACAAATATTGTAGAAATTAAAAGTGTAAATATGGATAGAATAACTATTGCAACAGCTAAATCCACTCCTGTATAACCTTTTTGCGATCGTAAAAAATCCTTCATATTCTTCTTCCTCTCACATTGTAAAATTTCCAACTATTACAGCTATTAAATTACAAATACTTATATAAAATCCAATTGCATTTTTCCTAGGTTTCTTAGAAATTCTGTCACATAAATAAATGCAAAAATAAACAAACATGAAAAATAAATATATAGCATATCTATCTATATTAGTTTTTTCTACTATGGATAGATATAATATATATATGAATACTAAAATTATAGCAAAAATTAAAACTTGCTTTTGTATTTGTTTTCTTTCTTTATCTATTCCTGCAATTATCAGTATTGCAGTGATAAAAATCATTCCAAAAAAGAATTGCACTATTTTATATATTGTCATCTCTTGGAAACTCATATTAAGTGATAAGCCATAAACTAGCAAAATAATACCTGATGTGATTTCTAATATTAAATATCTTATACGTATTTTCTGTCCACAATATCTGCACTTTCCACCTAAAAATATATAGCTCAGTACAGGTATTAAATCAAAAAAACCTAATTTGTGATTGCAATTTGGGCAGAAAGATCTTTCATGCGTAATATCTCTTCCTATAGGAATACGATATACTGCTAAAGTGCAGAAGCTCCCAGTAAGGCATCCCATTACAAAAATTATAGCATACAAATATATGTCCATTTACGTGTATCCTCATTAATTTAAAATTTAAGGCATATACATAAGTTGTCATGCATATGCCTAAATTAAATATGTTTTTTCAAACTAGTTAGCATTAATGTATTTATTGTAGTATGTGTCAAGGTTAGCATTAACGTTTGTTAATTGAGCGTCTTGTTCGTTAACCTTGTTATTGTATTTTTGAACTGACTCGTTTGATTTTGTGAAGATTCCATCTCCTCCAATTGCAAGTGTTACAGCTGTTCCAGCTAGTATTAATAATACAATAACTGTAATTACTAAAGCTACTAGTGTAATACCTTTTTGTTCTTTTAACATAAAACTTTCCTCCTTAAAAATATTTTGTATATATTTAATAAAATAAATATAACCATAATTATTTTGTTCCTGTACTTGGATAGTATGTTTGCGTGTTGTTTCTAACAGTATTTGATGTTGTGTTATTTCCTACTGTTCCATTTATTATAGCATTGTTTTCTGTACTAATATCATACGGTTGAAACGGGTTTGGGTTTCCTGGTTGATATGTTGTTGCTCTTTCATAGTCTTTTAAATCAGATGCCGAAACATAATAAGTAATTGGTTTTGTTTTTACTTCTTCAACCTCTGTTTGACTGTCTAATTCTGTTTTTACTTCTTCTGGCACTGCATATTCAACTTTGTTTGGAATTACTTTACTAATTGGTATATAATCATAAAATGCAATTCCAAATACCAAAGCTATTGCAATACATAATAATATCATTATGCATATTTCTTTGATTGCATTTTTCATATTTACCTCCACTTTAAGCAATTAAGGATTATTTTTAGTTGCTTGTAGTTTCTCATCATCTTCGGAATCACTTGCTGATGTATTTGTTATACTGTTATCAACGTCTAATCTTATTTGAGACACTGTGAATGTTGCTCTTAAAATTTCAGCATTTTTGCTTTCTTCTTCATTTTCACCTGGTAGAATTTTAAATTTTTCTATTACAAAATTAAGTTCGTCGTCATTTTCTATTGCCCTTATAAAATCAGAAATTAATGCAAATCTACCTTTTACAGTAAAGTTAATGTCGTATACTCCTGTTGCAGAAGTTGGCATAGCATCTAATTTCAAATCCAAACCAAATTTGTTTTCTGCATAGTTTCCTATGTGTGAGAACAAATAGTCAATTTGATATGTTTTTATTTCTGTTGCTCTTCTTACCTCTTCTTCGCTTGAGTATGCAACCTTATCTTGATATTCTTCTTTTTTACTTGTTAGTTTTTTTGCTGTTGAAGTTAAGTTGTCTTGCGATTCTTTAAATGTTATACCAGTAAGTCTTGTTGCTTCTTTTATAGCTTCATCAAGCTCTTTGTTTTTTTCTCCAAGTTCTCCATAACTTAGTACGTCAACAATTTGAATATGCATTCCATTAAAAACAACTGTAAAAGCTAGTGCTAATAATAAAATTATTAAAATAGCAATTAAAATTTTTCTCATGGCATGTCTCCTTCTATTGTAATTCTAACCGTATCTTCTTGCTTTGTCCCGCTGTTTGATTTTGTATTTACCAAAATGCCATTTGCGTTAATTGCAGAAAGGAAATAGCCTAAAGCGTCATATGTTTTTGATTCCGCGCCTATAACAATATGTTTGTTTTCCGTGTTTTCTATAGATGTAATTCTAACATTTTTTGGAATGTAAACCATGATTCTACTCATTAAATTTGGTATAGCATTTTTTACACTATTTTCATCTGCTATTTTTTGGTTAACTGCTTCTAAATTGCTTATAAGTGTACTATATTCTGCTATTTTATCATTAAGTTTTTGAGTGTCATCATTTATTTGTTTGATTCTTGCCTGTGTATCGCTAATAACCGCATCTGCTTCTTTTTTCTTGTCTTTAATCATTCCATTTACAATTAATGAAATAATTATAAAAGCAATAATTATTATAAAAATTCCACCTGCAATTCTTAATTGCATTACTTCTGTGCCATCTAATTTCCCACTTAAATTCATGTCAAATTTAATACCAGGTTTTTTTTCTGTTTGTGGCTTTGCTTTATTTTTTCCACCAATCTCCATGCTACCTATCTGTTTTAGTTTTTCCATGGTACTTTCGGATTTAAAGTTTACACTTTTTAGTCCTTCTCCTATGCCTTGAAGCCCTAACGCAATTGCTGAGTTTACTTCGATATAGTCCTTTATATTTGTCATATTTAAATTTAAAGATGCGTTTTTCATAAAATATGGCTTAAGTAATTCACATTTTACATTTGGCAGGTTTTCCTGAAAATACAAGTCAACATTGTTTATTAGTGAGCCTGTCCCTGTAATGTACATTTTTTCGATATTGCTTATGTTTCTGCTAATGTAATCTTTTGATTCTGATATAATTTCATATAAAGTAGGCATAATATCTTCTAGATAAGTGCTATCTTGTTCTTGCAAATCTCTGCCTTCTGATGTGTAAATAGTTGTGTTTTTCAATATATCATACACTTTTGCATACGAATTTTCTTTACTATTAATTTTGTTAAAAATGCTGTCCATTCCATTATTAAGTATTTCAACTTTATTTATTTGGCCGTTTATTATCGTAGTTAATGTAGCTTTTTCTTCAAGGTTTAATATAACACTATTTTCTTTAACGCTTATTTCAACGTTGTTTGCAATAGCTATAGGTAAAGGCACTATTGTTTTTAGATTATTTTTTTGAAATTCTTGATTAAGTTTGCTTATTTCTGACTTACTACATGATACGTGTAAAGCCTTAACAACTTCCCTGTTTTCTTGGCTATTTACAAGTATATAGCGACCTTCCATTGAGCCTTTGCTATATCCTTTTTCGTCGCACAGAAGTTCAAACTCAATTCCTATAGCTTTTCCCATATCTTTATCGCTAAGTAGTCTTGCCATTTCAAAATAGTTGTATTGTTCGTTATTAGTATTTACACTTATAGGTACACGAAAGCTATAAGTTTCATTTATAACTTGTTCTATTGCTTCTGCTAAGTTTTCATAAAACTTAACTCCATAAGCATCTACTTTAACAGTGTCACGCTCTTTGGCAATTTTGGCATATTTAATTAAATTACTTTCAATATAAATTCCTAAACAGCTTGGCATGCACTTTCTCCTTTGCCTATTTTTCCTTGTTGTTAATTATCATTTACATTTTTATATTTATAAATACCCTGAAATATTTTCTTAATTTCGGTATAGTTATAAAAATCGACTCAATTCATGTATTTATTTTATATTTTTGTCTTTAAAAGTCAATATATTTAACACACTTGTAATCTAAATGTAATATTAATGTAATAATTGCTTTTTATAGTTATTTTACTTGTTTTGTAATGCATAAATTTAGCCAAATAGGAAAATATAATATCAAAATTATATTTTAGGAGATGATTATTTTGGCTACAGAAAAACATTTACGTTTAACAGGTTCTTCAGAAGTATCTTGGAAAGATGCGATTACTCAAACAATAAATGAAGCATCAAAAACTATCGATTACCTTTCTCGTGTAACCATTTTGGAACAAAGTGCTAGAATTAATGGAAAAAAAATTGTTGAATATTTAGTAGATTTAGATCTATGTTTTACAATAGATCACGATCGAGAATAGAAAGGAAATTCTTATGAACCCTTTAGATTCAAAAAATGATTATCAATACTATGTTAATATTAAGTCGCCTAATTCTCCTATTTTGAAAAACTGTTTTAATGCTTTTTGGGTACGGAGGTTTAATTTGCGTAGTTGGGCAATTAATCTGGGAAGCATGCAAGCAAGCCGGATTGGCTCAAGAATCCTGCACAACTGTTGTTTCCATTTGTTTAATATTTATTAGTGCATTTTTAACTGCACTAAATGTTTTTAATCGTATTGGTAAGTTTGCTGGTGCAGGATCACTTGTACCCATTACCGGTTTTTCAAATTCAATTGTTTCTCCTGCTATGGAATATAAGTCTGAAGGATATGTTATGGGAGTTGGAGCTAAAATGTTTACAGTTGCCGGTCCTGTACTTGTTTACGGAATTTCAGCTTCCATCATTGTAGGTATTATATATGCAATGTTTGGATTTTAGCTTTTTTATCTTCATGTTTATGAATAAATTTAAATTTGACTAAGGAAGGATTTCAAATTATGAAAAAAATTGGAAATCAAACTATTTTGTTTGATAATCCTCCAACTGTTTTACAAACTGCATGTATTGGCGGTCCTAAAGAGGCTGGTGGTCCACTAGCCAAATACTTTGACCAGCTCCTGGATGACGAATTCTGGGGTGAAAGCACATGGGAAAAAGCAGAAAGCAAAATAATTAAAGAAACTGTGAATAAAGCAATTTCAAAGTCCAAAATTTCTCAAAGCGAAATTGATTTCTGTTTTTCGGGTGATTTATTGAATCAGTGTATCTCATCCGGATTTGGACTGCGTGATTTAAATGTTCCATATTTTGGTATATTTGGCGCATGTTCAACGTTTGTTGAAGGCATGGGACTTGCTGCCTTGTTTTGCGAGTCTCCTATAGCCAATTATGCTTTATGCGCCACATCTAGCCACTTTTGCAGTGCTGAAAAGCAGTTTCGTTTTCCTTTGGAACTTGGCAACCAAAGGCCACAAACCTCTCAATGGACAGTAACTGGTGCCGGTAGTGCATTAATATCTAAAAATGGGCAAGGTCCATTTTTAACAGCCTTTACTCCTGGCAAGATTGTAGATATGGGAATAAAAGATATGAACAATATGGGAGCAGCAATGGCTCCTGCAGCTTTAAATACTTTAATAGCCCATTTTTCTGATACTCGGAAGGTCTCCTAGTTACTATGATGGAATATTTACTGGCGACCTCGGATATATTGGAAAAGATATATTATCAGAGCTTGCGCTAAAAAAAGGCTATAACATTAATAGCAATTACAATGATTGCGGAGTAATGATTTTTGACAAATCAAGTCAGGATACTCATTCTGGTGGTAGTGGTTGTGCCTGTTGTGCAACTGTATTTTCTGGATATTTATTTAACCAATTAAATAAAAGGAAACTAAAAAGGATATTACTTATTGCAACAGGCGCTTTAACAAATGCCACTAGTGCTCAACAGGGTGAATCCATTCCAAGTATTGCACATGCTATCAGCATAGAAATGTAAGTAAATACGGAGGTAAAAAAATGCTAGAGTTTTTCCAAAATGTAGATTGGATATTAGTTATTAAGAGTTTTTTAGTTGGAGGTGTAATATGTGTAATTGGTCAAATACTTATAGACAAAACCAAACTTACTCCTGCTAGAATTTTAGTTGCCTATGTAACTTTTGGTGCTTTTTTAGGTGGAATTGGGATTTACCAATATTTAGTTGATTTCGCTGGTGCGGGGGCTACAGTTCCTCTTACTGGTTTTGGAAATGCTCTAGCTAAAGGAGCTATAAATGCAGTTCACGAAAAAGGAATCCTTGGTGCTTTCACCGGAGGAATAACAGCTTCAGCAGGAGGAATTGCCGCAGCAATCTTCTTTGGATATATAGCAGCTCTTATATCAAAGCCCAAAATAAAAAAGCAGTAGTTCTTTATTTTATTGGGGTAAAAAAAGACATGAAATATATTTTTCATGTCTTTTTTTATATTATTTTTATATTATGCTTTTTTTGCAACTTCAACTAATTCGCTGAAAGCCTTTGGATCATTTGTTGCAACTTCTGATAGCATTTTTCTATTTATTGTTACGTTTGCTTTTTTAAGTCCTGCCATTAATTTACTATATGTTGTTCCATTCATTCTTGCAGCAGCATTTATTCTTGTAATCCATAGTTTTCTGAAATTAGACTTTTTGTCTTTTCTTCCAACATATGCATACATTCCAGATTTCATAACGGCTTGCTTTGCCATTCTGTATCTAATGCTTTTTGCTCCAAAATATCCTTTTGCTTGTTTTAATACCTTTTTGTGTCTTGCTCTAGTAGTTCTTGCTGTTTTTACTCTTGCCATTATATTTCACTCTCCTTACTTCTATCTCTAGTTACCATATGGTAATAGTCTTTTGATTCCTGCTTCGCATGTTTTGTCTGCATATGCATCTTGAATCTTTCCTCTTGATTTTTGTCTGCTTGTTTTATTTCCAAGCAAGTGTCTTCTGTTTGCTTTTGTTCTTTTTACTCTACCTGTAGCTGTATAAGAATATCTCTTTTTTGCAGCTTTGTTTGTTTTTAATTTAGGCATAATTTTTTTGCTCCTTTCATTTTTGTGTTTATATAATAAAATATAAAACTTTTTTAAGCCTTTTTGGCAAGTATAATAAATAGGTTCTTGCCTTCAAGGACTGGTTTCTTTTCTGCTTGAGAAATATCAGATAATTCTTCAATAAATTTGTTAAGTGTATCTTCTCCAGCTTTAACATAGTTTAATTCTCTTCCACGGAAGCGAACAGTAATTCTTACTTTGTTGCCATCTTCTAAAAATTTTCTAGCATTTTTGCATTTGAATCCAAAATCGTGTTCTTCTATGTTTGGAGTTATTCTTATTTCTTTTGTCTCAACTGTTTTCTGGTTTTTTCTGGCTTCTTTTTCCTTTTTAGCTTGTTCAAATTTGTATTTTCCATAATTCATAATTTTACAAACTGGTGGGTTAGAATTTGGTGCAACAAGAACTAAATCTAAATCTTTTTCAGCAGCTTTTTCAATGGCATCAAAAGTTTTCATAACTCCAAGTTTTTGTCCTTGTTCATCAATAACCTGAACTTCTCTTTCTCTTATTTGTTCATTTATTGGTAATTCTTGTTTTATAAAAAACACCTCCAAGATTAATTTTCAAAAAAATAAGACTTCCTTTAAAAGAAAGCCTGTTACTCTAAATAAAAACCAAAGTATAAACCAATTTGATTTTTAACCTTTTCCTTTAATAGTAAAGGTGAGAAGTAACTAGCCTCTTCTTTTAAACATAAATTATATTAACTCAAATTTACTAAAAAGTCAAGAGTTTTTTCAAAAAACATTGACTTTTTTTTATTTTTGTATTAGAATAGTAGAGCAATTGATGGATTAAATTTTCATTTCGGCTTACTTCTCCCCGGTAGTAAGCTAAATTTGGAAATTAATTATAAATCAAACAGGAATGAATGGAGGATAATTTTACCATGAATAATACTACTTATAGCGCTAAATCAAGCGAAATTAAAAGAAAATGGTATGTTTTAGATGCTAGCGGTAAACCACTAGGAAGAGTTGCAACAGAAGCTGCAAAATTATTAAGAGGAAAACATAAACCTGACTTTACACCAAATATTGATACTGGTGATAACGTAATTATACTTAACTGCAAAGAAGCAGTTCTTACAGGAAGAAAATTAGATCAAAAAGTTTATAGACAACATTCTGGATATATTGGTGGAATGCACGAAACATCTGCAAGAGTTATGATGGAAAGCAATCCTGAAAAAGCTATGTATATAGCGGTAAAAGGAATGCTTCCAAAAAACAGTTTAGGCAGACAAATGATTCGCAAATTAAGAGTATATGCAGGTAGCGAGCACGAAAACCAAGCTCAAAAACCAGAAATATGGAATTTTTAAATAGAAGGGATGGGAATTTAAATGCCAAGGGCTAAACAAGAAAAAATAATGTTTTATGGAACAGGTAGAAGAAAAGAAGCCATCGCTAGAGTAAGACTAATTGATGGAAAAGGAGATATTACAATTAATGGGATGTCTATTGATGAATATTTTGGAACAGATATTTTAAAAGTTATCGTTAGACAACCATTAAATGCTACAAATACGTTAGGCAAATATGATGTTATTTGTAAAGTCGTTGGTGGAGGTTTTACAGGTCAAGCTGGAGCAATTCGCCATGGTATATCAAGAGCTTTACTTAAAGCAAATGGAGAGTATAGGCTAACATTAAAACAAGCTGGATTCTTAACAAGAGATCCTCGTATGAAGGAAAGAAAAAAATACGGACTTAAAAAAGCTCGTAAAGCACCACAATTTAGTAAGAGATAATATTTATATAAAAAACAACCCTCGAAAAAAATGCTTTCGAGGGTTGTTTTTTATTCTATAACTTCTAATGCCTGTTTACCATCATCATTATTAAATTCATAATATGTTCCAGGTATTTGTCCTATTATTACGGATTCGCAGATTAAAACTTGATTTGTAATTGTTTCTCCAATACTATCATATGGCGTAATGATATTCACATTGCACGCAACTTCTAAATATAGCCTATGTATTGTTTGGTTAATTCCTTCACTTTTAAACTCAGATTTAAATTCTGTTTCTACATTTCCTATAGGTAATATCTTTATTTCTGCTTTTGGTCCAAATCCTGCTAAATATCTGTTACCAAAAATTGAACCGGATTGGGATTTTTATACAGGAATTTTCCGCATTATAAAGTTCCTGTTGTATTTTATATGCTAAATCAGACGCAATTGAATTTACTTTTATGGTGTTTACTCTTAGCATCTTTATATTTGAACTGTTGTCTTTTACAATGCCAACTAAGTCATCGTAGTTAATATCTTTAAAAACTTTGTTAGATTCCACGTTAATTATTTCTGTTGCAATTGCCTTGGCCTTATCTTTGCATATTGAATTAAACATTGGATTTATAGTTTTAATTATAAAATATGATGTCAAGATTCCTATAAAAATTATTAACACTAATTTCTTAATCTTCTTTGCTTTTACCTCTCCTTTTTTAAGGGTAATTTTTTTGTAAATAGGAAATTTTATTCTTATTCTAGAATATATTTTATCCATACTTATGCAGACTGCCTAGAACAAAATTTAGGAATAAATAGTTGCTCACCTATTTGTAAATTATTTGGATCTAATATTTCATTTATTTTCGTTATTTCATCTACAGTACTCCCCATTTTTTTTGCTATTTTCCATAGAGTATCACCAGGTTTTACATAGTAAATAACCATACTGTATTTTTTATTTTTTTCATCTTCATCAACTGTGATTTCATCTATTACAGGAACATTTCTAAAATTTGTGCTGTTTACTAAAAAATCAATATCTACTTCTATATCAAGGCTGCCATCAGGCATTAGCGAAAAGTCTTGTTTCTTAACACTTATTTCGGTTTCGATATCACTATTGCTGTTTAATCCCTGTAGTTTGGTTTTAAATTTTATAGGCAGTATCAGTGTTTTACTGCTCATTCTGTTTTCAACCTCATTCCAAAATAAAATATTAGCTTTTATTTCTCCTTCATAAGAAACATTTTCTCCTGTAACACTTTGCAAGTTAATTATAGGATTTATTTCTATGTTATGTATTTTTCCCCCTGCCAAATCAGGAACTTCAATCCTTTCCTTTATACTGCATGTGTCATTACTTGAAATAATATTATCTGCTATATTTATTAGTTTCTTAGAAAAATTAACATTTTGTGTTGGACTGTATAAGTCCTCAATTAAAGTTAGTTTCTTTTTTTCAAAGACATAGCAGCATATTTCAATTTCTGCTTCAGCATACACTGAATGTTCATCTGCACCATTTGGTTTTAATATTAAATTTTTAATTTCATAGTTTGTATCACATATGTGGTCTTCATTCACATCCTTTATATCAATAAATCCCATAACAGGAATGTTTCTGTTGCATGTGCTAATTCTATTGTCTTCTGATAAATAAAGAATATTAATCATAGCATCTGCTTTTGCCAAAACTTTGTTGTAGCTTACTTTAGTGTCTTTGTTTGTGATTGTAATGTTCGCATTTAATATTTCTGCTAAATTATCTTCTAAATCTATTGGAATGTTCTCTTTTGCATATGTTTTTGTGCACCCTTCTCCAATTAGTGAATTAACTTCTATATCGTTTTCTAATTTTTGTATGTTATTTATTCCATTTATTTCGCTTGTTATTTCAACGTTTTGGTTGCAGTATACTTTCGCGCAAAAATTTACTGTTGCTCTTATGTTCACTTTTCTTCCATTTAGAACTTTTGCATCTAATGAAATTATCTCTGTCTTTATTAATGCGTTCATTCCTGCATTGCAATTAGGTATATTTATTGTTTCAGTAAAATCTAGGCTCGTGTTTAAACTCCTTACACCTCCTGTTTCATCATCAGGCAAATAAATAACATATGCTTGAATGCTTCCATCAATTTTAACTTTTCCATCAAGTATTTCCTTTTTATAAATGCATATATTCCCAGTAGCCTCTAATGGGCTTAATATATCAGGCTTTATATCTGGAACTATTATATCTCCTTCTATTACTCTTGTCTCGTTTTTCTTGTCAACTAATTGATTAATGCATGTGCTTTCCTTTGTAGTATCTATCGTCATTTTAAATCCCTCCTTAATATTTTTGCTAATACATTTATATTAAAAAGGACAAAAAAAATTCCTAATTTCTTAGGAATTTTCAGCATATTATTTTACACAGCTCTTTTTTTTCTTAATTTTGTTTCATCAATTGGTGGGATAAGTGGGCTATACCCTACTCCATCATATACTTGTACTTCAACATTTCTTGTTAATACATCTGTATACGTGTATGTTACATTTCTTTGATTTTCTTCATATCTTACAACAAAAATGTTTGGATATGCTTTTTCTATAGTAGCTTCTTCCTCATAGGTTTTACTTCTCCCTAGAGTTCCTTTTACAATTATCTTTTGTCCAATTTTTTCTCCAATGTCAGTTTTTAGGTTCATAATGTCATTTTTGTAAATCATGAAACCACCTACTTCTTTTTTATACTATGGTCGAATTATATCATTTTTGGTGGTTCATGTCAAAAAAATAAAATCCTTGTCATGTCGCTTTCTTCCGCTTGTATCAAGGGTTTTGTGCGTTTTTTGTTGTGATATTACATTTATATTACAGTTTTGTTACAAGATTATTACTTCTTTCTTTCCTTTGCTTCCGTATACCTCCAACACCTTTTTTTCCATCTTTAAGATGTTTCGAAATTTCATCTATAGAAATATATTTGTACTCCTCTGTTGTTGCTACTTTTTCTGCTATTATTAATGGATCTTCAAAATCTATTAGAATTCTGCCTGGCGAAGAAGCAAAATCAGCACCTGATTTTATAATTGCCTCATAAAAGCTTTGGCACGCGCCTGCAAAAATTGTTATGTCCTTTCCTTTCTCTTTTTCCCATTTTCTTGCTGTTAATACAGTTTTGATGAAATGTCTTGAGTTTTGGTAATTATATATGTCATAATATTTTCGTCCTTTTTTTATCATCTTATCATGGCCTGTTATTACAAGAATATCTGGATTATATTGGTCAAGCAGTCTTCTTATTACTTCAGATTGTCTATCTTCAGGTATATTTTCTACTATTGCATTTAATCCCATTTTTTTGTAATATTGTTTTGATTTTTCAGCATATTTCCTGTCCCCGTCCAGGTGTAAGATCTTCCCAGTCCTTTCTATTTTAAATCTTTTTTCGTCCACATTAATTTCACCTCGTCTGTGTTCTACAAGATAATATATGTTATGTAGAAAAATGTCTTTTTGTGAATTATTTTTTTATTTTAGGGGTTGTATATTATTAAATTTCGTGATATATTATTTGTGATTTAGAAATAAGTCAAATTTAATTAACCTGAAAACTTATTCCTTTTTTTTAGAATGGTCATTTAGGTCAAAATTAAATTTATATTCTAAAAAGGAGGATCCCATAATGGCTGATAAAACATTAGTATGCAAAGATTGCGGAAATGAATTTGTTTTTACAGAGGGTGAACAAGCATTTTATGCTGAAAAAGGATTTGAAAACGATCCAGTAAGATGCCCAGCTTGTAGAAAAGCAAGAAAAGAAGCAAGAAGAAATCAACAATAAAAAAAGCGGTGTTTACCGCTTTTTTTTTTACACGTATAAAATTTCTAGAGCACTTTTAATAAATAAGAATTAATTTGCCAAAGTTTTTCTTCTTTGTTTAATATTTTTTTCGTTAAAAGCAAATCTTGAGCAGTAATTAGTCCATCTCTGTTTACATCTAAAGGAACTAAATATTTGACTGGAGGTCTCTCTTTGCCATTTAACACCTTTTTTAATGTAACCAAGTCCAATGCTGTAATTTTACCATCATCATTAAAATCCACTGGTATAGCACTATCTTGTTCCGTAATTTTTGTTGGTATAACACAATATTGTCCTCCTTGAATCCCCAGATTATACAATTCTTCCACATTATCTTCATCCGAAATTGCTTCATATATCATTACGTCATTCATTCTAGCATATTGTATAAATTCATTGTTTTTTTCTGTTTTGCTTAATTCTACTGGTGGAAAGTCATATAAGTTTATCAAGCAGTTTCCCATTTTGATTGCCCAATCTATGTCCTCTTTTGTAAGCGTAGCTTTTGGGTCTAATACATTTGATAGCATTATATTTTTATTTGCCTTGCGAAATTGCTCAAGAGTTTCTTTTGTAAAACTATTAATAATACATTTTTCTACTAAGTCGTACTTTTCTAAAATAGGTATCATTTTTGAAACAATAATATTTATTTTTTCGTCTCTTACTGTAATAAATGGTATTTTGTTATATTTTTTGCATATACGAATATAAGTTTCAAAGTCTGTGACTTTATACGAATTGTCATTATAATAATTTTCATACTCTAATGAAAGGCATTGCTCAGTTGTTAGGTTCGTGATTAGAACTTGCTTATGTTGATTATATCCTGTTATTTTTCCTTCTTTATTTAATGTAAAACCTTTATCGTGGCATAATATAAGTCCATCATCTTTTGTAATCCTAACGTCTGCTTTTATCGATGTAAAGCAATCCATTTGTGCACAATACTCAAAATGTTCTGCTGAATTTATCGGTGCTTCCTCACCATATAATTGGGAATATGCTATAATATTAAACTTATAATACTCCCATGGTCGTAATTTTATTATTTCTGCATTTGATGTCTCTTCAAAAAAGCAAAAAGAAAAAAAGAAAATAATAAAAATTAATAGTCTCATTTTATTTTTCATTTTTTGTTCCTCTTATTAATTTATCTTAAGCTTTAATTATACATTATATTTATTTTTTTTCAAGTCAAAATAGCTAAGTTTTAGTCGGATAGGAAACGATAGGATGGGCCCCAATTACCTCAAAAAAGTAAAACTTTAAAATTTTATCCAGTTTTCCAAATTATTATTTCCTTTTGCTACTAATAATCTCCTATTTTTCTTTGACTACCCAGCTTTGTGTCTGTCTTCATATTTTAGTTTAGTCGCCATACCGGCCTCTAATATGCCTTTCTGCCTTGTTTTCGTCAAGAATTGTTCTTACTTCTGCTGCTAAAGCCTTATTTATATGTTTTAGTCTTTCGCTTACATCTTTGTGTACTGTTGATTTGCTAACACCAAATTTCTTTGCAGCTCCTCTTACTGTATCTTTTGTTTCTATAATGTAATGTGCTAAATTTATAGCACGCTCTTCTATTGATACACACTTCATAAAGAAAACCCCCATGCAAATACTTTTGTTTAATAGTATTCACTGAAGGGTTGTATTATGAATATTTGTATAATAACGTTTAACTTTACTTCGAAGCTTTGGAGTGGTATAATTATATATACAGGTATTTTAGGCAATGCCTTTGTATCTGCAGAATATCACACAGGAGGTAGTTTCCATGCGGGAGTACAGTGTCATCGATGTGTTGCTTGTCATTGCAGAAGAAGGGAAAACCAGCTCCAATTTTCGTCTGAATGAGAAGCAAATTGAAGAGCTTGAAAAGAGTGGCTTCGTTGTAACGAAATTGGAACAGGTAAAAAAGCTCTTCTGTAAGGAGTGGAAGTGTCTCATTTCATGGGAGCATCCCACAAAAGAGAATTCAACTGCTACAAGGCTGTTGTGGTTCTCTCTTAACCCTCCGTATTGATGTCGAGCAAAAGGACTCCCTACCGCTAGGGAGTCCTTGTTTTTTTAATTAAAAAATAAATTTTTTACTATAAGTCCAATTGCAGTAGATAGTATTATACCTACTAAATCTAGTATTCCAATTAGCTTTTTCTTTTTATCTTCAACATTTTCTTCTTCCATATTTTTCCCCTTTTATTTATCATTAAATGCCGTATTTATCTTTATCTATTTGAAAATTGTGCAATATTTCCTCATCTGTTAGTGCTCTATCATAAACAGCAGCAGAATAAATCTTACCTGATAAAAAATTTGTACTTGCTTGATTTCCATTTGGATTTGTTCCTAATGCCATTACTGTTGAATTTGCTGCTGGCTCAATAGTGCCATACAAATACGTTGCTTCCTGTATTTTTTCTCCATCTAAATATACCTGCACTTTTTTTCCGTCATACATTGCAACTGCTTGATGTATCTCTCCAATATTTATTGTAATGTTTGATGTTGCTGTTCGATAACTTCCGTCTACAAAAAACTCTCCTCCAAGTTTTCTGCCTGTATTCACATAAATGGCTCCACCACTTGTTTCATAATTACCTATAAGTACTGTATAAGTTGATCCTATAGATGTTAAAGAAAATGTGGTAACTAATGTCTGGTAATCACTATTTTGTATTCCACAATTCACCCAAGATGAAGTTCCATTAAATACTGCACTTTTTTCATCCCATGTTACATTGCTTAATATTCCATCATTATGGTTTTTACTTAAGTCTCTCCATGTAGTAGTTGTACTACTATGTCCGTCTCCAGTGTTATTTATCGCATCATAGTGCAATTGTAGTCCATCTTGTATATATTTTTCTTCTGATATCTGTGTATAGTTTTCCTCGATGTTTGTATTGACTGGTGCTATATTGTCCATCACATATTCTATCGTTTTTGCAAATCCGTCCATCTCAAATAATACTACTAAAATTACCTTTTCTTCTTTAACTGTTTGCTTGAACTGGCAGTTAGTAATTTCAGTACATATTTTTACTCTATCTTTATATATTCCGTTATCTTGGAACGTAAATGAGCTTCCCGATGTAAAAATTATTCTTTTTCCATCATCTTGTATGTATGAAATTCTATTGCCTGGTTGCTTTGTTTCGCTAACCATTTCTAAGTTAAATTTGTTAAACTCTCCTAAGCTGTTTGCAGTTTTGCTTATATCGTCGGTATTAGAATAGAAAAAAGCTGTTATACTTGTAACAGTTCCTGCTACAATAACTAGTGCAACAACATAAACAATAACACTAAGCAATGTAATACCTTTTTGAGATCTCATAGTTTTACCTCTTTTCTTTAGTCTTTTGGTAATTCTACCTTTATATGTACATCTTCTAATTGTTTTTCAGCTACTACGGATGGCGCGTTCATCATTAGGTCTCGTGCTTTTTTATTTTTTGGAAATGCTATAACTTCTCTTATATTATCTTCTCCAGCTATAAGCATTACCATTCTGTCTACTCCCGGCGCTGCCCCTGCATGTGGTGGTGTTCCATAAGAAAATGCATTATATAGTGCACCAAATTTTTTCTTAACATCTTCTTCTGTATAGCCAGCTATTTCAAATGCTTTTATCATTACCTCTTGGTCATGGTTTCTTACTGCTCCTGATGCTAATTCATATCCATTGCATACCATGTCATATTGATATGCTAAGATATCTAATGGGTCTTTAGTAAGAAGTGCTTCCATACCACCTTGTGGCATTGAAAATGGATTATGGTTAAAGTCTATAGTGCCTTCGTCTGATAGTTCATACATTGGGAAATCAACGATAAAGCAAAATTTATATACATTTTTTTCTATTAAATCTAGGCTTCTTCCAAGTTCTATTCTCAGTCCTCCAGCAATTTTGCATGCAGCTTCTTTTTCATCAGCTATAAAGCAAATTGCATCACCTGGTTTTGCATTAGAAATACCTAATAGCTTTTGTTTTGCAGGCTCATCTATAAATTTAGAAATTGAACCTGTTAACTCTTCTTCTATTTTTATCCAGGCAAGTCCCTTTGCTCCTAATTCTTCTTTTGCATATTCTCCTAGCCTGTCATAGAATTTTCTTCCTTGATTAGCCCCTTTAGGTATTGCAATTGCTTTTACAGTTTTCCCCTTAAATGCTTGGAAATCTAAATTGTCAAACACTTCTGTAACATCAGTTATAATCAATGGGTTCCTAAGATCTGGTTTATCACTGCCGTATTTTTCCATTGCTTCTTTATATGGTATTCTTAAAACTTCATCTTCTACATGTCCTTTTGCATGTGCTTTAAATGTGTTTAATACAACTTTTTTTAGTATTTCTAGCACATCTTCTTGAGTTGCAAAGCTCATCTCGAAGTCTAGTTGGTAGAATTCTCCTGGGCTTCTGTCAGCTCGTGGGTCTTCATCTCTAAAGCATGGTGCAATTTGAAAATATTTGTTAAATCCTGAAACCATTAAAAGCTGTTTAAACTGCTGAGGAGCCTGTGGAAGTGCATAAAACTCTCCTGGATGTAATCTACTTGGTACTAGGAAATCTCTTGCCCCCTCTGGAGAAGAATTTGCAAGTATTGGTGTTTGGATTTCAGTAAAATCTAAATTTACCATTTCGCTTCTTAGTGTTTGTAAAATCTTAGACCTTAATAAAATATTATTATGTATTTTTTCATTTCTTAAATCTAAAAATCTGTACTCAAGTCTTAAATCTTCTCTTACTTCTGCCTGCTCACTGCTATTTATTCCAAATGGAAGAACATTTTTGCATTTACCTAAAATAGTTATATCACTTGCAATTATTTCTATGTCTCCAGTTTTGATTTTGTCGTTTTTGCTTTGCCTTTCAACAACTTTTCCATCAACCCTAATAGTACATTCTGTTGTTAGATTTTTTGCTATTTCTTGTAGCTCTTCTTGTTCAGAAATAACTATTTGGGTTATGCCAAATTCGTCTCTTAAATCTATAAATTTCATACCTCCTAGGTTACGGATTCTTTGGATCCACCCAGAAAGGCGAACGATTTCTCCTATGTTTGCTTTTGTGAGCTCTCCACAATTATGAGTTCTATATTCGTGCATTTTTATTCCTCCAAATTTATTAATATTGTCTTCCCCAAACTACGAGTTTATCAGCTTTTTTCCCGCAAACTACACATGTGTCTGAAATATGTTCTTGTTCAAATGGGATACATCTTGAATGTGCTCCTGTAACTTCTTTAATTCTATTTTCACATTCTTCGTCTCCACACCACATTGCTTTAATATATCCCTGTTTTTCATTAATTATTTTTTCAAACTCATCTAAATCTTTAGCCACACTTGTTCTTTCTGTATTTCTATTTTTGCATTCATTAAACATATTTAGCTGGATGTCCTCTAACAGTTTGCCAATTTCCTCTTTAATGGTTTCTAACTTCGCAGTTATTTTTTCTCCTGTATCTCTTCTTACTAATACAGCAACACCATTTTCAATATCTCTTGGTCCTATTTCAAGTCTTATTGGAACACCTCTCATTTCCCAATCATTGAATTTGTAGCCATTTGAATAATTGTCTCTGTCATCTAGTTCTACTCTGTATGCATTTTTCAGTCCATCATATATTTCTTGTGCTTTTTCTAAAACACCATCTTTGTGTAATGCAACTGGAACAATTACAATTTGAATTGGTGCAACTCTTGGTGGTAATTTTAGGCCTCTGTTGTCTCCATGTGCCATAATAACTGCACCAATTAACCTTGTGCTTATTCCCCATGATGTTTGATAAGCATATTCTTCTTTTCCATCTTTATTTTGGAATTTGATGTCAAATGGTTTTGTGAAATTTTGTCCAAAATAATGTGAAGTTCCAGCCTGAAGTGCTCGTCCATCATGCATTAGTGTTTCAACAGTATATGTTGCTTCAGCCCCAGCGAATTGCTCTTTTGGTGTTTTTCTTCCTTTTAATACAGGTATTGCAAGAAGTTCTTCTATTACTTCTTGGTAAATATTTAACATCTGCATTGTTCTTTCTTCGGCTTCTTTACTTGTTGCATGTATTGTGTGTCCTTCTTGCCATAAGAATTCTCTTGATCTTAGGAATGGTCTAGTTTCTTTTTCCCATCTTAACACATTACACCATTGGTTATATACCAATGGCAAATCTCTCCATGATTTTAGCCATTTTGAATAAAGTGTTGAGAACATAGTCTCTGAAGTAGGCCTTATGCAAAGTCTCTCTTCTAGTTCTTCTCCTCCACCAATTGTTACCCATGCAACTTCTGGTGCAAATCCCTCTACATGATCTTTTTCTTTTTGCAGTAATCCTTCTGGTATTAAAACTGGCATATAAACATTTTTTACTCCAGCTTTTTTGAATTTCTCGTCTGTGTATTTTTGAATGTTTTCCCATATCGCATAACCATATGGTTTTATTGCAATGCATCCTTTTGTGTCAGTGTAATCTGCTAAATCCGCTTTTAAAACTATGTCTGTATACCACTTAGCAAAATCTTCTTCAATATTAGTAATATCTTTTACAAATTCTTTATTGTCGCTCATTTTGTGTACTCTCTCCTTCTATACTTTCTTCTATATTTTCTCCAGCCTCATTTACTGCAACATTGTTTTCTTCATTCTGAGGCAAGTCATCTATTACAATTTGTTCATTTTCATCTATTTTATATCTTGGAAGTTCGGGTAGTTCATCTAGCGAAGAAATTCCAAACATCTTTAAAAACTCATTTGTAGTTTTATATGCTCTTGGTCTTCCAGGCAAGTCTAGTTTTTCTGCTTCTTCTATTAATCCATACTCTAATAGTTTATAAACAGAAGAGTCAGATGCTACGCCACGTATGGTTTCAATCTCTGCCCTTGTGATCTTGGGGTTATATGCAATTATGGACAAAGTTTCCATTGCAGCAGCAGATAGGCTTGGCTTTGCTCTGTTATCAAATATATGATATAGATAATCATAATAGTCTTTTTTTGTTATCATTTGATAGCCTTCTCCTACTTTAATTATCTCAAATCCTCTGTTTTGGAGTTCGTATTCTGCTTTAAGAGCTTCCACTATTGCTTGTACATCTTTTGCTTCTATATCTAAAATTGATACAATTTCTGATATCTTTACATCTCTACCACTTGCAAATAATATTGCTTCAATTATCGCCTTTTTATTTTCTTTTTCCATAGCTTATAAATCTCCCATTTTTTCTATGTAATATTATGCCATTTATTTTGCAAAGTGTCAAGAATTCCCTTGTTTTTTCCGTAATTATATGTTATTATATTTTTATAATGATTGGAGGGCTTAAATATGAGCGAAGAAGAAAGAAAAGAAATAGAAGTTGTATCAGGAGATGGTACAGAAATTGACATTTCTCCAGTTGGAGAGCATCTTATTGCTATGAAGCCTAAATCAAAAGAGGAAAATTACAAAAAAAATATCGTAATACCTGAAGTAAAAGATAATACCAATAAAAATTATACTAATGAAGAGGATGTTGAAAACTCAGAAAATTAACATAATATTTCTTTGAGGGTCTTGATTTTTCAGCTTTTTTCTGGTAAAATAGATATAGTATTGTATTATTTTATAAAGGGGTGAACATATTATCATTTTATAATGGTAATAATATTAATATGAGTTTTTTAAAAGATTTTTTTAGTGCGTTAGGTACGCGTCAAGACGGCGATGATATTGAAATTAATAGTGCTGACGCTAAAACATTAGAAGAATTAAATAAAAAGTCTAAAAGAATTACTGACTTAGAGGATAGCTTAAGTGGTAGTGATTCAAAAAAAGGCGGAAGTGGCTCTAACATTGTAGCCAAAGTAGAAGAACCTCCTAAACCACAAAATAGCAAACATAAAGAAGAATCCCATCGAGAAGAAGAAGAAATGGAAAGATAAAAAATATATGCAGGTAATTAGTCTTACCTGCATATATTAAATTTTTTTTTATTTTTATTGACAAAACATATAAAAGCTAATATAATAATACATGTCTTTTATGGCGAAGTAGCTCAGTTGGCTAGAGCATTCGGTTCATACCCGACAGGTCATGTGTTCGAATCACATCTTCGCTACCAATATTTTATAAAAACCTTAAAAATAGCGTATTTCAAGCAAATTGAGATACGCTATTTTAATATTTATCTCTTTACTATCTCTTTAGTTTTTAATAAACATAAAAAAAAGGCTACTTTTTTAAGTAGCCTTTTTTATACTTTATTTAATTCATGTAATCTCTTAATTTTTTGCTTCTGCTTGGGTGTCTTAACTTGCGCAGCGCTTTTGCTTCTATTTGTCTAATTCTTTCTCTTGTTACCATAAATTCTCTACCAACCTCTTCTAAGGTGCGTGCTTTACCATCTTCTAGTCCAAATCTTAATTTTAGTACTTTTGCTTCTCTTGGAGTCAAAGTATTCATTACTTCTTCTAGTTGTTCTTTAAGCATTGTATATGCTGCTGAATCTTGTGGTGCTGGACTATCTTCGTCTTTTATAAAGTCGCCTAAGTGGCTGTCATCTTCTTCACCTATTGGTGTTTCTAGAGATACCGGGTCTTGTGCTATTTTTTGTATTTCCATTACCTTTTCAACTGGCATTTCAAGTTCTGCTGCAAGTTCTTCTGGCGTTGGTTCTCTTCCCATTTGTTGCAATAAGTGTCTAGATGTTCTTATTAACTTGTTTATAGTTTCTACCATGTGAACAGGTATACGTATAGTCCTTGCTTGGTCTGCTATGGCCCTTGTAATAGCTTGTCTAATCCACCATGTAGCATAAGTACTGAACTTAAATCCTTTTGTATAATCAAATTTTTCAACTGCTTTTATAAGGCCCATATTTCCTTCTTGTATTAAGTCTAAAAACAGCATTCCTCTGCCTACATATTTTTTTGCTATACTTACTACAAGTCTTAGGTTAGATTCAGCTAGTTTTTGTTTAGCTTCTTCATCTCCATCTAACATTCTTTGAGAAAGCTCAAGTTCTTCATCATAAGTAAGCAAAGGAATTCTACCTATCTCTCTTAGGTACATTCTTACAGGGTCATCAAGGTTTATTCCATCAAAGTTTAATACATCTAAGTCTTCTATTCTGATGTCTTCAACCTCTTCTAAATCCTCTATATCTGGCTCTTCTATGTCGTCATCTTTTAGTACATCAACACCTATTTCTTCGAATGCATCAAAAACTTTATCTATTTGGTCAGGGTTTATATCTCCGAGTTCACTTGCAAGTTCGCCATAAGTAATTTTTCCCTTTTCTTTTGCTTTCTTTAAAATATTCTTTACTTTATCCGCTTCTGAAGTTTGGTCATCGCTTTCTTCTTGCTCTTCACCTTTATTGTTAGAAACTAAATCTCTATTATTTTGTTTTTCAGCTGTTTCACCTTTTGCTTCTTTCTTGGCTTCTCCAGCTTCTTCTACTTCTTCATTTTCTGTTTTTGTTTTACTTTTTTTAGCTGTTTTTTTCTCTTCTTCTGTTATTGGTTCTTTTTTAGTTTCATTTTTTGTTTTTATTGTATCTTTCTTATTTGGCTTTTTTTCTTCTTCTACTGGTTCTACTTTAGTTTCATTTTTGGTTTTGCTTTCCTTAGCAGGCTTCTTTTCCTCAACTGCCTTTTCTTCTACTTTAGTCTTGTTTTCTTTTTTGTTATTTTTCTTTCCTTCTACTTCTTTTTCTGGTTTTGCTTTTTGGGCTAATTCTTTTTTAGGTGCATTTTCTGTAGGGGCTATAGTTTTGGCTTCTTTTTTCTTTTTTTCTTGTATGTTTTTATTTGTATCTTTCGTTTTGTTTTCACTTTTTTTAGGCTGTTCTTTTTTTACTTCGACTTTCTTTTCTGTTTTCTTATCTTCTTTTTTTGCATTTTTTTCTAGCTTACCTGTTTTTTCTATCTTTGTTTCTTTTTTTGTCTTAGCTTCTTTTTTCGTTTTTTTAGCTTTTAATTCTTTTTCAGTTTTTTCTTTTCCCACTTTTTACCCCTCCATTTTTTTCTTTGCGAGCCTGATTATAAGCTCATTTAGCTCTTCTTCTAGTTTTTTTGATTCTTCTTTAGGCAATTCTGGATTTTTTATCAGTTTTATTATCTCATTTTTTCTGTTTGTTAGTTTTTCTCTTGAATAAGCATTTATAACATCTTGTACACATTTTTCAGTGTCACTCACTTCTAGCTCTTCAGACATTATTCCTGTAACTTGACTTATGCATTCTTCATCATCTTCAAGTAAATCAAGAATATTCTCTATATTACTTTTTCCTTTTTCAAATTCTTCATACATCTTTTGAATTATTTTTTTATTCTGTTTTGACTTGAAATCTTCTACCTTTACTGTGTCTTTTATTTTGTCATATACTGTGCTGCCTTGACTTAGTAAAAGAGCAATTACCATATTTTCTTTTTTTATGTATTCCATATTTGCGTTTTCTTCTGTTTTTTTAATTATTGGCCTTTTAGTAAGTGTTTTTTCTGGATTTATATTTCCATATTTTATTTTGTTTATTTGTGCATAAATTGCTTCTTTTGAAATTTTATACTCTCCAGAAATTTTGTCTATATATACTTCTTGTTCTATTTTGTTGTCTATTGGAACTAATATTTTAGCAATTTCGTTTAAAAATTTAATTTTATCATTTGAAGAATTTAATGTTGAATTACTTTTCAAAATCTTAACTTTGTACTCTACAAGTGAAATCGCTTCATCCATAAGTTTTAAAAATCTTCCACTGCCAAATTTTATTATGTATTCATCTGGATCTTTAGCACCTTCCATTTGTAGTATTCTCACATCGCATCCTAAATTAGTTAATATATCTAATCCTCTTACTATTGCCGCTTGTCCTGCTCCATCTGAGTCATAACCTAATACTATTTGGTCAGCATGTTTTCTAAGTAATCTTCCTTGGCTTTCTGTAAGTGCTGTTCCTAATGATGCCACAACATTTGTAATTCCCCTTTGGTATAAAGAAATTGCATCCATGTAGCCTTCTACAATCAGTAATCTTGATGTGTCATATTTTTTTGCAATGTTTAAGCCAAATAGATTTCTTCCTTTACTGTATACAATATTTTCTGGGGAGTTTACGTATTTAGCATCTGGTGAATTTACAGCTTTGGGTTTGTACTCGTCAAGAACCCTGCCACCAAAAGCAATTACTTTACCCCTTACATCTTGAATAGGAATCATAAAGCGTCCTCTAAATCTATCAACGAAATCTCCTTTATCAGTTTTTATTACTAAACTTGATGCAAGTATTTGCTCATCTGTAAAGCCTTTTGCTTTCAAAAAATTATATAAATCACTGTAATTAGGATTTGAATATCCTAATCTAAATGCCTTTAATGTTTTGTTATCTAGCTTACGTTTTTTTACATAATTTTGGCATTCTTTTGAAGTAGGTTTATACAAATTTTCATGATAAAAAGTAGCTGTTTCTTCATTGATTTCGAACACTTTTGCTTTTAGTTCTTGCCTTTTGTTATCATCCCTGTTTGATTCTGTTGGCAAACTTATTCCTGCTCTTTCTGCAAGAGTTTCAAGTGCATCTCTGAAATCAAGTCCCTCTATTTTAGAAATAAAATGAATAACATTCCCTCCTGCTCCACATCCAAAACAGTGAAAAATTTGCTTGTCCGGTGAAACAGAAAAAGAAGGTGATTTCTCTCTATGAAATGGGCAAAGCCCAAAATAGTTTCTACCGCTTCTCTTTAAGGTTACATATTGTGATATAACATCAACGATGTCGTTAGAAGTTCTAATTTCATCAATTAATTCTTCATTATATCTAACCATTTTACTTCCTTTCCCTATACTATATAATATTCGACAACATTGCTCTAATTCCTTCTTATGGAAACTAGTTTGCATAATAAAAAGTCTTTTTGAAAATTTAGGGACGTTTCTAAAAATTATCATTAAAGATAATTTTTAGAAACGTCCCTAAATTTTCATTTAAGTATACTATGCTTCTGTTCCATTAAATGGAATAAATTTTTTTACAATATTCTCTGTATGAGTTCCTTTTACTGCTATATCTGGATTGAATTCAGCAAATGATGTACTAATTTTATTTTCAACTAAATTCTCTATGTAATCTTTAGAAGAATGCTCTGCTAGAACCAATTCACTAACTAAAATTTGTTTAGCATTTACTAGCATTTTCTTTTCTCCTGTAGATAATCCTTTTTCTTTTTGTTTGAAGCTCAAATTTCTTACTACATCTGCTATCTCGTATATGTCCCCACTCTTCATTTTTTCCATATTGTCTCTATATCTTTTACTCCAGTTCATAGACATCTCTGTGCTATTTTCTTCTAATACAGATATAACCTTTCCTGCTGTTTCTTTATCAATAATATTCCTTATACCTATATCTTCTGCCTTTGAAACTGGTACCATTGCTTTAACTTCTCCAGGCATCTTAAGTATATAATATGCTTGTTTCTCTCCTAAAATATCCTTCTCTTCAATTGCCTCGATTGTACCTGCTCCATGCATTGGATATACTATTTTGTCTCCAACATTAAACATATCATCACTCCTTAACTTATATTGCTCCCGACATTAATTATTATACAACAAAAATTACCAAAAGTCAAAACATTTGGTAAAAATTTTATGTGAATTTTAAAAATATTAGAACCTAAAAAAAGCTATTAGAAGTATTGTTTTTGCATTAATACTTCCAATAGCTTATTTCAAATTTTATATTTAATTATTTGCTTGTTGAGCCAAATCCACCAGTGCGTTCATTTGTTGCTGTATCATTGTCTACAATACCAAATTTATGGAAGATTGCTTGACCAATTGCATCTCCTTTTTTTATTAGAACGTCTTCTTCTTTGATATTATAGAATGCAAACATTATGTGGCCATCATTATCAGGGTTTCCATAGTAGTCCTTGTCAATTATTCCTACTCCATTTGCTAAAACTAATCCTTTTTTTCCAGGATTAGAACTGCGGTTTACTATCATTAGGTATTCATCTTCTGGCATATATGCTTTTATTCCCGTTTTTACAAGTGTTGGCTTTGCCCCAGGAGTAAAAGCTGGAATTACTGTGTCTTCTATAGCTTCTACATCATATCCTGCTGAATACTTTGTTTTTCTTACCGGTAAATTTATTTCCATGTTCTCAAATCCTTTTGCTATTTCAAATCCTCTTACTTTTTCCATGTTTAATACCTCTTTTCTATTTTGATGGATTTATTATATATAAATGTGTACATAATTTCAACTGTTTCTATTATTTTTGCATGTTCTTTTCTTTATAATAAATCCAAATTAGCATACCAATTAAAACGAGAATTCCTAAACCTATTATAATAACTGTGACAATTTTATTTACATCTATCTTCGGTTGAATATTTTCGTTTATGTCATCGGTCTGCAAATTCTTTTCAACATTTGCATTAGTATTTTCTAAAAGTTCCATTGTTTCTTCGTTTTCAGTTTTTTTGTAAACATCTACAATATATGTGCTTGTTTTGCTTTTATCTTTTGATGTAGTAGTAATATTTATCTTGTTACTGCCATATGCAAGATTTTCAGCACCTGTAATGCTAACTGTTGCTCCTTCAATTTGAGGTACTGCCAAAATGTTTAAACTTTCTATATTACTTCCTATTTCTGCCGTGTATTCAAAAACATCGAATCTGAATTCTGGCAGTAAAAAAACATTTTCAATTGCTAAATTTTCAAGATAACTGTTTGATAAATAGGCTGTGTCTGTCTTTGTTACAATTATTTTATATGTTTTTTTGTTTCCATTTTGAGAAGTAACTGTAACTAAAATCACGTTGTTTCCTAAATTTAAATTGTTATTTCCGCGTTATTGATATACTACTGGTTTGATCTTCTGGTACGGCTAAAACATCTACACCAGTTATAGTCTCATCAACAACTGCTGCATACTCTAAAACATCTGGCGAAAAATTGGGGACAATAGATGCTAAATCAAGCCTAAGTGATTTAAGATTTGTATTTGAATTTATTTTTTCATTATTGTTTTGTGATAGGTTAGATTGATTTTCTGGTATATCAATTGTTGTAGATGTATTAGGTATACTTAGTTCACTAGGAGAAGAAGGTAATGTCGGTTCAGAAATAAGTCCTTGTTCCCCAGGATTATCTATCTCTATTGGTTGTTCAGGTTGGTTTGGAATTTCTGGTTCTCCAGGGTTATCTGGCTCAATAGGCATATCAGGTTCTGGCTCATCTGGTATTTCTGGTTTGTCAGGTTCAGTTGTAACAGGCGGAATCTCTGGCTCTGGGTCTTTTATAGTAACAGTCGTTCCTGAAAAGCTTAAATTGATTGCTGTTTCTTGAGAAGTATAAAAGTCCCCGCTTATCGAAAAACCTGCAATACCTGCAGTCTTTGCCCTTAATTTAAAGGTAGCTAAAATTCCTCCTGTAAAAGGGGTTTCTCCTCCATTGGGGTCAGTCCATGTATAAATAATTCTCCCATTTCTAAAGTTACTGTTGCTAGGTCCTGAGACATATTCAACTTTGTTTGTATCAATTGTAACTCTAGCAGTAAGTGATGCTGCTTCTGCACCGTGAAAGGGAAATTGTCACATCAAATTCTTCACCAATATTTACACTTGATTTATTAGCAGAAAGGATTGCACTTCCTGTAGCATACACTTTAGGTGTCATTATTACCATTGCAAGAATACAAATACTTAAAAAATATTTTTTCATTTTGCCTCCTTTTTACTGTTCAATAAAACTGATTTCTAGTATATGCTTTTGGAGTTTTAGCATATCAAGTGCAGATGGTGAATTCCCGTTTTTGCTTAAATTTCCAGCTTTATAAAAAATCCCTTCTAACACTTTTATTTCTAAAATATGCTTTTGAAGCACCAATACATCCAAAGAATTTATAAGCCCATCTCCATTTAAATCACCATATATAAGGAATTCATATTCATTCATGACTTGCTCGTTTTCGTCTAATAAAACTAGTTTACTGCATGTTCCAATTTTGCTCTCACCAGTTATGCTTTCTCCATTTACATTTGTGAATTTTGTTTGTAAATTCGTGCTAATTAAGTTTTGTATATTATTTATTGCCAAGTTTTCTTGTGGTAGGTTGCTTATTATGCTTCCTTCTATTCTTAATCTTTTATCAAATTCTAATTGCCATTCGGGTTTAACAGTCTCTTTTAAATAACTTGCAAAGACATATCCTATAACTCCATTTTCTAATTGCACCTTGTCCCATGTTTCATCACTTCTTATGTCTTTTTTTAGTCTTGTAACAACTGTTTTGCTTGGAATTGAAGTTAAAATTTCATAATTAGTGCCTGGACCAGATCGAACATTTAGTGTTGTAGTAACATTTGCATACATTAATTTTACCTCATCTATATAATTAGAATCATCAATTCGTGGGCTCTCGGTCATTATTTCTGGCATATTATCATATATAGGAATTAAAAAGCCTATTGAGGAGTTAAGCATTTCGTTATTTTTATATGCATTATACATACCAACGCTTTCACTATATGGAGCTAAACAATTTGTCATGTATTGATGCCAATAAAGCTTGTTTGGATAATTTGTATTAACAGAAAATTTTTGCAGATATAATGTATTTTGTCCTACAGCGATATAGCTCTTCCCTATAAATACAGCTCCTCCTTTTATTGCCTTTTCTGGAGTGTCCCATGGTAGCAGGTAATTTTGCATGTCTTGAGTACTTGCTCCTTTACCATTTCTTGCAAACTCAAGTCCATTTTTGACCGCTCCCAGGCTTTCTGTTGAACTTGTAGCACCAATGTTATAAAAATTAAACAAACCTTCATATCCTGGAACAGTGCCACTGATTGACGGGTTAGATAAAAATGCTCCAAGCTCTTGCTTAATTCTTGAAGCTAAATGATATGGGCTTACTCCAGAATAAATTGCAGCATCCCATATTAAATCTGAATAAGTCTTTTCTGTTGTTACTATATTGCCATTTACTGTTTTATATGACACTTTTCTTTGATAAAATTCAGTTCCATATAATATTTTTTCTACACCTACTTTAGAATGTATAGATGGATCATATGATAGCTTTTCAAATTGAAAAATACGCACCTCATTTAAGAAGTTTCTTGGATCAATTGAGTACTCTACTGCCCTTTTTGATGCATTAACCCACCCCTTATCTATCTCAATATTATATAATCCGCTCATCTTTGCTTTTCCATCTGTCATTGTATGTTATAGGTACTAAGTTTCTGTTGTTTCCATATTCATTATTTATTACTTCATTATAGTCAAGCCCTGTATAAAAACTGTTAAATACCCAATTAGGATGTTTTTCATTTAGTAGCTCAAGGTATATTCTGTAATCTTCAGGAAAACTATCAATTCCTTGTTTTACCTCTGCGCCATAGCTCTTCGTTGCCATAACCAAAATAAAAAATACTAAAAAAATTATATTTCTTTTCATAAATTCCCCTAATCTTTTTATTTATAGTATTTTCAAAAAAAGACCTCTTATTCTTTATTTTGGGGTAATTTAATGCTGAAGCTTTATAATTATCAATAGTTGTTTTTTTAAGAAATTGTGATATAATTTTTTTGTTTAGAAAGAGAGTTGAGATTAATGTTGCTTTCATCTAGTGACAAAAACCTTGCTGAAGGTAAAGTTTTAATTTTATATATTTTAAAAAAAATAGGCAAGCCTGTTACTAATGATGAATTGCTTAAAGTTGTATCTGTTTTAACAGATATGAACTACTTTTATTTTCAACAGTTCTTGCTTGATTTAATGGATAATAAATATGTAGTTTATAATGAAAATGGAATGGTATATTCTTTAACAAAAGAAGGAGAAGAAACTTTAAGTCTTACTTCTGATTTAATTCCAGGAATTCATAAATTAAGAATTGATAGCAACTTAAAAGATAATATTAACCAAGTAGAAGAAGAAGTTTCAATAACATCTGATTTTATTCCTATAAATGAAAATGAATACAATGTAAAATGCAAAATAGTAGAAAATAACGTTACAATGTTTGAAATAACGACATATGCTGGTTCAAGAGAACATGCTAAGCAAATAGCTGATAACTGGAAAGAAAATGCGCAGGAAATATATCCACAAATTTTAAATTTATTAACAGATAACTAAACGAAAGTGAAATGATGGGGACGTTGTTAAACCTTTGGGGACGTTGTTAAAAAGTTTCAACAAGAAACTTTTTAACAACGTCCCCAAAGGTTTAACAACGTCCCCAAAAGTTACACTTAGGAGTTTACCCGAGTTGTCTCATTGCTTCATATAATACAATTCCTGCTGCTACAGCTGCATTTAAGCTTTCTGTTCTTCCCTTCATTGGGATTTTTGCTTTAGCATCTGAACTTGCAATTACTCTTTTTGTTATTCCATTTGCCTCATTTCCGATGATGATAGCTGTTTTTTCATATGAAAAATCATATATGCTCTTGCTTGATTCTAGTGTTGTCGATATTACTTTATATCCATGTTCTTTAATGTCATTTATTGTTTCTACTAAATCATCTGACTCAATGACATTTACTCTAAATATTCCAGACATTGTTGATCTTACTACTTTTGGTGAAAATGCATCTGTTGTATCCTTTGAAACAATTATTTGTGATAATCCGCAACTATCCACAGTTCTTATTATTGTTCCTAGGTTTCCCGGATCTTGAATGTTTTCTAATATCATGATTACATTATCTTTATAGTTTATCTCTGCTTGTTTTTCTTTTTTCTTAATTACTGCTAAAATTCCCTGTGGATGCATTACATGACTTATTGATTCAAATACACTTTCATTTACATATATAATATCGAATTTTGCTACTGAATATAGCATTTTTTGCTTTAGCTCATTTTGTTCATTGCTATCATCGCATATAACTATAACTTGAATGTCGGCTCCCTCTGCTATTGCCTCATTTACAGTTTTTATTCCTTCAACAACATAAAGTCCCATTTCATCACGGTATTTTTTATCCTTTAGCTTTTTAATCTGCTTTATTTGCTCATTTTCTCTGCTAGTTATTACTTGCATTTGTTTCTTCCTCCTTAAGTTTTAATGTTTCTAAAAAGTCTTGCACTTCTTTTAAAACATTTTCATTGTTTTTAATTTTAAACGTAATATATGGGTCTTTTGCTGGTGAAAATTTAATTTGATTTCTAAATTTTGCAATTAAGTCATTTACCCATTCCATTCTAAAACTCTCTGCTTCAAATAAGAATATCACAACTTGACCTTTCTGTGCAACCTTTATTACTCCAATTTTTTCACAAATAATTTTTATTCTTGCAATTTCCAATAAATTGTGTGCTTCTTCTGGAATATTGCCAAATCTGTCTATCATTTCGTCTGTAACATTTTCAATGTTTTCTTCATTTCTGCATAAAGCAATATTTTGATAAATCTCAATTTTTTGATTGCTATCTGGAATATATTCATCTGGTAAAAAGCTAGAAATATTTAAGTCTATTTGTATTTCCTTTTCTTCTTCAACAGTTATACCTTTCATTTCTTTTATAACTTCGTCTAACAATTTGCAATACATGTCATATCCTACTTCATCCATATGTCCATGTTGCATTTCTCCTAAAATGCTGCCTGCTCCTCTTATTTCCAAGTCTCTCATTGCTATTTTAAATCCAGATCCGAACTCTGTAAACTCTTTCATAGCTTTTAATCTTTTATCTGCTATTTCAGATAATAGTTTATCTCTCTTATATGTTATATATGCATATGCTTGCCTGTCTGACCTTCCTACACGACCTCTTATTTGATATAGCTGTGCTAACCCAAGTCTATCCGAGTTTTCCACTATTATAGTATTTGCATTTGGGATGTCTATTCCTGATTCTAGAATAGTTGTACAAACTAAAATATCTATTTTGCATTGCACAAAGTCAATCATGATATCTTCTAACTCTTTGCCTGTCATTTGTCCATGAGCAAATGCAACTCTGGCCTCCGGAACCAGTGTAGATATTTCTTTTGCTTTTTGCTCGATATGTTCAACATTATTAAATAAATAAAAAACTTGACCCTTTCTTTCCAATTCCTTAGTAATCGCTTCTTTTATAACATCATTATCATATTCTAAAACATATGTCTGAACAGGTCTTCTGTTTTGTGGTGGTTCGTAAATCACAGACATGTCTCTAATTCCTACAATAGACATATGTAGAGTTCTAGGTATTGGTGTAGCTGTCATGCTAAGTACGTCTATATTGTTTTTAAGCTTCTTTATTTTTTCTTTATCCTTAACCCCAAATCGGTGTTCTTCATCGACAATAAGCAGCCCTAAATCTTTAAATTCTACATCACCGCTCAGAATTCTGTGAGTGCCAATTACTATGTCTATTTCACCCAAAGCTAATTTTCTAAGTATTGCTGATTGTTCTTTCTTCGTTTTAAATCTATTTAACAATTCCACTCTTATTGGAAAATCTTTCATTCTTTCTCTAAAAGAATCATATTGTTGATTCGCGAGAATTGTTGTAGGGACTAAATATGCTACTTGTTTTTGATCCATGCAAGCTTTAAATGCAGCCCTTATTGCAACTTCTGTTTTTCCATAACCAACATCTCCACAAAGTAATCTATCCATTGGTTTTGGACTTTCCATGTCATTTTTCACTTCTTCTATACAGCGTAATTGGTCTGCTGTTTCGGTATATTCAAATTCATCTTCAAACTGCCCTTGCCAAGCAGTATCTTTTGAAAAAGCATATCCTGATATTTTCTGTCTTTTTGCATATAATTCTATTAAATCTTTAGCTACTTCTCTAAGATTATTTTTTACACGGCTTTTAGTATTGTTCCATTCTTTTCCACCGAGTCTATTTAATTTTGGTACGGCATCTCCGGCTCCTATATATTTTCTTATATTGTCTAGCTGATTAGTTGGTATATATAAAATATCATCATCACGGTACTTTATCTTTATATAGTCTTTTATAACTCCATCGGCTTTTATTGTGTTTACTCCTATGAATTGCCCTATGCCATTATTTCTATGTACAACAAAGTCTCCTGGCTTTAAGTCTGCAAACACAATTGTTTCACCTTGTTTAAATTCGCTAGATACTACTCTTCTTTTTTTAGGTGGGGCAAATAGTTCTTCTCCTGAAATAACTATTAGGTTAAAATCGAATGCTTCAAAGCCGCAAGATAATACCCCCTGGGTAATGATTACCCTGCCTGGAGCTGTATCTTGTGGCTTATCATTTAAAAATATGTGTGGTATCTCTCTTTCGTTTAGAGTTTGATCTAATTTTTTGCAATTTTCGAGGCTTCCGCCTAACAGAATTACTGTTTTTTCTGAGATAACTGCTTTTTGTAGTTCCTCAAACAGTAAATCCATTGAACTACGAAAAAAGTTGACCTCCCTATAGCTAAAGCTATATCCGTTTCTTTTTGCATGCATAGTTTGTTTATCAATAAATCCTATATCTTGCTTTTCTAAATAAATTATTTGCCTTGTTTGTATTTTATTGATAAATTCAAGATAGTCTTGTAATATTGTAAGGCTATCTGGTATTACTTTTCTTTTTTCTATTAGACTTTTTACAAATGAATCTCTGTCCTTTATAATATTTTCGCTTCTTGCTTTTATTTTTGATATTTCGTCTATAAATATAATAAAGTCTTTAGATATATATTCTAGAAATGTTGATGGTTTTTCATAAAAAGAGCAAAAGTATTTATCCACTTTTGATGTAAAGTCGCCATTTCTTATGCTATCAACATCTTCTTCTATAACTTCATCAGGTAATTTAGGATTGTTTTCTATTAGCTTACAAATTTCTTCAATAGGTTTTTCTAAAATAAACTCTTGAACAGGATTTATCTGAACTGTATTTGCCATGTCAGTTGATCTTTGCGTTCTTAAGTCAAAGTACCTTATTGAATCTACTTCATCTCCCCAAAGTTCAATTCGCACACCGCATTTGTCATTTAATGCGACATCTATTATTCCACCTCTAGAGCTAAATTGCCCTCCTGCTTCTACTAAATCATATCTTTCATATCCTAAAGAAACAAGTTTTTCTTTTAATATGTCAATATCAATAGTTTCTCCTGTTTTAATTGATATTTGATTTTTAAATAAAGTTTCTTCAGGCGGAATTTTTTGCATTAAAGCTTCTATTGTTGTGACTATTAATTTTGCACTTTTAGAGTGTAGTCTATTCAGCACATCCATTCTTTGATAAAAAATTTCTTTGCTTTCTGCTATATAGTCATATGCAAATATCTCTCTTTTAGGAAAAAATAGTACATCATCTGTAAAATATGATAAATCCTTAACTATCTTTCTAGCTTGCAACTCATTATATGTAACAATTAAAACTGGTTTTTCTACGTAAAATAAAGTGGAATACTCAAAATGCACTTTTCCACTATCTGTTAATCCTGAAAGCATCATAGGATTAACATTGTTTTTTACATCGTTTATATAAGCATTAAATTTTTTAAAGTTTGGTAATATTTTTATGCTTGTATCCATTATTGTCTCCTTGTTTATTATTGGGCATTTTGATTTAAATAAAGCTTTCTTGCAGTTTCAGGGCTATCTGTTCCTTCTGCATTTTTTACTGGTGCAAATTCTTCTTCTCTAGTTGCTCTCATTATTAAAATGTCATCTAGCAAGCTAAATGCATCAAATATAAAGCTTTCAAATTTATATGCATTTGGTTCTGTTGGCTTTATTAAATTTCCTGCCTCATTTATATAATCTGCTTTTTTAAAAGCAATGTGATATGGCAATTTTTCTTTTCCAATCCTATCTAAGATTTCTATGTTAAATAGATTGCACATTATATGTGCTTCTCCATAAAACAATTCACCGCTTGCGTCTCGTTTTTGTGCCATTTCTTCTGGAAGCTCGCTGTATTCGATTACACTTGGCTTTCCATTTTTTTTGCAGAACACGCCTACTCTCTCTCCAGGATTTAATTTTGCAACTGTTTTTGATGCTGCTAATTTTTGTTTACTGCATGTAAGTCCTAAAAATAAATTGTCTACCATCTTTAGTATTGCATTATCTATAGAGCCTATGAACAACCATTTTACCCCTCTTGCCTTCATGTCTTGTAGCACCCCGGATTTATTCATTGAAGCAAATATTCCACCATTACCATCTGCTGCTTGCTTTATCTTCCATTTTTCTTCTAGTAGTATTTTTCCATTTGTGTCTATCATTGGTAATTCACCTTGTGTAAAGAACTTTATGCTTTCTTTTGGATAGCTAAAATAATTCTTTTCTTTGAAGAAGCTAACAGTTGCGTCATTGTTTTCTCTACTTGTCATTATGTACCATGGTATAGTTACATCATATTTTTTATTAGCTTTTTTTAGTTCATCACAAAATATTTCAAAAAGCGATTTTCCTGGCAATAGTTCAAAAGTTCCTTTAGGCCCATTGTATCCAAGTCTTGTCCCTTGTCCTCCTGCCATCGTAGCTACTGCATACTCCCCAGATTCAATAATAGAGCTTCCTAGTTTTTCATATTTTTCTTTTTCATCTGGAGTTAGTTTTAGTTTGTTTATATATTCCATTGGTTCTATTTTAGTATTTACAATGTTATTATCTTTTTTAGTTTCCATATATAGGTTATTTATTTGTTCAAAATCAATAGTTGCAATTTGCGAATATAATTCTTCTTTTTTTTCTTCTGGTATTTTATTTGTAAATTCAAGTAACTGCTCTTGGTTATATTTTGCTAGTTTGTTTTGGTATTCTTCTTCCATAGTTACACCTCTTCTTATATATTATTTTATTAGGCATTCTAAAATAATATATCACTTTTTTCCCATCTTGTCTAGTTTTTCTGGTATTATGTTGACTTTTGTGTCAAAATTGGTTATAATTATATGTATCAAAAAAATTGGAGGTGTCACCAAGATGACCAAGAAATGTGGCAACTGTTACCCCCGGAACTGCTCTCAGTGCGCACAGAGTGCCGTAATTCGCGGTAAGCGCATAAAGAAAGTATGTACCGTTCAAGGCAACAAGAGGCCTCTGTTTGGATTGGCTTCATTCTGCAAGAGCACTTTGAAGCGGAATAAAACCTAAGCCAAGCCTCCACCAGGAGCCACCCGAAATGGGTGGCTCCTTCATATTTTTTTTATTTTTTCATATTAATTTATAGGGTGAAAAAAATTGCACAGCATAAATTTTTTTATTATAAAAGCTAAAAAAGCCTTTCTACCTATAATGCTCTGTTTGTTTGTTTTATTTATGATTATTTTTTCTAAGTCAAATATATCAAGTTCAAAAGCTGGTCTAGTTCTTTGGGCTAATTCAATCGTTCCTACACTGCTTCCTTTTTTTATTGCAACTGATTTACTTAGTCATACTTTTGTTGTTAAGTTACTTGGTAAAGCCTTAACTCCAATTATGAAGCCAATATTCAATGTCCCTGGCGAAGGCTCCTTTGCGCTTATAATGGGAATAATTAGTGGCTATCCAACAGGTGCAAAAATAGTATCTCAATTCTATAAAGATGGAGTTTGTACAAAAGCAGAGGCCGAAAGGCTAATTGCATTTACGAATAACTCTGGTCCGTTATTTATAGTTGGAACTGTTGGAGTGAGTATGTTTGGCGATACCAGAACTGGAATACTTTTGCTAATAACGCACATTTTAGCATGTATCACTGTTGGTATATTATTTAGATTTTGGAAAAATAATAAAAGTTTTTTTTCGCATTTTAGTATGGAAAAGTCACATTCTCTACCTTCAGTAAATTTATCAAACTTGGGAGAGGTATTAGCTACAAGTATAATGAGTTCTATTAATACCATTTTATTAATAGGTGGATTTATTATGTTTTTTTCTGTAATAATATCAATCCTTAAGCAAAGTCATGTCCTGCCTGTATGTATAAATCTGTTAAAACCAATTTTAACTTTTTTTAAAATAAATTCTGAATTATCTAGTGGCATTGTAACTGGAATTCTCGAACTTACTAATGGGGTTAGCTTAGTTTCAAACATTCCTTCAAAATTAATTTCGCAAAACATAATAGTGGCAAGCTTTTTAATTGGATTTGGTGGGCTATCAGTTTTATTACAGGTTTTTAGTATTATTTCAAAAGAAAATATCTCAATAAAACCATATATAATAGGTAAGTTGCTACACGGTCTTTTGGCAGGTTTTTACACATATTTATTTTTAAATTTCAGTAATTTTTTTAATTTAAACTTATGAATTGAAAAGCAATAAAAAAACTAATCATATTTTTTATTATGATTAGCTTTTTATTATATTATTTATTTTAAATTTACTGAAGCTTTAAAAATGCCTCATATGTTCTATAAGCTTCATAGACATCAAATTTGCTTGTAACCTCATAAGGCGCATGCATTGAAAGAACAGGCACTCCACAGTCAATAACATCTACTCCTTTGTTTGCTAAGATGTATGCTATGGTTCCTCCACCTCCAACATCTACTTTGCCAAGTTCAGAAACTTGATAAGAAATTCCATTTTCTTCTAACATTTTTCTAACTTCTGCAACATATTCAGCATTTGCGTCTGAAGCACCAGACTTTCCTCTAGCTCCTGTGTATTTATTTAATCCAACACCTCTTCCTAAAAATGCTGAATTGTTAACTTCTGATACACTGCTATAAATTGGGTCATATCCTGCATCAACATCAGCTGAAAGCATTCTCGAATTGCAGAAAACTCTTTCTAATAAGTTTGGTCTGTTTTCTCCAACTTTATCAAGTAACTCAGCAATGAAAGTGTCAAATACATGAGATTCCATTCCAGTATTACCCATACTGCCTATTTCTTCTTTGTCTGATAAAATGCATATAGCAGTTTTCTTTGGATGTTCAACATTTAAAATACCACGTAATGATGTATAACTACAAATTTTATCATCTTGTCCATATGCTGCAACCATGCTTCTATCTAATCCCAAGGTTTTTGCCTTAAATGCAGGTACGACTTCGAGTTCTGCACTTAAAAGGTCTGCTTCAACAATGCCGTATTTTTCATTTAATAGTTTTAGAACATTATATTTGACTTTGTCTTTCGCGTCTTTTTCATTTGATGGAATGCTTCCAATTAATAAGTTAAGTGCTTCTCCTGAAATTCCTTCTTTTAATTTCTTTTCCATTTGTTCTTGTGCAAGATGCGGAAGAAGGTCTGTTATTACAAATACTGGGTCTTCGTCAGATTCGCCAATGTTTACCGTAATCTTTTCTCCATTAGTTTTTACAATAACTCCATGAATGCTTAAAGGAATTGTTGTCCATTGATACTTTTTGATTCCACCATAATAATGGGTTTTAAAATATGCAAAACCGCTTTCTTCATATAGTGGATTTGGTTTTAAATCTAGCCTTGGTGAATCAACATGCGCTCCTACTATATTCAGTCCGCATTCTAATTTTTCTTCTCCGATTACTGCAATATACATGCTTTTGCCACGGTTGCAATAATACACTTTATCTCCAGGTTTTAGTTCATCCCTTGATGATACATCTACAAAACCGTTTTTTTCTAATATTTCTTTTGTTTCAGAAATAATTTCACGTTCTGTTTTTCCATTATTTAAAAAATACATATATTCATCTGCAAATCTATATATTTTTTCCTTTTGTTCTTCATTAATTTTTTCCCATCCCGTTTTTTTCTCGTTAACTAAATTATCCATTTTCTTTACCTCTCTTTCGTATTTTAAGAAATTATATCACTAAATTTTTTTTAGGACAACACATTATTTAGCTCTGTATAAAATTAATATTTATTCTTTGGTAAATTTAGAAAAATATTCATTGATGCTGACTATTATTAAACTATTCCTAATATGGCTGGCTCTTTTGCTACCCTTTCCCTGCAAAATTTGTATGCGTCTTTTAATCGTTTTGCTGCATCTTCTGCTTTATTAAAGTCATTCGCATAAATAATAGCTAGACAATCTCCTATATTTACTTCATCTCCTACTTTTTTCATAAATGTAATTCCCGCTTCTTTTTGAACTGCATCTTCTTTTCTCATTCTGCCGAGCTCCGAGATTAACTGATATTTCACCTACTTTTTCAGCATCAAGTTCTTTAACAAATCCATTTGTTTCCGATTTAACCTCTATCTCAAACTTTGCTTTATTGAATAATGAAAGATTCTCTATATAATCAGGATTTCCGCCTTGTTTTGTAACAAGCTCTTTCCACTTCTCAAAGCCTTTTCCGGTTGTATATTTGTTCTTCTATTTTTCTTTTGTTTGCCTCTTCATCATCTCCATATCCACTTAGTTTAAGTATTTGCGCTCCTAACTTGCATACTACCTCTTTAACGTCATCACTAATATTTCCTTTTAAACATTCTGTTGCTTCAATTACTTCTAAAGCGTTTCCCACGCTTTTTCCAAGAGGCTCATTCATTCTGGTAAGTACGCATATTACTTCCATTCCTGCGAGCTTTCCTATTGCTTTCATTTGCTCAGATAATACTGTTGCTTCTTCTATATTTTTCATAAAAGCGCCATTGCCTGTCATAACTTCTAATACAATTTTATTCGCTCCGCTTGCTATTTTTTTACTCATAATACTAGAAGCAATAAGTGGAATACTATCAACGCATCCTATAGCATCCCTTAAAGCATATATTTTTTTGTCAGCAGGTGCTAAATTTGCTGTTTGGCTTGCCAAGCAAATCCCTATGTCCTTAACATTTTTTTCAATTTCATTTATGTCTAATCCAATTTTATATCCTGGTATTGATTCAAGCTTATCAGCAGTTCCTCCTGTGTATCCAAGCCCTCTGCCAGACATTTTTACAACAGGAATTCCAAGAGAAGCAACAATAGGCATTAAAACTAATGTAATTTTATCTCCTACACCCCCTGTACTATGTTTGTCAACAATATTTTTAGAAATAGGGCTTAAATCAATTGTATCACCAGAATATGCCATTGCTAGTGTTAAATTTGTCGTTTCTTCTTCTGTCATTCCATTTAAATAAATAGCCATAATTAAAGCTGCTGCATGATAATCAGTAATATTTCCTTTAGTATACTCTTCTATAAAATAATCAATCTCCTCTTTAGTAAGTTCCCTCTTGTCTCTTTTTTTTATAATAATCTCTTGAATATTCATTTTTCACCTATCCTATTTTATATTCATTCCTGTTAAAAAGCTTTTTCTATGTAATGAGCAAATTCCATGTTCTCTAATAGCTTGCATATGAGCCGCTGTTCCATAGCCTTTATGCTTTGCAAATCCATATACTGGATATACCTCATCCCACTGTCTCATTATTCTGTCTCTTGTGACTTTTGCAACAATTGATGCTGCCGCTATACTGTAACTTTTGGCGTCCCCTTTTATTATTGATGTGTATGGAACTCCTAATGTGTCTATTCCTGTTAATGCGTCAACTAATATTTGTTCCGGTTTTATGTTAAGGCTTTCTATTGCTAAAGTTACTGCTTTTTTTGTTGCATTTAAAATATTAATTCTATCAATTTCTTCTTGATTCACAATTCCCACTCCAAAGCTAATCGCTTCATTTGTAATCATTTCGTACAGTTCTTCTCTCTTTTTTTCAGAAACCTTTTTAGAGTCATTAACTCCCTCTAAAAAAGAATAATCCGGCATAATCACACAACCGGACTACAACTGGTCCAGCAAGAGGTCCTCTCCCTGCCTCATCTATTCCAGCTAGATATTTTATTCCATTTTTAAAATAATAATTGTCTATTTCCTTAAGGTTGTTGAGCCTGGCTATCTCCTTGTCCTTCATTTGTCTCTCCTTCTTCATTGCTTTCCGTATTTTGGTCTTGCAATTTTTTTATCTCAGATAATTTGTAATATGTCTCTCCTGCTTTGGTTTTTAAACCTTCAGAATAAATTATCTCTTCTGTGTCATAATTAACTAAATAGTACTGCCCTTCCTTTAATCGTATGTCAGAGAGGCCTACATCATTTAAGGTCTGTTGCTCCCATTTATAATATTTTTCAGTTTCAGCTACATTAAACTTTTCGTCTATATCATCCTTTGCCATCTCAGTTCCATGTAATCCATTGTTTTTATCAACATGAAACTTCTCTATTATAATCTTTGCTTTTGCTTCTACTTTAAGCATTTGAGTCTTAACATCTTCTTCTATTTCTTTGTTTAGTTCTTCTTTGAATACTCCGGAACCAAAAATTACTAGTGCAATTATTAGTGCAACTCCTATAATTAGCACAATAGTTGAAACTCCATTTCTATTCATAATGTTTCCCCTCCTTGCTTAAAATTTTATGTATCGCTTAAAATAGTTCCTCCTAGTTCTGACAGTCTATATAGAATTTCCCCATCAGATTCTATTCCTTCTGAATACAATATTTCTTCTGTTTTGTAATCTACTGCATAAATTGCTGAAGGAGGTGTATTTAAATTTTTTAATCCTAATGTTTCAAGGTCTTCTCCACTTAGAATATATATATTACCTCCATTTTTTTCTGTATCTGTTAAAATATTATTAAACTTTGTTTTCTCTTGCGATTCGGTATAAGGTGTTCCAACATATAAATCTGTGTTATTATTAAATTCCGATTTTTCTCTGATAATTCTTATTTTATTTTGTATTAAAACCATATTTGTGATTATTTTTTGATCTTGTGCGGTTTTTATTATATTTCTCGTTCCTATGGATGCTCCTAATAATAATGATATTATGATTACTGTAATTCCAAGAGCAATAAGAGTTATGCCTTTTTCACTTTTCCACATTGCTTATACTCCTCCTTCGTTTTTTACATTATATCTTTTTTGCATGTATTTTTCAATACAAAAATAAAATATAATTGTTACTCTATCTTCACATTTTTTTCACATTTCTATTGTATTATGATTAGAGTTTGGGTTATTATATAAATAATATTTATTAACGGAGGTATCATATGGACGAAAATGAAAATTCTTATAAGAGGATAGTTATGGAACCTGAAAAAAAATCATCAGGGTTTGGTAAAAGTGTACTAGTTCCGTTTACAAGCGGTGTATTAGGAGCAGTTTTGGTTGTTGGAACATGTTTTGGAGTTCCCTCAATAAGGCAAAAGCTTGTTGGACTACAACCACTTGAAGAAGCTGTATCTGCTTCCTCAAATTCTTCTACAATAAATTCAACTAATACAAATTTAGTTTCTCTATCAAATTATTCTGATACAGCAATTGCTGTTGCGGCTAAATTGCAACCATCAGTTGTCGGAATAAAAGTAGAATACAGTGTAAATAGCATTTTTTATAGGCAGTCTTCAACGGCATCTGCTGAAGGTTCTGGAGTAATCATTTCAGAAGATGGTTATATTTTAACAAATAATCATATTGTAAACACTTCATCAAATTCTACATTTTATCAGCTTTCTGAAGCAACAAAAATTGTAGTTTATTTGTATGGTGATGATACAGAATATGAAGCAGAAATTGTTGGAAAAGATTCTGTTACAGATTTAGCTGTAATTAAAATAAATAAAACTGGTTTAACTCCTGCTACTCTTGGTAATTCAAATGATGTAAAAGTTGGAGAATTCACAATGGCAGTAGGTAATCCTCTAGGAATGCAAAACAGTGTTACTTGTGGTATTGTAAGTGCAGTTAATAGAGAAGTTGAGGATAGTGATGGGACAAAATATGTTCTTATACAAACTGATGCAGCTATCAATTCAGGAAACAGCGGTGGTGCTTTAGCAAACAGTAAAGGTGAAGTTATTGGAATTAATACTTTAAAGCTCTCTGGAAGCGGAATTGAAGGTATGGGTTTTGCAATTCCTATTAGTAGCACTATAGATGTTACAAATCAGCTTATACAGTATAATAAAGTTAAAAGACCATATATTGGGATCGTAGGCATTGACTTAGATGAAGCGACAGCTAAAAAATATAATTATCCTGTTGGCGTTTATGTACGTTCTGTAGAAGATTTTTCAGCAGCTCAAAAGGCCGGAATTAAGCCAGGAGATGTAATTATTTCTGCTAATGGAAAAGAATTGAAAACTATGGATGAATTAAATAACATCAAAAATAGTCAAAAAATCGGAGATGAAATGAAGCTTAAAATAATCCGTGAAAGCAAAGAAATAGAGTTGGCAATAACTCTCGGTGAACAGCCTTAATTCTTATTTTATATACCAAATCATTACACTGAGTTCACACAATGTTCATAATTAAAAACTATAATGAAACTAGAATCAATAATAAATTATATTGATTTAAAACAAAAAACATCCCCTTTTGTTTTTTTATAAAAATTAACCGCTTCTTCCAAAAGAAGCGGTTAATTTTTTAAAATATAATCATATCCATTTCACTTGTAAAACCATTATTGCCATATGCATAAATTAAATACAAGTAATCATTTTCATCTATAAAGAATATTTCTGTATTTTCAGGCAAATATATCTTGTCGTCTTTTTCTCTTCTATACACTTCAAATCCGACTTTTGCAAGTGCTTCATTATTCGTTATCACTTTTTCAATTTCGTCAGTTACTCTTTTATACACATCATTTTTATTCAAGTTCTTCTTTGCTAAAAATGTGCCAAGAGTTACTTCTTCATCTTTAGAAATATCATAATTATATGTCTTTATAATAACTCTTTGTGAATAATCAAGCTCTTTTAGTGTTGCTTTAATTACAAGAGATAAGATATTATCATTCAAATATGCCACATAATCTAAATTATAGATGCTTAGAATATCTTTAGATAAAATTACTGTATTAACTTTGCTTCCAAATATATCATCTATTTCTTTATTTATTTTTTTTGCAGTTTCACTGTCTATATTAATTGCAGGTATGTTTACATTGATGTCATATTTGTTTTCACTAAACATTTTAATTTCATAAGTTGTATAAACAATATCTTTTGTTTGATCAATTTTGTTAACCTCTATTTGTTCTCCAACATGTGCTTTTACAGTGTTATTAAATATAGAATTAAATTTAACTTTCAAGTTCTCATATTCAGTATCTTTAGGTGTTTCGTTTTCTTGAGTGCTAGACCAATTTATGTGTTTATCTGCTGAATAAAAAAACTGAAAATACACTGAAACGCCTATTACAATCACACAAGCAATTGCAATTGCAGTATAAATTACTAATCTTTTATTACTTATACTATTCATTATTGTCATAGTGGTTCTCCTTTTTAATTCTTTGAATTAAGTATAGCATTATGAAAAAGGTTTTTCAAGTCTTTTCCTTGACTATTGGGTTAAATTAGAGTATGATTAAATAGTTAATTTATATAAAAAAGGAGATTTTTAAATAATGTTGTGTTCAAATTGCAACAAAAATACTGCTGTAATTTTTATAAATAAAGTAACTGATAATCAATCTTCATTGGAAGGGCTATGCTACAATTGTGCTAAAGAAAGAGGTATAAATCCATTAGAAGTTCTTGCAAAGCAAGCAAATCTATCCAATGATAATCTAGAAGATATGTCAAAACAATTTGAAGACATATTTAATGATATATCTCAAAATATTTCTGATGAAGATATGAATCAAATAGATTCAATGAATAATGGTAATGTCCCAATTGGTTCTATTTTGTCTAGTATGTTTGGGGTTCCTAATGGGAAAGACCAAGCAAATGCTGAATCTGGTGGAAATCAAGATTCAAAGAAAAAAACAAAAACTGAAAAGCCTCCTAAAATCAAGAAGAAAAGCTTTTTAGATACATTTGGTACAAATCTTACTCAAAAAGCAAGAGATAACAAATTAGACGCTGTTATAGGTCGAGAACGCGAAATTCAAAGGATGATTCAAATACTAAATAGACGTTCAAAAAACAACCCTTGCCTAATTGGGGAACCCGGAGTTGGCAAAACAGCAATTGCTCAAGGGTTAGCAATTAAAATAGCAGAGCAAAATGTCCCAGCAAAGCTTTTAAATAAAGAAGTATATTTATTAGATATGACATCTCTTGTGGCTGGAACTCAATTCCGTGGTCAGTTTGAAAGCAGAATGAAAGGTATAATTGATGAATGCAAAATATATGGTAATGTAATATTAGTAATAGATGAAATTCATAATATTATAGGAGCTGGTGATAGTGAAGGCTCAATGAATGCTGCTAATATTTTAAAACCATCTCTTTCAAGTGGTGATATACAACTAATTGGTACTACAACACTAAAAGAATATAGAAAATACATTGAAAAAGATTCCGCCCTTGAAAGACGATTCCAGCCTTTAATCGTTGAAGAGCCTAGTGTTGAGGATACTATAAATATTTTAAAAGGTATAAAAAAATACTATGAAGATTTTCATAAGGTTAAAATTTCAAATGACATAATTGAAAAGACAGTTCGTATGTCAGAAAAATATATACATGATCGTTTTTTACCTGATAAGGCTATTGATATTTTAGATGAAGCTTGTTCTAGAATTAACCTTAATAATAAAGAGCTTTACAGACTTGAAGTTTTAAAAAATGAACTCGCTAGCATACAGGCTGAAAAAGATGAAGCTGTTTCTACAGATTCCATTGAAGATTATCAAAAAGCTGCAAATCTTAAAACTCAGGAATGTAATTTAATTCAAGAGATTGAAGAACTAAATAAAAAAATGACTATAAAGAGTCTTACGGTTCAGGATATTGCTATGGTTATAGAAAGTGCAACTAAAATACCAGTTAAAAAGATTACAGAAGCCGAAACTCAAAAGCTTCTTAATCTTGAGGCAAACCTGCACAAACGTGTTGTTGGCCAAAATCATGCAGTCGAAGCAGTTGCTAGAACAATCCGAAGAAATCGTGCTGGACTTCAAAGTTCTAAAAGGCCACCATCTTTTATTTTTGTTGGACCTACTGGTGTAGGAAAAACAGAACTTGCTAAAACAATTGCTTATGAAATGTTTGGAAATGAGGATTCAATAATTAGGATAGATATGTCTGAATATATGGAAAGTCACTCCACATCAAAGCTTATTGGTTCCCCTCCAGGATATGTTGGATATGATGATGCAGGTCAGCTTACTGAAAAAGTAAAAAGAAAACCTTATTCTATAATTTTGCTTGATGAAATAGAAAAAGCTCACCCAGATGTATTCAATATCCTTCTCCAAGTACTAGATGACGGAAAACTTACTGACTCCCAGGGAAATACAGTAAGTTTTCAAAACACCATTATTATTATGACATCAAACGCTGGTTCAAACTTAAACCATAATTCGATAGGATTTGGCAAGCAGACTGTAGACAAGTCAAAAATAGAGGATTCTTTAAAGGAATTATTTAGGCCAGAATTTTTAAACCGTGTTGATGAAATAATTGTATTTGATTCTTTGACAGAAGATCAATTAATGGATATAATAGGATTGCTTTTAAAAGAAACTGAAAAAGCACTACATGATAAAGACATAAATCTTAATATTTCAAATGAAGCTAAGCAATTTATATTAAAAGAAGGCACTGATCTAAAATATGGTGCAAGGCCTCTTAGGAGGACAATACAAAGATTTATTGAAGATGAAATTTCAGAAATGATTTTAAAATCTGAAGTAAAAAGTGGAAATACCATAAATATAGAATTTGAAAATGATCATTTAACATTTCATGTTACATAATGTTTTAAGCTAATAATTGTGGAGGTTTTATATGTTAAAGCATGTACCAAATATATTAACTATTATTCGTTTTTTATTAGTTCCTTTCATCGTCAGTTTTGCATTACAAGATAACTATATAATAGCAGCAGTATTTTTAGTAATATCTGGGATTACAGATGTAGCAGATGGATATATAGCAAGAAAATTCAATTTTGTAACAGACTTTGGAAAGCTTATGGATCCTCTAGCAGACAAATGTACACAAGTTGCCACATTAGTTGTACTTGTTGTACAAGGAATTATTCCTTTATGGATTCTAATTGTTGTACTAATTAAAGAATTTTTACTTGTTGTAGGTGCGTCATTTCTTTACGGTAAAGATTTAGTAGTTTCTAGCAAGTGGTATGGTAAAATCTCAACTGTATTATTCTATGTAGCAATATTTATGTCAATGATATTTAGGCAGTTTAGCTTACCATATACATTTGATTCATATGTATATTATTTAGCTGTTGCATTTACTGTGTTTTCACTTGGAATGTATTTTAAAGCTTTCTTTGTTAAAGATTATTTAAAAAGTAAAAAAAATAATTAAAGGCGAGTTTACTCGTCTTTAATTATTTTATTCAAAATTTTCTAAATACTTATTTAGTTCCTCGTGTCCATTTATAAATACTCCTTTTTCTATATCTTGTCTATCGTTTTGAGGTAAATATCTTACTATTATACCAGTTCTTTCTAGTATAGTCTCATTTCCATCTTCATCTAAAGTTTTAATTACAATTTGGCCTTCCTCATCTCTTACTACGTAATGCTCTTTACATATTCCATTTTCCTGTTTTTTAAATACTATTTCCTCATTCGAAAAACTCTCTATCTCCCAATTATCATACATTTTTTCTATCTCTTCTTTTGTTTTGTTAATTGCAACTTGTGGTGCCACATCATATTTTTTAAAAGAATGTCCGCATTTTTTATATGTTGTTTTATATATAAACGTAGCATTGGGAGATACTTTCTTTTGTGTCCAATTAGCTTCAACAATCTCTTCTCCTTCTTTAGTACATTCATCTGTTATTTTCTGATTTGAAACTTCTGCAATACGTTCTGTTTTTGTATTAGAGATTTCATTTATTTTGTAAATGTAAATCCCTATACCTATACAACTAGCAAAAATAAGCACTAACATTATGCATATAATTACCTTATGGTTCATTTCTCTCTCCTTCTTTTTATTGCTATTATTTACAATAAAAAGAAAAATATACATTTCACATTATAACTTCCTTTTAACTTTTATTTCTCCTTTACTATTTACCTTTATTGTTATCTCCCCCATTTGGTCTGTCCTGTATATTTCTATATTAAAGCTTTTAAGTCTATTTATTACTTCACTACTTGGGTGTCCAAAATTATTTTTTTCTCCTACACCAATTAATGCAATTTGTGGTTTTACAGCATCTAGAAATTCTTGTGTGCTTGATGTTCTTGCACCATGATGTCCAACTTTTAGTACATTTGATTTTAATGTTTTGTTGTCACATGCCTTCAAAATTGCTTCTTCCTCTTCTTTTTCTGCATCACCTGTAAATAATATTGAAAAATTATTATACTTTATACGTGCCATAATTGACGTGTTGTTCAAATTATTAACGTCTTTTCCAATGTAAAGTATTTCTAGTGTGGTTGAATTATCTAGTTTAATCTTGTCCCCTTGTTTTACATATTTAATACTTACTTTTCTCTTTTGAGCGATGTTTTTGATTGTATCAAATTCTTTTGTATAAGTATCTTGTTTTGCAATTAATATAGCTCCGATTTTAATTCTATTAATTACTTCAATAAAACCATTGCAATGGTCTGCGTGAAAGTGAGAAACCATAATATAATCCAATTTTTTTATTCCCCTCGTAAGAAGGTATGGAACCAAAACTTGTTTTCCTATGTCATATTCTTCTATATTTTCATTTCCACCGCTATCAATCATTATTGTTCTATTGCTTTTTGTTTTTATAAGTGTACAATCCCCTTGTCCTACATCTATAAAATAAACTGTAAAGTCTCTAATTGAAATATCCACAGTTAATGCAATTAACGTAATTAAAGTACATATTGTAATTACTTTTTTTGCATTATTTTTTATCCACTCCACATATTTTTTAATCTGTTTAAATCTTCTCCTTTTTATAATTACATATAATAAAAACAACAAAATATAATAAATAACTATAATCCATATATTCGGCCTTACAATATATATTTGTGAAAGTGTTAATAGTGATGATGTTTGAGTAGATTTTTCGAAAATAAAAATACATATATTGAGTAGCACTTTAATAAAATTACAAATTGCTGGAAATATGTATAATAATAAAATAAACACATACCCTATATAAAGTATTATTTCAAATAACGGTGTAGCTATTAAATTACTTATCAATACCATAGGAGAAAAAGTGTAAAAAAAATAAGCAATTACTGGTATTAAAATTATTTGCGCAGATGCAGTTGTAGCAACAATTTTACAACAATAATCTTTTATCTTTTTAAACTTTCCAGTACAGTTATTTTCTTTTTTTAATAAATGATGGATTATTTTTGAAATAGTATTAGCAAAAAGAAGTATCCCAATTGTTCCCGCATATGATAATATGAATCCTAAATCATATATTACAAATGGATTATATAATAGTAGTATTATTAAAGAAATTGCCAAAACATTAAGTGTATCTGACTTTTTAAATAACAATTTTCCTATTATTGGGATTATGGCCATAATACTTGCCCTTGTTACTGAAGCGGAAAAACCAGTTATGCAAAACAATACCAAAATTATAAAAATAGATATTATATTTTTTTTATTTCTTCCAAGAAAATACGTTATTTTGTTTATTCCTATTATAAGAGCGGAAACGTGTGCTCCAGATACACACAACAAATGCATTAAATTACTTTTTTTAAATTCTTCAATTGTATTTTCAGCCAGTTCATCTTTTTGACCTAGTAATACTGCTACTAATATATTAATATTTTCTTCAGACAAATACGCTTTAAGGCGCTGCTTTATGTTATCTCTTGCAAAAAAAGCAATCATATCCAAGCTTAATTTGCTTTTTCCAGTTATTTTTATGTTTTCGCTGTTTGCATAAATCTTTCCATATAATTTCTTTGATTTAAAATAATTATACTCGTTAAATCCTCCATAATTTCTTGCTTCACTAGGCAGTTCAACTTTTCCCTCTAATTCTATTGTATCTCCGTATTCTAATTTAACAGAGTTTTCAGCTTTTTTTACATATAATTTGAATGAAACATCTTTTAAGTTTTGCAAATTTTTAACTATAACTGTATAACAGCTTGTATACTTTTTCTCCTCACCATTACTTTTCACAATACCGGTTATTTTTACTTTTTCTTTTGGTAAAACGGATTTGTATTTTCTATTTAAATATTTAACATAGCCAAAGGAAAAAAAAGCAGATAAAACAAATAGTAGTATTATATGTCCACTTAAAAAAATCGTTAAATATCTTTTTATTTTTTTATTTAAAAATGCTAAAAATGTAAATACTAAAAAAATAGGAATTGTACTAAAGTACAATTCCCCTATAATTCCAAATATTATTCCGAAGAGTAGCAATTACAATAGGTCTTTTCATCAATCCTCCATAATCGCCCCCATATTAAATTAAAGTAATCTTCTTCCTGTTACATATCTTTCATAATAATATCCACTATTTAATGTATCTGTAACAACTCCTCTTTTTGAGTTTGCAGCATGTATAAATTGCCCTCCGCCAATGTATATTCCGCAATGTCCTATGCTTACATTGTCCCAGTCTCTAAATATTACTAAGTCTCCTGGCATTAGGTTTTCTTTTGAGACATATGTTCCATTATTTGCTTGTGTTACAGCAGAATGTGCAAGTGATATTCCAAATTGTTTATAAACATATTGCGTAAATCCAGAGCAGTCAAAGCTACTTGGGCCTGCTCCTCCATACACGTAGCTGTATCCTAAATACCTTTTAGCATAAGCTACAACTTCTTCTCCTCTTGATGTTGCTACTGCTGGAGCACTTGTTTCCACATTGTTTTTTTCTGGTGGCACTGCTTCTGCTTTTGTTTCTGCCTGTTCTTTTTCTTCTACAGTATTTTCTGTTGATATTGTCTCTTCTGCAACACTTTCATTTGGTGCTGGCTCTTCTGCTCTTTCTTGTTGTCCGCTTCTACTAGACTCTTCTACTCTGTTGTCTGAAACCAATCGTTTTGCTATATATGCTTCTTGTCCATTGTATAGTATTTTGTACCAGTCATTTTCTTCGCTCATTATTTCTACAGTTTTATTTCTGCTTATTTCTGCAATAGGATCTGAAGAAGTACTTGGGCCACTTCTAATTACTGCTGCTGACACATTGATATACCCTGTTTTTGTAGATGGTTCTTCTTCAAGAACCTCGGCTTCTTTTACTTCTTCTAACATATTTAGTAAAATCCAACCAGTTTTTCCGTTATCTAGTTTTACTTTTCCCCAATTGTTTAATATGCCTTCAACATTTATTTTGTTACCAGCAATTGCCTCGCCTATAACACTTGAAAATAAGCATGGTGTAATTCTTATTGCTGTATTAGATTTAATGCTTTTTTCCCCAACTGTGAAACTAGTTTTATCTTCTTTTGACTCACTTTCTTTGGTTTCATTTTCACTAGTTTTCTCTGTAGTTTCGCTTTCCTTGTTTTCTTCTTTTGTTACAGTTTCAGCATTTCCCGTAGTATTCTCCGTAACATCTCCGCTTACTTCCATCAAGTCTCCGCGAATATAACCTATACTGTCATTATATTTTACTTTGTACCAATCACCACTTTTTTCAGTGATCTCAACTGTTTCTCCTTCATAAGCTACAGTTATAATTTCAGACGATACGTTTGCCTCTTGGCGTATTCTTGCGCCTTCTGTTTTAATAGTTCCTGTAGCCGCATAAGTCTTAGCATGGCATAGTATAAATATCATTAGTGCAATAAAAAATACTTTTTTTACTACCTTCATCTTTACTCTCCCATTTTTTTGTTCGAAGATAGTATATACTTTATTAAATATTTTGTCAAATTTTTTTGATATCAATTAGGCTTTTTTTACGTTGTATTACTTGACTTTTGCTCTCTTTAATCATACAATGTAAACATGATATTAAGGAGGTTTTATTTATGGATTTAAAAGGTTCAAAAACAGAACAGAATTTAAGAGCTGCTTTTTCTGGAGAATCTGAGGCAAGAAATAAATATACTTATTTTGCAAGTGTAGCAAAAAAAGAAGGCTATGAACAAATAGCTAATATTTTCTTAGAAACAGCAGAAAATGAAAAAGAACATGCAAAAATACATTTTAAATATTTAAATGGAATTGGTAATACAGAGGCAAATTTAGCTGCAGCTGCTGCAGGTGAAAACTATGAATGGACAGATATGTATGAGAATTTTGCTAAAGTCGCTGAAGAAGAAGGTTTCATGGAAATTGCTGCAACATTCAGAGGAATTGGTCAAATAGAAAAACAGCACGAAGAAAGATATCGTAAGCTTCTTGAAAGCGTCCAAAAAGGTGAAGTATTTAAAAAAGGGAGTATTGTAATTTGGCAGTGTAGAAATTGTGGCCATATTGTTGTTGGCACACAAGCTCCAGAAATATGCCCTGTTTGCAAACATCCTAAAGCATATTTTGAAATTAAAGCTGAAAATTACTAAAGATACAAAGAAAGGATAGTGATTTACATGCCAGTAATGAATAAAGATGGTGAATTATTTGATGAGAGAAGACATGGTGCTCGCAGAAAAAATAATAATCCTGTAGCGCATGAAAATAGATCAGTTGAAAGAAGAAAAAAAGATATTAATGCTACAACAAAAAAGAAAAAATAAAAAGGGCTTTAAAGCCCTTTTTATTTACATATTTCTCCTACTAGGTCATAATCTAATACATCTGTAATTTTGCACTTAGCAAATTGCCCTATCTTTAGGCTTTTATTATTTCTAATCCAGCAAACTCCATCCATCTCCGGCACATCCATGTATGACCTTGCCATGTAATACTTGGCATCAACTGTAGCATTTTCAATTATAACCTCATATACGTTTCCAATTTTTTCTTTTAATTTATCATTTGAGATTTTCTGTTGCAAACTCATTATCTTATTTCTTCTAGATTTTTTAGTGTTAAAGTGTATCTGCCCATCCATTTTTGCAGCTGGTGTACCCTCTTCTGCCGAATATGCGAAAACCCCTAATTTGTCAAATTTTGCCTTTTCTACAAATTTGTATAATTCATCAAATTCTTCTTCAGTTTCACCTGGGAAGCCAACTATAAGTGATGTTCTGATTATAGCATCTGGTACTTCGGTTCTAATTTTTTCTAAGAGCTTTTCTATGTCTTCTCCTGTTGTTTTTCTATTCATTCTCTTTAATATTTTATTTGACCTATGCTGAATTGGAATATCAAAATAATGGCATATTTTTTTACTATTTCTTACAACATCTATTAGTTCTTCTGTTATGCTTTCTGGATATGCATATAAAAATCTTATCCATTTAATCTTGTCTATCTTCTCTAAAGCTTGAAGCAATTCTGGCAGTTTCCCTTTGCCTTCATATATGTCCGCCCCATATTTTGTTGTGTCCTGAGCTATTACAATAATTTCTGTAATTCCATTATTGGCAAGTTTGTTTGCTTCTTCTAAAATTTCCTCCATAGGTCTACTTACAAATTTCCCGCGAATTTGTGGTATTGCACAATAGGTACAAAAATTACTACATCCTTCGGCAATTTTTAAATACGCAGTTGAATTTCCTGTTGTTATTACTCTTTGCATATACTGTAATGAATCATTTTTAGGGTTGCTTTTATTTAATAGTTCCTCTATTTTAAGCCAAAGCTTATCATATTCGTCTATGCTAATCCATAGGTCAACTTCCGGAATGCTTTTTTTTAATTCTTCTTTATATCTTTTTACTAAACAGCCCATTGCAACAATATACTTGCATTTTCCATTTTCCTTATACATTGACATTTCTAATATTGTATTTATTGCTTCCTCTTTTGCAGATTCAATAAACCCGACACGTATTTATAACTATAATTTCAGCTTCTTCTGGATTTGGTACAATTTCATATCCATGGTTTTTAAAAAGTCCTATAGTCATTTCAGTATCAACCAGATTTTTTGAACATCCTAGTGATATAAATCCTACTTTCATATAATCCTGCTTTCTAATTAATATGTTTTCTTGTCATCTCTAAAAGATTAAGTTTTGTAAATCCTAAAATTTGTGTTTTTGATCTATCTTTTTTAAGTTCTTCTTTTAGTAGCTGTTCTATTTTGTCCTTGTCTTGTTTGTCATACATATCAATATAATCAATAATTATTATTCCGTCCAATATCTCTTAGCTTTAACTGCCTTGCAATTTCTACTGTTGCTTCTTTATTTACAGTATATACTGTTGCTTCAAGGTCTTTACCTCCAGTGTATTTGCCAGAGTTTACATCGATTGCAGTTAGTGCCTCTGTTTTGTCGATTGTAATAAACCCTCCACAATCTAGCCATATTTTTCTATTTTCTATATTTTCCAGTTGTTTTGTTATTTGACTTGTGTTGCCTGCATTTTCATCATATTTGACTTGTATACTTTCAAAATGTTCTATCTTTTTCAGTATGCTAGAATATGTTGCTTTATCATTTACCATTATGCTTTTTATTTTTTTTCCTGCTAGGTCTAAAAGAACTCTATCTATTGTATCATTACCTCTAAATAATAGCTTAGGGTAGTTGCTTACATCCTTAGATTTCTTTAAAATAGTATCCCACTTATTGCTTAAATAATCTATATCATTTTTTAATTCTTTTTCTGTCCTTCCCATTGCTGCTGTTCTTATAATTGCCCCCATATTGTCTGGTAGCAGATTTTTAACTATCTTCTTAAGTTTTAATGCTTCATCTGGGTCTTCAATTTTCTGTGAAACAGTTACAAAATTTACGCCAGGCATAACAACAACATACTTGCCAGATAAGCTAATGTGAGTAGATACTTTCGCTCCTTTTTTGTTACTTTCTGAGCGTTTTACTTGTACAAGTAGGTTCATACCATTTTTTACTACATCATTAATATTTATATTGACGTCTTTTTTGTTTTCAATTGCTTCATCTACTTTTGGCAATATATCTTTTAGGTGAATAAAAGTATTCTTGTTTTCACCTATATCTACAAATGCAGCTTGCATTCCGGGTAATACGTTTTTAACTTTACCTAAATAAATATTCCCTTCAATGTTTTCATTATTTTCATCTTGGTTTATATATTCAGTTAATATGTCATCCTCTAATATCATTATTTCCTGTGTTTTTGCATTCTTTTTTACAATTATATCGTACATGTTCTATCCTCTCAGTTATATAGATTCATTGCTTTGTCAATTCCGTTTTTTATAATTTCGATTATAGCTTGCATAGCTTTTTCAGTTCCTTCGTTTAGCTTGTCCCATTCTAAATTATCTACAGCACCTATAACATGTTGTATCAATTCTTTGTTTTCTTTTGGTTTTCCAATTCCAACACGCACTCTTGGAAATTCTTCTGTATTTAAAAATTGGACAACAGATTTCATTCCATTATGCGATCCAGCGCTTCCCTTTCTTCTAATTCGAATTTCTCCGGGCTCTAAATCAATGTCGTCATAAACAACTATAATGTTCTCTTGTTCTATTTTGTAAAAGTTTTTGTACTCTACAACTGATTCTCCACTTGCATTCATAAATGTTTGTGGCTTAAGTAAAATAACCTTTTGTCCTTCTACAATTCCGCTTCCATATATTCCATTAAAATTTTTCCTATTTAGCTCAATCTTGTATTCTTCTGCTAGTCTATTAATAACATGAAATCCCATGTTGTGCCTTGTTTTATCATAATCGGCTTCTGGATTACCTAGTCCTACAATTAGATACATATAACACTCCTATAATATTACTTTACAACCATTCATATTTGCATTATAGCTTTCAATCACAGAATTAATTTCTACTCCCTGTTTTACCTCATGAGGAAAATTTTCAAAATATTTCATTTTTTCATTAAATTTTTGTATAACTCTATTAAAAGCTATTCGTTTGTCTATTTTATCACTTGTTTTAATGTTTTCAATAAGTTCACCATAAAAATATATTGCTCTTTTAATACAGCATGCTTGTATTTCAGGTTCGTTTTTGAAAAAGTTAATGCATTCGTCGTAAACATCTATAGTGTCATCAAGTCTCTTCATTGAAAAATTTTTCCTCATAACGCTATTACTGCTTTGCACATATGCATATAGTTTGTCTTTTAAATCAACAACTTTTTCAGCTTTATTAATTATTTTATAAATTATTGTTTCGTCATCAATTATTCTTCCTGGCACATACGCAATGTTATCAAAAAGATTTCTTTTAAATAATTTGTTACACATAATAACTGTTTTTACATGTGCATCATCATCTTTGCCATAAAGTTCTATTAATGCCTCTTTTCTTGTCATGATTTGAATTTGGTCTTGTTTACTTGGGAATGCATATGTCTCCCCTTCTACAACCCTTTCAAATCCGCATTCTACAAAATCAGGTTGATATTTTTTCATCAAATACACTAATGTTTCAAAATAGCTATTTTCAACATAGTCATCCGCATCAATAAAAGATATGTACTCACCTTTTGCAACTTCAATTCCAGTATTTCTAGCTCTTGCAGCTCCTCTATTTTCTGTTGAAATTAATTTAATCCTGCTATCTTTTAAAGCATATTCCTCACATATTTTAAGAGAGGCATCAGCAGAACCATCATTTATTAAAATTATTTCTAAATTAGTGTATGATTGGTTAACTATACTGTCTATACATTTTCTTAAATATTTTTCCTTGTTATATATTGGAACAATGACACTTATAGTATTTTCCAACTATCAATTTCCTCCTTTGTTTATATTTGCATTTGTATTGTATCATGAAGATATATTTTTATGCAAGAGCATGTACTTTAAGATGTTTCTAAATAATAAGAAAAGTGGCTTCGCCACATGTCATGATTGCTTCGCAATCGGACGAATCAATGCAGCTTAACCTTATTGCATATGAAAAATCAGTCGATTTTTCCTATGCAATAAAAAAGAGCTTTTTAAAAAGCTCCTTTTAATATTCTCCATCATATTGTGCAATTTTTTGGTACATATCAGCATCTGGCCTTGACATATCTTCTCTTACTTGTTTTGGCACATATGTTCTTATATCTGCAATTATTTTGCAATAATTTACTGCTTCTTCATAATTTCCATTTACTATTTGTGAGATAATCATTTGCTGAGCTTCTTGTGCTGCAGGTACTTTTAGCGTTTCACTTAATTCATAAAACCAGTGCATATTTTGCAAAGTATGTACTCTTTCCTCATCTGAAAGTAGTGTTGAATCTATAAATTTATACATAATATATGACATGTTTTTTGCATACATATATCTATAAAACTTTAATTGATTATGTGATTTAAAGTTCTCATAAATTGCTCTATATGAACGGTTAATTCTTTCAAAATAATCTGCAGAACAATAAAATGATACTGATTTTGCAGCATCTCCCTGGTTTCTTTGTCTGTAACAGTATACAACATCTTGAATATAATAAACATTTTCAGATTCCATAAATGAATATGTTGTAAAATATGCATCTTCACCTGGAACGCCTTCTAGAAATTTTATATTATGGCTTTGTATAAACTCTCTTCTAAAAATTTTGTTGCATGCAGATCCATTTAGTACAAAAAAGGATTTTGTATGGTCATTAATACTTAATTTAAAGTTTGTATATTTTTGTAAGTCAAATATTGGTTTTGTCCATACTGTGCCATCTTCATCTGCATTAATATAATTTGCAGTTATAAAATCTGCATTTCTGCTTTCAATAGCATCATACATTGTTTGTACTGCATTTTCTGGTAGAAAATCGTCTGCATCAGCAAACATTAAATATTTGCCATGTGCTAGCTCCAGGCCCTTATTTCTTGCAGTTCCAGCAATTTTGTGGTTTTCAGGTAATTTTACAGATATAAAATTATTATATTTAGCAGAAAATTCATCCATTACGTCTCTGCTATTATCTGTAGATAAATCATCCACCATTATAACTTCAATTTCTTTAAAATTCATTGTTTGCTTTATAACAGATTCTAATAGTGTTCTTAAATATTTGCCTGCATTGTAAACCGGAATTGTAAGTGTTACTTTGTAAGAATTCTCCTCTTCCATATGTCCCCCTTATATAAAAAACTAAATTTTATTATAGTATAAAGCAAAGAGATTGTCAATTATTAACAATCTCTCCTACTTATACTGTATGTTTCTCTTCTATAATTATTCTTGTTTTAAATTGTTTTCGCCCAAGAATAAGTAATCTCCATTGGAATATTTAAATTCTCTTTAATCCCGCTCCCCATACATATTCCTGGTTTATTTGTTCCATGGTAATCACTGCCACCAGACATGTAATAATCATTATTTTTGCAATATTCCAGTAAAAAACTAATTTGCTCTTTTGTAAATTTACTATAGTAGCACTCTATTCCATCCACCATATGGTCTTTAGTTAAAGCATTTAATACTTTATTTGAATTTTCTCCATATATAAATACATGTGGAATAAATGCAAGTCCTCCTGCCTCATGTATAACTTCTACAACATCTTTTGGCTTTGGGATTAACTTTGAATTGTCAATAAAATATGGGCTATTCGGGTTTGACATATGAAGTCTGTAAAATTCATGTTCATCTGTATAATCAGTTTCTTCAATAAAGCGTTTATTTTCTGGGTGGCGTAAAAGTTCCTTTGTTATTGCCGTTTGTCCAGATTCTTTTTTTACATCAAATTTAATAGCTTCTTTATTTAGTATATAGCCTCTATTTATAAATATTTCATATAGTTTTTTGCTTTCATATCTATTAATCGCTTCATATGTTGGCGAAAATGTTGGTAAAATTTTGTTTAGTTTTTCTGTATCAACATTGTATCCAAGTATTTCTATAGTTGTGCCTTCTACTATAGATTTTAGTTCACACCCAGGAATAATTCTGCCTTGAAAAATATTTCTTATATCAGGATTTGCTATTTCTCTATATCCTAAACAAGTATCATGATCTGTAATAGAAATACATTCTAACTTTTTTTCTTGTGCCTCTTTTAAGATTTCTCTTACGCTACATGTTCCATCCGAATACGTGGTGTGCATATGCAAATCAATCATTTTTTTGTTCCTCTTTTTCTTCTTCCTCTTTAAACTTAAAAATATTCTTGTGGCCAATTGCTACAACAGCAACTACCATTACTAAAAAAGATATAGCTTTCCATATTCCACTATCTAATAAAATAACTGCACTCATTCCTAAAGTAGCACTTATTGCATATAGTATTAGCACTGCCTGTTTTTGTGTGTATCCTTTTGCCATAAGTCTATGATGCAAGTGTCTTTTATCAGGCATCACAATTGCCTTTATAGATTTTCCTGTGAATACTCTCCTAACAATAGCCCACAAAGTATCGAAAATTGGTAATCCTAAAACAATTAATGGTGCTACAATTACTATTGCAGTATATGTTTTTGCAATTCCAAGTATTGAAATAACTGCTAGGGAAAATCCTAAAAAATTTGATCCAATATCCCCTATAAATGTTTTTGCTGGGTTAAAGTTAAATGGTAAAAATCCTATTAATGCCCCTGCTAAAGCTGTAATCGTAAGAATCGCAATTATTGGAGAATTATTTAATGAGAAAATCATTAAAAGAGATAAGCACGATATTACTCCAATCCCTGATGATAATCCATCTAATCCATCTATCAAATTTATTGCATTTGTTATTCCTACAAGCCAGCCTATCGTAATTATTATTGAAAGTGTGTAGTTTAACCCAACTTCATTAATAAATGGTAAATTTAGATTTTCAATTCTAATTCCACTATATACTACTATAATTGCGGCAATTAATTGTCCGGCTAGTTTTGTAAGAGGAGGTATCCCTCTATGGTCATCAATAAAACATGTAATTCCTAATACAACTATTCCAAAAAAGAATCCTAAAAGTTTTATGCCATATTGTTCTTCTCCAAATAGTGAAATTGACCCTTCAATGCTCATAATAGTTACTAGATATATCATTGAAAGCAAAAATCCTAATATAACAGCAATTCCTCCGAAGTCTTGGTGTTGGTTTTTTATTAACTCTTCTGTCCTCTTTTGGCGTATCAACTGCTCCAATGTTATTTGCAAATTTAATTGTGTAAGGTGTAACAACAAAAGCTGTAATAAACGCCAACAGGAATGCTATTGCAATATCTCCCCACATAAAATGTCCTCCGTTTTATTTCATATTTTCATTTTCTATTTCTTTAATCATATTTAGCCTTTGTTCATATCTTCCGCCCTCGAAATTTGTTGCAAGCCATATTCTTAAGCAGCTAATAGCTTCATTTTTATTCATATAATCTGCACCTAATGCTATTACGTTTGTATTATTATGTGCTCTACAGAATTTGGCAGTTTCTTCACTATATACCGGTGCACAATAAATCCCTTTGAATTTGTTTGCTACAATAGCCATTCCATATCCAGATCTACAAATTAGTATTCCCTTATCAGCTTCACCTTTTTGAATCTTTTCGCATACTGCCTTTGCCATAATTGGGAAATCAGTTCTTTCTTCTGAAAATGTACCAATGTCTTCGAATTCAATGCCATTTTCGTCTAAATATTTTTTTATTTCTTCTTTATACTTAAATCCGCCATGATCTGCACCTATTACTATCATTTTTTTTACTTTCCTTTCCTTTTTTGATTAATATATCACAAGGCAATAAAAAAAACAAGTATTAGGTTTTGTTGCTTTTTGTTTATATTTGTTGATATGAAGCGGTTTTTGTATTGTTTTCTATTGACAAATGTCGTATTTTATCATATTATATTGGCAATAGAAAGGAGAATTATTATGTTAAAAGAATTTAAAGAATTTATATTAAGAGGAAATGCTCTTGACTTAGCAGTAGGTGTTATTATAGGTGCAGCTTTTGGAAATATTGTAACATCACTTACTACAAATTTAATTAATCCGTTAATTAATTCTATTGGCGGAGCTGAAGTAGCAGGATCTATTAAGCTACCATGGGTAAATTATGCAGGATTAGACTCTGAAGCAGCTAAAGCATTATCTATTAATTATGGAGACTTTATTACAGCTGTTATTAATTTCCTAATTATGGCTTTTGTTCTCTTTATGATTTTAAAGATTATTAATAAAGTTACTAGTCTTGGTAAAAAAATAAGAAAGAACAAAAATGGAGAAGAAGTTGTAGAGCCAACTACAAAAGAATGCCCTTATTGCTTTTCAGAAGTAAATTATCATGCTACACGTTGTCCTCATTGTACTTCTGAGCTTGAAGATAATAATCACTAAGATGTTAAAAAATTATTTATTATAGAAGTCGCTAAATAATTACAAAATATAAAAATACAAATTACTATATAATTTATATTTTTCAATTATTAGTGGCTTCTATTTTTTATTAAAATATGGTATAATTTAGTATAGAGATATATTTAGCAAATGATGAAATAAAGTATGGAGATGATAAAATGAAAAGAATTGTTATTGCTGCTATAATGATATTAATATTAATCCTGGTATGTAATAGTATTTCTTATGCCGCTATAGACGTAAGTGCAGTAGGTGGGAATTATTCTCAGATTGGTACTGATCATAAACTGCTTT
>CAMOWC010000002.1 GCA_946628065.1 uncultured Clostridiaceae bacterium | reverse complement strand
CGCTTTAGAAGTAGTAGCTTTAGTAGTAGACTTCTTAGAAACTGTTTTAGTAGCAGATTTTGTAGTAGTAGCTTTAGCTGTAGTTTTTTTAGAATCTGCTTTAGCAGGCGCTTTAGAAGTAGTAGCTTTAGCAGTAGATTTCTTAGAAACAGATTTAGTAGCTGGTTTTGCAACAGCTCCTTTAGTAGTAGCCTTTTTAGAAGTTGATTTACTAACTGCTTTTGAAACAACTGATTTAGTTAGCAGTTTAGTAGAAGCCTTTGACTTAGCTGTTTTAGTAGAAGAGCTTGCCACATTTTTTGGTTTCTCTTTTTTTATTATATTCAACTTTTCCACATTTTTAGGCGTTTCTTTGGTTTTTTTAGGCATAACCCTTCCTCCTTAGTAAACAACAAACATTATTAACTAATATTATATCAAAATATAAATTAATTCAATAGAAAACGACATCTTTTTTTAAAAAAATTTGTAAAAATTTCTTATTTATAATAATGTTAAAAAATTTGTAAAAAATAGTTTACATTTGTAAAATTATGCTATAAAATAACAGCAGATATTTATAGATAAAACAAAAGAAGGAGGCAAATTTTCATGAAAATACTGATGCTTACATGGGAATATCCACCTAGAATTGTTGGTGGAATAGCAAGAGTGGTATACGACTTATCAAAACGCCTTATTAAAGATGGACATGATGTAACTGTTGTTACATACAAAGAAGGAGATATGCCTGATTATGAGAATGACAAAGGAGTAAAGGTATATAGAGTTCCAAATTTTGAAATTAATCCAAATAATTTCATTGATTGGATTATGCAATTAAATTTTAATTTGGTTTCGAAAACTACAGAAATAATAAACAAAGAAGGGAAATTCGACGTAATTCATGCACACGACTGGCTAGTTGCATATGCAGCAAAAACATTAAAACATTCATTCGATATTCCTCTTGTAGCTACAATACACGCAACAGAAGCAGGTAGAAATGGTGGAATACACGACGAAGTACAAAGATATATAAATGACACAGAATGGCTTCTAACATATGAGGCAAATGAGGTAATTGTAAACAGTAATTTCATGAAAGGCGATATACAAAGGTTATTTGGCCTGCCATTTGAAAAAATTAATGTAATACCTAATGGACTAAATATGACAGCTTTTAGCGGATTGGAAAGAGACTATAACTTTAGAAGGCAATATGCTGCAGATAACGAAAAAATTATCCTTACAATGGGTAGAATGGTATATGAAAAAGGTGTACAACATTTAATTGCTGCAATGCCTAAAATACTTGACAACTATCATGATGCAAAACTAGTTGTTGTTGGTAAAGGCGGAATGATAGATGACTTAAAAGCACAAGTACATAGCTTAGGAATTGATCAAAAAGTATATTTTGCTGGATTCTTAAATTCTAGAAAAGTGCCAATTTATCAATGCGCAGATGTAGCAGTATTCCCAAGCACATATGAACCATTTGGAATAGTTGCATTAGAGTCAATGCTTGCAGGAGTTCCAACAGTAGTATCAGATGTTGGAGGCCTTGGAGAAATAGTACAACATGGAGTAAACGGAATGAAAAGCTATGCAGGAAACCCTAATTCAATTGCAGATTCGATATTAGCTTTGCTATATAATCCAGAATTATGTGCAAATATTACAAAAAAAGCAAAACAGGAAGTAAAAGATAATTATAGTTGGGCAAAAATTGCTCAGGATACACATTTTGCATATCAAAAAGCAATTTGTCAAACAGTTGCACAAAGACAAGCAAATCAGATTGCTCAAGAAAAATCTCAAAAAGCAAAAAAGGCAAGAAACGTAGAAACAGAAATAACAAATCTACTTGCTTTCAAGAAAAAACATGCATATGCATAATAAGTGAAGCAATTGGTAAAAATATTAAAAACATAAATAAGACCCAAATTGGGGACATTCCTCACAGGGTGAGAAATGTCCCTACAATTTTAGTAACCAAAAGGAGAGTAAACTGATGAAAGTTTATGACAAAGCAAATGAACTTGCAAAAGATTTGAAAGAATGTAATGAATATATTACATATAAAAAAATAAAAGAAGAAGTATATACAAAACCAGACCTAGTAGAGAAGATAAAGGAATTTGACAAAATAAAATATGATGCTCAAGTACTAGCAATTCAGGGAGAAAAGCAAGACGAAGAAAAAATAAAAAAATTACAAGAATTATATGAAATATTACTTAAAGAACCAAAAGTAAAAGAATATTTTGATGCAGAGATGCGATTTAACGTACTTCTAGCAGATGTAAACAAAATAATTGGTGAAGCTGTTAAGGATGTATTAAAATAACAAAAATGGGGGGCTAAAAAATGGAATTTAAAAAATGCGATAGATGTGGATGCTTTTTTATATCAGAAGATAATGTGTGCTGTAATTGCAAGCCAAAGGACAGAGCAGATACTATAAAATTGCATAATTTTATAGAAGAAAACGGAAGTGCTTATTCAATAGAAGAAATTTCAGCAAGTACTGGGATTACAATTAAAAATTTATCAAGATTCGGAGAGATACAAAATATAAACGGAATAACGGAAAAGAGAGAATTTAAATTTAATACTAATATTGAATTATAAAACAAATGATTTTTGAAAACAGAACAACTATAAACTACAACGGAATTGCGGAGCCAACAGGTGACTCAATATTGTTTATGGATTCAAGTGAAGCAAAAGCATATGCTGCATGGCTTGCAAGTCCTTTAGCTGAGTACGAATCCAACACATATAAAATGCATGTTGCAGGAAGCTATGCATATTCAGGAGACACAAGCATAAACGTAATAGGATGTGGATTTAGACCAATTGTTGCATTACCAAAAAAATCTTTATAAGTAAAATGAAAAAAATGACAATCAATTAGTTTAACATAATATAAAAAACGTTTGGGTTTTCCAAACGTTTTTTTGACAAAATAGAAACGGTATGGTATAATATTTTGGTTAATTTACAAAAAAGAAATAGAGGTAGATTTATGAACAATCAAAAAATAAGAAATGTAGCAATTATAGCACACGTTGACCATGGTAAAACAACATTAGTTGATGCAATGCTTAGGCAAAGTCATGTTTTTCGTGATAATGAACAAGTAGCAGAACGTGTAATGGACTCTAATGATTTAGAGAAGGAAAGAGGAATTACAATACTTTCAAAAAACACATCTGTTATGTATAATGATGTAAAAATAAACATAGTAGATACACCAGGACATGCTGATTTTGGTGGAGAAGTTGAAAGAGTACTAAAAATGGTTGATGGGGTGCTTTTATTAGTTGATGCTTTTGAAGGCGCTATGCCACAAACAAGAGAAGTTTTAAAGAAATCTCTTGCATTAAACTTAAAGCCGATAGTTGTTGTTAACAAAATAGATAGACCAGGTGCAAACCCTTTAAAGGTTGTAGATGAAGTTTTAGAATTGTTCATAGAGCTCAATGCAAACGATGACCAGTTAGACTTTCCAGTTGTATATGCTTCTGCAAAAAATGGAATAGCTAAAATGGATTTAAACGAAGAATCAAATGACCTACATTGCTTATTTGAAACTATAATAGACAAAATTAATCCGCCAGAATGTGACGAAGAAGGCACAATGCAAATGCTAGTATCTAATATTGACTACGATGATTATCTAGGAAGAATTGCAGTAGGAAGAGTAGAACGTGGTAGTGTAAAAAACGGAATGCAAGTTGCAGTATGTAAAAAAGAAAAAACTGAAAATGGTAAAATAGCAAAATTATTTACCTATTATGGCCTCAAAAAAACAGAGGTAGATGAAGTAAAAGCAGGAGATATAGTTGCACTTTCAGGAATTGCAGACATAAATATAGGAGATACAATCTGCGATATAAACAATCCAGAAAAAATACCATTTGTTGATATTGACGAACCAACAGTATCTATGACATTTAGCGTTAATGATGGACCATTTGCCGGAAAAGAAGGCACATTTGTAACTTCAAGACACATCCGTGACAGATTATTTAAAGAATTAGATAGAAACGTATCATTAAGAGTAAAAGAAACCGATAGGGCTGAAAGCTTTGAAGTATCAGGACGTGGAGAATTACACCTTTCTGTACTTATTGAGACTATGAGAAGAGAAGGATTTGAACTTTTAGTTTCAAGACCAAGAGTTATTTTCAAAGAAATAGATGGCGTAAAATGCGAACCAATGGAAAAGCTAGTTGTAAATGTCCCAGATGACTGTATTGGAAGCGTGATAGAAAAACTTGGCAGAAGAAAAGGTGAAATGGTAAACATGGAACCAGCAGAGCCAGGACACACAAAAGTTGAATTCAGAATACCTGCGAGAGGACTAATAGGTTATCGTTCAGAATTTATGACAGATACAAAAGGAAACGGAACAATGAATAGTTTATTTGATGGATATGACGAATATAAAGGAGACATTTCATCAAGAACTAGAGGAGTTATTGTTGCATTTGAGAAAGGAACATCTGTAACATACGGATTATATAATGCTCAAGAAAGAGGAGATTTGTTTATTGGAGCAGGAACTGAAGTGTACGAAGGAATGATAGTTGGATTAAATGCTAGAGGAGAAGATATTTCAATAAACGTTTGTAAAGAGAAGCACCTAACTAATACAAGAGCATCTGGTTCAGATGATGCACTAAGATTAGTTCCACCAATTCAATTCTCGCTAGAAAAAGCAATAGAGTTTATTGAAGATGACGAACTTGTTGAAGTAACACCAAAAAATATCAGATTAAGAAAGAAGATACTAGATACTAAAACAAGAGAAAGAATGGCTGCAAGGAAATAAAGAAAAGTAGTGCCTTCTGCGCCGAAGGCGCGGAAAGGCACTTTTAATATGAAAGAAACTGTTTTAGCAGAAATAAAACAAAAAGCATTAGAAGAACATATTCCTATTTTAATGGATGATACGTTAAAAGAAATGGAAAAATATTTAAAAAAAGAGAAGCCAAGAAAATTTTTAGAGATAGGAACAGCAGTTGGTTATTCGGCTATTTGCTTTTCAAGGTATTTAGATGAAAACGGAATAATTGATACAATAGAATTAGACGAAGAAAGAGCAAAGATAGCAAAAATAAATATTAAAAAAATGGAATTAGAAGACAGAATAAATGTGATACAAGGCAATGCAGTTGACGTATTGCCAAATCTAAAAACTGGTTATGATGTAATCTTCATAGATGCTGCTAAAAGTAAATACCCTATTTTTTTAGAAGAAGCACTAAAGCTATTAAAAGTTGGGGGAATAATATTTGCAGATAACGTGCTATATAAGGGATATGTTCTGGGTGATTACAACAAACATAAACAACGTACTGCAGTAAATCACTTAAGAGAATTCATTAAGCTAATCACACAAAGCGATGACTTAGAAACAAAAATACTAGAAGTAGGTGACGGCTTAGCAATAAGCAGAAAAATAAAATAAAAAATGAAACGTTTGGGCTTTGTATCAAACGTTTCATTTTTTATTTTATTTTTCTCTTTCCATTTGAACAAATTGCTCATAAGGTATGTTATAAAAATATTGAAAACAATCTGGAAGACTTAATTCATGAGTAATAGGCATTCCATCTTGATTTCGTATTATCAAGTATCTTGGCACCGATGCAAGAGGATGTGGACCAAGTTCTCTTGGTTTATATTTTTCTGCATGGTTTGCATTGCCAAATTTAGCTACTTCTTCCATACGTGCTGTTTTTATCTGAGTTTCAAATCTTCTTTGACCGCAAATACCAGAAAAATGAAGAGCTTGATATCCATTTTCTTTAGGTTCTACAATATAATCTTTTGGTCTACAAATTGTAGTTTTTGTTGCAAGTTCGCTATAATATTTGGATAGAAAATCTCTAAGCCTATAACAATAATCTGTGAGCAATTTTTCATCATCACTGCCGTTTGCAAAATGAATAATGTGTTTCATTCCATGCACATCAAATACTCTTTCTATTCCCTTATGTTCTGCCTTTGCAAGGAAAGAAGTTAATGATTTTATTCTACAAATTGTATGAAAATCTAATTCAGGAAAGGCTTCCATTATTGCAATATGAGCTGACAATGCTTGCAAATGAAATTGTGCCTTATAATCAAATAAGTACCTGCTGTACTCTTCGTATGCAGCAGATACGTCAAAACGTAATGATTCTATAAAACTGTTTCTTTGATTCAATTTATTCGCCTCTAACTAATTATTTTTTTGTAACAAATAAATTATAGCAAAAAAAATTCAAAAAGTAAATAGAAATGCTGGATTTTAAAGCTTTTTTATGGTATATTATTTAACAGAATACGACAAAACATATATAAAAGGAGAAATATAAAATGAAAAAACCTGAATTATTAGCACCAGCAGGCACTTTTGAAAAAGCAAAGGTTGCATTTATGTACGGGGCAGATGCAGTATACGCAGGAACATCGTCTCTTTCTTTAAGAAGTAGAGCGGAAATGCAAGATAACAACTTAGAAGATACGATAAAGTATGCACATTCTATTGGGAAAAAAGTATATGCTGCAATAAATATATTTGCATGGGATGATAAATATGACGAAATACGTAAACAAGCCAGATTACTAAATGAGCTAAAAGTTGATGGAATTATCGTAGCAGATGGTGGAGTACTAGAAGTTCTTAAAGAGGAAGCTCCAGATGTAGATAAGCATATTAGCACACAAGCTAATACTGTAAGCGCACATGCAAGCAGGTTTTGGTACAATAATGGAGCAAAAAGAATAATACTAGCAAGAGAACTAAGCAAAGATCAAATACGTGGAATTATGCAGAATAAACCAGAAGACCTAGAAATTGAAATGTTTATCCATGGTGCAATATGTTTTAGCTATTCAGGAAGGTGCTTCTTAAGTGATTTTCTAGCTGGCAGAAGTGCAAATCTTGGAGATTGCGCGCAAAGCTGCAGGTGGAGCTATAACTTATATGCAGAAGAAGTAAACAATCCAGGACAATTAATGCCAATAGAGCAAGATGAGCATGGAACACATATTTTTTCATCTAAGGATTTATGCTTAATAAAAGAAATACCAGAGGTAATAGGACTTGGCGTAAATAGCCTAAAAATTGAAGGTAGACTAAAAACAGAATATTATTTAGCAACAGTTATAAATGCGTACAGAAATGCAATTGATGACTACATGAAATCACCAGAAAACTACGATTATACAAAGTATTTAAAAGAGCTAAATAAAGTAACAACAAGAAGCTTAACTACGTTCTATTTTAATGATAGGGAAAATAAAGATATACAAGAATATGATGGAAAACAATACAATCCAAACTATGAATTTGGAGGAATTGTTATGGAGTCTGGCAATCTTAGGACATTAGTAGAGATAAGAAATAGACTTCAAGTAGGTGACACTTTAGAGATTATTGTACCAAATAATATAGAACCAGTAGAGTTCAAGATAGAAAAGATGTGGGATGCAGAGACTGAGGAAGAAATAGAGTTTGTAAATCCAGGAAAATCTGGACAAAGTGTAAAAATGGAATTACCAATAAAGGTAGAAAAAGGGTACATTATTAGAAGAAAAAAATAAATAGAAAAGTGGCAGGCTATTTGGGCCTGCCACTTTTGCTTCATCAAACTAAGGATACCAGAATTGGTCTGATTCCCCAGAAAGAATCTGCAGTGAGCAGCTCACCATTTCCATATGCCATAAGGACGATGTCCTTGAAAACGGGATTCTCAGGCATAATGGAAATCGTTGCGACACGTCCATATTCGGATTTCCTTGATCTTATGTCAATGAACGATCCATAATGCCGGTAAGGCACTTTGTGTTCATTGCAGAAGTCAAGAATTTGTCGCGTGATGAGCTTTTCTTTACTCATTGAAATCTCTCCTTTACGGCTAGAATACCTTAATTATATCATTAATCTACATAAAATGCAAACAATACAAATTTTTGTATAAAATTCTTAAAAACTCTTTAAAATTATGAGAAAATAGCATATAATATATCAAATTAGTTTTTTAGGAGACAATAATGAACAAAAAATGGGAAGTATATGATACAAATAATGATAGAGCAAAAAAAATTGCAGAAAAATTTAACATTCCTGAACTGATTGCAAAGGTATTAATAGACAGAAATATTGTTAAAGATGAAGATATAAATACATACTTAAACCCAACAAGAAATGACTTCCATGATCCATTTTTGATGCCTGATATGGATAAGGCAGTACACAAAATTGTTGACGCAATAAACCTTAAAGAAAAGACTATTATATATGGCGATTACGATGTTGATGGAATAACGAGTATAACTGTATTAAAAAAATTCTTAGAAGAACAGAACTTAGATGTAGATTATTATATTCCAAATAGATTAGATGAAGGATATGGATTAAATAAATTAGCAATAGAAAAAATAGCTAAAGAAGGCTATAAACTTATAATTACCGTTGACTGCGGTATATCAGGAAATGATGAAGTTGAATTAGCTAATAGCTTAGGAATGAAAGTAATTGTTACAGATCACCATGAACCAGGAGAAGTATTACCTAATGCAATTGCTGTTGTAGATGCTAAAAGAAAGGATAGCGCATACCCATGTAATGTATTAGCAGGTGTAGGTGTTGCATTTAAATTGATACAAGGGCTTAGTATAAAGCTAGGACTTGATGAAAAAGCGTATTTAAAATATTTAGATATTGTGTGTGTTGGAACAATTTCTGACATTGTACCACTAATAGACGAAAATAGAGTTATCGCAAAATTGGGGTTAAAACTTGTAGAACAAACAAAAAATCTAGGCCTAAAAGCTCTAATAAAAGCATCAGGCTATAAAAATATAGATTCAAATATGATTTCATTTGGCATAGCACCCAGAATTAATGCTTGTGGAAGAATGGGGTATGAACAAGAGGCGGCTAAGTTATTTCTTACAGATAATATTACAAATGCAGTTACAATTACTGAAAGACTTAACAAATACAATAGAGACAGACAGACAACTGAAAAAGCAATTTTTGAAGAGGCAATAGAAAAATTAAATATAGAGCCTGAACAAAATAGTATAGTTTTAAGTTCTAAAGGCTGGCATCATGGAGTAATAGGCATTGTTGCATCTAAATTAACTGAAATGTATTATAAACCATGTATTCTTTTGTGCGAAGAGGGAGAAGAAGCAAAAGGGTCGGGAAGAAGTATTCCTGGATTCGACTTATATGATGCTTTGGAAAAGACAAGCGACACATTAGAAAAATATGGCGGACATGGCATGGCTGTAGGCCTAACTCTAAAAACAAACCAAATAGAGAACTTTAAAAAAAGATTTAAAGAAATAGTAGATGAAGCGAATCTTGGCGAATTTGAGCAAGTAATTTTAATCGATAAGGAAGTAGAACTTAAAGAACTGGATTTTGAAACAATAGAAAAACTAAAAATACTTGAACCATTTGGCGAAGGAAACAAAATGCCTATATTTATGTGCAGGAATTTAAAAATCGATTCTATAAGAGCACTTTCAGAAGGAAAGCATTTAAAGCTTACACTAAAAGACGGAAACCAAATATTAAGTGCTATAGGATTTAATATGGGGGATTTGGCAAACGAATACTTATTAGATGACAAGGTAGATGTTGTGGGACATCTCGAAATAAACGAATACCGGAGGAAATAAACAAATACAGATTAATTTAAAAGATATTAGAAAATCGTACTAAATACATGTTGCATAAAAACCATTTAAGGGGGGATAAGCATATGGAAGAAGAGGTTAAACAGGCTACAATAGAAGATGTTGTAAGGAGAATGAAGAAAAATAATATTAAGTCTGACTCAGATTTTATTATGAAAGCCTATAATTACGCAAATGAACACCACAAAGGCCAACTTAGAAAATCTGGAGAGCCGTATATTATACATCCTATTCAAGTTGCTTATACTCTTGCAACTTTAGACTTAGATGATGAAACAATTTGTGCAGCACTTTTACATGATGTAGTAGAAGACACAAATGTAACTATAGAAGATATTACTAAGGAATTTAGTGAGTCAATTGCTGAAATGGTTGATGGAGTAACTAAACTCGGCAAACTCGAATATAGCTCAGAAAAAGAACAACAGGTTGAAGACTATAGAAAAATGTTTTTAGCAATGGGCAAAGACATACGTGTAATTTTAATTAAATTATCAGATCGTTTGCACAATATGAGAACATTAAAATATCTTAAAAGAGAAAGACAAATAGCAAATGCAAAAGAGACACTTGACCTTTATGCACCACTTGCTAATAGACTTGGTATTTATTCTTTAAAATGGGAGCTTGAAGATTTATCATTTAGATATTTATACCCAGATGAGTATTTTGAGTTAGTTGATGGAATTAACAAAAAAAGAGAAGAAAGACTTCAATTTATTGATAAAATTGTTGAAGAAATTAAGGTAGAACTTAAGGCACAAAATATTGAAGCTGAAATTACTGGGCGTGCTAAGCATTTATATAGCATATACAGAAAGATGCAAAGAGACAATAAAACCCTTGATCAAATCTATGATTTATTTGCACTAAGAATTCTTGTAAATTCTGTAAAAGACTGTTATGCAGCTTTAGGAGTGGTACATGAGCTATACAATCCAATGCCTGGAAGGTTTAAAGATTACATTGCAGTGCCAAAACCAAATATGTATCAATCAATACACACGACACTATTAGGACCAAAAGGAACTCCATTTGAAGTTCAGATTAGAACATGGGATATGCACAGAATTGCAGAATTTGGTATAGCGGCTCACTGGGCATATAAAGAAGCAAATAATAATAAAAACACAAAATCAAATGTAACCGTTACAGAAGACAAACTTGCATGGCTTAGGGAAACATTAGAGTGGCAAAAAGATATGCAAGACCCAGATGAATTTTTGAAGACTCTTAAAACAGAGCTATTTGAAGATGAAGTATATGTATTTACGCCAAAGGGTGACATTAAGGTTTTACCTAGAGGAAGTACTCCTATTGACTTTGCTTATAGTATACACGCTGAAATTGGAAACAAGACAGTGGGAGCTAAAATAAACAGCAAGATGGTTCCAATAATTACAAAACTTCACAATGGAGACATTGTAGAGGTAATTACTTCAGACAATTCTAAGGGACCTAGCCGTGATTGGCTAACTTTTGTAAAAAGTACCGGCGCAAAAACAAAAATTCAACAATGGTTTAAAAAAGCACAAAGAGAAGAAAACATTGAAAAAGGAAAAGACATAATAGAAAGAGAAATTAAAAAAATAGGAATGACACATACAGAGTTATTTAAACCAGAATGGGTTCAAACAGCAATGGACAGATACAAATACAGTACATTGGAAGATATGTATGCAGCAGTAGGATTTGGGGCAATTTCTCCTGTTAAAATAATTTCTAGAATATTAGAAGAATATCATAAAGAGCATAATGAAGAAAACATAGAAGAAAAAATTGAAGAGCTATCAAGAACAAAGCCTAATATAAATAAAAGCTCGGAAAGTGGTATAATAGTTGAAGGAATAGATAACTGCTTAGTAAAGCTATCTAAGTGCTGTAACCCACTTCCAGGAGATAACATTATTGGATATATAACTAAAGGAAGAGGAGTTTCAGTTCACAGAACTGATTGCGTAAATGTTAAAGATTTATTAAATGATCAAGATAGAATCATAAATGTCTCATGGTATAATGATACAAAAGCAGCTTATAATGCTGATATAGAGATATATGCAAACGATAGAACTGGGCTTCTTGCAGATATTATATCTGCGATAAGTGAGGTTAAGGCAAAACTTATGGCAGTAAATTCAAAGGCTAACAAGGAAAGAGTTGCATTAACTGAAGTTACAGTAGAGGTAGAAAATATAGATGAGCTTAATAAAGTATTAAAAGTACTTCGTAAAGTTGATAGTGTATATGAAGTAAAAAGAAGAAAATAAGGAAGGTGTTATAATATGATTCAAAGACCTAAAGGAACTAAAGATATTTTACCGCAAGAATCACGTACATGGCAGTTCATAGAAGAAAGTGCAAAAAATGTTTTTGACCATTATGGTTTTTCAGAGATAAGAGTTCCTGTTTTTGAACATACAGAACTATTTCAAAGAGGAGTTGGAGACACAACAGATGTCGTTCAAAAAGAAATGTATACGTTCGAAGACAAAGGTGGAAGAAGCATTACATTAAGACCAGAAGGAACAGCTGGAGTTGTAAGAGCTTATATAGAAAATGGAATGGCAAGCCTGCCAAGTCCAGTAAAACTTTGGTACAATATGGCTATGTACAGATATGAAAATGTACAAAAGGGCAGATATAGAGAGTTTCACCAAATTGGAGCAGAGCTAATAGGTTCAAGCTCTTATGAAGCTGATGTGGAAATAATATGCATGGCAAAAAGAATATTAGATTCTCTTGGAATGGACTCGGTAATGCTAAATCTAAACAGTATTGGATGTCCACTGTGCCGAGCTCAATATCAAAAAGCTCTTAAAGAATGGATAAAACCAAATTTAGATAGATACTGCCAAACATGTAAAAGCAGATTTGACAAAAATCCTATGAGAATACTTGATTGCAAAGAAAAAGTTTGCAAAGAATTAAATAGTGGAGCACCAGAAATACTGAATTATTTATGTGACGAATGCAAATGCCATTTTGAAAACGTAAAGAAAACACTAGACAGGCTAAATATAGAATACAAAATAGACAGTCGAATTGTAAGAGGACTTGACTATTATACTAAAACAGTATTTGAATTTGTTGATTCAAAAAACGGATTAACAGTACTAGCGGGCGGAAGATATGATGGACTCATAAAGGAGCTTGATGGTCAAGATACTCCTGCTGTTGGATATGCAATGGGAGTTGAAAGAGTTGCTGAATTATTAGCCCAAAAGCAAGAAATCAAATTGCTTAGCCCGGAAATATATGTGGCACAAATAGGCGAAGAGCCAAATCTATTTGCTACAATGCTTGTAGAAGAATTACGTAGTAAAAACATATATGCACAAAAAGATATTACAGAAAAATCATTGAAAGCTCAATTTAAATATGCTGACAAAATTGGAGCAAAATATGTAGTAACAATTGGTGAAGATGAACTTAAAGAAAAAACTGCGAAATTAAAAAATATGAATACAGGTGAAGAAATAGAGACAATATTAAGTGCAGATGAAATAATAGAGAAATTAAAATAAAAAGTGTTCTAAGAATCTCCTTCTAAACATATATTAGTATATATTGTTTGGACAAAGGAGATTTTTTTATGTTTAATGTTGCAATAATAAACATAAAAGATATTTGGAAAAGCATACTAAGGCTTATTTTAATTTTGTTAGTACTGGTAACTATAGTAACTATAATAAAAACCTTTAAAGGTGACATACCATATTCAATACTTTATTGCCTAGACATTAGCATACCAGGAATAAGGCAAATAGATTATGAAGATGAACAAACAATGCTCATTGAAAAAATACTAAGTAGAGAGCTACCTATGCCAAGATATGCTTTGAAAGAAGAAACTAAGGATAAAACAGAACCTCCAAAGGAAACTGAAGAGATAAAAAAAGCTAATACACAAATACCTGAGAATGTAACGACTGAAGTACAAGAGACGAACGTACCAGAAAGTTATACTGATGCTTTACAAAATGTTAATATTAAAAATGGAACTGACTTTGGACTGTCAGAACAAATGCTAACACAGGCAATCGAGTTTTCAAATCCAAAACAAATACTTATATATCATACTCATACCTGTGAATGCTATACTCAAAGTGAAACCTATAATTTTGAAATGACCGGGAACTATAGAACAACAGACATAAATTATAATGTTGTAAGAGTTGGAGAAGAATTAAAAAAATGTTTAGAAAAATATGGTTATACTGTAGTGCATGATACAACTTGCTATGACTATCCTGCATATACTGGTTCGTATGAAAGGTCATGTGAATCTGTAAGACAGTTACTAGAAGCAAATCCTGGAACCGAAATCTTATTCGACATTCACAGAGATGCCATAGGAGATAGCTCATATGCTCCTACAGTGAAAATAGGAGACGAATACGTTTCACAATTAATGTTTGTAATTGGCTCAAATGGAGGAGGGCTTGAGCATCCAAATTGGGTACAGAATTTAATTACAGCTGTAAAAATTCAAAAAAAAGCTAATGAAAAATATCCGGGGTTATTTAAACCATTAATTTTGAGAAATTCCAGATATAATCAACACTTAGCAAAAGGAGCAAGCATTATTGAAGTAGGAGCAACAGGAAATACATTAGAACAAAGTATTGGAAGTATGAAATATTTGGCTGATGTAATAAAAGAGGTATTTTAAAATATTTAGCTAATTATATAAATTAAAAAATTTTCACCTTTTATGTTGTATTTTAATAAAATATCTTATAAAATATACAATTATAGGAGAGTGAATACAAATGCCAAACCTTAAGTTAAATTACGATACTTCAGGAGTTTCAGATAAAGAAATTATGAAGTATAAAGATAAAGTTACAAAAATACATAAGAAAATACACGAAAAGGCTGAAGATGAAAAAGACTTTCTAGGATGGCTAGAATTACCAACAAATTATGATAAAAAGGAATTTGAAAGAATAAAAAAAGCTGCTACTCGCATTAAGAAAACATCAGATGTTTTTGTGATAATTGGTATTGGTGGATCATATCTTGGCGCAAGAGCAGTAATAGAAGCATTAACAAATACATTTTTTAACAGTGTAAGCAGAAGAATAAGAAAAGCTCCGCAAATTATATATGCTGGAAATAATATTAACCCCAATTATATACATGACATTTTAGATTTTATACAAGACAAAGATATATCAATAAATGTTATTTCTAAATCGGGAACTACTACAGAACCAGCGATTGCATTTAGAATATTTAGAGAGCTTTTAGAAACAAAGTATAAACCAGAGGAAGTAAGGAAAAGAATATATGTAACAACAGATGCTCACCATGGAGCTTTAAAAAATCTTGCAGATACTGAAGGCTACGAGACATTTGTAATTCCAGATAATGTTGGAGGAAGATATTCTGTACTAACAGCTGTTGGATTATTACCAATTGCTGTTGCTGGAATAGACATAGATAAATTAATGGATGGCGCAAGAGCTGCACAAGAAAAGTATAGTGACAGCAACTTAAAATATAATGAGTGTTATAAGTATGCAGTTATTAGAAATATATTGTATAAGTATTACAAAAATACTGAAATACTAGTTAATTATGAGCCAAAGCTTCACTATTTTTCAGAATGGTGGAAACAATTATTTGGAGAAAGTGAAGGAAAGGAACTAAAAGGAATATTCCCGGCTGGAGTTGACTTTACAACAGACTTACACTCCATGGGACAATATATTCAAGAAGGAAGAAGAAACTTATTTGAAACAGTAATTAACATAGAAAATTCAAAGAATGACATTAAAATTAAAGCAGATGAAGATAATATAGATGGACTTAATTTTTTAGCAGGAAAAACTATGGACTATATTAATAAAAAAGCAATGGAAGGCACAATAGAAGCGCATGTATCAGGCGATGTACCAAACATTGTACTAAATATGGAAAAACTAGATGCCGAAAACATGGGATCAATAATATACTTTTTTGAAAAAGCATGTGCTGTATCTGGGATGATATTAGATGTAGACCCATTTAATCAACCAGGAGTAGAAGCATATAAAAACAATATGTTTAGACTACTTGGAAAACCAGGATATGACAAATAAAAAAATGGAGGAATTTAATGAAAATTAATTTTCAGGGCATTGAACGAGAGATAAACGAAGGAAGTAGCATACTAGAAAGCTTCAAAGACCAAATAGATAGCAATGTAATCGCATGTATGTTTAATAATGAAGTAAAATCATTATACTTTTGCCCTAAAACTGATGGAAACTTAAGCTTTTTGACGTATAATCACAGAGACGGAAAGCGAATTTATATAAGAGGGCTTTTATTTATCATGGCAAAAGCTATAGAAGAGCTATATCCGGAAGCACAGCTTACAGTTAACTATCAACTTTCAAATGCTATGCTATGCCATATAGAGAATATATCTATCACTGAAGAAATGATAGAAGCAATTGACAAAAGGATGAAAGAAATAATAAATAATGATATTCCTATTGTTAAAAGGCAAATGAGTGAGCAAGAGGCAGAGGAGTTTTATAGAACTCACCATACTTTAAAAGGTAGATTACAACTAAGTGTAAAAGCACGAGGCGAGATATCTCTATATTATTGTGAAGACTATTATAATTATTTTTACGGAGTAATGCCAATCTCAACAAGATATATGAAGGTATATGAGCTTTTAAAATATGGAGATGCTATACTTATCAGATATCCAAGCAAATCAACTCCGAATCAACTAGAAAAATTTCAAGACAATCCAAAACTTGTTTCGACTCTTAATGATTATGAACAACTGCATACAATATTAAACATTAATACATTATATAAGCTAAACAAAGAAGTTGAAGAAGGAAAAATTGCAGAAGATGTATTAATTGATGAAGCTCTGCACGAAAAGAAAATTGCCAATATTGCTGATGATATAGTAAAAAGAAGAAATGTAAAAGTAATACTTATTGCTGGACCATCATCTTCTGGTAAAACAACATTTGCACAAAGGCTTGGAATACAGCTTAAAATAAATGGGCTAAAGCCTGTAACGATTTCAGTCGATAATTATTTTGTGGAAAGAGACCAAAACCCAAAAGATGAAAATGGAGAATATGACTTTGAATGCATTGAAGCAATTGATTTAAAACTATTTAACGACCATTTATCTAAATTACTAAATGGCGAAGAAATTGAAATGCCTACATTTGACTTTACACGAGGGACAAAAGTATTTAATGGAAACAAAATGAGGCTAAAGGAGAATGAGATATTAGTAATTGAAGGTATACACTGTTTAAATGATAGACTTACATCACTAATTCCAAAAGAACAAAAATATAAGATTTATATAAGTGCATTAACTGTACTTAATATTGACTATCATAATAGAATTTCAACAACAGATACAAGATTAATAAGAAGGATTGTTAGAGACCACCAATTTAGAGGCTATTCTGCTCTTCACACTCTTCAAATGTGGGATTCAGTAAAACGCGGAGAAGAGAGAAACATATTCCCATACCAAGAGGAAGCTGACGTAATGTTTAACTCATCACTTATATACGAATTAGGAGTGCTAAAAGATTTCGCAATGCCACTTTTAATGGAAATAGATAATAGTCATCCAGAGTTTTCAGAAGCTAAGAGGTTATATAGTTTCTTAAACTATTTCAAATCAATTCCTCCAGAAGATATACCATCACATTCATTATTACGTGAATTTATAGGTGGAAGCATATTCCATGTATGAAATGAGGAAATAAAATGAGAAGATTTACTGAAATTGATGAAGAATTTATTTGCGAAAATTGTGGAAAAAAAGTTCCAAAACTTGGGTACTCATGCAGAAACCATTGCCCTAGTTGCCTTCATTCAAAACATGTTGATGTTAACCCTGGAGACAGGAGTGAAAATTGCCATGGTATATTAGAGCCAATTGGAATGGAAGTAGACAGTAAAAAAGGATATGTGATTATCTTTAAATGCAAAAAATGTGGAATGATTCGCAAAAATAAAGCTGCTAAAGATGATAACATGGAAGAAATAATAAAGCTCAGTGCAAAACACTGAGCTTTATTGTAGCAAAAAAACCTAAAGTAAAAGCCAAAACGCCAGTAAAAAACGAAGTAACATTTGGTATAGGAGGTATAAGAACGAAAACAGAACCTAATATAAAGCCAATTATTGTAAAATATGTTATAGGCTTAAAATGACAAAGCATATATTTAATAGCTAACAAAAAGAATAAAGAACCAGCACACAATCCAATACCAATAGGAAATAGAACACTAAAATTTAACGAAGATACAGCTGATAAATATGTTTCGTATTTACCTAAAAGCATTAAAATAACAGTGCTACTAACTCCTGGAATTACTACTCCACAAGACATACAAAATCCAGCTACGACAAGAGGGGTATTAGAATATACTGAAAAATTTGAGGACTGCTCAATATACACGATAGATACACTTAATAAAAAAGCTAGTAAAAAAGCTAGTATATGAGAAAAATTAATTTTTCCAACTTCTGACTTTTTAAGCAGGCTAGGAATACCACCTAAAATAAACCCTGCAAAACAAAAAGAAGCGGGTACTTTATAGTGCATAAATAGGACTTTTAAGAAATTCCCGAAAATTAAAATTCCAACAAAAATGCCTATTCCAATAGGAAAAAGAAATTTTAAATTTGATTTAACATCAGAAAAGAAATTTAAAATACTATTGATGAGTTTTTCATAAATTCCAAATATCATGCAAATTACGCCACTACTAATACCCGGTAAAATTGCACCAGCGCCAATAAGAATGCCTTTTAAAACTTGTAATAAATAGCACATAAAAATCTCCTAATCTTTTTAATTTATTTTATGCACTAAATGCTACTAATAGAAGAATAGCAAATAAGTTAGCATATATTTACTTAAATTCGTGATTAATTTGAATTTTTAAAACAAATATGTTAAAATATATTTTGTTACGGTGCAGTATTCTAGTCGGAGTATTTATTCCAAAGATGGGGCTAAAAATCCATTAAAGAGCATATCGTTGAAACTTTCATATGTACGCTTCTTTCGCCCAGATTGGGGTGCCATATGAATGAGAACTGGGGTGCACTTGCAATGGCATGCAAACGTAGTGCCTTGGCTCGCATAGGCATTCTATTGTGGCAACACATAGAATGAAAACCTATTAGTATATTTAAAATATTAATAGTGTAGCTTGCCGTGAGTGAGAATAGCGGATAATAACAATTTGAAATTATTCTTGCAAAAGCGGATAAAGAATAAATTTTAACTTCGTTTGGGAAATCCTCTAGACTGTCGAGATTACTCGGGTATATTAGGGATTGAGGTGTGGACTAAGTGGTAATCAGGCAACTTTGAGTTGCTGCGAGCGATTCAAAGTAGCAGGTTTTAAAAGGAAACTGCCATCCTGGAAACAGATGGTAATTTGCTAGGAAATCTTGCTTGACCTAAGCCGCAAAATTTACCTAATGTGCTATCGTAACTTATTTTTTGTAAAGGAAGAGAACAATTGATAGAGGAAGTTAAAAAGAAACCAAAAGAAGAAAAGAAAAAAAAGAACAATGGTTGGATTTTGACAATATGTATAACTACATTTTTAATGGCATTAGTGATTGGAGCTATAGCAGATACAACAATACAAAATTTAAATCTTGGATTTGCAATATTTATATTAATTTTAATAGTAACTATAGGAATATGCTTTGACATGATAGGAATGTCAGTAGCTTCAGCTGATGAAGTAGTATTCCATGCACAAGCAACAAAAAAAGTAAAAGGTGCTGCAGAGTCAATTAGACTTGTAAAATATGCAGATAAGGTATCAAGCGTTTGCAATGATGTCGTAGGAGATGTTTGCGGAATAATTTCAGGATCGATTTCAGCATTAGTTTCTATGCAGATTGCATCATCTTTTAATTGGCCAGTTACAATTGTTTCCTTATTTATGGGAGCTCTTGTTGCTTCAATTACAGTTGGAGGAAAAGCAATTGGAAAAACAATTGCTGTAAACAAATCGGAAAAAATAATTGGCAGAGTAGGAAAAATTATTTCATATATATCGCCAGTAAAAAAATAGAAGACCATGCACTTTCATTTTATCTATTACATATATTTAGTATGTATAGAAAATGGAGGTGCATTTATGTTTACTCTTTCTATTTCTGGATTTCTTGCTTTTTTAAATTCAGCGATTTTCCTTGTTGCGTATATTCAAAGTAGTAATTTGTTTCCTGAGGCATTAAAATCAGATGAAGAAAAATACTATTTAGAAAAATACAAAGAAGGAGACGAAGAAGCAAGAAATATTTTAATTGAAAGAAATTTAAGATTAGTTGCGCATGTTTGCAAAAAATATAATGGCGGTCGTGTTGATGGAGATGACTTAATTTCTATAGGAACAATAGGATTAATAAAAGGGATAAATAGCTTTGATGCAGATAAAGGAGTAAGACTTGCTACATATGTTTCTAGATGCATTGACAATGAAATTTTAATGTACCTAAGAAGTACAAAAAAACTCGGAGCTGAGGTTTATTTAAATGAACCAATTGGAAAAGACAAAGATGACAATGAAATTACTCTTATAGACATATTGGAAAATGATGAAAAAAATATTGAAGATGAAATTGATATAAAAATGAAGATAAAGAAGCTCTATAAGAAAATGAAAGAATTACTAAAACCAAGAGAAAAAAGCATATTAGAGCTACGCTTTGGATTAGATGGAAGCAAACCTAAAACGCAAAATGAAATTGCTGATATGATGGGTATTAGCCGTTCATATGTTTCAAGAATAGAAACAAAAGCTATTGGAAAACTTGCAAAAGAAATCAAAGAATAGACATAAAGCCAGACACCGGCACTTAGAAAATGTACAGATGCATTTAGACATTATCTTTGTGCCGGTGTCTTTTTTTATCTATTTAATAAATAAATAGACAAGTTTAGATAAGTTGCAAAAATTGTCCACAAAGCATATGGAATTTGCAACAAACCAGCAGTTTTATTTTTTGAGTAAAACTTTAAAATCATCCTTATTACTGCAAAATCCAATATAACAATCCATACAAAAGCAAAAAGCCTCCATTTGAAAACAAAAAATAATATAGGCCATAATGCATTGATAGCTAATTGACCATAATATGTTGAACTAATTTCAGAATCAACTTTTAAGTTTACTTTAAGTATTCCATATGAAATTCCCATTAATACATAAAGTGTGGTCCAAACTATTGGAAACAAGATACCTGGTGGAGCAAGAAACGGCTTTTCAAGTTCATTATAATTCATAGAACCTGATATAAGAAAACCTATGATTCCGCCAATAGCAACAGGAACCAATATGGAAACAGCATAAGCTTTAAATTTAGACATAAACGGTTACCTCCTAATACTATATTGTATTTAGCATGTATTAAAATATTCGTAAAGATGAGCTAAAACTATAGCCAAATACTACTAAAATTAAATTAAATATGATATACTAACAGAGGTTAGGGGAGATTAATTTGAAAAAAGTTATTGAAGTTAAAAATTTGCAAAAAAGTTATAAGAACAATCAAGCATTAAAAGGTCTAGATTTTGAACTTTATGAAGGAGAGATACTTGGAATACTGGGCCCTAATGGCGCAGGAAAAAGCACTACAATAAATATTTTGTCTACAATATTAAAGAAAGATGCAGGAGAAATACTATATTTTGGTGAGCCACTTACAGAAAAGAACATTAAGAAAATAAAATCAAAACTCGGTATCGTACCGCAAGATATAGCCATATTCGAAGATATATCAGCATATAAAAACATTGCTTTTTTTGCATCTCTTTATGGCTTTAAAGGAGAAGAACTCGAAAAAGTAACTGATTATGCTTTAAAATTTGCACGGACTCACTAGCAGAAAAGATGACAAGCCTAAAACATATTCAGGCGGAATGAAAAGAAGACTAAATATTGCCTGCAGTATAGCTCATAAACCTGAAATACTAATATTAGACGAGCCAACTGTTGGAATCGACCCACAATCCAGAAACCACATATTAGAAGACTTAAAAAGACTGAAAAATGAAGGAACGACTATAATTTATACTACTCATTACATGGAAGAAATTGAACAAATAGCAGACAGAGTAATAATTGTAGACAATGGTAAGAAAATAGAAGAGGGCACAATAGGAGAATTATTAGATAAATATAGTGAAGAAAATTTGGAAAGCTTATTTTTAGATATAACAGGAAAGAACCTAAGAGACTAGGAGGGAACAATACATGAATTTCTTTATTCTTATGAAGCAAGACTTTAGAAATATTTTATCGAATCCATCAATAATGATGTTTTGCCTGGTATATCCAACTGCTCTTGTGCTTTTATTTGGATTTTTATTTTCGGATATGTACCAAAGTGATATTGTAACATCATATGACTTTTACGGAATAACAATGATATTTTATTTGGTACTTCAATCTGCTACAATCACTCCTACAGTTTTTATGGAAGAAAGAAATAAAAAGGGAAATTTGAGAATTGCATATGCACCTGTTTCAAGAATTCAAATATATATGTCAAAGATAATTACTACAATAACGGTGCTTACGGTATCTTTTTTAATACATACATTGTTTTTAGGACTGACGGGAATTGTAAACTTTGGAAAAGAAAACACTATATGGGTAATGGGACTTTTGTTTTCATTGATGTTATTTATGACCACACTAGGAGGAGCGATATGTTCTCTTATAAAAAGCGAAGATTTAACAAATAAAATAGTCGGAATTACTGTAAATTGCTTTGCTGTTGTATCAGGCTTGTTTTTCCCAGTGGAAACACTAGGCAGATTCGCAGGAAATGTGGCAAATGCCACACCTGTAAAAATGACACTTAATAAAATATTTGAAATTATATATGATAATTCGCTTTTGGGCTATGGATGGATAGTAGGAATAATACTTGCATTTTCAATTGCTTTCCTATTAATAATTCATAAAAATTACCATATAGAAGATTATATTTAAGGAGGAAGAAATGTTTGCTCTATTAAAAATGATTATATATAGAACAGTAAATAATAAAATATTTCTTCTTTTAGTTCTATTTGTTCCAGCTATAGTTGTAGTTGGATCTATTATCTATACAAATAATATAGAACTTAATATAAGACTACGGAATAATTGGAGAAAAAGTGCCAAGTTCTAAATATTTAACATGCACGAAACTAGAAGAGGAACCAAAACTCTCAGAACTTGTAGAAGGAAAATATGATGCAATTATTGAATACAAAAACGATAAATATGAAATAAAAAGCGTGAAAGGTGCAAAATTTGAAAAATCACTAGATGAACTATTAAACAATGGGAAAACAATAGAGCAAGCATTTGCAGAAAAACAAAACAGAGGAGTAATAGGTAATTTAGTAGGTTTTTTAAGTATGTTATTATTACTTTTAGGCTCCATACTCTATAAGTTTTACTACCAAGATAAAGGTGGAATTGCAAGAAGAATAGTAGTATCAAAGGCAGGATATATTAAGTACATTTTAAGTTACCCTCTTTCAGTCTTTTTAGTACTTTTTATTCCAGCATGGAGCATAACTTTAATTTCAAGCTCTACTTTGAAATTAGGAGAAACTATTAAGTTTCCAGAGCTTACATTTATGATATTTGTATTATGCTTATTAGGAGCAAGTTATAATTTCTTTGTTGCATCATTTAGCAGGCATGAACAAAATGGTGGCTTATTTGCAACCATGACAGTAATGATGACATCTTTACTATCAGGCAGTTTTATAGAAATTGCAAAAGGGCGGCCTGGCTGAAAAAATATCATATCTTTTTCCGCAAAGATACATTGTTGACTTTGCAATTAACCTAGAAAAAGGAAATAGGTTAGGGTATATTTCGATGTCAGTAATAATATTAGTAAGTATTATTTTTATATTTCTTGGAGGTATAATTAACAGAAGAAGAATGGAGAATTCTTAAAAGAGAGGAAAACGCATTACATATGGAGGATTTATTAGTATCATGTGAAATATGCCCTCATAGGTGTAAAGTAAATAGAAAAGCAGGGCGACTTCGGAAGATGCAGGGCAGGAGCTATGCCAAAGCTTGCATTAGCCTCAATACACAAATTTGAAGAGCCTTGTATAAGTGGAACAAGGGGTTCTGGGACAGTATTCTTTTCTAATTGCAATTTGAATTGCATATTTTGCCAAAACTATAAAATAAGCCATGAAGGCTATGGAAAAGAAATTTCAATAGAAAAACTTGCAGACATTTTTATCAAGCAACAGGCAAGGAGAGTGCATAACATAAATTTGGTTTCGCCTACAATTTACATCCCACAAATAATTGAAGCAATAAAGATTGCAAAAACCAATGGACTTGAAATACCAATAGTGTACAATACAAGCGGGTATGAGAGAAAAGAAACCATACAAATGTTGGATGGCTATATAGATATATATTTACCAGATTTTAAATATATGGAAGATGAACTTGGTGAAAAATATTCCAATACTAAAAATTATTCTGCATATGCAAAAGAAAGCATACTAGAGATGGTAAAACAAGTTGGAAATTTAGAATTTAAAGAAGGAATACTGCAAAAAGGTGTAATAGTAAGACATTTGGTGTTACCTAATCACGTAAAAAATAGTATTAAATTTTTGGATTGGTTTAAAGAAAACCTAGATGGGAAAGCAGGTATAAGCATAATGGCGCAGTACTTTCCTACTGCAAGAGCATTTCAAACAGATTTAAACAGAAAAATAACTAAAAGAGAGTATGAAAAAATAGAGAACCATTTGTATGAATTAAATATTAGGAATGGCTATTTGCAAGATATTGGAGAAAATGAAGAAGCATTTGTACCAGCATTTGACTTGTCAAATATAGAATAATATTATCTAGTTGAGGAAAGAATAGGAAGTATTAGAAAAAGCAAATTTTTATAAAAAATTTCAAAAAATAGAACAAAAAAACTGCTTGCAAAATATTATATACTATGATAATATAAATTTAATAAAGAGAGAATTTAATATTAAAATTCCCTGCGTAGTTCGAGCGAATAGAAATTTTAGAACCTACAAGTTTGGATAAGGGAGTCGATTCTGAAAATATGGCGTGTATGCTTACCATTCAAGAAGTAAGAAACCCAGGAGTATTTTCGTAGACACCCACCTGTTTAAGTACAGGTCCTATAAAATTTTTATCATCAATACGGCTAAGGCGGGGGATTTTTCTGTGTTTTATATTGATCAGTAAATACCATATTTAAAATAGCTATATACATAGCTGTTTTTATATTAGCCGTATATAGCGAAATTACTTGAAAACATTGGATTATTATGATAATATAGTTAGGCGAAAAAAGTTGAAAGAAGGAATAAAATGGAGAACTATTATTTTACATCAGAAAGTGTAACAGAAGGACATCCAGATAAATTGTGTGATTATATTTCAGACAGCATATTGGATGAATGCTTAAAACAAGACGAAAATTCAAGAGTTGCAGTAGAAACATTTGCATGTGCTAATAATATCACTATTGCAGGACAAATAACATCAAATGCTAAGATTGACATAGAAAAAATAGCAAGAGAAAGAATTAAAGAAATAGGATTTGATAATGAAAACTCAGATATTGATTATAGAACATGCAATATTAATGTGTTTATTACAAAGCAAAGCCCAGACATTGCAATGGGAGTTGACGTTGGAGGCGCAGGAGACCAAGGGATTATGTTTGGTTATGCTTCTGATGAAGCCGAAGAATACATGCCATATGCGCTATGGGCAGCACATAAGATTGCCAAAAGACTAACAGAAGTTAGAAAAAATGGAGAGATTCCATACTTAAGGCCAGATGGAAAAACTCAAGTTACAGTAGAATATGAAGATGATAAACCTAAAAGAATAGAAACTGTGTTAGTCTCAACTCAGCATTTAGAAAACATTTCAATGGATGACCTAAAAAAAGATGTTATAGAAAAGGTAATAAAGACAGTATTACCAGATGATATGCTAGATGACAACACCAAAATATATATAAATCCAACAGGAAGATTTGTAATAGGAGGACCATTAGGAGATACAGGGCTTACTGGAAGAAAAATAATTGTAGATACATATGGTGGCTATGCAAGACATGGTGGAGGTGCATTTTCAGGCAAAGATGCAAGCAAAGTTGATAGATCTGCAGCATATATGCTAAGACACATTGCAAAAAATATTGTTGCAAATGGCCTGGCAAGAAAATGCGAAATACAAGTTTCATATGCAATAGGAATGAAAGATCCTATCTCAATTTGCGTTAACACATTTGGTACAAGCAATAAATCAGAAGAAGAGTTAGTAGAGCTAATTAGAGAAAGATTTGATTTAACTCCAAATGGAATAATAGAATATTTAGATTTGAAAAAGCCTATCTATACAAAGACTACAAATTATGGACACTTCGGGAAAAAAGAAATGCCATGGGAAAAAATTGTAAAATTTAATTAACATAATACTGTACATATTATAAAAAAAGTGATATAATATATACATCGTCACTAGACGAAACAACATAAGGAGGAATACTACCATGACAAAACGGCTTCTTGCTATAGTCATCGCGACTATGATTGCCTTGGCAATCACTCCTGTACTGGCTGCAGGAGGGCTTCGACCTGGCTCCACTGCATATGTGACGGCAGATGTTCTGAACCTGCGTGATGTCCCGCAAGGGAACATCATTGGAGGGGCCAGATATGGCTCAGCTGTCACTGTTCTTTCTGGACCAGACCGGAACGGGTACTACAGGATCTCCTACAGGGGGAACGAATACTTTGCCTATGGGCAATACCTTACAGGCGATTATATCGAAACCCCAGAGAGTAGAAGCACTGCTAGGAGCAACCAGCAGGATGAAACATATACCTATGCCTGTGATTCAGGAGCAGGCGAATATAGGTTGATGTTTGTGAATGTTCCTGTAAGACTCGCTTTGAGGAAAGGCCCTAGCAAAGACGATACGCGCAAGGGGTGGCTCCAGCATGGAGAACCGGTACTTGTTGAGCTGAAGGCAAAAACAAGAAACGGTTACGTACGAGTTCAGACATTGGATGGCCGTACAGGTTACGCATACATGAGATACCTATCTGGAGAAAAGCTAGAAGATATGGTGTACTTGTATGAAATCTGTGATGGTCATGAAGATGGAGACTACTGGCTTGTTGAATCAATCCAGTGGTATCGAGACGAGTAATCCTCAGGTGGCCCACAAAGACTCACGTGAATTGTGAACTTTGTGGGTCACCACATTTTTTAGCTAATTTAAAAAAAACACTACACAAAACAAATTAAATATGTTAAAATGTGTTAAGTTATAAGAGATATAAAAGGAGGAAATACTATGTCAGGACATAGCAAATGGCACAATATTGCAGCAAAAAAGGGAAAAGCAGACGCTGCAAGAGGAAAAATATTTACTAAACTAGGTAGAGAATTGCTAATGGCTGTAAGATCGGGAGGACCAGATATTAATAGCAATTCCAAATTGAAAGACGTTGTTGCAAAATGTAAAGCCAATAACATGCCAAATGATACGATTGATAAAGCAATTAAAAGAGCTGCTGGAGATGGCAACCAAGAAAACTATGAAGAAGTTGTATATGAAGGATATGGACCAAATGGAGTAGCCATTATAGTAAATGCTACAACAGATAATAGAAACCGTACTGCATCTGATGTAAGACATATATTTGATAAATTTGGTGGAAACTTAGGAACAAATGGATGTGTATCATATCTATTTGATAGAAAAGGCGTTATAATCTTAGAAAAAGAAGAAACAAAACAATCTGAAGACGATTTAATGCTTATGGCAATTGAGGCTGGAGCTGAAAATTTTGAAACTGGAGAAGATTATTATGAAATAACAACCGCTCCAGAAGACTTTTCACAAGTTCGAGAAGCATTAGAAAAAGAAGGACTAACATTTGCAGAAGCAGAAGTACAAATGGTTCCACAAACATATATAACGCTAGATGCAGAACCAGCAAGGAAAATGGGGCTATTAATTGAAAACCTTGAAGACTTAGATGATGTTATAGAGGTTTACCACAATTGGGAAGAATAAGGTTATAAATAGCATATTAACTGAATATAATAATAGGGACAAGATAGCTTGTCCCTATTTTTTTAAGCTTTGTGCGTATCTGTTTTAATAAAAAAGGAACTTCCAAAAAATAGTTTTTTCTGGAAGCGGATGGCAAATATTCAATTAATTATTTAAATGAAGGTGAAATATGTCTGTTTCAAGTTTACTAAAATACTTTCCGAAAAGCATCTCTATAGCAATAGATAGTTATTTAAAAGATAGTAATGCAAACCGTTATATAACACTCGAGGAAATAAGGCTTAGAATTAATAAGCCGTTAATTCTTAAGTTTAATAAAGGAGAAAGAATATTTGAATATACAGTAAAACCAGAAGATGTGGCTGAAACACTTCGCCTTATATGTGAAAATTCAATCTATTCATATCAGGCTCAAATATGCAATGGATTTATTACAGTAAAAGGTGGGCATCGTGTACGGAATAACTGGAAATGTTGTAGTAGAAGGAGATAAAGTAATTAATATCAATCATATTTATAGTATAAATTTTAGAGTTGCAAAACAAATTATAGGATGCAGTAATAAAATTTTAAAATATGTAGTTGATACGGAAAACAATACAGTTTTTAACACATTAATTGCATCACCACCAGGAGCAGGAAAAACAACAATTTTAAGAGATTTAATTAGAAAAATAAGTGACGGAATTGAAGACATTAACTATAAAGGACTTACAGTTGGAGTTTTGGATGAAAGAGGCGAAATTGCAGCAATGTATAGAGGAATACCACAAAATGATGTAGGAATAAAAACAGACATATTAGATAATATTCCAAAAGCAATTGGAATGAAAATGCTTGTTAGATCTATGGCACCAAATGTTATTACAGCAGATGAAATAGGCAGTAGCGAAGATGTTGAGGCAATACACTATGCAATTTGCTCTGGAATAAAAGGCATATTTACAGCCCATGGTGCTAGTTTAGAGGACTTGGCCATAAATCCTGCACTTAAGAGCCTAATGAACAGTCATATTTTTGAAAGAATAATCTTTTTAAAATCAAAAGGGCCAAAGGGAGAAATAGATAAAGCATATAATTTAAACAAAGCAAATTCAGAATATGTTTTATATAATTGATGAGACAGTGGGGACGTTTCCCAGAGGGGGCTTTTCCCCCCTTTAGGGACAGGTCTGATTATTACAGACCTGTCCCTAAAGGGGGGAAAAGCCCCTCTGGGAAACGTCCCCACTTTTTGTTCTAAATAATGTACAAGCTGAATATATATTATATAGATACTTTAAAAAAGAGGTAAAGATGGAATTAATTAGGCTTGTTATTTATGCATTAATACTTGCATGTTGTACAGCAATAGGTTTTTTGCTTTCACAAAAATATAGAAAAAGAGAAATTGAGCTAAAAGAGTTCAAAAGTGCATTTAATATACTAAAGACAAAAATAAGATATACATATGCACCATTACAAGACATCTTTGACGATATCGCAAAAGATATCTCGGCTAATGTATCGAATGTATTTAGAAAATCAGCCAGCTATATGAATGAAGAAAGTGCAACTGATAGCTGGAACAAAGCTGTTAGAGAAGCAGACATTAGCATTACAAGAGAAGATAAAAATGTAATATGTTCACTTGGCAAATTGCTAGGACAAACAGATATGGAAGGACAACTAAATGAGATTGACTTATCATTAAGTCTATTAGATGAGCAAATTGAAAAAGCAAAAATAGAAAAAGAAAAAAACGTAAAAATGTATAAAAGTTTGGGAGTTATTACAGGAATTGCCATTGTAATAGTATTGTTCTAAAAAATTTTAGCAATAGGATTTAAGGAGGAAAAATGGAAATAGATGTTTTGTTTAAGATTGCTGGAATAGGAATAATTGTCGCAGTATTGCATCAAATACTGTCTAAAGCTGGAAGAGAAGATCAAGCTATGATGGTAACTCTTGCAGGAATCGTTATAGTACTAACAGTGGTAATAAAAGAAATCAGTTCACTTTTTTCTGCAGTAAGGACAGTATTTAATTTGTAATAGACTTTAAGCAAAAGAGGTGAAATCATGGACATTATAAAAATAATAGGAATTGGGATTGTTGCAACGATTTTCATAATTGTGCTAAAACAATACAAACCAGAGTACGCTATATATGTTTCATTGATTGCAGGGGCAATTATTATATTACTTGTAATGGAAAAACTCTCAGGGATAGTACGTATTTTAAGCAGCCTTTCTAATAAAGCAAATATAAATAGTAGTTTTTTAAGTATTTTACTAAAAATGACAGGGTTAGCATTTTTAACAGAATTTGCGACGAGTATATGCAAAGACAGCGGAGAAACAGCCATTGCAAATAAAATAGACCTAGGAGGAAAAATAATTATAATTGGTATGTCGATACCAATTATAACTGCACTCTTTGAATTAATAATCAAAATAATCCCATAAAATCGAGGTGACAAAGTGAGGCATGTAAAAATAACAGTATTCTTAATAATTACTATTTTTTTATTTCTAAATTCAAATGTACAAGCTACTACAGACATTTTAGAAGAACAAAAAAATTTATTTAATATTTCAGATTTTTTAAAAGAAGCAAATACATATTCAAAAGAGGCATTCCCAGAAATAGACATGGCAGAAGTGCTTAACACAGCTATTAAAGGAGAGATAAAAGGAGATTTTTGGTATAAAATAATTTCTACAGCGCTTGGCAAAGAGACTGTAACAGCAATAAGAAGCTTAGGAATAGTACTTGCAATTATAGTGATACACAGCATATTAAATTCTATAAGTGAAGGACTTGAAAACAAGAGCATTGCTCAAGTTACGTATTATGCTCAGTATGTTTTAATAGTAACTTTAATTATGACATCGTTTACAGAAATGATAGAGCTAGTTAAAAATACAATAGAAAACCTTGTTGGATTTATGAACTGCTTGACACCTATTTTGATTTCATTAATGATTACAACAGGAAGCATTACAACTGCCAACATAATTCAACCTGTAATACTGTTTATAATAGGATTTATTGGAAATGTAATAATTACTTTGATTCTTCCAGCTTTATTAGTAGCAACAGTATTGGGAATTGTTTCAAATCTATCGGACAAGATTCAGATAGATAAATTATCAAAATATTTTAAATCAAGTATTGCCTGGATTTTAGGAGTAGTATTAACAGTATTTGTGGGGCTTGTTTCAATTGAAGGTACACTAAGTAGTAGTGTAGACGGAATTACAGCTAAGACAGCAAAGGCTGCCGTATCTAATTTTATTCCTGTAGTCGGAAAGATATTGGGAGATGCAGTAGATGCCGTCTTAGGATGTGCCACAGTTCTTAAAAATGCAGTGGGAATTGTTGGAGTATTAGTAGTAATTGGAATCTGCATTTTACCGATTATTAAATTGTCAGTATTGACAATTGCATATCACTTAGCTACTGCAATGTGCGAAATAATAGCAGATAAAAAAATTACAAAACTATTAGAACAAATGGCGGGGAGCTTTAAAATTTTGCTTGCCATGCTTTTTTCAGTTTCAACAATGCTGATTATAGGAGTTACTTTAACATTAAAAATATCTAATAGCCGGACTAATGTACAGATAAGGAGGAATGAAATGCTTAAAAACATTGGAAATTGGGCTAGTAGCATTGCAATAACAGTAATTATAGTTACAATTTTGGAAATGCTTTTACCAGAAGGCAAGAACAAAAAATACATTAAAACAGTTTTAGGAATATTTTTACTATTTACGGTAATTTCACCTGTAATAAAGTTGGCTACAGATGAAAAAATTAGCTTAGATCAAATAGTTAGTGCTAGCCAAACACAGACAATAAATAATACTAATACAAACCCAAGTTCAAAGATAAGTGATATTTTTATTACTAATGCTAAGAAAGACATAAGCGATAGACTATATGAAAAAGGATACATAGTATCTGATATTAAAATTAAAGCAGAAATACAAGATGATGCAAGTTACGCAAAAATACAGGAGATACTTATAACACTTAGAGAAAGCAATGATAAGAGTGAAGAAACAGAAACTATTGAATCTGTCAAAATTTCTATAGGGGATACAGGATTAAAGAAAGAATTATCCACTCAAAAAGCTATCTCTGACGAAGAAAAGGAAAAAATTATAAAGTATTTAAGCTCAATTTATGACGTACCAGAAGAAAAAATAAGCCTGGAGGAGGGGTGATATGTTACAAGAAAAAGTAAAAGCACTTGTCAATAAGCAAAAGGAAAAAGGCGATAAAAAGAATATTGAAAATTTAGTTGTTTTTTTAATAATACTTATAGTTACAATAATAGCTATAAATACGATATTAAAAGAGGATAACACTAAAAATGAAGATGATCAGTTTCCTATTAACTATGTGGCACAGCAAACGGAAGATGCCAAAAATGACAATATTTCTATGCAAGAAAGCTTAGAAAACAAGCTTAAAAACATATTATGCAAAATAGAGGGGGTTGGGAAAACAGATGTACTTGTTACATATTCTACAACTAGTGAAGTGGTTGCTATGTATAATGAAAATACAAAAGAAAGTTCAACAGAAGAAGCGGATTCTGGAGGAGGAACAAGGAAAATAATAGAAACCGATAGTTCTAAAGAGGTAATATATAAAGACGAAGGAGGAAGCAAAATTCCTGTTACTACAAAGACAATTTTACCAAAATTAGAGGGGGCAATAATTATTGCTGAGGGGGCTAAAAGTGCAGAAATAAAGGCTAACATTATTCAAGCTGTTGAAGCAGCAACAGGACTTGCAACACACAAAATCCAAGTCTTTACTATGCAAATATAAAAAAAGGAGGATATAAAATGAAAGTTTTAAAAAGAAATCAAGTGGTTATTTTTGTCATTGCTTTAATGCTAGTTACAGCAGGGTATTTAAACTTTATGCAAAATGATGCAAATTTAATCCATACAAGCACTGATACGATTGGGGATGCCACGTTTGTTAGTACTCGGAATCATAGACGAACCTATTATATCAGAAAATGAAAACATTATTGATTCTGTAACCAGTAATGAAGAAGCGGGACAAGAGAAAATAGAACCTGAAGAGCTACAAAGAACAAGGGCAACAGAAAACCAGGCTAAAGAATCTTCTGATGAATATTTTACTAATTCAAAGTTAGATAGAGACAACATGTATTCACAGATAATTGAGAGTTATCAAAAAATGATAGATTCAAGTAATATTACGGCAGAACAAAAAGCAATTGCACAAAATGAAATTACGAAAATAAACAATTTAAAAAATGCAATAATGATTGCTGAAAATATAATAAAAACTAAAGGCTTTAAAAATGTAGTAATTCTTGTTAATGGAGATAGCATAAATGCAGTAGTTGAAAGTAAAGAGATAACTCAAACAGAGGTGGCTCAAATACAAAATATTATATCAAGGGAACTTAGTGCAGAGATAGAAAACATACATATTGCAAACAAATAAAATTAATTACGATGGGTTTCCACGCATAAAAAAGTATTTTTTTAAAATGTATTGAAAAAAAATAAAGATACCTATATAATAACTTTATATTTTTCAAATATATTTTTAGGAGGTTTTTTATGTTGAAGAGAGTAGCTATATTAGCAAATGGTGGAGATGTTTCAGGATTTAATGCAGTAATTAGAGCTATAGTTAAAACGGCAGAAGAAAACAATGTAGAGTGTTTAGGGTTTATTGACGGATACAATGGGTTACTCAAAAACAACTATGTAAAACTAAGTACAGCAGATAATGCTTCAGGAATCTTGCATAAAGGTGGATCAATTATAGGATCATCATTGAATGCTAACGTATTTAATTATAAAGTTGTAGATGAAAATGGAAACGTAACATATCAAGATTTATCAGAAAAATGTGTTCAAAATGTAAAAGAAGATGAGATAGATTGTATATTTACATTGGGTGGAGATAGTACGCAAAAGTCTGCCAGAGACTTTACTTTAAGAGGACTTAAAGTAATTGGGGTGCCTAAAACAATTGACAACGACGTTGCGTGCACAGATATTACTTTTGGATATAACACAGCAGTATCTGTAGCAACTGATGCAATTGATAGGCTACATACAACAGCAGAGACTCATAACAGAATAATGTGCTTGGAAGTTATGGGAAGATATGCAGGATGGATTGCCTTAGAATCAGCCATTGCTGGTGGAGCAGATGTAGCTATAATACCTGAAATTCCTTATGATATAAACAAAGTCGCAGATGCAATAAAGAAAAGACAAGCTATGGGCAAAAACTTTAGTGTTGTAGTAGTAGGAGAAGGAGCTAGACCTAAAGGAGGCACAATGGCAGTAAAAGCTACACGTGATGGTGGAGCTGGCGTTATAAATGCACAACTTGGAGGAGCCGGAGAAAGAGTGGCTCAAGAACTTGAAAAGCTAACAGGACTAGTTACTAGAAACACAACGCTAGGATATATGCAAAGAGGAGGAACTCCAACATCATTTGATAGAGTATTATCTACAAAGTATGGAGCAAAAGCTATGGAGCTTGCTTTAGATGGTGTGTTTAATGTGCTTACAGTATTAAAAAATGGAAAATTAAGCTATGTACCATTAGAAGAGGTTGTAGGAAATAATAAACAAGTTGGAGCAGTGCAGGGAGGAACAGCGGAAAGTAATGTTAGATTAGTTACAATGGATGATGATTTAGTAAAAACGGCAAGAAATATAGGAATATGTTTAGGAGATTAAATAGCTGAAACAAGAGGGACGGTTCTAATCATTTCACTTTTGGAAGAAAAGTGAAATGATTAGAACCGTCCCTCTTGACCACATTGGTTTGAACCTGTCCCCAAAGGGGGAAAAATCCCCCTTTGGGAAACGTCCCCAATGTTGACTTTTCTATGAACAAAATATATAATATATCTGTTAAATTTGAGGAGGATTAAATATGACCGACTATAAGAAAAAAATTGCTGAAGCGATAGAAAAAGTGACTAATATTGATAGCAAAATTTTAGAAAGTTTTATAGAAATTCCGCCAGATGCTAATTTAGGAGATTATGCATTTCCTTGTTTTAAACTTGCTAAAGAGCTAAAAAAAGCTCCACCAATTATTGCACAAGAAATAAAGGACAATATTGTAGTAGATAGCGAAATAATAGATAAAATAGATATTGTTGGAGGATATTTAAATATATACATAAACAAGAAAAACTTAGCTAATACAGTATTAAGAGAAATAGAAGAAAAAAACGAAAACTATGGAAGCCAAACCATAGGAAATGGACAAACTATTGTAATAGATTATTCTTCTCCAAACATTGCAAAGCCATTTCATATAGGACATTTGCGTTCAACAGTAATAGGAGGAGCATTGTATAATATCTATAATTTTTTAGGATACAATACGGTAGGGATTAATCATATAGGAGATTATGGAACCCAATTTGGAAAACTTATAGAAGGCTATAAAAGATGGGGAAATGAATATGACATAAAGAACAACCCTATTGATGAGCTAACAAAAATATATGTAAGAATAAATGAACTATGTAAAGAAGATGAAAGCGTTTTAGAAGAATGCAGAAACAATTTTAAGAAATTAGAAGATGGAGACGAATATTGTACTAAACTCTGGAATGAATTCAGAAGTCTTAGCCTAGAAGAATTTAAAAAAGTATATGACATGCTTGGCAGTAAATTTGACTCATATAATGGAGAAGCATTTTATTCAGACAAGATGGGAGAAGTAATAGAAAAGCTTGATTCAACAGGAAAATTAGTAGAATCTGAAGGAGCAAAAGTAATAAAGCTAGATGAGCAAAATATTGCACCATGCTTAATTATTAAATCTAATGGCTCTACTACATATGCAACAAGAGATTTAGCTGCAATTCTTTATAGAGCAAGGACATATGATTATTCAAAAGCAATTTATGTTACATCATATGAACAATCACTACACTTTAAACAAGTTTTTGAAGTAGCAAAATTACTAGGACTAGATAAAAAATATACTGATAATTTAATACATGTGCCATTTGGAATGATTCATCTAACAACAGGGAAAATGTCAACTCGTGAGGGAAATGTTGTAAAGCTTGAAGATCTATTAAACGAAGCTGTTTCCAGGGCAAAAGAAATTATAGAAAAAAAGAATCCGGACCTAGAGAACAAAGATGACGTAGCAAAAAAAGTTGGAGTAGGAGCAATTATATTTAATGACCTTTCAAATAATAGAATTAAAGACGAAATTTTTGATTGGAATCAAGTATTAAACTTTAACGGAGAAACAGGCCCTTATATCCAATATATGTACGTTAGGACCAAAAGCATATTAGAGAAAGCCATGCTACCACAAATAGATGAAATAGATACAGACAAGCTATCAGACAACGAATCTATACAGCTACTAAAGAAACTCTATGAATTCGTGCAAACACTTAGAGATACAGCAGATAAAAATGAACCATCAATACTTGCAAGATATTTAATCGACCTAAGTTCATGTTTCAGTACATTCTATAATGAACACCGCATTATAGGAGAAGAAAAAAATGTGCAAGATGCAAGACTATATTTAACATATGCATGTAACTTAGTTTTAAAAACAGGAGCACGGATTACTTGGGATAAACATGCCAGAAAAAATGTAATAAAATGTTGCAATATACACATTAAACATATATAATAGAGAGGTTAAAATAAGAAATAAGGTGAGATTAAAAGTGAGTAAAGCAGACATATTGGACTTTATGAAAAGACATAGAATTGTTTTTATTAGAATAATCGATATTTTTCTTTTAATAATTGCGTATGCATTTGTTGAATTATTTAAAAGTGAAACACTAGCAATTTTTACAAGCTCAGATAGGCAAATATTTTTAAATACAGTTTTGCTGGCAATTGTTGTATATCAACTGTTTCTGACATTGTTTGATTGCTATAAGAACATAATCAGATATGAAAATGGGAAAGACTACCTAGTATATGGCTTCGGATGCATGGTTTCGTGTGTAATTGTTTCAATGCTTGGAAATATCTTCAAAATTGACATTATGGGGCCAAGATCAAACCTACTTACAGGGGTTCTAATTTCTGTATTTATGATAACTTACAGGCTAATTATAAGACTTGTTTTCACAGACAATATTGTACATAACGCTAAGATTATCAACATGACAACAAGAAAGAACTTATTAATAATAGGCGGTGGAAATGCAACAAGGGATATCATTAAAACATTAAAAACCAATATGCAGAGGACATATAATATTGTTGGAATTATTGATGACGATAAGACAAAAATAAATTATGCAATTTCAGGGATAAGAATACTTGGAAATAGATATAAAATAAAAGAAATATGCAGAAGCTACGGGGTTGACGTTATCTTCTTCTCAATATCGGCAATCGATAACAAAGATAAAAAAGAAATATTAAATATATGCCAAGAAACAGGAGCAAAAATAAGAATTCTTCCTAGTACTGTAGATATAATCAAGGGCAAAAACATTATGCAGAGTATGCGTGATGTTGAAATAGAGGACTTGCTTGGAAGAGATGCTATTGTTTTAGATAATAATGACATTAATTCACTAATAGAAAATGAGGTTGTACTAGTAACAGGTGGAGGAGGTTCAATTGGATCAGAACTTTGCAGGCAGATTATAAAATTCCACCCAAAACAACTAGTTATTCTCGATATTTATGAAAACAATTTATATAACATAGAGCTTGAGTTAAAAGCTAATTATCCAGATGAGAAAATAGAAGCAGTTATTGCTTCTGTAAGAGATAAAAAAAGGATGGAAGAAGTATTTACAGAATACAAACCAGGTTTGGTATTCCATGCTGCAGCGCATAAACACGTGCCACTTATGGAAAATAATCCATTAGAAGCAATAAAAAACAACATATTTGGAACATACAATACTGCATGCTGTGCAAGCAAATTTAATGTAAAAAGATTTATACTTATTTCTACAGACAAAGCAGTAAATCCGACAAACATAATGGGTGCTTCAAAACGTGTATGTGAGATGATTATACAGGCTATTGATAAAACAAGTAAAACTGAATTTGCAGCAGTTAGATTTGGCAATGTTTTAGGAAGTAATGGATCTGTTATACCTTTATTTAAAAAGCAGATTGCGAATGGTGGACCAGTAACTGTTACTCATAAAGACATTACGAGATTTTTCATGACAATACCAGAAGCTGTTCAATTAATTCTCCAAGCGGCTACATATGCAGAAGGTGGAGAAATATTTGTTTTAGATATGGGACAACCAGTTAAAATTTATGATTTAGCAGTTTCATTAATAAAACTTTCTGGCCTAGAACCTGATGTAGACATACCAATTAAAATAACAGGATTAAGACCAGGCGAAAAACTTTACGAAGAATTACTTATGTCTGAAGAAGGCTTAAGTGCAACAAAGCATAACAAAATATTTGTATCAAAGCCAATGCACTTTGAAATAAATGAATTAGAAAGAAAGCTAGATATGCTTAGAAAACTTGAGTATGATGACAACTTCTCAAGAGACGTTGTTAAACAAACCATGAAAGAAGTAGTACCAACATATAAAAACCCAGAGGAAGTAAATAAAATTGAAAATTAAGAAAATAGTATATTTTGTATTACTAATTATTTGGATGATGACTGTATTTTTCCTTTCAAATGAACCTAGTGATGCATCAAGTGGGACGAGTGGAAAGACTATAAGAGCTATTATTAATTTAATACCAAGTATAAGAAATATGGAAGCAACTGAGAAGGAAGAGATAGTTGCAAATTTACAACCTATTGCAAGAAAACTAGCTCATTTTACACTTTATACAATAGGTGGAATAATATTGTTTTTAAACTTTAGACTATATGGTTTAAGCAATAACAAAAAGCTAACATTTTCAATTGTAGCTGGTTCATTGTATGCTATGACAGATGAGATACATCAAATGTTTATACCGCGGAAGGAGTCGGGGAATTAAGAGATGTAGTTATAGATACATTAGGAGTAATTTTAGGAGTGACAGTCAGCTACATAATTAAAAAAATATATCAAAAAAGAAAGAAGGAATTAAATTGAAAAAAATACCTTTTTCACCTCCAGACATTGGAGAAGAAGAAATTGACGAAGTAATTGATAGTTTGAAATCAGGGTGGATTACTACAGGACCAAAAACAAAGCTTTTTGAAAACAAAATTGCAGAGTATTGCAACACTAATAAAGCAGTAGCTTTAAATTCAGCAACTGCTGCATTAGAACTTACTCTAAGACTTTTAGGAATAGGACCAGGCGATGAAGTAATTGTACCTGCCTATACATATACTGCTAGCTGTAGCCCTATATATCATGTGGGTGCTACACCTATTATGGTAGATATTCAAAAAGACCATTTTGAGATGGATTATGATAAAGTAGAAAAACTAATCACAGATAAAACAAAAGTTATTATTCCTGTTGATATTGGTGGAGTACTTTGTGATTATGACAAAGTATTTGAAATAGTTAAAAATAAGGCTAAGTTATTTAGCCCTAAAAATGAAATTCAAAAACAATTTGGTAGAATTATTGTGGTTGCTGATTGCGCACATGGCATAGGAGCTAAAAGAAATGGCAAAATGGCAGGCGAAATTGCAGACTTTACGACTTTTTCATTTCATGCAGTTAAAAACCTAACTACGGCTGAAGGCGGAGCAGTAACATGGAGAAAAGACTTAGGGCTAGATGATGAAGCAATTTATAAAAGATTCCAAATATTATCGCTACATGGACAAACAAAAGATGCACTTGCTAAAACAAAATTGGGAGCATGGGAATATGATATTCTAGAGCCAGCATATAAATGTAATATGACAGATATTAATGCGGCACTTGGACTAGTCCAACTTAAAAGATATAATTCACTTGTTGAAAGAAGACACGAAATAATAAAAAAATACAACGACGCTCTGAAGAATTTAGAAGTACAGGTACTACCTCATGAAACTCCAAATAGCACTTCATCAGGCCACTTATATATAACTAGAGTAAATGGAATTTCACTAGAGAAAAGAAATGAAATTATAGTTAAAATGGCTGAAAGAGGAATAGCTACAAATGTACATTATAAACCATTACCAATGCTTACAGCGTATAAAAACTTAGGATTTGATATAAAGAACTATCCAAATGCTTATAACTATTTTGAAAATGAAATTACACTTCCACTTTATAGTATCTTAAAAGATGAAGATGTAGATTATGTTATTGAAAATTACAAAGAAATTTTAGGTGAGATGTAATGATACTTAAAAAATGGAATGATTTACCTGAAAACCTTAAAAATGAAGAAGTAAAAAAATATTACGATATTTTATCAAAGAAAAAAGCTAGCCTTTTTTTTAAAAGAATTTTTGACTTGTTCTTTTCTTTAGTAATATTGATTGTACTTTTGCCATTCTTTATAATAGTTGCAATAGCTATTAAATTGGATTCTAAAGGGACAGTATTTTATAGACAGGAAAGAATTACAACATATGGTAAGACATTTAAAATATTTAAATTTAGAACCATGGTCCAAAACGCTGATAAAATGGGCACTCTTGTTACAATTGGGCATGACAAAAGAATTACACGAGTAGGAAAAATTATAAGAAGAATAAGACTTGACGAAATTCCACAACTAATAAATGTTTTAAAAGGCGAAATGACATTTGTTGGAACAAGACCAGAGGTAAAGAAATATGTAGACTGTTATACTGATGAAATGAAATCTACTTTGCTTATGCCTGCTGGTGTAACTTCAATTGCTAGCATAAAATATAAAGATGAAGACAAAATATTGGAACGTGCAACTAAGGAAGGAAAAGATACAGATACAACATATATAACTGAAGTTTTACCACAAAAGATGAAATATAATTTAGAATATATAACCAAATTTTCAGTCTGGTATGACTTTAAAACATGCGTAGAGACTGTGATAAATGTGTTAAGATAGGAGAGAAATGTTATGGACAATGTTTCTGTTGTTATACCTATATTCAATGAAGAAAAACACATAGAGAAACTTATTTCATCCATATCAAAACAGGATTATAACTTAGAAAATGTGGAAGTAATATTTGTTGATGGCAATTCTACAGACAAAACTATAGAATTACTTAATAAAGCTGTTGAATCTACAAATATACAGTATAGGATAATTAATAATCCCAAAAGACTAACTCCAATATCTGTTAATATGGGAATCAAAGAAGCTAAGTACGAAATAATAATTAGACTAGATGCGCATAGCGAATACCCAGAAAATTATATATCAAAATGCGTATATTACTTGAATAAAACAGGAGCTGACAATGTTGGATGCTTGTTTGACACAGTTGGTGAAGGAAAAAATGGAAAAGCAATAGAGAATATATTAAAATCAAGATTTGGTGTTGGAAATTCAGGATTTAGAACAAATGCTCAAAGTGGCTATACTGATACAGTCCCATATGGCACATTTAAGAAATCTCTTTTTGACAGAATAGGATATTTTAATGAGGAACTGATTAGAAGCGAGGACAATGAAATAAATTATAGAATAATTAAAAATGGAGGAAAGGTATACTTATTTAATGACATTTCAATAATCTATCATCCACGCAGTAGTGTCTCAAAACTCATGAAAATGGCTTTCCAAAATGGAAAGTGGGTATTATATACAAGCTATTTAATGCCTGGATCTATGAAATTAAGACACTTCATTCCAATGTTTTTTACGTTAGGTTTGGTTTTAGGATTGTTACTATCAATTATAACTAAAAACAATATATTGGCACTTATATATTTGTCAGTTGTAGGACTATATATTCTTCTGGATATATTGTATACAATTAAGCATATTTGCAAAGATGGAGTAGGACAAATTCTATGCTTAGTGTTATATCCATTATTCCATATATCTTATGGAATTGGTACTATTTTTGGAATAGGAAAAATAATTAAGAAAGTGATAAAAAAATGAAAAAAATATTACACGAATTGAATTATATAAAAATGGAAGACATTGTTGAAATCCCCGTTTTTGTTCTGTCGATAATTCCTGCAATATTTTTTAAAATATATACCTGTATTTTCAAAAAGAAAATATGGCTAGTATGTGAAGACAAAAATGAAGCAAGGGATAATGGATATTGTTTTTTTAAATTTCTTAGAGAAAAACATCCAGAAGAGGAAACCTATTATGCAATTAGCTACAAATCAAAAGATTTGGAAAAAGTGAAAGCGTTAGGAAAAACAGTTAGATATGGTGGATTTTTCCACTGGATATTGTATTTTTGTTGCAAATATAATATTAGTTCTCAAAAGGCAGGAAAGCCTGATGCAGCAATATGCTATGTATTAGAACAATTAAAAATAATTAAAAATAAATCCATATTTTTACAACACGGAATTACAATAAACAAAGCAACATGGCTATTTTACCCTAACACAAAAATGCGTTTATTCATATGTGGAGCAAAACCAGAATATGAATATGTAAAGAAATACTTCGAATACCCAGAAGAGAATGTAGCATACACAGGATTTTGCAGATTTGATGATTACCACAATATAAATGTGAACAAAAAACAAATCTTATTAATACCAAGTTGGAGAGAGTGGATTGCTTCAAAAAATGAATATTCAAAAAAATATGAAGACAATTCAAAATTCACGAATACAGAGTATTACAAAAAATATCAGGAATTAATTAATAGCCCAAAACTTATTAAATTCCTAGAAGAAAATGATTTAGAATTATATTTTTATCCACATAGAAACATGCAAAAATATATATCTGATTTTTCTACAAGTAGCAAGAAAATAAAAATTGTTACAAATAAGAACACAGATATTAGGCAGTTGTTGATTGAATCTGCAGTAATGATAACAGATTATTCAAGTGTTGCACTAGATTTTGCATATATGAAGAAGCCTGTTATTTATTATCAATTTGATGAAAAAAGATTTAGAGAGGCACAATATGCAGAGGGATACTATAGCTATAGGGATAGTGGACTAGGTACAGTTAAAAATTCTTTGGAAGAAGTTGAAGAAGAATTAGAGTCAATTTATAAGAACAATCTAGTGATGACGACAAAATTTGATGAAGCACATAAAAGTTTCTTCGAATTACATGATAACAAAAACTGCGAGAGAATATATAACGAAATAAGGAAAATATAAGAAATGAAAAGAATTGGTTTTTTAATTTATGATGATTCATTAACAGGCGGTGCAGAAAAGATTGCTAAAAATATTGCAACAGAATTGTTAGATGAAAACGAAGTTTATGTTATAAGCTTGTTTCAAGAAAAAAACAACGTAAATCAAGAATATAAATACAATCATTATGTTGTATCAACGGAAACAATTAGCATAACAAAAAATTTATTTAAATTATCAAAAGAATTAAAGAGATATTTGTTAGAGAATAAAATTGACCAGCTTTTTTGTATAACAGCTGGTGTAAATACTGTTGCCCTTAAGGCAACTAAAGGAACAAATATTAAAACAATTTATTGCGAACATTCAAACTTAGAAAATAAAACTTATGGTAAAAAACATGAACTAAGACAATATCTTGGTGCAAAATATATGGACAAAATTGTAACATTAACAGAACGAGATAAAAATAATTTTATCAAGATGTTTAAAGTCCCTGAAGCAAAGGTAACATGCATACCTAATTGGTTTATACATAGCAATACAGGTAATGAACAATATAAAACAGATTCAAATAAAATAATTACAGTAGGAAGACTAGAAAAGGTAAAAGGCTATGATATGCTTGTAAAAGTTGCCAAAGGAGTATATGAAAAACATCCGGATTGGAAATGGGACATATATGGAGAAGGAACTTGCAGAGAAGAAATCACACAACAAATTAAGGATAATAATTTGGAAGAATTTGTCGAGTTAAAGGGAAATGTGAACAATTTAAACCAAATTTATGGGGAGTATTCTTTTTTAGTAATGACTTCATATTACGAAGGAATACCATTATCATTACTTGAAGCACAAGATGCAAAATTACCAATAATAAGTTTTGACTGTCCAACAGGACCATCTGAAATTATAGAAAACAATAAAAATGGATTTTTAATTTCTTGCTATAATATAGATGAGATGATTAATAAAATATGCGAATTAATTGAAAATGAAAACTTAAGAGCCGATTTTTCAAAAAACAGCGATATTAATATACACAAATTTGAAAAAAAAGAGATACTAAATAAATGGAAAAGTTTAATTTCCAGTATATAGATAAATTAGGAGAATACAATGTCAAAAATAAGTAATGCGATAAAAAAAAATAAATCAAGAATCATAATGTATATTTTTATTGTTATATCAATTATTTTATGCACAGTGGGGATTACTATAAAAACATATAGTGTTTCAATTATAGGAATAATGATAATTTTTTTGTATTCTTTATATTATTCATTAATTAATATAAAACAAAGATTCCCTTTATGTATAATGTTACTTATGATTTTTACATTCATATTAAGTAGGCCATTAATTGACACATTTAGCGGAAAAGCTTTGTGGAATAAAGAACCAAGTAGCTTAAACCTAGCTTTATTATCTATTATTTTAAGCATAGTATTTATTCTTTTGGGCTTTATAAATAAGAAAAATATAATGTTTAGAATAAAGAAAATAAGAAATGCAGGCAAAAGAAATAAACGCTTTAAAAATAGAATATTTAAGAGTGAACGACTAAAAAGAGTACAAAAAAAATATGATAGCTTGTTAAACAATAAATTTTTTTGTAATTTTTTGTTTTATGGAATGATAATAACTTTTTTAATAAATTTTTCTATAAATATATTACAATACATAGACTTACATGATGTCGATTATGCATTATTATACAGTACAAATAAAAGAAACATACCAAAGGTATTTTCGTTTTTATCAGAGACTTATGCATACATGATGTGCTTTTATTTGGCAACATTACCATGCAAAAGAAAGACAATTATAACTCTAGCCTTGTATTTAATATCTGGAGTACCTATGTTCCTTATAGGAAACAGAGGAGCATTAGTATTAAAAATTACTTTTATATTAGTATATATTTTTGTGAGATATAGGGAAAAAATAAAAAAATATTTAAATTTTAAAACGTTAACAGCTTGCATAATATTAGCTTTCATAGGAATAATGGGACTAGGAGCATACAATTACATTAGATCAGACGAAGAAATACCAGATTTTTCTCCTGTACAGCTAGTAACGGACTTCTTCTACAAGCAGGGAACAACGTTTACTACTATATGCCAAGGATTTGAATATAGAGAAAAGCTAATAGAACAAAAGAAAGAAAGCTACACATTTGGAAATATAATTGATTATTTAAAATATTCAACTATTTCAAAAACATTATTCCACACAGAAGATTTGGGAAGTGGAAATACAGTTAAAAGAGCCAAAGAAAGTAACAATTTAGCGCATAGATTATCTTACATAGTTTTAGGAAAAACATCATACCTTGCAGGACATGGAAGAGGAACATCCTATATAATAGAAACATATATGGATTTTGGAATAATAGGAGTAATTTTGTTCAGCTTTATAATAGGAATGTATTTAAAAACAATTAGTGAATTCATGAGATATAAATGGATAAGTAAATCTATAATTTTAATAACTCTAACAAAATTCTTTTTAATTCCACGAAGTGAATCAATAGAATTTATTGAATTTATAATTAAACCACAATTTTTGATTATAATATTTATTATTTTAATATGGTATATTGCTGACAAGAAAAAAAATAATGTTCAGCAAAAAAGATAGGAGCATTTTATGAAAGAAGATTATTTACCTAAATTACATAACAGCCAATTAAAAATTTTAGATGAAATAGTAAGAATTTGCGAAATGCATAAAATAGTATATTTCCTTATAGGAGGAACATTATTAGGAGCAGTAAGACATTCAGGATATATCCCTTGGGACGATGACTTAGACATTGCGATGCCAAGAGAAGATTATAATAAATTCATTGAGTATGCTCAAAAAGAATTAAAAGAAGATTTCATATTAGATTGTTTCAAAACCAACAAAAAGTACTGGTTACCTTTTATAAAAATACGTCTAAAAAACACAATAATGGCAGAAAGTACATTAAAGGATTATAATGGGTGCAAGGGAATATTTGTAGACATATTTCCTTTAGATAGTGCTAAAGATGAAAACTCAATAGATATAAAGAAAAGGAAAAAAACAGAAGAGAAAATAAAAGCAATTTTAATGAAAAAAAATATATGCAAAATCAGGCTAGAGCAGGGATTTATCTTTAACTTAAAAGTTATAATCTCAAAATGTATACCAAATAAGCTTTTACACTCCATTTTGAATAGAGCTATGCAAAATGAAGGAAAAGAAGAAAAATACTTTGTCAATTTAGGAAGTCAATACAAAATAGAAAAACAAACTCATTTAAAAGAAAAATACTATCCTGCTAAAAAAATTAAATTTGAAGACAGAGAATATTTTGCACCAAATGACTATGAATATGTTTTAACAAAAATATATGGATCAAAATATATGGAGTTGCCACCAGTAGAAAAAAGAGTAACGCATAAACCACTTATGGTGCAATTTGAAGATGGTGAATGTATGGAATTCAGTGAAAACGGATAAAAGCATATAAAAACTATTTTCAATAAAGAGGTTTATTAAATGAGTGAAGAAATATTTAATAATAAATTAATTTGTGAAAAGCAAAATTGTACAGGGTGTATGGCTTGTAAGCAAATCTGCCCACATAATGCAATTGAGATAATTATGGATAATAACGGATTTGAATACCCAGTTAGAACTGAAGAATGTGTACAGTGTGGATTATGTACAAAAATTTGCCCAAGTCTGAGCGATACACTTAATGAAGAGAAATTTAGTCAAATTGTATTTGCATGTAGAAGTAAAAACAAAGATGTTATATTAAAGAGCGCGTCAGGAGGAGCATTTACTACTATTGTTCAAGCATATTGTGACAATAACTATGCCATTTTTGGAGTGGAATATGATGAAACATGTTCGCCACACCATAGCTATGTTTTAGACAAAAAATTAATCGATAAATACAGAAAGTCAAAATATGTACAAAGCAGTGTTGGAAATTCATATAAAGATGCAAAAAAAATGCTAGAAGAAGGCAGGAAAGTCCTGTTTACTGGTACACCGTGCCAAATAGCGGGATTAAAGAATTTCTTAAATAAGGAATATGACAATTTACTAACAGTTGACATTGTATGCCATGGAGTACCTAACAAGCAGACACTAAAAAAATATTTACAATACATGGAAGATAAATACAAAAGTAAAGTAAAAGCAATTTCTTTTAGAGAAAAAATATACAAAAATAAAGAATGGGATTCAAAGTGCATAAAAATAGAATTTGAGAACAATAAGACTATAATTGAAAATATCAGGAAAAACCTTTTTTTAAGAGGATTTCATTCACAGCTATTTTACAGAGAAAGCTGCTATAACTGCAAATATGCAAATCCAAAAAGAATATCGGACATAACTATTGCGGATTGCTGGGGCATAGGACATATTTATCCTGATTGGAATGTACATGAAGGCGTTTCAATGGTAGTAATCAATTCGGAAAAAGGTCAAAAGCTATTACCAACGTTTGAGAAGGAATGTGAATGTTTAAAGTTAGACATTGAATTTGCAAAAAAAGAAAATGCTAGATTTAGGGAACCAACTAAAATGAACCCTAAAAGAGAATTTTTCTTTTCAAATATAGATAATATGCGATTTGATAAGCTTATAAACAAATGTGTACCGCAGAAAAGAATGAGGCATATAATTGGAAGACTAATTCCAAAAAATATAAAAAAAATTATAGGAGGTAAATTAAATGGAAAAAAAATATAAGGTAGGTTATACAACGGGAGTTTTTGATTTGTTCCATATTGGACATTTAAACATATTAAAGAGGGCAAAAGAGCAATGTGATTATTTAATAGTTGGAGTAAGCACAGACGAAGTAGTACAATCGTACAAGCATAAAACTCCAATTATACCTTATGAAGAGAGAAAGCAAATTGTTGAATCAATAAAATATGTGGATAAAGTTGTACCACAAACTACTATGGATAAATATGTAGCATGGGAAGAAAACCATTTTGACGTGATTTTCCACGGGGACGACTGGAAAAATTCAGATATGTATAGAGAAATGGAACAAAAGTTAAAAAGTGTTGGAGTAGAATTTGTATATTTTCCATATACAAAAGGAACATCATCTACTATTTTATCAAATGTACTTAAGGAAATGCTTGATAAGCAAAAAAAGTCGGAGAAAGGTGACAATGAATAATTCAAGAACAAAAAATAGCATGAGAAATATGTCTTTTGGAGCAATGTCACAAATTGTTAATACCATTTTATCATTTGTTGCAAGGACTGTTTTCATAAACATTTTAGGAAAAGAATATTTAGGAGTTAACGGATTATTTACAAATATTTTAACTATCCTTTCTTTTGCTGAACTTGGTATAGGAAATGCTATTATTTTCAGCATGTATAAACCTGTTGCTAATAATGAAAAAGAAAAAGTTAAAGCATTAATGAAACTATATCAAAAGTCATATAACATCATAGGAATAGTTGTAATCATTATAGGAGCATTAATTACTCCATTTTTGGGATTTATAATCAAAGAAACCCCAAATATAAGTGAAAATATAAGTATAATATATCTTTTATTCTTAGCTAATACTGCATTGTCGTATTTTTTTACATACAAAAAATCGATTATAATGGCGCATCAAAAAGATTATATTATAAATATTTATGAAATTGCATTTTATATCGTTAAGAATATTTTACAAGTAGTATTTTTATACCTAACAAGAAACTTTATAATATATTTATTAATCCAAATAATTTGTACTTTTGTGGAAAATTTAGCAATCTCACTAAAGGCAACAAAAGATTACAAATATTTAAAAGAACGAAATGTTGAGGAAATAAGCAAACAAGAAAAAAAAGACATTTTTAAAAATGTAAAAGCTTTAGTTTATTATAAATTTGGATCTGTTGTTTTAAATGGAACTGACAATATTATTATATCTTCAATGCTTGGAGTTGCAACAGTTGGTATAGTATCGAACTATTCTTTAATTTTAACAGCAGCAACTTCATTATTATCTAAACTATTAAATGGTATAACGTCCAGCGTAGGAAATCTTAATGCAGTAGGAGAAACTGAAACTAAAGAAAAAACTTTCAAAGAATTATTTTTTACAACAACGTGGATATTTGGATTCTGCAGTATAGGATTAGCATTATTTTTAAATGAATTTATAATGATCTGGTTAGGCAACGAATACTTATTAGATTATATGGTTGTAATAGCACTAGCACTGCATTTTTATATTAATGGAATGCAGTTTGCAGGATACACATATAGAACAACAATGGGACTATTTAATGAAGGAAAATATACAGCAATCATTGCTGCAATACTTAATATAGCTTTATCTATTATATTATGCAAAATAATTGGACTAGCAGGAATATTCTTCGCAACATCAATTTCTAGATTAGTTACGACTACTTGGTTTGATCCGTATATTGTTTACAAGTATAACTTTAAAAAGAAACCTTACAGATATTATGCTCAATATTTTGTTAATTTTATAAAAATAGCTATAGTATATACAATATCATATTTTATCTTGAAAAATATTCCGATTGATGGAATAAAAGGTTTTGTAATTAAATTAATAATTTATACAATAACATCAAATATTATATTTGCAATTTTATTTGCCAATACAAAAGAGTTTAAAGGTGTTATAGAAAGACTTAAGGGCATTGTCAAAAGAACATAAATGCTTAAAAAAAAAGGAGAGCAAAATGGGAGAGAAAAGCAAGAAGAAAAAATGGCTAAAAATAGTAGTAATAGTGTTAATATTAATACTAGTATTAGCAGGAATATTGCGGTGGTATTATTATAAGCAAAAAATTCAGCGTTAATTTTGAAGATATAGATAAAAATAATTTAGGAATTGCAGATGACCTATACTCCACGGTTTCTGAAGATATCTCTGAAAGCGATTTTAAAAATATAAAAAATTTTGTATTATTTGGCATTGACACACAAAGCAAAGGTGACGGTCAAGACGAAGAAGGATTTGCAGGAAGAACAGATACAATACTGATAGTTTCAATAAATCCAAAATACAAATCCATAAAATTAATAAGTATTCCTAGAGACACATATGCAGAAATAGAGGGATACGGCAAAAACAAAATTAATTATGCATTCACATATGGAGGAGCACAGCTCGCACTTAAAACAATAAACACAAACTTTAATTTAAGTCTAACAGAGTATGCGACAGTTGATTTTGCTGGACTAGCACATATAATTAATGACATCGGTGGAATTCAACTTAAAATAACAAACGAAGAAAAAGAGTTTATTAATAAAAACTCTGACCTTGTGTATAATGTTTCAGGGAATAAGCAAAAGAAACTTACATCATATGGTAATGTGACTCTTGACGGAGAGCAAGCTGTAACACATGCACGAAATAGAACTGTTGGAGATGGAGACTTTACAAGAGCTGAAAGACAAAGAGATGTTTTGGCGGCAATGTTTAGTAAAGTTTCAAGTTTAGGATCAAACGAAATCTATGATTTAATTGATGTTTTACTAAAAGAAGTAACTACAAACATTAATGTCATGGATTATATGGGATTGTTAGGTGAAATTGTATTAAATAAAAGCACATATTTAAGCAATGTTATATCTACTCAAATACCTAAAGAAGAATATGCAACAAGCCAAATAATTAAAGGAATATATTATTTTGTTCCAACAGACACAGACAGAATGATAGAAGATATGAGAGAATATGTTTACAAGAAATAGGTGTATAAATGAAGAAAAAGAAAAGTAATAAAAAGAAAATAACTTTGATATTTGTAGGATTAATACTTGCATTAATTATTGGGTTAGGTATTTATGCAGGTAGCTTTATTGCAAACAAATTAAATAAAATTAATATCGAGGAAATTGACACAAGTAATTTAAGCACTAATGAAGATCTTTATGAAGAGGTATCAGATTCATTAACAAAAACAGAATTTGATAATATTTTGACATTCGCGCTATTTGGAATAGATTCTCAAAGCTCAACAGTTGGCAGAAGTGATAGTATAATTATTGCTTCTGTAAATTTAAATAACAAATCCGTAAAAATGATTAGTATTCCAAGAGACACTTATGTTACTGTGCCAGGGTATGGAAAAACAAAAATTAACCATGCATATGCATATGGTGGAGCTTCACTTGCTTTAAAAACAATTAATGAAAATTTTGGACTAGATATTACAGAATATGTTAGCATCAATTTTACAGGATTAATCCATATTATTAATGCATTAGGCGGAATAGAAATGAATATCACGAAAGCTGAAATGGATTACATTAATGAACGTTCATACGAATATGGATACAGTATTACAGGAAGGGCTGTAAAAAAGGTTACAAGTTATGGAAACGTATTATTAGATGGAGAGCAAGCAATAACACACTCTAGAAACAGAACCACAGGAGAAGGATCAGACTTTTCAAGGGCTGAACATCAAAGAGAAGTACTAGAGAAAATAATGAATAAAATGGTTAAAATGGGAACTTCCAAAATTATTGATATGTCTGACACAATACTTAAGGAAGTTAAAACAAACATAAATGTTATGAACTATGTAGGAAAGCTTACTGATATAGTACTAAACTCAAGCACATTTTTAAATAACATAACATCAATTCAAATTCCAAGTACAGAATATGGAAAAGGACAAATGATAAACGGAGGCTACTACTTTGTAGCAGATGAAGAAAAAATGAGACAGGATATGATAGAAACAATTTATAAGAAGTAATAAAGAAAGTTATAATGGTGGAATAATATGGATTTTTCTAATTACATTTTTTTATTTATTTTTTTTCCGATTTCCATTTTAGGATTTTTATTGATACCTAAAAAAATAAAAAAATACTATTTAGCAATAGTATCTTTAATATACTTTTCACTAGCTTCGCTAGAAAGCTTGCCTATATTAATAGGATCAATAATTATTAATTATGCATTTGGAATTATCATAGATAAAACAGAAAACAAAAAGAAAAAAATATTTTTAATAATTGGTATTTTTATAAATGTGGCAACACTCTTTTTATACAAATACATTGATTTTATTATTAGTAATGTTAATAGCTTGTTACATACTAAAATTAGTGCATTACAGTTAATATTACCGTTAGGAATATCTTTTTTTGTTTTTCAAAACATATCATACCTAGTAGATGTTTATAAGAAAAAAACTGATATGGAAAAAAACATTTTTAATTTTACTCTTTATACATGTTATTTTCCAAGAATTGTCAATGGACCAATAGTAAAATATGATTCATTTAAAAATGAAATAAGCAATTTGAAGAATCCTAGCTTAGACTTGTTTTATGATGGAGTAAAGCGATTTTGTTTTGGATTGGGTAAAGTTTTAATTGTATCTTATGTTTTAGGAAATATTTGGACTAAAATAATAGAAGCAATGAATAGTTCGGGAATAACTGCTTTAACTGCGTGGTTTGGCATAATATGTTATTCATTATATTTGTTTATAAATTTTTCAGGGTACATAGACATTTCAATTGGAATCAGTAAAATGTTTGGAATATCTTTACCGGAGAACTTTAATTATCCATACTTTTCAGAATCCATTTCAGACTTCTGGCGTAGATGGCATATAACGCTTGGTGCATGGTTTAGAGATTATATATATATTCCACTAGGAGGCAACAGAAAAGGAAATGTATATATTCACCTAATGATAGTATTTATACTTACAGGACTTTGGCATGGCTCGAGTTGGAATTTTATAATATGGGGCGTATATAATGGCGCTTTTATTGTAATAGAACGATTGATTAGAGATAAAAACTTTTATAAAAAAATTCCTATTTATTTAAAAAGATGTTTCACATATTTAATTATATTGTTGGGATGGGTATTATTTGCTAATAATGGACTAAAGGCTTCAATGAACTATTATGGTTATATGTTTAACATAAAATGCCCAGAGCAAGTGCAATATACTCTAAAGTATTTCTTAACACAATATAATATTTTCTATATTTTAGTTGGCATTGTAATTGCCTTACCAATAAAAAATTATATTGTATCAAAAATTCAGAACAAAAAAATTATAGAAATACTATCTGGAATATTTGCTATTAGTATACTTGCAATTTCTATAATTTTCTTAGTCAATAGTTCGTATTCTCCATCATTATATGCACAATTCTAAGAAAGGAGACATTTATGAAATACTTTAAGTTAATAATTATTGCATTGATGTTTACCATAATATTGATACCAATAATTTTTATTAATCTTAACCCAGATCAAATTTCTGAAATAGATAATAAAAAGCTTCCAGAAGCAAAATCTATAAAAAATATAAAAACATTTAATGAGTACATATCAAAAAGGATAGGATTTAGAAATAAATTTATAAATGCATATACTGAAGCTAATGATAAGCTTCTTAACAAAATGATACACCCTACATATTCATATGGAAAAGATGGATACATATTTTACAAAACTGACATAGAAAAACATGACGACACGTATCTAAATACATTTGCCAAAATGATAAAAGACTTACAAACATATGTAACAGATAGGGGAAGCTATTTTTTATTTGTTATTAATCCAACCAAAATAAGTGTTTATTCACAATATTTACCAGAAGGCTACATTTTTACAAATTACAGAATTAATTATTTGAAAGAAAAGCTAAATGAGCTCGAAGTAAATTATATTGACAATACACAATGCCTAATAGATGCATCAAAAACAGAACAGGTATATAACGTAAAATATGATGCAGGACATTGGAATGAGACAGGTGCTTTTATTGGATTAAATAATATTTATAAAAGAATGCAAGAGGATGGAATCAAAATTAATTTACTGGACATGGAAGATTACCAAAAAAAGTATGAGCATGTAGACACACTTCCTTCTTCAAATTTTGCGATAAGTGAAGACATTCCTCAATATACAATAAAAACACAGAATTATACTTTTACAAAAATATATAAAGAATATATAGACATAAGCAAAACGCATTCAACATATTTAGAAACTCAAAATGAAAAAGTAAATAACAACTATACAATGCTCTTTTTTAGAGGAAGCTATATGGGAGGAAAGGAAAAATTTATAGCAAACGTATTTAATAAAGTATATTACGTACACAATTATGATAATGTAATTAATTTCGACTATTACTATAATATTACATTGCCTGATATTGTTTTATTTGAGGGAGCAGAATATGCTATAGGAGATAGCTACTACAGTGAAAAAAATATGAAGAAGAAAATTGTTAACGTTTGTTACGACAAGCTTGAAAACATTAACGAAGAGACAATAGATAATGTGGAAACAGAAAAAATAAAAGATGCTGTAAAAACCGCGATAGCATCAGATGAAAAAGCAAATACACCAATTGTAAAAATAACAATACCAAATGGTGGATACGACTATGCATATTTAAAGGTTAAGGATAAAATCTACGACTTTAACTATATTCAAAATAAAACCTCAATATCATTAGACAAAAAAATTATTAATGATAGTAAAGAATTAGATGTAATATTAATAAAAAAAGCGGATAACAAAACAAAAAAACAAGTAATTAGAGTGCAAATAGACTAACTAAAGGAGTAAGAATGAAAAGAGACAAAGTATTAGATGTTGCAAGAGGCATAAGCATATTACTCGTGGTTATAGGACATTGCCAATTTTTACCGCAAACAATAAAAGTATTAGTATACTCATTTCATATGCCAATGTTCTTTTTTATATCAGGAATGTGCTTTTCATATAAGAAATATCCTAAATTTAAAGATTTCTTTAAGTCAAAAGCAAAAGGATTACTTATTCCTTATTTTGCTTTAGGAATTGTAGTACTTAATTTGACAAGAATATATGAATTTTGCTCAAATGGTACATCGTTTAGTGAGTTTTTCAATATGGATTATTTGTATCAGTATATTGGGATGGTATTAGCATATAGACTAAACAGACCATATTACTATAGTTTTTGGTTTATATCAGCACTATTTACTGCAATATTATTATTTTATTTAATAGTAAAACTGATTGATAAACACCCAAAGAAAAACTTAATATGTGTTGCAATTATTATTTTATCTTCTGCTATAGGCTATGTTATTTTACAATATATTCAAGGGTTTGTATGGAGCATAGATGTTGCACCAGTTGCAATTTCATTTCTTATGTTGGGATATCTTGTACAAAACAATAAAGAAATGCTCAAAAATAAAATTTTAAAATTTGACTATGCAATATTTCTACTAGGCATTAATGTGATATGTGCATTTACAAATTATAAGCTTTATGGTATCACGGATTTGTTTTCGTGCCACATTGGAAATTATTTCTTGTATATGTTACAATCAATCTCAGGAATTTGGATTTTGATGATAGTTAGTAGCAAAATAGAGAGTAGTAACATATTAGAATATTGTGGAAAAAACACTTTGATTTTTTATATGTTTCATTATAAAATCTTTTTTGCTATAATTAATGACATATTAAAGAATTATACATATAGCAAAAATATTAAACTAGTAATTGAAATAACAATAACAACTATACTGCTTTGCGGATTATCGTTCATAATCAATAAATTCTGTCCATTCTTACTTGGCAAATGGAATAATAAGAAAAAAATAAAGGAGGCAAACAATGCGTAAATATTTTGGAACAGATGGAATTAGAAGAATTGCAAATACAGACTTAACACCAGAGCTTGTATATAAGGTAGCAAAGGCGGGTGCATACGTATTATCTAAACATACTGATCATGCACCAACTATATTAATTGGAAGAGACACACGTCTTTCTGGAACTCTAATAGAAAGTGCCATGACAGCAGGATTTTTAAGTTATGGAGCAAATGTAAAACTACTTGGGGTTATACCTACACCAGCAGTTGCATATTTAACTAAAAAACTAAATGCAGATGCAAGTGTGGTTATATCTGCATCTCATAACACATTTGAATTTAATGGCGTAAAGTACTTTAGTAATAAAGGAATGAAAATACCAGATGAAATAGAAGAAGAAATAGAAGATGTTATGGATTCAGGAAAGGTTGAAGAACTTACAGCTGTTAAAGACAAAATAGGCATATCAGAAGTAAGAGAAGATTTATTAGATGAGTATGTATATTTCTTTAGAAAGAACTTTGATGATGACATAGCAAAATACAATAGAGATGATTTCGTTGTAGGATTAGATGTTGCAAATGGAGCTACATACAAAGTTGCAGAAAAAGTATTTAAAGCATTAGGAATTAATTATAAAATAATAAATAATAATCCAGATGGAGTAAACATAAATGAAAATTGTGGTTCTACTCACCTAGAAGGTCTAAAGAAATTTGTTGTAGAAAACAAACTAAGCCTAGGAATTGCATATGATGGTGATGGAGATAGATGCTTAGCTGTTGACGAAAACGGAAATGAAATTGATGGAGACAAAATATTAGCTGTATGTTCAAACTACATGAAAGAAAAGGGAACACTAAACAAAGATACGCTTGTTGCAACAGTAATGAGCAACCTAGGGCTTAGTAAATATGCTGAAAACAATGGTGTTGAATTTAAACAAACAAAAGTTGGAGACAGATATGTACTTGAAGAAATGCTAAAGAACGGTTATAATATTGGAGGAGAACAATCAGGTCATATTATATTCTTAGACTATAACCCAACTGGAGACGGAATACTCACTTCTTTAATGTTAATTAAAATTTTATTGGAAAAAGGGGTGACAGTTTCAAAACTTTGTGATATCATTAAATTATATCCACAGGTTTTAATAAATGCAAAAGTTAATAATAGCAAAAAAAGCGAAATAGATAATGACACTGACATCCAAGAGCTAATTAAAGAAACGGAAAAGCATTTCGCCGGAAATGGAAGAGTATTAATAAGACCTTCTGGAACGGAACCTGTCATTCGTGTAATGATTGAAGGAGAAAAACAAGAAGAAATAACAAAAGCTGCCAAACAAATTGCAGAATTAATTGAAAAAAAATTAAGTTAAATTTAAAGGAAGTGGTAATATGGATGAAAATGCTATAGGTGAAGTAGATCTAAATGCAAAACAAAAAGCTCAAAATGACCTTGAACAAGCATTACAAGAACTTTACGATGTTAGACAAAAACTACAAACTCTTGAAATGCCAGCGGGATTTGAACCAATTTCCATAAGCAAATATAAAGGTGAAATACAATTAACAGACAAACTACAAGATAGTGACGGAATAGTAGCTCAGGACTTAATTGCAATTGAGCTTGAAGATGAAGAAAAAGAACGACAAACACTACTTGTTCAGTTAAGAGATGATGAAATTCACTTAATTGCCACTATTAATGAAAAAAATGAACTAATTGTAAGTGAAGAACTAAAAGAAAAATTTAAAGATTTTGTAAGAGATGGAGAATTAGATACTCCTTATCTTGTAAGCAGAGAAGAAATTGAAAAGAAAAAGATGCTAGAAGTTCCTCTAGAAGAAAGAGAAGAAGCAGAAAAAAGTGATGAAGAAAGAGCCCAAGAGGAAGGAAGCAGAGAACCTTCAGGAAGAAAAGCAAAAATTGCTCAAGCATTAGGTGTAAGAGAAGGCACTGTTTTGATGGTTGTTGAAGTTAAAGACGAACTTACAATGTCAAGAGTTCTTAATAAAAACGTAGAACATGACAATTTGTTTCTTGTTAAATTAAAACAAAATACTGGTGCAGTTTCAAATGACTGGATGGTTATAAATCAAAAATCCAATGGAGAATTTGAAAGAGCCGTATTAACTGATCACTCTGATACAATAGGAGATATAAACATAACTGCAGGAAATAGTATATATACAGGTGAGGCAGTTGATATTGATCCAGGCGACATTAGAGTAAAGAATTACAGAGGAACTAATACCGGAAGAATAGATATTGATGTAAGGCAAGATGGACGCTCTATTGGCAATCATATTGAAGAACAGGAAGTAAATAAAGCAGGAGTAGACGAAATAGACACAGACAGAGAAGAAGAAGAGCGCAAAATACAAGAAGAGCTTGAGGAAGAACTAAAAAAACGCCAATTAGCAGAAGAAGATGCACGAGCCGAAGAAAAGGAAGAAGAACGCAAAAAGAGAGAAGAGCAGGAGATAGAAGAAGAGGAAGAAAAAACACTTTGGAGCGACGCATCTAGGAGACGTGGTTTTTAATTTGAAAAATATATAAAAATACAAAGGAGGAAAAAAAGATGTTTATTTTCAACATTGCAAACCCAATTACTTTAATATTAATGCTTGCAATTACATTAATATTAATATTCTTAGGAAAGGAAACTAAAAAAGGGTATATTACTGCTGCATCATTACTAACATATTTAGTATTATTAATTTGGCATGTAATACAAATTATGACACTTGCACCAGATTTAGAAGAAACAAAATCAGTATTAACTAGTTGCTTAACAATTGACTTTGTAATGATTTTATTATCTTTCTTATCATATTTATGGGTAGACGAATTAGAAAGTAGAACAGGAAAAAAGAAAAGCTACAATTCAGGTATGGACTGGTTCTGGGGAAAAGCATAAACTAATAAAACAATTACCGATTATTCACTATTCATTATTCATTTTTCATTATTTATTAACATTGCTTTTTATTGTTAACAAATAGTGAATAGTGAATAATGAATATTTTTTTAGGGGGAAATATGAGAGGCAAATTATTTGTAATAGATGGAACAGATGGTAGTGGTAAACAAACGCAATTTAATAAATTAACAGAAAGATTAGAAAAAGAGAATATACTATATAAAAAGCTATCATTTCCTAGGTATGATAATCCTTCATCAAGCCTTGTAAAGATGTACTTAGCTGGGGAATTTGGACAAAATGCAAAAGACGTAAGTGCATATATTGCTTCTATATTCTATGCAGTAGATAGATATGCATCATACAAGCAAGAATTTGAGGAATTCTATAAAAATGGAGGATTAGTATTAGCCGACAGATATACAACTGCCAATATGGTACACCAAGCAGGAAAAATAAATGATAAAGAGGAAAGAGAGAAATTCTTAAATTGGCTTTGTGATTTAGAATATAATATATTCGGAATTCCACAGCCAACTGAAACTTTTTTTCTAAATATGCCACCAGAATATGCTTTAAAACTTATGGAGAATAGAGAAAATAAGATAACACATGAATCAAAAAAAGACATACATGAAAGAGACAAAAACCATATAATTGATAGCTATAATGCAGCTTGTAGCTTAGTAGACAAATACAATTGGTATGAGATAAAATGTGTGAAGGATGGTAACATAAGAACAATAGAAGATATACATGAAGAAATATTTAGAGAAATAAAAAAACATATTTAAAATAAAAGCAAATAGAAATTTTCTATTTGCTTTTATTTTAATTCTACTAAGTTAATATCTTCTTTTCTATATTGTTCAGGTTTAAGCCCAACGCGCGTTTTCATTCTATAAAGCAACACTATAAATACGAAAGTATAAATTGTTCCAAGAATTATAAATACAATTGCAGTTGATGTTACATCAAGTAGCCTTGAGACTCCAAATGCTATAATAGCTCCACATAAGTTTTCAAATAAATATGTGACAGAATATATTTTAGGTCTAACATTAGAAGATGCAAAATTTCCTAAATATTGTTTATATAGTGTGTAAAAAGGTCCTTTTATTGATGATCTAACTCCTAAAGAAAACAGAACTAATAGCATTGGAATGGCAAGAGGAACCCAAACTATAGCAAATAATCCAGATATAATACAAGACCCTATAAATAGCACAGAAAACAGTGTTAAGACTTTATTCCTAAATTTTTTATGGATAACACCTTGTGACCTTGAAAATATTCCAGAAAGTACTGAAAGAAGAGCATATATTATACCAAAATATTGTGCTGGAACATGCAGATCAGTTAGCAAACTTCTATCTAAAGTTGTTGTTACTGCTATCAAACTTTGAAACAAACCATAGAATAGAATTAGGTACCTTAGCCTGCTGGATTTAAATATTTGCCTAAAAACGTAACGAAGCTCTTTTGCATATTCAGCAATCCTATCTGTAGCCTTCGGAACAACTTCCTTTTTAGGATTATTATTAGTACGAAGCGAATAAAAACTCAAAGATATAATTGTAGCAAATATGCTGAATATGAAACACAGCAAAACAGGCAAATATGGGTTAACAACATATAAGAAACCAGTTGACAAAAGAGAAATGGCATTTAAATAGTAATAAAGAGATGAACCTCTGCCATCTAATATGCTAAAAATTTTTCCTCTTTTTTCTCCTTCTTCTATAGAGTCGTATAAAATATTTGGTTCAGCAATTGATTTAATTGCAAAGCCGAAAGCCATGCAAAATTCTGCAAGAGCTAAAACTATTAAGTTAGGGCATAGCATTATAAATAAAATAGAGAAACAAATAAATATATTTCCAACTATTAAGCTAAATCTTTTACCAAGTTTATCTGTTATTATTGTTGAAGGAAGCTGGGAGAGGCTTTTAAATAAAGTATATATAGAAACATCTAATAAAACTACATCTGCACTAGAAAAACCTTTTACTTCTGTCAAAAATAAAAATGAGATTGCATAGTAAAAGAGCAAATCCCAAGCAAACATTTTATAAATTGGATATATTTTTATATTAAAGTTTCTTTTCTCTTCCAAATTCATTTGTATATATACACTCCTTCATCCGAAAAGAGTATACCAGAAAAGAAAAATATTTGCAAATAAATTGACAAAATAGCGTTGTATTGATAATATTATTATGCATAAAAGAAGCGGAGGAAGTACATATGCTTTTTTACCCCAAATTATATGTTGATACAATAAAAGATATACCATATGAGTTCCTAGATAAAAACAGCATTAAAGCAATTATTTTGGATATGGATAATACCTTGATAGATTTTGATGCCAATATTTTAGAACGGCGCTAAAAAATGGTGTGATGGATTAAAAGAAAAAGGAATAAAATTTTTAATTGTATCAAATAGCAATAAAAAGACAAAACTAGAAAAAGTATCAAAAGAATTAGAAATGGATTATATTCTTTTTGCAATGAAACCTTTTAAAAACGGGTTTAAAAAAGCAATAAAAATCCTTAATGAAAAGCCTGAGAATATTGCTGCAATAGGTGACCAGGTTTTTACAGATGTAGTAGGTGCAAATAGATGCCACATGTTTTCAATATTAGTAAAACCATTAGACGAAAAAGATATATGGCTTACAATAATTAAGAGACCATTTGAAAAATATATACTAAAAAAATATGAAAGAAGGTTGAAGAAATAATGTATATAAACGACGTACACATCATGGGATATGTTTTAATTGCTTTTATTGGAGCTTTAGTTGGATACTTTCTAAATTGGGCAAATGAAAGACTATCAGAAGAAAAAAGCGTTTTTAGTATGGACTTTTTTTCTGAAAGAAAAAATATTAAAATAAATCCAATGCTAATTATAGTAACAGCATTAGTATTTGTAGGAATACTATACACTTTTGGATTCGAATATTCTTTTGAAAGAAATATAAACTTATTTAAATTTTTGCTACTTGCACCTATGCTTATATCAGCGCTTGTAATTGACTATAAGCTTCAAATTATACCAAATAGGCTAAACCTAACTATTTTTGAAATAGGGCTTGTATTTGCATTTTTATCAGGAATATTTATTAACTATAATGTAGCAATTAATATGTTACTTGGATGCCTAGTAGGAGGAGGAATTTTCTTATTAATTACACTACTTGGGCGGATTAATTGCAGGCAAAGAAGCAATGGGCTTTGGAGATGTTAAATTAATGGGAGCAATGGGCCTATTTTTTGGATGGACAAACATAATTGCTGTATCAGTAATTGCATTTTTATTAGGAGCTATTATAAGCATAATATTAATAGTATCAAAAATTAAAAAAACAAACGAATACATACCATTTGGACCTTTTATAGTTTTAGCAGCTTTTGTAGTTATGTTTGTACCTTTTGAACTATTACTACATATTCTTCTAACTGTTTTTACACTAGGGTTATATAGGGGGTAGAATATGAATCATAAAATTGAGGTTTTAAGAAACAAATTCAAGCGGACTAGGAATTGACGGGATGATTGTTTCTAATCCTGTAAATATCAGATATTTAACAGGAATAAACGCTGAAGGAACTTTACTAATAACTAGAAAAGAAAACGTATATATAACAGATGGACGATATATAGAGGCTGTGAATCGTACCTTAACTATAGACGATGGAATTATAGTTTATGATATTAGAAGCATTAGAGACGAAGACTTTGAAAATTTCTTTCTGTTTTGCAATGCAGTTGGATTTGAAGAAAATTACGTAACATATGCAAAGTATAAAGAATACTTACGTAGATATAAAATCGAAAATATGCAAGAAACTGAAAATCTAATCGAACAACAGAGAACAATAAAAGACGAGGATGAAATAAGTAAAATAAAACAAGCCTGCAAACTAACAGATGATTGCTTTAAGCATTTAAAAGATTTTATAAAAATAGGAATGACAGAAAAACAAGTAGCATCTGAGATTGAATATTTTTTTAAAACACATGGAGCAGAAGATGTTTCTTTTGATCCAATTGTAGCTTCTGGAGTTAATTCATCGATGCCACATGCAACTCCTACAAATAAAAAAATAGAAACAGGAGATACTATTATTATAGACATGGGCTGTAAATATGACGGGTACTGCTCAGATATGACAAGGACTATTTTTATTGACTATGTACCAGAAGAAGTAAAAAATGTGTATGACTTAGTTCTAAAAAATCAGCTTTCTACATTAAATGAATATGTAGATGGAGGGAACACAAAAATAATAGGAAAACTAGTGGAAAACAATTTTGAATTTAATAAATATATGCTCATACATGCATTAGGACATGGGGTTGGGCTAGATATTCACGAAACACCAGTAATTAGCTCAAGATCACAGCACACATTAAAAGAGAATATGGTAATTACAGATGAACCAGGTATTTATTTACCGGGAAAATTTGGAGTAAGGATAGAAGACACTGTATTGATAACGAAAAATGGCAGTTTAAGTTTAACTAATTCTGAGAAAAATTATACAGTAATAAAAAGCAAATAAAAAAATAATTTTTATAGTAATGCTTATAATGGCTAAAAATCAATAAAAATGAAAAGCAAGGCTTGATTTTAAGCGATAAGTGTAGTAAAATAATAAAGTCAAACAAATATAGAAAGGGGAAATAAACATGGCAGAAGTATATATGGCAGGAGATATAAGAAATGGAACTACATTTGAAATGGATGGTTCAGTATATAAAGTTGTTGAATTCCAACATGTAAAACCGGGGAAAGGAGCAGCATTTGTTAGAACAAAGCTTAAAAATGTTATTAATGGATCTGTTTTAGAAAAAACTTTTAATCCATCCGAAAAATTACAGGGTGCAGAAATTGAAAAAAGAGATATGCAATATTTGTACAATGATGGAGAGCTATACTACTTTATGGACAACAATACATATGAACAGTTACCTCTTAACAAGGAAGAGCTAGGAGATGCATTAAAATTTATAAAAGAAAACATGTCTTGCAAAGTATTATCTTTTAAAGGCAAAGTTTTTGCCATAGAACCTCCAATTTTTGTTGAGTTAGAAGTAACATATACAGAGCCTGGATTTAGCGGAAACACATCAACAAGTGCAAACAAACCAGCTACATTAGAAAACGGTACAGTAATAAATGTTCCATTGTTCGTAAATATTGGAGATACTATTCGTATTGACACAAGAACAGGCGAATATATGGAAAGAATTTAGGAAGGAAAATTTATGAATTCAAATATTAATGATGAATATCGCAGAATATTAAACGATATGGATGCAAACATGAAAGATGCTGAAGATTTAGAATATGCAAAGACCAAAATGAATGAGCTTTGTATGCTTTTTGTAGACGAATTACAAAATGTTTCTGACAAAAACGAAGATAGAACAAATGCACTAGCACAAAAACAACAGGAAATGGAAGAAAGCATAAAAAAGATGCGTAAAGATATTAGCGAGATAATGAAAGACATATATGATGAAGATGAATTTGACGAAAACGAAATTTTTGAGTTTGAAATAACATGTCCATATTGTAATTATTCTTTTGAGACTGAAGTTGATGAAAATAAAAAAGAAGTTAAATGTCCGGAGTGCGAAAATCTAATAGAATTAGACTGGGACGGACTAGAAGAAGATGGATATTGTGGGGGCGGATGCGAACATTGCCACCATGACTGCGATGACAACTGCGAAGACGAATGTGATGAGGATTGCGATTGTGGTTGCCAAGATGAAGACGACGAAGATATGTAAAAAGAAGGGTGACAAGCCCTTTTTTTGTTAGAACTTTTGGGGACGTTGATGAAAAGATTCAGAAGTGAGCTTCTGAATCTTTTCATCAACGTCCCCAAAAGTTCTTTTTTATCGCCCGACAATAATTGTTTTATAATCTGTATAGACTACCATTCCGAGGTTTAGCACCTGAAGGCTTTTTTACATTCTTAACAATGCAATAATCAACTGGAACATTAGTTGAATCTTTAGCTTTACTATTTTGCATAGCAATTTGAGCGCATTTTAGTATTACCTCATCAGGAACAACTTTACCTTCAGTTTTCAAAACAACGTGACTTCCTTGAATTTTCTGAACGTGGAACCATAAGTCTTGCTTATTAGCTATTTTTAAAGTAAGTAAATCATTTTGCTTATTATTTTTACCTACTAAAACTGTAAAATTGTTAATATTTAGTTCGATAGGAGTACTTCTTCTATTTGGCTCATGTTTCTTCTTATAAGGCATTATATTAGGTTTGCCTATAATTTTTGATTCCTCAATTTCATCATTTATATCTTGCAACTCAGAAATTTCAGTACTATTTTCAATGGAAAACAAAATACTTTGTATATATTCTAGTTCTATTTCAGTTTCTTTTTTTTGGAGCGAAACTATTTGCAAAGTGTTTTTAAGTTTGTTATATTTTTTAAAAAATCTTTCTGCATTTTTGCTTATAGAATACTTTTTATCTAATGGAATAGTAATTTCTTTTTGCTCATCATAATAATTTTCTAATGTTACTTCTGACATATTTTCATTTGAATTATATTTATAAAGATTTGAAGTAATTAGCTCCCCATATATTCTATACTTTTCCATATCAGAACATTCATTAAGCTTAGAGTTAATATTTTCAAGCCTTTTTAAATATTTTTTTAGTTGCACAGAAATAAGACTAAGTAGATGATTTCTTAAGTGCTTAAAAGAGGTAATATTCTCTTTTTTCATGTAATAATCATCCAAGAAATAATTAACACTTAATGAACTTTTATTAGTGCCTATAGAAATAGAATAATCATCATCTTCATCTTTAAGAATAATATCAGATATGTGTTCTAATGTGTATTTAATTCTATTATAAATTATTTCTAATTCAGAGCCGGTAGGGTGTAATGAAAGTGAATTTTCTTTTACAATACATTGAATAAATTTGCGACTAATACCTATAAAATTCTCTGATAAAATCTTATCTATAGGGTCATCTGAATTTAAAACGACTCCCTCAAATTCATTGTAATTTTTTAATTCGGCAAAAGAACGCTTTGAAGATTTAGGCAGTTCATATTCTCTTGCAGGCAATATTTCAGTTATACCATTACTAACATGCTTTAAACTGTCTATTATCATGTTATTACTATTTACGAGAATAATATTGCTATAGCCTGACATGATTTGAACAACAAGCTTTTTTATAACTTTATCATTTAAGTCATTATATGTTTCAAAGCACAGCTCAATTACTCGTTCTAGACCAAAAGTATTAATTTGAATGAGCTTTGCTCCCATAAGATGCTTTCTCAGTAGCATGCAAAAGTTTGGAGCTTGAATAGGATTAGGCTTAGAATAAGTTGTACAATGAAAACGGGCATATTCTGGATTAACATTTACAAGAAGAGCTAAATTTTCTCCAGAAGAATAAAAGCCTAGTATTATTTCATTTTTTGTAGGCTCAAATATTTTATTAAGTTTACCGTTTAAAAGCTTAGCACGAAGCTCGCATACAACGGCATTTAAAACTATTCCATCAAATGCCATATTATAATTTCCTTTCACTAAAACATTTTAAAATGCAAAATACCAAAAGTCAATGTTTTTTTGTATAAATTAAATGCAAGTTAAAAAGATAAAAAATGCTGTAAATTACTTGACATAAGGGCTCTTGTTGCTTATAATAGCGGTAGTGGTATAATTTTTCATCAGGAGGTCATTCTAATTTAATGAAAAGCAACAATGCATTTTATTCATTTGATAAAGATTTGAGTAATTTAACAGATGAGGAGCTTATTTCTGTTATCAATAAAGGAAATCAAGACGCAGTTGAAATTTTATTAAAACGATATAGAGAGCTTGTTACAATGAAAGTTAGCAAGTATTTTATTGTTGGCGCTGAAAAAGAAGACATTTTTCAAGAGGGAATGATAGGCTTATATAAAGCTATAAAATGCTTTGATAAAGAAAAACAGAATTCTTTTAAGGCTTTCGCAAACTTATGCATAGAACGCCAGCTAATAACTGCAATAAAAACATCTAATAGGCAAAAACATCAACCACTAAACTCATATATATCATTAAATACGGCTGCTTTTGAAGAAGACGACGATACAGCAATTATTGATATACTTGACTCTAATTTAGTAGAAGACCCTCTTGACACAATAACAAAAAGAGAATTTTATCATTATGTTGAAGATAAAATAGACACATCATTAAGTGACTTTGAAAAACAGGTATTACACCGTTACTCAAATGGTGAAAGCTATGTGACTATTGCAGAGAAACTTGATGCGCCCGTAAAATCTGTTGATAATGCAATACAAAGAATACGTAAAAAAGCTGCCAAAAGTATAATGAATGGAGAGCAAGATATGCTCTAAACAAATGCTTCTATAGCTCAGTAGGTAGAGCGCAGCCATGGTAAGGCTGAGGTCGCGGGTTCGATTCCCGCTGGAAGCTCCATTATTTTTTTAATAGGAGAATCAAATGAAAACGGTATTAAAATGTGTAGTTATTTACATAGTATTAACTATTTTTTTTGTTGCCTCATTGTTTGGAGCATCATGTATTCCGTCTGAAGCAATTTATAGAAATGTAAAAGAAACGGCAGATGTAATGCTTGAAGAGGGAAACAGAAAGATTGTTAAAATGCCATACAGAAAACATGAAATGCAATTTGATAACTATTCAGATGCTCTTATGATTAACACTATATATTCGGTAGACAGCAATAATCCTCTAGAGTCAGCTCTGCTAAACAGGAAAAACTATATACAGGGGATAACAAAAAAAATAGAGCAAGACAAAGTTGGAGAATTAAGCTCGTCTTCTAAATATAAATACCATAATGAAGTAGGAGAGCTAAGAGATTTAGTAAATGGAGAAGCAGAAGAAAGCTTCGAATATGCAAGATACTGGCATGGATATATTATTTTATTGAGACCATTATTAACTTTTTTAAACTTACATGGAATAAGAATATTACTTTTTACTATTCTGTTTACATTAGCTATAGCATTATTTTATATATTGCAAAAGAAAACAAACATAGTTATAGCAATAATATTTGAAATAGCATTATTTAGTGTAGAATATTTCTACTTAGGTTATACTTTACAAGGTGTATTCATATTTTTAATAGCAGTAATATCGTCAATAATATTACTAACTAGAAATGATGCAATGTTAAGTAAAGCACCATTGTTTTTTGCTGTAGGAATGCTAGCAAATTTTTTTGATTTATTAACAGTACCAATGGTTACATTTTGTTTTCCGCTTGCAGTAGCCCTTTTGCTAAATGAAAAAGACAATAAAACTAACACATGGAAAGACATAATAATAGAGATAATAAAACTTGGACTATCATGGCTTGCAGGATATGGACTTACATGGATTACTAAATGGAGCATAGTAGATATAGTTCTACAAAGAAATCTGATTGAAATTGGATTGCAACAAATAACATATAGATCCAATGCTAGATCATATAGTATTTTAGAAGCAATAGAATATAATCTAGAATATGAAAAAATTATTATACCCGTAACACTTTTAATAACTGCGACAATAACAATTATATGCTTGAAAAAGAATATGTTTAAAAATGAACAATATAAATTAACAAATATGCTACCATACATAGTAATTGCAGTTGCGCCATACATTTGGTATGCATTAATAAGAAATCATTCAGTTGAACATTCATTTTTTACGTATAGAAACCAGATTGCAACAGTACTTGGTTTAAATATATTTGTGCATAGAATAGTTATTGAACTTTCAAAAAAAGATTTAGCAAAGAAAAAAGAGAAAAGTAGCATAGAGGCATTTAAAAATGAAGTATCAGTAAATAAAGAGATAGAAGAAAATAAATAGATATCGGAAAGAGGTAATGAAACATGAAAATTGGAATAGTACGGGCTCCCGAATGTTGGAAAAAGTACGTTATTTAATGCTATAACAAATGCTGGCGCAGAATGTGCAAATTATCCATTTTGCACAATAGAACCAAATGTTGGAGTTGTAGCAGTACCAGATGAAAGGCTAAAGGTACTTACAGAAATGTATAAAGCTGAAAAAACAACTCCTGCGGTAGTGGAATTTGTTGACATTGCAGGACTTGTAAAAGGAGCAAGTAAGGGAGAAGGGCTAGGAAATAAATTCTTGTCACATATCAGAGAAGTTGATGCAATTTGTGAAGTAGTAAGATGCTTCGAAGACCCCAATGTTGTCCATGTTGATGGCTCAATTGATCCATCTCGTGATATTGACACAATAAATCTTGAGCTTGTACTTGCAGATATGGAGACTATGGAAAAAAGAATAGACAGAACAAAAAAGATGCTAAAGGCAGACAAAAAATATGCGTTAGAACTTGAGGCTTTAGAAAAAATTCAAGAAGCACTTGCAAATGGAAAGCCAGCACGTAGTGTAAAACTAAGCGATGAAGAAAAAGAAACAATTAAGGACTTAATGCTATTGACGGCTAAACCAATTTTATATGTTGCAAACATATCTGAGAGCCAAATTGAAAATGCCCAAAATGATGAAAACGTAAAAAAAGTAAAAGAAATTGCAAAAGAGGAAAATGCTGAAGTTATTCCTTTGTGTGTAAAAATTGAGGAAGAACTTACAATACTTGATGAACAAGACAAAAAAGAAATGCTAAACGAACTTGGACTAGATGAATCAGGCCTAGACAAAGTAATAAAAGCAAGCTATAAACTCCTTGGACTAATGAGCTTTTTAACAGCTGGAGAACCAGAAGTACGAGCATGGACAATAAAAATAGGCACAAAAGCACCAGAAGCTGCAGGCAAAATACATACAGATATTCAAAGAGGCTTTATAAGGGCAGAAGTTGTTTCATATGACGAACTTGTAAAAGAGGGCTCGATGACAGCTGTAAAGGAAAAAGGAATGCTTAGACTAGAGGGGAAAGATTACATAATGCAAGAAGGTGACATTGTATTATTTAGGTTTAACGTATAAAATGTTACAGAATTGAAACATGTACGTAACAGAAATGTAATACAAAAATACGAAAAAAGCTTGCAATTTCTCGATTTTTGTAGTATAAATATATAGGTAAAGTACATATACTAAAGAAAAAGTATATAATAAAAGTTGAAAGGGAGAATAAATATGAAAAATTCAAAAAAATTATTAACAGTATTATTAGTTGTATTTTTACTAATAGGAGCTTTTAGTGTAGTATTCGCTACAGAAGCAGATGAGGATATAACACAAATACCTGATGATGCAGGAAGCCAAAATACAACAAACTCAACAAATACGAATGACTTATTTAATAACACTAATACTAATACAAATGCAGCAGTAAATACTAACACAAATTCAAATACTGCAAGAAATACAAATACTAACACAAATACTAACTCTAACACAACAAGAAACACAAATACAAATAACAGTAGCACATATAATAATAGTAACTTACCTAAAGCAGGAAGCTCAGATAATATTGTAACAATTGCTATAATTGCAGTTTTTGGTGTTTCAGCTTTATATGCTTACAAGAAAATTAGAGACTATAATTTAAAATAATAATCTTAAAAAGAAATTGCTTTTATAATAATCCTGTTACCTGTAAAGTTATTACAGGTAACTAGGGTTATTTCTTTATGCCCGTTTGTTTTTTGACTTGTGCAGGAAGTATCATTTGATTTAATTTCATATTTTTTATAAACTGTATATTGGCTTGAATTGCTATTTAAATCTGTAAAAAAAATATAATCTCCAACTAAGATATTTGGAACATTGCTAAACAAACTACCATCATTATAGTTATGACCGGCGATACAGATATTACCAATTAAATTTTTTTTAGGACCATAAAAATGGCATGCTGATATTTTAAGCAGATCATCTGTTAGTTCGGAGAAAACTGGTAGAGATAAATTAATAGAGGGGACTTCTAAAGTCCCAATTGAGTAGGCCACACCATCATAATTTATATCATCATGTGATTTATCAGAAGAAGAATATAATGTAGAAATACGTGAAGGTTGCATAATGTAATTTGCAATTTCTACCCTTTTATTATCTTTAAAAATTAGATAACATAAGTAAAAAATAGAACCAATTATTATAAGTACAGAAACAAAAAGAATTGACCATAAAACTGCTTTATGTACTTTAGTTTTATGCGGTATATACATTATTTGATTCATTTTTATCACCTTACATATATATTGTACTAAAAAGAGTTAAATATACAAAAAATGATTGAACGAAATAGTGCTTTGTGTTATACTCTATGATGAAAACGAGGAGGAGCAAAATGCCAGAATTGACTAAAGAAGAGAAAGAAAGATTTACAGACAAATTAAATTATATTGGCCTAGATATAGAGAATATACCGGATTTTTTGAAGGATTTCAGACCACTTGAATATAGAACAAGTAAAAAATTTGATAATAAAGAATACCTAGTATATAAATATGTGCCAATAAATAAAATAAAAATTTTAATTACTCCAAAAAGCAGGCTAACAGAGATAAAAGAAAAGTATGAAGCTGCAAAACCTATAGCAGAATACTTAAAATCAGAAGACGAAGAAGGCATAGAAAATTTTGCAGTTTTTCTTAATATGCTGAAAAACACAGAAATAAAAGAAATACAAGATGTTGAAGAAAAACAATCAAGGCTTAACGACTCAATTCCATTTTCTGTAAGATACGAGAAAAACTATTTATGGCAAATATACTATTCGGAATATTCAGACCAGTACTTTATGCTAGTACCAAGTAATGACATGGAATTTGGAGCATTCTTTTATTTGCTTAAAGAGCAATTAAAAAGAGAAAAAAATGTAAAGTCCATATATGTACCAATAGCTAATTGCGAGCCGAGCGAAGACATTTTAAGAAATAGCGAAATAAATGATATAGAAAACTATATGTGGCTATTTACTAAAAATTGGCCAAGCGTATATGAGGTAACAGATAAAAAACAAGAAAAAAGTATAATAATTGTAGGAGAAATAGAGGAATACCCAGGGATTAAATCTACTTATCGTGTCCAACTAAAAAATAAAGAGGAAGCTGAAAAGTTTTATAAAGAAATAAAAGCATTATTTATTCTTCAAGCTGAGTTACCAAGTTTTTATAAATTTGATAACGACATAAGCGAAAATGGAGAGCTAAATTTTTATTTTAAAAACAAACAAATTGACTATAAAGACCTTCCAGAATTTATAAAAAATGAGTACAAAGAAACTGAGAAAAATATAAAAAGGGCGACAAAACAGTCAAAAGCATTAAGCTTGCAATTAGATGACCTAAAAAATGAAGCAGCTCAAAAAGAAAGAGAATTCTTAGAAAAGCAAAAAGAGATATCAACATATTTGCAATATAAGAAAACCTTTTTTGGACGTGTTAAATATTTTTTTAGCAGGAAGAAATCAAAAAAAGATAAAAAAATGACAATGGAAGCTACTGTAGCAGATAACATTGAAAAAAGTGAAAGAAAACATGACGAAAAGGATACATATACAATTGAAGACTTAATTGTAATCTACCAAGAATACTCTAAAATACTGGAAGAAAAAAAGAGTAAGCAATTAGATGTTGATGCCTTAGATATTAAGGTTAGAAATTTAACAAAAAAGATAGAAAACGCAACACTATACATAAATGAAATAGAAAGCCATAAAAAAAGCATATTTGAGTTTTGGAAGTTTAGCACAAAAGACGATTTACCCGCACTTAACTCAGGCGAAGATGACGAAGAAAAACAAGAAGAAAAAGTACTAAGAAAAGTATTTAGCTATGAAGATGATATAGAAGAAGTAGCAAAACAAATAGACAAAGAACAAAGAGAGATTTTAACAAAAGAAGAAGAAGATAGTATATTTGTTGCTAATAGTGAAATACTTGATATTCTAAGTAAACTTAAAACACATATAAAAGTAGGAGACGAGAAAATTTTAGAGCTTTTAGAAGAACTTAAGAAGAAAGCAACTGAGCAGGAAATAAATAGGGAATATGTTGAATTTGACATTTTTGGAAGTGTTTCTGAAGACAGAACTAAAATAAAGGTGCTTGGAAAAAATAAACATAGAGAAACTGAAAAAAATCTATTTAACATCCTTGGCATAAATCAGGATACAGAATTACAAGACTTTAAAAATAAATTAAAAATAATTGAAAAAAACCTAAGAAGAAGCATTGAAAAGACTAAGAGTGTAATTGACATGCCAATTTATAAAGTTGCTTCTGTTTATGAAAAAATAGATTTATATGGATACTCAATTTACTCTTTAGATGCTGGAGAGGAACTGAAATGTGCAGATTCAAGCCAAAATGAATACAATCTATTTAAAATAAACCTTCAAGAACAAATGCCTGCAGCCTATTATACAAATATAATATTTTTTGACAATTTTAATAAAACATTGCCACTCGGAATGGATAAATCGTGCAAGGCTATAATTAATTCGGATAATTTTGAATTTATACTAAAAAGCAAAAAAACAGTTAATACAAATCAATACTTCACAAAAGAAATAGATGCAAGTTCTTTAACAACAAAGAAGGTAAACATCTTTGAATATGATGTTAATCTAAAGCAGAAAGGCGTGGAAAAATGATAGAAAGATTTATAATAACAGTTCTAGATGGATTTGGAGTAGGAGAACTTCCAGATGCGTGTGACTATAAAGACGAAGGAAGCAATACTTTATTTGGAATATACAATAACACTAAATTAAACTTGCCAAACCTAAAAAAACTAGGGCTATATAACATTGATGGAGTGGACATACAAGACAAGGAAGAGAAAACTATAGGATGTTTCCGGAAGAGCTGCAGAGCAATCGAAAGGTAAAAATAGTCCAGTCGGACATTGGGAAATTTCAGGCTATGTTACAGAAAAAGGATTTAAGACTTATCCGAATGCATTCCCAGAAGAAATGATTAAAGAATTTAAAGATAAAGCTGGACTAAATGGGATACTCTGTAATGAAGTTGGGTCAGGGACAGAAATTCTTAAAAGATTTGGAGAGGAACATATAAAAACAGGTTATCCAATTATTTACACATCTGCAGATAGCGTTTTTCAAATAGCAGCTCACGAAGATGTGATTCCCGTCAAGCAATTATATAATATTTGTATGATTGCTAGAAAAATGTTGGATCAAGAAAAATACAATGTCGGTACGGTAATTGCAAGACCTTTTGTAGGAGACAAAGCGGATAATTTTAAAAGAACATATAATAGGAAAGACTTTGAATCAGAATCTTTTGGAAAAACTATGTTAGATGAGATAAAAGATAGTAAAAGAGAAGTAATAGCTATAGGCAAAATAGAGGACCTGTTTTCTGGAAGAGGAATTACAAGAGCAATTCACACACAAGGAAATGCAGATGGAATAGAAAAAACAATAGAAGAAATAAAGAAAAGAAACAAAGGACTGATTTTTACAAATTTGGTAGACACAGATATGTTATATGGACATAGAAACGATATAGATGGCTATGCAAAAGCATTAGAGTATTTTGATAGCAAGCTACCAGAAATAATGAATGCAATGTGTGATACGGATTGCTTAATTATAACTGCAGACCATGGCAACGACCCAAGTACACCTAGTACGGATCATTCGAGAGAATATATTCCTATTTTAATTTACGGAAAAGGAATAAAGAAAAATACAAACGTTGGAACAAGATCAACATATGCAGATATTTCGGCAACAATCCTAGACTTTTTTGGCCTAGAAAAATTGCAATATGGAGAAAGCTTTAGAAAAGAAGTAGAGGAATAGATATTATGAAAAAAGTGATATTGATTATTTTAATATTTGTTATAGTTATAGTTATATTTTTTGCTACAAAAAATCCTCTTGCAAAAGAGATATATGATGAAGCTAAAAATATAAAATCATATATAGTTGTAAAAACATCTGAAGAATATAATAACCTTGATTCAGAAAAAAAGTACTACAGATCAGAAAAGAACATTAGAATTCCAATTTTGCTATACCACGAAATACCAACAGAGAAGCCAACTAGAGATCTGTTTTATATGCAAACAACAGCAACGCAATTTGAAAAACAAATAACTGGTTTGCTAGAAGAAGGATATACGTTTATAAGCTACCAAGATTTAGTTGACTACTATAATGGAGAAAAGACAATATCAGAAAAATCTGTATTGATAGGATTTGACGATGGATGGGCTGGAAATTATTATAATGCTTTTCCAATTCTAACCAAGTATAATATACCAGCTGCAATTTATGTTGTGGATGACCTAGTTGGAACAAATGGATATTTTAACTGGGAACAAGCTGAAGAAATGAGCAGAAGCGGTTTAGTAAGTATTTTTTCTCATGGAAGAACTCATATTTTTTATGATAAAGAGAGTGTAGAAACACTTTTATCTGATATTGATATTGCATATAAAAACATTGAAAGTCATGTTGGAAAATCTAAAATAAGAGTATTTACATATCCGTATGGAGCATGCAGACAAGATCAAATTGATGCCTTATTTGAAAAAGGGTACATACAAAACATGACAGACGATGAAATAAACAAGTCTAATACTATGGAATTAAAGGCATTGCATAGATACTACGTAAAACAAAATGAATCTGCATATAAAATAATAAGGAATATAAATGAATTAAATTAAATAATCATTGGCATATGCTTTATGCCAATATATGCCCGGGTGGCGGAACTGGCAGACGCGCATGATTCAGGATCATGTGGGAAACCTTGCGGGTTCGAATCCCGTCCTGGGCACCAATTTAACTTTGATATGGATAAAAAAAGAACGCTAAAATATGAGATATCCTTACTAGATAAAGTGGCATTTGTATATGGAGATGCTGAATTTACTGAAGACATATAATAAAAAACAAAAGATAGGGGGAATTTTTAATGAATTGCAAAAAATGTGGAAAAGAATTGAAGGAAGGGGCCAAGTTTTGTAGCGAATGTGGAGAGCCAATAAATAGTGAAACTAGTAAAAGAAACAGTAAATTAACACTCGTAATAATTGGGACTATAGTTATTTTTGCAATTATAATTGGATACTTGATCATGAACAAAATGTCTAAAGAAAGAGAAAACACAAATACAAATATTAATATGCAAAACACAATCATAAATACAAATGAAAACAATAAAAATACAAATATACCAAGCAGTAATAAAGGAACAAACATACAAAGCAATAATGTGAATACAAATGCACAAAACAAGAATACAAGCACAAGCGCGCAAAACAATATTACAAGTACAAATTCACAGAGTAGTAGTACAAGCTTGCAAACAAATACAAAACCAAAAGAAATTAAAACTAAAAAGGTGTATTCAGCGGTACCATTAAATGCTGCAAAAGTTCTTAGTGTAGATAGCAATTCTGGCCATGTAAGTTTTACAAGATTTTGCCAATATTGCGGAAATGAGTGGGGAAAAAGTAGCTTTTACATAAGCAGAAGCGAAACGATAGAATACGCTTGTGGTTATTGTACAAAATGCAAGAAATACGTAGGAAATGTAAAAATACAATGTACTGTTGTAGAAACAGTTGTAAAATAAAAGAAAATATTTTCTAATGTAGAATTGATTTTGTCATGAGAGATGTGGTCGATTGACATAATACTGACATGAATGGTATAATATAAGAGTATCCCAATACAAATTCAAGGAGACGGAAGGAGATGGCACCAGTGAAGTTGAACATCATGGGGTATAGATACGTGAGGAGCAGTGACATCCGCGCGTACACCGACGAAGATGTGATCGTTCTCAAGAGGAAAGGCTATAAACGGGGAAACCCTGGGACAAGCTATGTCCATATGGTGAAACCCTGTGAAGCGAGAATCCTCTTCGAAGAGGTAGATGGCAAAATCGTAGAGATTGACCTTCGGAAAGAAATTTGTGCCCACTACGGGGTGCAGAATCTCAGGAAGGAGCGAGTCGAGAAATTCATCATTGAGGTCTTGACAGGAATGCTCACGATTGAACGTGTACTGGAAGTGTGTGAGGACGATCCTCGGAACTGCATGTTCCGGTACAGAATCAAGAAAGCGACGTAAATCCTTGAAAAACGGGAGCGGATGAAAATTCTGCTCCCGCCATTTTTTTTGCATAAAAAAGGCGGCTTTTTTGCCGCCAAGTTTTCATTATTTTTATTTTTCTTTATTTAAAAATTTAAATACAATTGCTGCTAATGCTGAACCAACAAATGGTGCTAAAACAAATACCCAAACTTGTGCTAGAGCTTGACCACCTAGGAATATAGCTGGAGCCAAACTTCTTGCTGGGTTAACAGATGTACCAGTTAGAGGAATACCCATAATATGTACAAATGTAAGAGTCAATCCTATAACAATTCCAGCAACTGCGCCTTTTTTATCATCTGAAGTTACACCCAATATAGTATAAATAAATACAAATGTAAGAACTATTTCTACTAATATAGCTCCAAACATATTTAAATTAACACTTGAAGCACTATCAAATCCGTTTGCTCCTAAACCAGTTTCTGTAACATTAAGTCCACAATTAGCAATAATAGCATAAAGAAGAGCAATACCTAAAATTGCACCTAAAACTTGAGCAACCACATAGAAACAAAAGTCTTTTACAGACATTTTCTTGTTAATGAGCATTGCTAAAGAAACCGCAGGGTTAATATGGCAACCAGAGATATTTCCAATAACATATGCCATAGCAACAATAGAAAGGCCAAAAGCTAAAGCAATACCTAATGTGCCCAAACTTCCACCAGCGATTGCAGCACTACCGCATCCAAATAATACTAAAACAGCAGTACCAATAAATTCAGCAACATATTTTTTCATTAAAATTCCTCCTTTATTTTTATTTGAAATTATTATATTTATATTTTTTTTATATGTCAATATCTGTGACATTGAATAATTAATCAATTAGAAAAGTGTAAGAGAATAAAGATAAAAAACAAACACATAAAATTCACAAAAAAAGTATTGACAAAAGGTACAAATGGATATAATATATACCATGTTAGCACTCACGAGCTTAAAGTGCTAGCAAAGAGGTGGTAAAAATGCTAGACGAACGAAAAAAAAGAATATTGCAGGCTATTATAGAAGAATACATAAATACAGCGGAGCCTGTTAGCTCTGGCGCTCTTTTACAAAATTACGGACTAGAATGTAGTAGTGCAACCATCCGAAATGATATGGCAGAACTTGAACACATAGGCTATTTAGATAAGCCTCATACATCAGCAGGACGTGTACCTTCAGCAAAAGGATACCGCTTTTATGTAGATGAACTATTAAAAGACGACAATATTAGTCTTGAAGAAATTCAGTATATTAAATCTAAACTAGAAACTAAAGTAAATGAAATCGAAGATTTAACTAAAATTGCTACAAACACGTTATCAGAGATTACTCATTACACAACTTTAGCTGTTGGCCCAAGAGCAGATATGCATAATATTGTAGATATTAAATTTGTTCTACTTGGCAGCAGAGTTTTAATGGCAGTTATTCTTACAGATGCAGGAGCAATTAAAGAAACAATAATAAAATTTGATGAAGATATAACTCAAAGTCAAGTAGATAACTTAAGTTTCTTATTTAACAACAAACTCCGCGGAATGCCACTTGATAAAGTTGATAAACCATTCGAACAATATATGATGAAGGAAATGAAAGGCGAAGTTAATGTTATAAGACCTATAATTGAGCAGATAAACCATGCGATAGTTGAAAATACAAACTTGTATTTAGAAGGAACAAATAAAGTATTTGATTTTCCAGAATTTAAAAAATTAGATGTAGCAAGAAATTTTTTAAATGTGCTTGATGAAAAGGATGTAGTTTTAGATATTTTAAATTCAGGAATGGCAGAAGATATAAATGTATATATTGGCGATGAAAATGAACATTCAGAACTTAAAGATTTTAGTATAGTTACTTTCAAACATACAATTGGAGACAGAGATCTAGGTACAATTGGAATTATTGGACCAACAAGGATGGACTATTCAAAAGTAATTTCGGTTATGAAATATATAAGCAAAAAGTTAAATGAGCAACTTGGAAAAGGAATGTTTTAGAGGAGGACAAAAATGGAAGAGGAAAAACAAGAACAAGAGATAAATGAAGAAAGCACACAAGCTACAGGAACAGAAAATAAAGAAATAAATAATAAAGCAGATGAAATTATAAAATTAAAGCAAGAACTAGAAGAAAAAGATGACAGATTAAAAAGACTTATGGCAGAATTTGAAAACTTTAAAAAGAGAAGCGGAAAAGAAAGAGAATTTTTATATAATTCAATCTTAAGCGATATTGTAAGCTCATTTTTGCCGGTACTAGATAATTTAGAAAATGCAGCAAATGCGGAAACTGCTGATGAAAACTATAAACAAGGTGTAGAACTTGTTCTAAAACAATTTAAAGATGTTTTAGTAGCAAATAATGTAAAAGAAATAGAGGGAGTTGGGGCAACATTTGATCCGGAATTACATGAAGCTGTAAGTTCGGTAGTAGATGAGTCTTTGGGAGAGAAAGAAATAAAAGAAGTATATAGAAAAGGATACAAAATAGGAAATAAGGTTATAAGGCACTCAATGGTTGTAGTAGCAAATTAGTTATTAATTTTAAAATATATATATTAATTTTTAAGGAGGACAAACTTATGTCAAAAATTATAGGAATCGATTTAGGAACAACTAACTCATGCGTTTCAGTTATGGAAGGTGGAGAGCCAGTTGTAATTCCAAACTCAGAAGGAAATAGAACAACACCTTCTGTAGTAGCTTTCTCAAAAAATGGAGAAAGATTAGTTGGTCAAATTGCAAAACGTCAAGCAGTTACAAATCCTGACCATACAGTAATATCAATCAAAAGAGAAATGGGAACAACAAAGAAAGTTAAAATAGAAGAAGATGAATTTACACCACCAGAGATTTCAGCTATGATTCTTCAAAAATTAAAAGCAGATGCAGAAAGCTATTTAGGACAAAAAGTAACACAAGCTGTTATTACAGTTCCTGCTTACTTTAGCGATAGCCAAAGACAAGCAACAAAAGATGCTGGAAAAATAGCAGGATTAGAAGTACTTAGAATTATAAACGAACCAACAGCAGCAGCACTTGCTTATGGTATGGATAAAGAAGACCAAGACCAAAAAATCATGGTATATGACTTAGGTGGAGGAACATTTGATGTATCTATACTAGATATTGGTGATGGTGTATTTGAAGTTTTATCTACAAACGGTAATACAAGACTTGGTGGAGACGACTTTGACCAAAAAATTATGGATTATCTAGTAGATGAGTTTAAAAAATCAAGTGGAATTGATTTATCATCAGATAAAATGGCAATGCAAAGACTTAAAGAAGCTGCAGAAAAAGCTAAAATAGAGCTTTCTGGAATGCAACAAACAAATATTAACTTACCATTTATTACAGCAGATAGCACAGGACCAAAACACTTAGATGTAACATTAACAAGAGCTAAATTTGAAGAATTGATTCATGATTTAGTAGAAGCAACATCAGGACCTGTTACACAAGCATTAAAAGATGCTGGAATTACAGCTGATAAGTTACACAAAGTATTATTAGTTGGTGGTTCTACAAGAGTTCCATGTGTACAAGAAATGGTAAAAAGACTTACAGGAAAAGAACCAGATAAAGGAATAAACCCTGATGAATGCGTTGCAATTGGTGCAGCAATTCAAGGTGGTGTACTTTCAGGAGATGTTAAAGACCTAGTATTATTAGATGTAACACCATTATCACTCGGAATTGAAACATATGGTGGGGTATTTACAAAATTAATTGAAAGAAATACTACAATACCAACAAAAAAATCTCAAATCTTCTCAACAGCTGCAGACGGACAAACAAGCGTTGAAGTACATGTGCTTCAAGGTGAACGTGAGATGGCAGCATACAACAAAACATTAGGAAGATTTCAATTATCAGGAATACCACCAGCACCAAGAGGAGTGCCACAAATTGAAGTAACATTTGATATAGATGCTAATGGTATAGTTCACGTATCTGCAAAAGATACAGCAACAGGAAACAGCCAACAAGTATCTATTACAGCTTCTTCTAATTTATCAAATGAAGATATTGAAAAAGCTATAAAAGATGCTGAAGCTCATGCAAATGAAGACAAAAAGAAGAAAGAAGAAATTGAAGTTCGTAATAATGCAGAAAGCTTAGTATATAACAGCCAAAAAACACTTGATGATTTAGGAGATAAAATTAGTGGCGAAGAAAAAGCTAAAGTAGAAACAGAAATAGAAGCAACAAGAAAAGCATTAGAGGGAAGCGATACTGAAGCAATTAAGCAAGCTTCAGAGAAATTAACTACAGTATTCTATGACATATCTCAAAAACTATATGCACAGCAAGCTCAGGCTAATGGATCAGCGAACACAGACCAAAATGCTGGAGCTGAAACAAATACAGAAGCAAACAACGGAAATGTATATGACACTGAATACAAAGTTGAAGAAGAAAATCCAGATAACAAATAAATGAAAGAGTGAAACGTTTAGAACGGTTCTAAACGTTTCACTTTTAAGGGTGAAGACCCAAACGTTTCACTCTTGAATTAATTTTGGAGGCAAAACATGGCAGAGAATAAGAGAGACTATTATGAGGTTTTAGGTGTAAGCAAATCAGCTACTGATGATGAGATAAAACATGCATATAGAAAACTTGCAAAGAAATATCATCCAGATGCGAACCCAGATGACAAAGCAGGAGCAGAAGCTAAATTTAAAGAAGTAACTGAGGCATATGAGGTGCTTTCTGATAAGCAAAAACGTCAAATGTATGATCAATTTGGCTTTAATGGACCTTCAGGATTCGGAGGAGGAGCAGGGGAACCTGGTGGAGGCTATTATTCCTACTCAGGAGGATTTAATGGCTTCGATTTTGGCGACCTTGGAGGATTTGGAGATATTTTCTCATCTTTCTTTGGAGGAGGAGCAGGAGGAAGAAGCACTCGTAACCCTAATGCACCAAGGCAAGGTGCCAATATTCAAACAAATATAGAAATTACTTTTGAGGAGTCTTTCCTAGGAGTTCAAAAGGAAATAAGTATTTCCAGAAATGAAGAATGTACTACTTGCCATGGAAAAGGAAGCAAACCAGGAACAAATCCAGAAACATGTAGTGCATGTCATGGTACAGGACAGGTGACACAAACAGTATCAACAATGTTAGGACAAATGCAAACAACGAGAACGTGTAGTAACTGTGGGGGCAGAGGAAAAGTAATAAAAGAACCATGCCCAGATTGCCGCGGAAGAGGGAAAATAAAGAAAAATGTAAAAATTACAGTAAAGATTCCAGAGGGTGTTGATGAAGGGCAAACTGTAGTACTACGTGGACAAGGCGAATCAGGAACAAATGGAGGACCTCAAGGAGACCTCTACATAATAGTACACATAAAACGCCATAGTATATATACAAGGAAAGGCGATCATGTACTATGTGATATACCAATTACGTTTACACAAGCAACTTTAGGAGCTGAACTAGAAATTCCATTAGTAGATGGAACAAAAGAGAAGTACAAAATTCCAGAAGGAACCCAAACAGGAACAAAATTTACAATAAGAAGTAAAGGATTTAAAAATGTAAATGGAAGCTGGAGGGGAGATTTTGTATTTACAGTAGTAGTTCAGACACCAAAGAGACTTACATCAGAACAAAGGGCAATCCTTATGGAGCTTGCAAAAACGATGAATGAGCAACCACCAGTAAAAAGACGTGGACTATTTGGATAAATTAATTTATAAGTTAAAAGAGATAACACTTAGTGTTACCTCTTTTTTGTAATATATTTGCAATATATTTGTAATATATAAGTAATATTAAAATAATTGAAAACACTGAACATAACATGTATAATAAATGAAACAAAAGAAGAATGGAGAGTTAAATAACATGATAAGTGAAAATAAAAAAGGGATTACACTTATAGCTTTAGTAATTACTGTAATTGTGTTGCTCATATTAGCATGAGTAGCTGTAACAATTGGAACAGACAATGAAGGGTTATTTTCGCGTAGTAACGATGCAGTAGAAAAATGGAACCATAAAGTTGAAAATGAGAATACGATATTTAGAAGCTATCTTGATTATGTTGAAGAATATGCAATTCAATTACCAGAAGGCTGGAGCCATAAAGCTGTAGCAATGGCATATCCTAGCATAGATGCTGAAAAAAAGCACCAATACCAAAGTAATTTAGTGTTTCTATATACCCAAATGAAACAACTATAACAGGTGGATTAGTAATATATAAAACAGATTTATCTAATCCTGGATATTGGTCAGAAGCCGGAGACACTAAACTATTAGAAACCAACCATGATCCAGAAGAAGAGGCATTACTTACTTTGGGTGAAGACTTTACTAATTTGACGGCAAGTGTAGCAACTTATGGTGGTTTTTATGTAAGTAGGTATGAACTAAATGCTGATGGAGGGAGCAAAAAAGGAAAAACTGTTGCAAATGCAGGAACATATTGGAATGCAAGCACAGGTAGTGTGGGTACAGCACCAACGTCTACAGGAGCCATATTAACAACACGACAAGCACTTTATGTGCCAACAAACAAGCAATAATAACAATAATTAAAAGAAATATACAATATATGTAAATACATAGAAATTAACTCTTTGTCGTTAAGATTTTAAAATAAAATCTTAAACAATTAGTTTAAAAAGCATAAAAAATAAAAAAGGAGGTAGAACAAATATGAAAAAAATACGACTTATACTAGGAATTTTTATTTTCATATTTCTTTTTTTATTTAACAGTAGCATTTCATATGCAAAAAATTTTGGAAGAGTAATATCATTTGATAATAATAAAATAATGGTATACCAGCAATTAGACAGCATGCGAATTAAATCGTCAAAAGGACATGTGTTAGCTGGATTAGATACAAAAACATACATAGGAAGCATTGAGACTGAACAAGTATCAAATGGAGATGTTGATATTTGTTTTATATTAGACTGCTCAGGTTCAATGATTGAACCAATAGGCAATAGCAACAATATGTCTTTACATACTCTACAACTACAGATAAAAGAAGAAGCAGAAAAAGCTGCATATGCTGAACTTACGAAAGAATATGGATACTCTGAAGGAATTATAAGAAGATACTTGGCACAATATACACAGAAACACATAGAAGAAATCATGGTTAATAAAGGATATATGCCTAAAATTAGAGCTTTAAAAGAAGGCATGGAAGCCTTAATAAATTTAATAAAGGAAAAATATGGTGATAAAGCAAGGGTAAGTATCTTAACATATTCTACTACCCCGGCAGATCCAATTAAACTAAGCCCATGTACCCAAGAGAATACAACAAAAATGTTTGATGAAATAAAGAAACAATGTGCATTTGGAAGTACAGGAACAGCTAAAGCTATAAAGAAAGCTCATGATTTAATTTGGAAAGATGATAATGCAAGAGAATGTCCAAAATACACTTTTTTAATTACAGATGGCATTCCAGATCCGAATGATGAACCATATGTTAACCAAACAATAAAGATGATAAAAGATACAACTAATGGAAGTTTTATTACGTTATTTATAAATGGTAGAGACTCTGAACTTGAAGGACATGAAAAATCTTTTGAAAATTCTGATACAACAATGAAAATTGAAGAGGCAGATATAGAAAAAATTCTTACAGAAGATATTTTTGAAACCATAACAAGTAGTCACGTAAAAACGGATACACTGGTAACCGAAATATTGTATGCATATAATGCAAAGATGTGGGATAATAATACTTTTGCTGCAGAAATTGATGATGAATTATTAAATGGAGGAATGCTTGAACTAGAATATAGCTTCAATATTGTAACGACAGAAGAAATAGAGAAAATTTCAATAATTGACCACATAATAAATAAGGATTCACAAGGTAATTCGGACAGTTTGGGATATAATGAAAATGCACGAATGATTTCAACAGAAAAGGTAAATAATCAATACGGATGGAAAAAATATGGAGACGACTTGATAAGTACATTTAAGCCCAAAATGGAAAAAGACGAAGATGAAAATTACAAAAATATTGTTGTAAAATTATTATTGCAAAAACCAATAGCGATAGGATCAGAAGTAGAAGATATAAATAACCCTGCTGATATGATTATAAAAACGAAAAATAAAACTTTTTTTACAAAAGATGCAATAGAAAGTGAAACTATAGAAGAAGGCATTGACGTTGAAAGAAATGAGGACGGAGAAGTAATAAAAATAGCTGGAAAAATATTACCGCCATTAATTTCTATACAAGAGCCAAGAGGAAAAAAGAGCTACTTGAATATAATTTGCCCAATTGCTATGGCCACAATACTTGGTACGATAATTTATAGTAAAAAGAAAAAATTTAGACACATAATATAAAATAAAAAAAAAAAGAATGATTATATTGGCAAAACCCAGCAAAAGTTTTTACTTTTGCTGGGTTTTGTGATATACTAGTATGCGTAAAAAGGAGAAATTATATGCAGAAATTTTTTGTTAATCCAGAACAAATACAGGAAAATACAGCCAGCATTGTTGGAGAAGATGTAAATCATATTGTAAATGTATTAAGGTTAGAACTAGGTGAAAAAGTTTTGGTGGGAAATAAAATAAGTGGAGATACATATAATTGCGAGATAAGAAACATTACTAAAGAATATGTGCTACTTGATATACTAAATAAAAATGATGGAACTACTGAACCAAACGTATATTTACATGTTTTTCAGGGATTACCTAAGGCTGATAAGATGGAGAATATTATTCAAAAGTGCACTGAAATTGGAGTTTCAGAATTTACTCCGGTTGCTATGTCTAGATGTATAGTAAAATTGGATGAAAAAGAAAGCAAGAAAAAATTGGAAAGATGGCAGAAAATCGCTGAAACTGCTGCAAAACAATCCAAAAGAGACATAATTCCAAAAATAAATTTTGCACAGAATTTGAAAAATATATATGAAAAATTAAAAGAATGTGATATAGTATTAATTGCATATGAAGACGAAAAAGAAAATTCGTTAAAAAGTGTACTAAAAAAACATATGAAACAAGAGATAAAAAAAGTTGCTATTATTATAGGACCAGAGGGAGGACTAGAAAGACAAGAAGTTGAAGCTATCAAACGGTCAAGGAGGAATTGCAGTTTCATTAGGAAATAGAATTTTGAGGACAGAAACAGCACCTATAGTTATGGCAAGTAACATTCTTTACGAATTAGAAGAAGTATAAAAGGAGTGCATTCAAATGAAAGAAGAAATGGCAAAAGAAATGGAAAAAGAAGCAAAAGAGAGAAAAAAGCTTCCAAAAGATGTAAAAGATAGAAGAGATAGAAATGTTATAAGAAATCTTTTAGTTGCTTGTTTAATAATTTTATTTTTCATATTAATAAATATGGGATATTTTAAATTGGAAAAAAGCACATTCATTGAAGATACAGCAATTTTCTCAATGGTAGTACTTGGAACCTCAATTATTTTATTTGAAGAAGCATTTTCAAAGGGAAAAGGACATATAGGCTTACATGGTGTAGAATTTCTATTCGTAAGTATATTTATTTACTTCATACCATATACATACTTTAATTTTGGAGATACAGTTACTAAATTACTTATGTTAACGCCTCTTGCTTTTGGAATATATTATAGCTTAAAAGGAATTGGAATTTGCATTAAGGCAAATAAAGAAAAACGTGGCGATATAAAAGATATTGTTATGAAAGAAAAATCAAACAATAAAGATGATGTTTTAATAGAAATGGACAAAGATAAAGAAATTGATAAAGAAGAAGAAAAACTTGAAAAAGAAAAAGTAAAAAATAATAAATCACGTACTTCAAAAGACGTTAAGAAAGAAGAAACAAAGAAAGCATCAAGCAAAACGCAAAAAATTGAAGAGAAAAAAGAGGACATGGCAGAAAAGAAAGAAAAAACAAGTCGAAGGAAAAATGCTAAAACAGAATCAGACAAAACTAAGAATAAAAAAACAGAAAATAAAGAAGAAAAACCAAAAACAAAAAGAACAACAAAAAGCATAAAAAAGGAAGAAGAAGAAACTAGCGTAAAAGAAACAGAGGTAAAAGCTAAAAAATCTACTACAGCTAAAACAACTACTAAAAGAGCTAGCAAAACAACAGCAAAGAAATCGACAGTTAAGGAAACAACTACTGCTTCTAAAGCCTCTAGTAAACCTGCAAAACAAACAAAAACACAGGCTAAAACAACAACTAAAAAAACAAAGAAAAGAAATGAGGAATAAAAATGATAAAAAGCATGACTGGGTATGGACGTGGAAAATACGAAAATGACGGCAGAAATTATATTGTAGAAATTAAGGCTGTAAACCATAAGTACTCAGAAGTATCGATTAGATTGCCAAGGAACCTTAGCTTTTTAGAAGAAAAAATAAAAAAAGCAGTATTAAACCGTATTAATAGAGGAAAAATAGATGTATCTGTATCTTTCGTAAACTTAAGCGATAAAGGAATAAACATAAATATTAACAAGGAGCTTGCAAAACAATATTTAGCTGAAATACAAAATTTAGCAGCAGAAACAGAACTACGAAATGCAATAAATGTAATGGATATTACAAGACTTCCAGAAGTTTTAACAGTAGAAAATAATGAAGATGAGGAATTACTTTGGGGCGAACTTGAAAATGCATTAAATGAGGCATTAGATAATTTTACTGAAATGAGAAAACAAGAAGGAATATCTATAGCAAAGGATCTTGAATCAAGAGTAAATCAAATCGAAGAAAAAATAAAAAACATCTCTGAATTATCATCTGGGCTTGTAGAAGAATATATTGCAAAATTAGAAGCCAGAATCAAGGAATTACTTAAAACAGACGTTGTGGACCAAACGAGACTTGCTCAAGAAGTTGTAATATATTCAGATAAATGCTCTGTACAAGAAGAACTTACAAGACTTGGAAGTCATATTTCTCAATTTAAGAACACATTAAAAAAAGATGGACCATGTGGAAAGACACTTGATTTCATAGTTCAAGAAATGAATAGAGAAACAAATACTATTGGTTCTAAAGCTAATAAATTAGAAATTACTAATTTGGTCATAGAAACAAAAACAGTTATAGAAGACATCAGAGAGCAAATTCAAAATATTGAATAAGGAGGATGATTATGCAATTAGTTAATATTGGTTTTGGAAATATTGTTTCGGCTAGTAGAATAATAGCTATAGTAAGTCCAGAATCTGCACCTATTAAAAGAATGGTGCAAGAAGCTAAAGACAACAAAATGGCGGTAGATGCAACATATGGAAGAAGAACGAGGGCAGTTTTAATTATGGACTCAGGACATGTTATTTTATCTGCTGTACAACCTGAAACAGTCGCTGGACGATTTGAAAAAGATGAAAAGGACATTTATGTAGAAGAATAATCTTAAACTATATTATTTAAATGGAGGGGATTTATTATGATGGTTAAGCCAACCGTAAAAGAGCTTCTAGAACATAGTAAAAATCGCTATGAACTAGTAATTGCTACATCAAAAAGAGCAAGACAAATTGCAAATGGAGATGAACCATTAACAAAAGTAGAAGAGAGTTCACCAGTAACATTAGCTACAAACGAAATAGCGGAAGGAAAGGTAGAAATATGTTAGTAATATTATCAGGAGTAGCTGGCGCAGGAAAAGACACAATAAAAAGGGAACTACTAAAGAGAATGGATAAGGTAACAACACTACCTTCATATACAGACAGGCCTCCACGCGCAACAGATGTAGCTGGAGAGACTTACAATTTTGTTACAGCTGAAGAGTTTGAAGAAATGATAGAAGCAGGAGAGTTATACGAGTATTCAGTTCACCATAACCATTACTATGGTACGTCAAAAAAGCTCTTAAATGAAAAAATACAAAGTGGAAAAATTATCGTAAAAGATATCGATGTAAATGGAACTGAAGGACTTATTAATCTTTTAAAAAACGACGTGAAAATAGTTACTATATTTTTAAGAGTACCAAAAGCAGAACTAAGAAAGAGACTAGAGAAAAGAGAAGACAAGCCTGACATTAAAGAGATTGAGCTGAGGCTCAATAGATTCGATTATGAAGAATCAAAGATTTCTTTGTATGATTATGTTTTAAAAAATGATGATTTAGAAAAGACCGTACAAATTATAATGACTATTATTGAAAATGAATATAAAATGCAACAAAAGAAATGATTTTTGCATTTGAGATATAAGCTGGAAGTCAGAAAACAAAAAGCCAGGAATAAATAATATATTAACTGGTTATTAAACTCTGGCATCCGGCTTTATTATATAGAATTTAAGGAGCAATCATGATTGCAGAAGTTATAATAGATAGTAATGTAAAAACACTTAATAAAACGTTTGACTACTTAATCCCAAAAAACTTTGAAAAGGACATAAAAGTTGGGACTAGAGTTCTTGTGCCTTTTGGAAACAGAAAAGAACTAAAACCCGGCTATGTAATACGCACTAAAGAAACTTCAGAATACGAGGTAAAAGAAATTGCAAAAATAGAACATGGAGTTATTCCAGAAAATAAAGTAGAATTAGCAATTTTGATGGCACGTAAATACTTTTGCAACATATCTGACTGCATGAAATTAATGCTACCACCACGGAGTTATTCGGCAATAAGGTAAAAGAAAAAATTGGACAATTTGTTTATTTAAAAAGAGATTGGGAAGAAATTGAAGATGAAATAAACGAAAATGCTATTAAGAGTCCAAAACAAATAAGGAGTCTTGAAATTTTACATGAAAATGATGGCATTCATATTATAGATTTAGAGCTTTTGAGCGATACCAGTAGAGCAATAACTAAAACACTCGAAAAAAAAGGTTATATTGAGATAATTGAAGAAAAAATAGAAAGGAATCCTTTTCAAAACAAAGATGTTAAAAGAGATATGCCTTTAAAACTTACAGAAGAGCAAAGCATTGCGTTTGAAAGTATAAAAAAATCCATAAGAGAAAAACGATTTGAGGAATTTTTATTATATGGAGTAACAGGATCTCGGAAAAACGGAAATTTATTTACAATTAATAGATGAAGTTTTAAAAGAAGGAAAAAGAGCGATGATGCTGGTGCCGGAAATTTCTTTAACTCCACAAATGGTTGATAGATTTTTAGCAAGATTTGGTGATTGCATTTCTGTATTACATAGCAAATTATCTATTGGTGAGAGATTTGACCAATGGCAAAAGATTAAAGAAAATGAAACAAAAATAATTATTGGAGCAAGGTCCGCGATTTTTGCACCAGTTGAAGATTTGGGTATTATTCTAATAGATGAAGAACACGATTCATCATACAAATCCGAAATGACTCCAAGATATAATGCAAAAGAAATTGCATATTATTTAGCTAAAAATAATAATATTCCGCTAGTTTTAGGAAGTGCAACACCAGATATCAATACATTTTACAAAGCTAAAGCAGGAAAAATTAAATTGCTCACACTAAAAAACAGAGCGAATAAATCTAAATTACCTAAAGTGAATATTGTAGACTTAAGGGATGAACTTGCGCAAGGCAATAAATCAATGATTAGCACATTACTACACAACAAAATTGAAGAAAACCTTAAAAACAAGAAACAAACCATACTTTTCTTAAATAGAAGAGGATATTCAACATTTGTTATGTGCAGAAATTGTGGTTTTACTGCAAAATGCAAAAATTGCAATGTAACTCTTACATATCATAAAGATGAAAATAAATTAAAATGTCATTTATGTGGATTTGAGACACATAACCTTATAAACTGTCCAACATGTGGAAGCAAAAACATAAAGTATTTTGGAACTGGAACTCAAAAACTAGAAAGTGAAATACATAATGTTTTTCCTGGTATTAGTACAATAAGAATGGATATAGATACAGTAACAAGGAAGAACTCTCATGAGGTAATTTTGAATAAGTTTAAAGATGAGAATATTGATATCCTTATTGGAACACAAATGGTTGTCAAAGGGCATCATTTTCCAAATGTAACACTAGTTGGAGTAATTGCAGCAGATAGTAGCCTAAATATTGATGATTTCCGCGCAAGCGAAAGGACATTTCAGATACTTACCCAAGTAGCAGGAAGAGCAGGAAGAGGGAGCACACCAGGGGAAGTCGTAATTCAAACATATAATCCAGACCACTTTAGCATAGAATATGCAAAAAAACAAGACTATGAGTTATTTTATAATGCAGAAATTAGTTTGCGAGAAAGGTTGAAATATCCGCCATTTTGCGATATAATAGTACTTGGCATAAATGGTAAAAATGAGATAATGGTAAAAAAAGCAGCTGAAAAATTAGCTAAAATTTTGAACAAATATAAAGATAATAGTTTTTTTATATCAAAGGCAATACCATCTCCAATTAACAGAATAAAAAATAGATTTCGCTGGAGAATAATTATAAAATGTAATTTTACCAATAATGTTATCAACAAAATTAATGCTAGTTTAGAAGAGTATTATAAAAGCAGTAAAAAGGATATAAGCATATTTGTTGATATAAACCCAAATAACATGATGTAAAAATAAGGAGGAAACAAATGGCAATAAGGACAATAAGAGAAGAAGGAGACGAGATTTTAAGAAAAAAATCTAGAGAAGTTGAACAAATAGATCAAAAAGTACGTGAATTAATAAATGATATGTTTGAGACAATGCATAAATATAATGGAGTTGGTTTATCTGCTGTACAAGTTGGAATTTTAAAAAGAATTATAGTAATTGATACAGGAGAACCTGGAGAAAAAATTGTTTTAATAAATCCTAACATAATCAAGCAAAAAGGTGAACAGACTGTAGAAGAAGGATGCTTAAGTTTTCCAAATAAATTTGGTAAAATTGTAAGACCTAATGAAGTTACAGTTATAGCCTTAAATGAAGAAGGTAAAGAAATAAAGATAAAAGCAAAAGAACTATTAGCTCAAGCTATCTGCCATGAAGTAGACCACCTTAATGGAGAACTATTTATTGATAAAATCTTACCAGGAACATTGGAAATTATTAACCCAGAAGACCAAACAAATTAAAAAGGAGTGATTTATTTGAAAATTGTTTTTATGGGAACGCCAGACTTTGCAGAGGAGTCACTGAAAGCATTATATGAAGCAAAACATGACATACTAGCGGTCGTTACTAATATTGATAAACCACAAGGCAGAGGCATGAAACTAGTTGCATCTCCTGTAAAACAATTTGCTGTGAATCATGGACTAACAGTAATGCAACCTGAAAAGGTTAGAAATAACAAAGATTTTATTGACCAAATAAAAGATTTACAACCTGATTTGATTTGCGTTGTAGCATATGGAAAAATTTTACCTCAAGAATTACTAGATATTCCAAAACTAGGCTGTATAAATGTTCATGGATCACTGCTCCCAAAATATAGAGGGGCAGCGCCTATTCAATGGGCGGTAATTAATGGAGAAAAAACAACAGGCATAACAACAATGTACATGGATGCTGGAATGGATACTGGAGACATTCTATTAAAACAAGAAGTTACAATTGGAGAAGATGAAACAACAGGAGAATTATGGGGCAGATTATCAAAAATTGGAGCGAAGCTTTTGATAGAAACATTAAGTAAAATTGAAAATGGAACGATAAATAGAATAAAGCAAGGAGATGACTTTTCCTTAGCTCCGATGCTCAGCAAAGAAATGGCTAATATTGACTGGGAAAATAAAACTGCAACCGAAATCAAAAATTTGATAAGAGGACTAAACCCAATAATGGGAGCATATAGTTTTTTGAATGGAAAAAAGATCAAATTCTGGAAAGCTGATGCACTTACAAATGAGAAATTTTTTGATATATTTACTGAATTTAAGGAATATGATTACAAATTTAAAAATATAGAGCCAGGAACAATTTTATATGTAAACGACAAAGCAGGATTTTATGTAAAAGCAAAAGAGGGAATACTTTCTTTGCAGGAAGTGCAAGGAGAAAATGCCAAAAGAATGCCTATAGGAGATTTTTTAAGAGGAAATCATATAAATGTTGCAGACATGTTCGAAAAAGAATAAAATATAGATTAAAACATAAAAAAACAGTTGTAAAAAAATGAATATATTGGTATACTAAGAAAGACATATATTATATACATGATATAAAATAAAAATAGGAGGTTTTATTATGGAAGAAAATGAAGAATTAAAAGTAAATGAGGTTGAGGCAGCTGCAGAGGAGGTTAAGAACGAAGAACCAAATACTATAAAAATAGCAGATGATGTTGTCGCTGTAATAGCAGGAGTAGCTGTATCTGAAGTGCCAGGAGTAGCTGGAATGTCTGGCGGATTTGCTGGTGGAATATCAGAAGTTTTAAGTGGAAAGAAAAATCTTGCTAAAGGAATAAAAGTAGAAGTTGGAGAAAAAGAAGCAAAAATCGATGTAAATATTATTGTAGAATATGGAACAAGAATTCCAGAGGTTGCTTTTGAAATACAAAATAGAGTAAAGAAAGCTGTTGAAACAATGACAGGCTTAAATGTATTAGAAGTAAATGTTCATGTCCAAGGGGTTACTACAGTTCCAGACGGAACTACTACAGTAGAAGAACCAAACAACAAAGAAGAATAGGAAGGAATTAAAATGAAAATAATCGAAAAAATAACATTAGCGCTATTCTCAAATATTATATTAATTATATCAGTATTATTTTGTTTAGTAGTATTTGGTTGGTTAGACATAGATGTAATCCATGAAATAATTAAAATAGGACTAGCAAATAGTATAATATCAAATATTATTTTAGGTGTATGCATTGTTTTTATTTTATTAGCAATAAAAGCTGTATTTTTTGATGGATCTACAGATGACAAAAATGGAAAAGAAGGATTAATGCTTGAAAATGACAGTGGAAAACTAATGGTAACTAGAGAAACTCTAGAGAACTTAACAAATAGTGTTGTAAAAGGATTTGAAAATACAGAAAGCATTACTAGTCGTGTCTTTTTGGATGATGAAAACAATGTTAGAGTACTTGTTAATCTTACGGTAAAACCAGGCACAGTAATAAAAGATTTATCAAATAATTTACAGGCAAGAATAAAAGAAACAATAAAAACATCATTAGACTTGGAAGTTAAAGAAGTTAATATTAGAGTTAAGAATATTGCACCTAAAACAGAACCTGCTAAAAAGGAGGAATAGCTAACATGGAAGGATTTAAGAAGTTTATAATAGAATACAGAGGGGCTATTATTGGCATTTTAGTAGGAATATTGTTGCTTTTTACAAATTTATACAGACTAATTATTGGAATAATACTTGTATTTATAGGAGCATTTATAGGAAACTATATTCAACACAATAAATTCGAAGTAAAAGAAAAAATGAAAAATTTTATTGATAAATTATAAAAAAGTAAGATGTCAGAAATCAAAGATAAACTGGATTTCTGACCTCTACTTTTTGTGAAACAAGTATCAATTGGAGGAAAAAATGAATAGATCAGCAATGAGGGAAACTGCCTTTAAATTTTTATATGGAGCAGAAATACAAAAAGACTTAGACATAGAGCAGGTAGATGATTTTTTTGACAATTATGAAATTGAAGATGAAAGTGCAAAAAAATATGTCAAAGATATTATTACAGGGATAACTGAGCACAAAGATGAAATTATTAAGTTAATAGAACAAAACCTCAAGGCTGACTGGAAAATTGAAAGAATTTCAAAAGTAAGTTTAGCCCTCTTGAAACTTGCAATATTGGAAATAAAGTATCAAAATCTGCCATATAAAGCAATAATAAATGAAGTGGTAGAACTTTCTAAAAAATATGGAGAAGATAATTCTCACGTTTTTGTTAATGGAATACTTGCAAGTATCGTAAATGAGTAAAAGGGAGCATTTGCTTATGAAAATAGAGCCAATTACAGTAACAGAATTAAATAGATATATGAAAGAAAAAGTAGCAAGTGACGAATTTCTAAACAATGTACTTGTAAAAGGAGAGATTTCAAACTTTAAACTGCACTATACAGGACACATGTACTTTACATTAAAAGATGAAAATTCTCTTATTAAGTGCATTATGTTTAAGGGACAAACTGCTACTTTAAATTTTACCCCAAAAGATGGTATGAAAGTTTTAGTGTTTGGCACAGTTTCTGTTTTCGAAAGAGACGGAGTTTACCAGATCTACGCTAAAGCAATGCAAGAAGAAGGAATGGGGGCTTTATATACAGCGTATAAGGAATTAAAGGCAAAGCTTGAAAAAGAAGGGTTATTTAACGAAGAACATAAAAAGAAAGTTCCAATGATGCCAAAAGTAATAGGTGTACTTACGTCTAAAACAGGTTCTGTTATAAGAGACATAATAAATGTTAGCACAAGAAGAAATCCTAATGTATACATAAGATTGCTACCAGTTCCAGTACAAGGAGAAGGCGCTGCTCAAAAAATTGCAAATGCAATAAAAATTATGAACGACAACAAATTGGCTGATGTATTAATCATAGCTAGAGGTGGTGGATCTCTTGAAGATTTATGGCCATTTAATGAAGAAATTGTTGCAAGGGCAATATATGAATCAGAGATTCCAATAATTTCTGCAGTAGGCCATGAAACTGATTTTACAATAGCTGATTTTGTGGCAGATTTAAGAGCGCCAACACCATCTGCGGCTGCTGAATTAGCAGTAACTGATGTATTTGAATTGAAACAAAAATTACAGAATTATAGAAGTAGATATAAAGTGCTATTAAAACGAAAAACAGAACTTATGCGTATGAGATATGAGAAATGCATGAAATCCAGAGCATATACTATGCCTAAACAAAAAGTAAATGATGCATATGTTTTAATAGACAAAAGCATTAAAACAATGGTAAATTCAATAAATATAAAGCTTAATCAATCTAAAGTTATAGCAGGAAAAACAATTTCAAAACTTGACACATTGAGCCCTTTAAAAACTCTTACAAGAGGATATTGCATAACTCAAAAAAACGGGCAAATTATCAAAAATGCAAGTATGCTAAATAAAGAAGACGAAGTACAATTACTGTTTAGTGATGGTAAGAAAAGTGCTAAAATAATGTAATGGGGGAAATACTATGAACTTTGAAGAAACGATGAAAAAATTAGAAACAATTACAGGGGAATTAGAAAAAGGAGATCTAAACCTTGAAGATTCCGTAAAAAAATTTGAAGAAGGAATGGAACTTTCAAAACAAGCAAGTAAAATACTCGAAGAAGCTGAAAAAAAGATTAACATATTAATACAAAAAGAAGACAAAATTGTTGAAGAAAGTTTTACAGGAGAAGAAGGCTAAAACATATGGATATTTTTTTAGAAATTGTAACAAGTAAATTTGTGTATTTGCCATTATTAACATGGTTTTTTATACAATTAAGTAAGGTAATAACAGATCTTATAACTACAAAAAAATTCAACTTTAAGAGAATACTTGGAGCTGGCGGAATGCCAAGTTCTCACTCAGCTGTTGTGTGCTGCTTATCAGCATTAATTGGGAAAGAATATGGATTTAACTCAGGAATGTTTGCATTATCACTTATTTTTGCTTTTGTTGTAATGTATGACGCAGCAGGAATTCGAAGAGCAGCTGGCAAACAAGCAAAATTACTTAACAAAATAATAGAAACACCTGGACTTACAACTGGACAGGTCCAAGAAAAATTAGTTGAAGTCTTAGGGCATACTCCAAAACAAGTCATTGTAGGGGCTATAATAGGAGGATTTGTTGGAGGACTACTATAGATATTTTATTTTTATAAACAAAAAGGAAGGTGAACACAATGACAGATATAGAAATTGCAAGAAATACAAAACTTAATCCTATAACAGAGATTGCAAAATCGATTTCTATAATGGATGATGAATTAGAACCATATGGGAAATTTAAAGCAAAAATTTCAAGCAAAACATATGAAAGACTTTCTGAAAAGGAAGATGGAAAGTTAATCCTTGTTACAGCAATAAATCCTACTCCGATGGGCGAAGGAAAAACAACTGTAGCAATTGGCCTTGCAGATGGATTAAGGAAAATTGGAAAGAAATCAATAGCTGTTCTGCGTGAACCATCTCAAGGACCTGTATTTGGATTAAAAGGTGGAGCAACGGGAGGAGGACACGCCCAAATAGCTCCAATGGAAGATATCAATTTGCATTTTACAGGAGACTTGCATGCAATTACTTCTGCAAATAATCTATTAGCTAGTATGATTGATAACCATATTTATTTCGGAAATGAATTGGATTTTAAAGAAGTAATATGGAGACGTTGCTTAGACGTGAATGATAGATCATTAAGAAAAATTGAAATAGGTCTATCTGGAGAAAAAAATCTTGAACCTAGAGAAGATGGATTCGATATTACTGCTGCATCAGAAATAATGGCTATTTTTTGTTTGGCAACTAGCTTAAATAATCTTAAAGAAAGATTAGGAAACATATTAGTTGGATACAACAGTAAAAATGAACCGATTTACGCAAGAGATTTAAAAGCAGAAGGTGCATTAACAGTTTTGTTAAAAGATGCGTTAAATCCAAATCTTGTGCAAACTCTAGAACATACACCAACAATTGTACACGGAGGTCCATTTGCAAACATTGCTCATGGATGTAACAGTGTTGTTGCAACAAAATTGGGCCTTAAACTAGCAGATTACGTTGTTACAGAAGCCGGATTTGGAGCAGACCTAGGGGCAGAAAAATTTATGGATATTAAAACAAGGCTTTTAGGGAAAACGCCTAACGCTGTAGTATGTGTAGCAACAATAAAAGCTTTAAAATACCATGGTGGAATGGAAGTAGAACAACTTAACAATGAAGGCATAGAATATCTAAGAAAAGGCTACGAAAATCTTAAAAAGCATATAAGAAACCTGAAAAACTTTGGACTTAATGTAATTGTTGCAATAAATAGATATACTCAAGACACAGAAAAAGAAATAGAGCTATTAAGAGAAATGCTAAAAGCAGAAGGAGTAAACCTAAGTCTAGTAGAAGCATGGGCAAATGGAGGTGAAGGTGCAAAAGACCTAGCAGAGCAGATAACAAAACTATGCGAAAATGAAACAAAAGTAAATTATACATATAAATTAGAAGATAACATCGAAGAAAAGATAAGGAAAGTTGCACAAAAAATATATGGAGCAAAAGACATAGAACTATCTGAAAAGGCAAAAGAAAGAATAAAAACAATTGAAGAAATGGGACTTGGCAATTTGCCGATATGCATAGCAAAAACACAATATTCACTTTCAGATGATCCGAAAAATTTAGAATGCAGGGATGATTACACAATACACGTAAGAGACTTAACTCCAAAAACAGGAGCAGGATTTATTGTAATATATTCAGGAAGTATTTTTACAATGCCAGGACTCCCTAGAGTACCTGCGGCAGAAAGTATTGATTTAGACAAAGATGGAAACATTATAGGAATTTTTTAAAAAAGAAAATAAAATAGAACATTTCTCATATAGAGGAATGTTCTATTTTAGAATAAAAAAGAATTTTCTGGAAATGATAAAAAGTAAATATGAGCAGAATTTTCAGGAGATTTTTATGAAAAGAAACAAGAAGAGAATAATAATATGTTTAGTGTTTATTGTGTTTTTAATGTACAATGCATTTATTAGAAATGATTTGAATCACGTCGAAGCACTTTCAAAATATGGTTCAAGAGGAGACGAGGTTACACAGATACAAGCAAAACTCAAAAGATGGGGATACTATAATGGAAATATAGATGGAATATATGGAACTAAAACTCTAAATGCAGTGAAATACTTTCAAAGAAAAAATGGACTAACAGTAGATGGAGTAGCTGGTCCAAAAACACTTGCTGCTATGGGAATAATGCAAAGTAGTAATAATTCAGGAAGTGCAGTGTCAAATACGAATGACTTAAATTTACTAGCTAGACTTATCTATGCTGAGAGTAGAGGAGAACCATATGCTGGCCAGGTAGCTGTTGGTGCGGTTGTACTAAATAGAGTTAAAAGTTCAAGTTTTCCTAATACTGTATCAGGAGTAATATATCAAACAGGTGCATTTAGCGTTGTCAGTGATGGACAAATAAATTTATCGCCAAATGAAACTGCTAAAAAAGCAGCCCAAGATGCACTAAATGGCTGGGATCCATCTTATGGTGCAATTTATTATTATAATCCAAATACAGCAACGAGTGCATGGATTTGGTCTAGACCACAGACTGTGCAAATAGGAAACCACAAATTTTGTAAATAGTTTTTCATGGCAGATTAATAATAAATCTGCCATGTTTTTGTTTGACAAAACACATAATTAACTATACAATATTCTAAAACATATAACAAAAAGAGGATATAAAATGAAAAAAGTTTTTTTTGCGGCACATAGCCTTGATTTAGGAGGAATTGAAACAGCCCTTGTTACACTTTTGAACAGACTCGCAGAAGATAAAGAATATAGCATTACACTAGCTCTTGAAAGAAACGAAGGAATTTTCCTTGAGGACTTAAACAAGAACGTACATGTTATTGAATATAGAGTAAGTGACTTTAAACTAATACCTATTAGAAAAATCATAAATTTAATAAAAAGATTATGCTTTATTTGTAAGTATAAAAATAAATTTGACTTTTCAGCATGTTTTGCTACTTATTCTCTTCCTGCAGGTTTTATGGCAAGAACAGCAAGCCACAACAATGCATTATGGGTGCATGCAGATTACAAAAGCTTATTTGATGGTGATGAAAATAGAGTTAAATCATTTTATGAAAACGTACACCATGAAAAATATAAGCATATAGTGTTTGTTTCCAGTGAGGCAAGAGAATCATATTTGGATATATTTCCAGAAAGAAAAAATATTACAGAAGTCATAAATAATATAATTGACTATGAAAAGATTAGAAAGCAAGCGCAAGAGAAAATAGAAATTGGAAGAGATACAAGGATTACTACTTTTATAAATGTGGGGAGACACTATGAAAAGCAAAAGAGAGTATCACGCATAATTGAAGCTGCTGAGAGACTTAAGATAGATGGCCTTCCATTTAGAGTTTTGCTTGTAGGAGATGGCGAAAGTACAGATGAATACAAAAAGATGGTTAAAGAGAAAGGCCTACAAAATGAAGTTGTTTTCCTAGGAAGAAAGAAAAATCCATATCCATATTTTAAAATAAGTGATTGCCTAGTGCTATCATCAGATTATGAAGGATATCCAGTTGTATTTGTAGAAGCGTTTACATTGGGCCTTCCAATAATAACAACAGATGTGTCAGATAGTTGTGAAGAGATTCAAGGCAGATTTGGTTATGTAACATATAAGAAAACAGAAGATATATATGTACATATGAAAAAATTTATAGAAGAAGGATTTATGATACAAAACCGTTTTGATCCAGTTGACTTTAATGATAAACAAATAGATAAGCTAAATAAAATCATTAAGTAAAAAGGGCAATTTTATAGTTGCTCTTTTTTGCTGTCAAACATTGACAAAAGGCGGATTTCAATATAGAATAATAGCAGAAAAATAAGGGAAAAGAAAGAAGAAAATTCATGCCAAAATTAAGCGTTATTGTTCCAGTATATAATACTGAAAAATATTTGAGTAAATGCCTAAATTCACTAAAAGATTTACCAAACACAGAAATAGTAATAGTAAATGATGGCTCAACAGATGGAAGCGAAAGTGTTATAAAAGAGTACGCAAGTGCAATGCCAAATGTAGTATATTATAAAAAGAATAATACTGGAGTTGCGGATACTAGAAACTTTGGTATAGAGCATGCTACTGGAAATTACATAATGTTTGTTGATTCTGATGATTATATTGAAAAAGAACTAATAAGCAAACTAGATAAGTATATTAAAGATGAAACTGAAATAATTAAATTTAAGCTACAAAGAGTAGATGAAAATGGAAACATAATTAAAAAAATTGGTGGAGCAACATTTGAATCAATGACAGGGGAAGAGGCATTTGAAATGCTCTTTCCAACAGATGTATTATTAGATTCTCCATGCGTTTACTTATTTAAAAGAGATTATATAATTCAAAAAGGATTTAAATTTGATACTAATCTGCTTTACCATGAGGACTTTGGGCTAATTCCAATAATAGTTATAAATGCTAAAAGTGCAGTCTCAGTTGATTACTATGGATATAATTACGTTCAAAGCACTAATAGCATTACCAGAAGTGAAGACTATGCAAAAACCATAAGGAAAATGAATGATGCTCTTAAGGCATATGATAATATGGTAAGTGCAATAGAAAAATGTTCAATTTCAAAAAGAGCAAAGGAAAATTTAAGAATATATTATACAAATGCTATTATTACAAAACTTAAAGAGCTAAAACCTGAAGACCAAAACAAATTCATATTAGAAATAAAACAAAGAAAAATGATACAAAACATAAAAATAAGAAACTTCAAGCAACTGATTAAGAGAATTTTGCTTACTGTAAATATAAAGGCATATTTAAAAAGGAGTGATTAAATGCCGAAAGTTAGCATAATTGTACCAGTATATAATGTGGAGCCATATTTGGCTAGATGCCTCGATACACTAATAAATCAAACAATAAAAGATATTGAAATAATAGCAGTAAATGATGGAAGCAAGGACAATTCTGGTAAAATACTTGAAACGTACCAAGAAAAGTATCCTGAAAAAATAAAGGTTTTAAACAAAACAAATGGTGGACTCTCAAGTGCTAGAAACTTTGGAATACCATATGCAACAGGCGAATATATTGCTTTTATAGATTCAGATGACTATGTTGAAAAAGATATGTATGAAAAAATGTATAAAGAGGCGCAAAAAGGGGATTACGACATGGTAGAATGTGACTTCATATGGGAATATCCAAATAAAAGAAGGATTGACACTGGTGCGATATATCACTCAAAAAAAGAAGCAATAGAAATAGCTAGAGTAGTGGCGTGGAACAAACTATATAAGAAAGATATAGTAATGAATTCAGGGATATTGTTCCCTGAAGGCCTAAGATATGAAGATGTAGAGTTTTTCTATAAGATATTACCAAAACTAAACAAAATCGGATTTGTAAAGGAACCGTTTATCCATTACATACAAAGGTCAAATTCAATTTCAAACACTCAAAATGAAAGAACAAAAGAGATTTTCGATGTATTAGATCATGTACTTGAATTCTATAAAAATCAAGGACTATGGAACGAGTATAAAGAAGTGCTAGAATACACATATGCTAGATATTTGCTATGTAGCTCATTAAAAAGAATGGCAAAAATAGGAGATAAAAACACAAGAAAAAAATTATTAAATTTAACATGGGAAAGATTAAATATTCTTTTTCCGGAATGGAAAAAGAATAAGCTTTTAAGAAAAAAAAGAATGAAGAATGTTTATATGAGATGTATGAACAAAGCAACTTATAAAATTGCTTATACATTGTTTAGAATACTATAAAATAAAGGAAGGAAAAAAATGGAGAAACTACGTAAAAAGATTACAATTGAAAATGCTTTGTGTTTATTTATAATTCTATGTCCTATTTTGGATATGGCTAGTTTTTTATTTAGAAATACATTTAACACAAGTATTTCTCCTTCTACATTTATAAGACCAATTATAACAATTGCTGTAGCAATTATAATTTTCTTTAAATGTAAATTTAAACGGAAAAATAACTATAATAGGACTTATATATTTAATTTATGGAATTATACACCTTGCATTATTTAACACAGTACGTACTACAATTTCATATAGCAACATTATTCATGAAGCTCAGTATATAGTAAACTATAGTTTCTTAATTTTGAATCTGTTTGTATATACATATGTTTTTAAAAATGACAACACGGGTAAACTAAAGAAGAGCATATTAATAGCAATTTGTATATATATTGTTTCAATTTACATTTCAATTATTACAGGAACCACATCATCAACATATATTGAAAAAATGGGATATAAAGGATGGTTCGAATCTGGAAATAGCTTAAGCGCAATATTAACTCTTGGACTCTTTGTCATTTTACCTATGCTTAAACAAGTAAAGAAAACAATTATTATACCATTACTCATTGCTATTGGGGCTTTTCTATGTTTTTTAATTGGAACAAGAGTCCGGATTATTTGGCTTTATTTTAGTATTAGGAGCATATGCAGTAAGTGAAATATTAACAGCTATTTTGCAAAAACAAAAGCTTAATAAATATGTCGTTATAGGTATTGCGTTATCTGTTATTGCTGTAATTTGCTTAATTGCAGTTATTGGCTCAAATACCATTGCAAGAAGAAAACATTTAAAAGATATACAAGGGGATATAGTTGACCAAGGGGAAGAATCACATATATCTGGAAGTTTACTAAAAATAAAACAAAGAATTGATGCAGACGATGTAAAAGAAGAAGAAATGAGTAAGCCGGCCCAACAATCCGTTATTGACTTATACAATTATGCAAAAGAACACCAAGTTATAAACAACGATATGAGAAGGCAACAAATGATATACAATATTTTCTTAATAAAAAATCAAGCTAATCCTATTTTAATTATTTTTGGAAATGGATATATGGCGAATTTTAGAGAGCTTGTGCTTGAAATAGAAATGCTTGCTTTGATTACTAACTTTGGCTTATTAGGCTTTGCTTTATACATAGGACCATTTATATGGCTACTAATATATGGAATAGTATTTGGATTTAAAAATAGAAAAAAAATTGATTCAGAGTATATGATGTACTTAGGAGGATTGTTATTTAGCTTTGCTTTATCAACGCTATCTGGATACACTTTCTTCAATTCGTCTAGTATGATGATGGTAGTTGTGCTCGGGACATTGCTAATAAATAAAATAAAAAAATATAAATTTAATAATGATTAATAAAAAGAAACGTATAGAACCGCCACAAACGTTTCACCAAAATTTTAAAGGAGACGATTTATGAAAAAAGTTTTATTTGGAATTACGGGGCTTACACTTGGAGGAGCAGAAAGAGTACTTGTAGATATTGCTAATAGTTTGGCAGATAAATATGATATAACAATATTTACTTTTTATGCTAAAGGAGAGTTCGAAAAAGAGCTAAAGCCAAATATAAAAAGAGTGTCAATTTTTGATAAAACATTTAAAGAATTAACGCGCTATGAGAAGATAAAAATTAGCTTTGACCTATTATTTAGAAAAAGGTACCTATATAATAAATTTGTAAAAGGAAATTATGATGTAGAAATTGCATTCCTTGAAGGACCAGTTACTAGATTGTTTGCAAGTAAAAACAAAAATGTTCGAAAAATAGCATGGGTTCATAATGACATGAACCGTGTTTTTGGAGACAGCTTTAAAGCAAAATTAAAAATAATGTTAGAAAAGAAAAGCTATGAATCATATGAAAGACTTATTTTTGTAAGTAAAGATAACCTAAATAGTTTTGAAAACATTATTAAAATAGATAAGCCAAAACAGATAATATACAATTATATTGACAGTGAAAACGTAAGAAGAAATGCATCTGATAATATAAAAATAGAGCTTGATCCTAATACTGTTAATATTGTTTCTGTATCAAGACTTGTTGAACAAAAAGGGATAGACAGATGGATAAGAGTGCATAGCAAACTTATAAAAGAAGGAATCAACCAGAAGGTATATATTATAGGAGATGGCCCTAAAAGAGCAGAGCTTGAAAAGCTGATAAAGAACGAAGGGATAGAGAATAGCTTTTATTTACTCGGGAAACAGCCAAATCCTTATCCTTATGTTAAGAAATGTGATTACTTCGCATTATTCTCATATTTTGAAGGTTATGGAATGGTTTTAGAAGAAGCTAAAATACTAGGAAAAAACATTTTAATTACCGATACTGCTGCAAGGGAAGCTGTAGAAGGATATGATAATGCACAAATCTTTCCTAATACAGAAGAGGGGTTACTAGAAGGGCTAGAAACTATAAAACAAAAACCTAGTATGGAAGAATCAAACAAATATAATAATGAGGCAAGAATAGAAGAAATAATTGAACTAATAGGGGGATAACCTAAATGAAAGTATCAGTTCTTACTCCGACTTATAATAGAGCGAATACTTTAACAAATTTATATGAAAGTTTGAAGAAAAATAGTAAATTTGGCATAGAAATTGAATGGCTTATAATGGATGATGGTTCGACAGATAACACAAAAGAGCTATTCGAAAAATTTCAAAAAGAAGAAGTAATTGAAATATTGTATGAATATCAAGAAAATAAAGGGAAAATGGCGGCACTTAACAAGTTGGTTCCAAAAGCATCTGGAGAGTATATAATTGAGTGCGATTCAGATGACTACTTTACAGACAATGCTTTTGAATATATAGCAAGATACTGTAAAGATGATGAAGAAATATATGCATATGCTTTTTTGAAATATGACCAAAATCATTGCAATATAGGAAATTTGTTTAAAGAAGATAAGCAAACTACAACAATGTTTGATCTTTATTTTAAACAAGGAGAAACTGGGGAAAAAGCACTTGTGTTTAATGCTAAAATTAGAAAACAATTCTCGTATGAACTTGAAAAAAATGAAAGATTTATAACAGAAGCTAGAATGCATCATAAAATGGACAAGCAGTATAAGATTGAAGGTATAAATCTTCCACTCATGATATGTGAATATAGAGAAGATGGATATACTAAAAATATAAAAGAAGTATTCAAAAAATATCCATATCGGATACTATGAATATTTTAAAGAACTGTTTGAGATGAACTTAGAAGGAGTAAAATTCGGTAAGCTGTTTTATGCTTATAAACATTACATTTTATTTAGTTGTTTGACCAATAATAAAATTATACTAAAAAGTATACCAAGAACAATGGACAAAATTTGGATTGCAATTTTGTGGTTACCAGGAATTATACTTACAAAATTAGTGTTTTGATTTTTGACAATAACAATTGTTATGCTATAATAAGGTATGTAATTTTTAAAAACAATAAGAAAGGGAAGTTATGAAAGACGAAGTTATAAAAGTAGAACATGTTAGTAAAAGTTTTACAGTATATTTTGATAAGGCAAATACAATTAAAGAAAAACTATTATTTTTTAAGAAAAGAAATAAGAAAGAAAAAAGATTAGTTTTGAATGATATTAATTTGACAATAAATAAAGGAGAAGTAGTTGCTCTAATTGGAACAAATGGAAGCGGTAAATCGACTCTATTAAAATTAATGACAAAAATAATATACCCTAATAGCGGTAAAATAACGGTAAATGGAAAACTGACATCATTGCTTGAATTAGGAGCTGGATTCCATCCAGACTTCTCAGGCAGAGAAAACATATATTTTAATGCATCTATTTTTGGACTAACTAAAAAAGAAATTGAAGCGAGGGTGGAAGATATCATAGAATTTTCAGAATTAAGGGAATTTATTGATAATCCTGTAAGAACTTATTCTTCAGGGATGTACATGAGACTTGCTTTTTCAGTTGCAATAAATGTAGACGCGGAAATTTTGCTGATAGATGAAATTTTATCAGTAGGAGACCAACATTTCCAAGAAAAATGCTTTGAAAAAATGCGTGAACTTAAAAGAGAAGGAAAGACAATGGTATTTGTTACACATAGTATGCAATCTGTAAAAGATTTGTGTACACGAGCAGTATGGCTATATGATGGAAAAATAAAAATGGATGGAGATACAAACGAGGTTGTTGATAAATACATTGAAGCAACTGCGTAAACTATGCAAAACAAATATAAAAATACTAAATAGCAAAACGAAAGGAGTAAATAGTTTTATTATAAACTATTGACAATAAAATGAGAGTTTTTAAAGAATTATATCACTACAGAGAATTACTAAAGACAAGTGTAAAAAAGGAAGTAAGAGGAAGATACAAAAATTCATTTTTTGGGGTATTATGGTCATTCTTAAACCCATTATTACAAATAGCAGTATATGCAATCATATTTCCAATAATACTTAAAAACAATATAGAAAACTATGTTGTTTTCTTGTGTGCTGGATTGCTACCATGGACATTCTTTACAGCTGCAGTATCGCAATCTTCTTTTATTTTTATTAGTAATACTAATATCGTAAAAAAAGTATACTTTCCTCGTGAAATATTACCAATTTCAGTTGTAACAAGTGCACTAATAAATTTCCTTATTTCTGTAATTATCGTTCTTGCATTATCATTAATATATGGAATGGGAATAAGCTGGTATTTGGTGTTTTTCCCAATTATTGCATTAATACAATACATATTCCAGCTAGGAATTTCTTTTATAGTTTCAGCTGTTACAGTATACTTTAGAGATATAGAGCACTTTATTGGGATAGCTCTTCAAGTCCTATTTTATGCAACGCCAATAGTATACGATGCAGCTACTATTCCAGGAAACTTCCAAATAATAATGAAACTAAACCCAATGGCATACTTTATAACAGCATACAGATCAATTTTTTATTACCACACAATGCCTGATTGGGGTGGAATATTATTAATGGTAGGACTTTCAGCAATACTAGTTGTTGCAGGATATTTGATATTTAGAAAGCTACAAAAAGGATTTGCAGAAGAACTATAGAAAGGAAGCACATGTAATATGGATACTCAAAAAAAGTTAATAAGCTTCGATGTTTGGGATACTATTTTAAAACGCAAATGTCATCCAGAAGAAACAAAGCTATATACAGCAAAATATATATATTTAAAATACAATGATAAATTAGTAAAAGAATATGCTGACATATATAAAATACTCATAAGAAGAGATGAAATAGAGGAAATGTTTGTTAGACAAAAGTTTAACCTACATGAAGATGAAGAATATAGAATTCTGGATGTATTTAATGTATTACAAAAAGATATTTTTGGGTGTGAAAATGCCGACGAAGCTTTATCTAAAGAATGGATAAGAGTTGAAGTCGAGCAAGAAAAAAAGGTAACATATATTAACCCGGAGATACTTCCTATATTTGAAAAATACAAAGACTTAGATATGTGCTGCATATCTGATTTTTACATGTCTGGTGAAGACTTAAAAGAAATAATTGATAATTTAAATTTTCCTGTAAAATTTAAAAAAATATATAGCTCAGCAGATTATCTTTTAAACAAAAAAAGTGGTAATTTATATAAACTTGCCGAAAAGGAATTAAACATTACGCCTGCTGAACATATACATGTAGGGGATAATGAATACTCTGACATTCAAGTTGCCAATTCTATAGGAATAGAGACTATAAAAATGAATAAGACACCAATGTATTTTGAGCCAAAAAGAGAAAGAAATTTTCAATTTGATTTTAGCAAAATAAAAAAAGATGATACAAGCATAGAGAACCGCCTATTCAATTTGGGCACTGAATTATCTCCTTTGCTATATTTCTTTATATACAACATAGTTGAGCATGCTATAAGAAATAGAATTAACCATGTTTATTATTTTACTAGAGAAGGAGAAAGGTTTATAAAGATACATGAAAGATTTTTAGAGGCAAATCCATTTGGAGTTGAACTACCTACGTGTTCTCTTTTGGAAGTCAGCAGGATGGCAACATTTGGGGCATCTTTAAATAATTTTTCTATTGGAGAATTATTAAGGCTATGGTCTCAATACAGAACTCAAAGTATGAAAGCTTTATTTAAAACTCTTTCTATTGACATTAATGAATACCAACAATATATGGACAAATATGAAATAAATATTGAAGAAGATATACATGAGCCATGGTTTAATATTAAAGTTCAAAAGCTTTTTAGAGATGAAGAATTTGTAAACAGCGTTAATGAGAAACTAAGAAGAAAAAGAGAAGAATTAATAAAGTATTTTAAAAATCAAAATATTTTTAATGATGATAAAAAAATATTATGTGTTGATATAGGCTGGCGTGGTACAATACAAGACAACTTAGCTTATATTTTCGACAAGAAAACAATTGAGGGATACTATATTACACTATTTGACTATTACAATGCTCAACCTAAAAACACAAACAAGTTTAAATTTATAAAAAACAATGATGTAATTTGGCAAGATGTTGCACCAGCATTAACTGTTTTTGAAATGATATTTAGTTCTAACACGGGTAGTGTAATAGAATATAAAGAAGGAAAGGCTATTAGAAAAGCAAAAAAAGAAGAGACTGAGATTGTACAAAAATATATAGCACATATACAAGATGGAATATATGCTGGAGCAGAAATCATAAACGATTACATGCAAGTGCACCCATTTGAAGCAACAGAATTTGACAGATATATTGAAAACCTTGTTACAAATATTAGAAAAAATCCAGATAAAGACTTGATGGAAGTATATTATAAATTAGTAATGAATGATACATTTGGTACTGGAAAATACGTTGATAAAAATGGAAACAAGCTTAGCTTGCTTGGAAGATTAAATGTATTTAAATGTAGAAAACAACTTCAAAATGAGACATGGAAAGAAGCTTATATAAAGTATAACCATATTGAATATATACTATTTCTAATGAAAATAAAGTCTTTGCTTAAAAAAATAATTAGGAGATAACCAATATGAACAAAAATTACGTTTTATTTTATGGACCTAAAAAAACTGAAGACATAATATTTGCAACGAATATGTTTACACATACTAGATTTATTCCTATTGGATGGACTAAAAAAAGTAAAGATACAATTAATGAAGCAATAGAAGAAGAATTTGCAAAAAATACTAATCAGTTTATTTTTTGGGGCCTCGAAGATGGATGGAATCAAATTATTCAAGAAGTAAAAAGCAAACACAAAGAAGTAAAGATTAAAGTTATTTGTAATACGTCTAATTCGCTTTTGTACTATGGTTACGAAAGAGATAACTTTTTTAAAATGCTAAATCTTTCAAAAAATGGAGAGATAGATGATATTGGATTTTTAAGAAAAAACATGTACGAAGTTTATTCTAAATTAGGATATAAATCATCGCATATATTAGAAAATCTGAAGTTTTCAGAAAAATATAACATAGATAAAAATAATGACAAATTAAACATTGGATTTTATCCATTTAATTATACATGGGATAAAAACATATATAATCAATTAAGTGTAGGCAAATTTATAGACAACTGTGTTATTAACTACAATTTTATAGATGAAAGAATGGAAGATTTTATAGATACTATGAACATTTCCGCACGAAAAGATACAATTGAATTTACAAACATTCTTCCAACGGACCAAGAAATAAAACCAATCAACATGAAAGATATCATAAGTACTGTATGCAAAAATGACATTAATTTAGCATGCGATTTTACAGACTATGTACATGTTTTGTATTTCTTAAGTATGGAGAACAATACTTTGTGTATAATTGGGAACAATAGTGAACTGTTTGATGAGGGTCTTGTCATAAATAGCGAAGATAATCCAATAGAAATAAGCAAAACAATTAAAGAAGCAATTTCAAACAAAGACAATATTATTCAGAATTATAAAAAATGGAAAGGTGATTATGATATTGCCTCTCAAGAATCAATAAATAATTTTTTAGGCAAATAGGAGGAACTAATGGAACAGTTTAGAAAATTTAAGAGATGGTTTAATGAAAAATTTCAACATGATTCTCTTATTTATCGAATAGTATCCAAAGCTTATCACTCAATAAGTAGAGTAAAATATGACTTAACTCACTCTACAAGTGTAAGAAATGCCAAACAAAGAAAACATTTTTCAAAGCAGGTAAAAAATGCAATAAAAATAATTAATGAAAGATACAAAGATGCGGAGTATATTGCTTTATACAATCCTACATGGTTGGGTGTCGCAAATTCTACAAAAGGACTTTTTGAGAATATTGTCCCACTAGAGCAGGTATTTGGAAGAATGAAGATAAAATCTGTGGCAAATACTTTAATAAAGGCAAATATTAAAACTATAATATTTAGCCAAATTGTTGATGGATGGGTTGATATTTTAAAAGAAGTAAAGAAATCTAATCCTAATGTAAAAATAAAAGTAATTTGGCATGCAAACAATTTTGAAGTAATGTCTGATTATACGTGGAACTTAAATAAAAAAGTTTTAAAATTATATGATGAAAAGTTTATAGACGAATTTGCTTTCGTTAAGAAAAGCATGGTTGAATTTTACAATAATGTAGGATACAAATCAAAATATTTGACAAATAATGTTCACTTAGATGAAAATCAAGCAAAATCCAGTAAAAAAGTTGATTTTAACAACATTCGAGTAGGCATATATAATGCTAATAGTAGAGAACTTAAAAACGTATTTAACCAATTATGCGCAATTAACTTAATAGATGGAGCAAAAGCAGATATTGTTCCAATAAACGAAGCAATAACAAAATTTGCAGATTTAATTAATCTTGAGTATAGTAGCTTACCAGATTATATAAATACAAAAGATTTGATAAACAGATGTATAGAAAATGACATAAATTCATATATAACATTTACTGAGTGTTCACCAATGGTTCCATTGGAAAGTTTTGAAGCAGGTGTGCCTTGCTTGCTAGGAAGCAATAATGACTACTTTCAGAATAGTAAACTAAGAAGCTATGTAGTCATAGAAAGAGAAGACGATCCACTTTACATAAAGGATAAAATTATAGAATGTTTAAAGAACAAAGAAGAAATAATGGAGCTATATAAAAACTGGAAAAAACAATATGATGAAGACTGCAAACGATATGTTAAAGAATTTATCGAGGATTAATCATATGGAAAAAAGCTTTTATGAATTTTTAAACAATCTGCTAAAAAAAGAGTACGAAAGTAAGATTGCAAAAGAAATTATAGATGGATACAACAAAAAAAGAGCTACGACTTTTCGCGTAAATACAAACAAAATTGAGATAGAAAAAGTTAAGAATGTACTCAAATCATCTAACATAAGCTTTAAAAATGTTGCATGGTGTAGAGAAGCATTTATTTTAGAAAATGGAAAAGAAAAAGAGTTACAAGAGTTAGGCATATACCAAGATGGGCAAATTTATCTTCAAAGTTTATCATCTATGATACCAGCAATAGTTTTAAATCCACAGCAAAAAGAGAACATCCTTGATATGTGTGCGGCACCTGGAGGGAAGACCACACAAATTGCGTCGATTTCTCAGAATCAAGCTTACATAACAGCGTGTGAAAGAAACCCAATTAGAGCGGAAAAGTTAAAATATAATATCCAAAAACAAGGATGCAAAGGCACTATAGTAATGACAAAAGATGCACGAGAACTTGATGAATTGCTCTCATTTGACAAAATCCTGCTAGATGCACCTTGCAGTGGCAGTGGCACTATAAATTTAGAAGACGAAAAAATAAGCCAATATTTTACAAAAGAGCTAATAAGCAAATCAATAAAAACGCAGATGACTCTTTTAAGAAAAGCAATAAAACTTTTAAAACCAGGTGGCGAATTGGTATATTCTACTTGTTCAATACTAAAAGAGGAGAACGAAAATATAGTTCAACAGGTTATAAGTGAAAACAAAACTTTAAAAATTATGCCAATTGAAATGAACTCTATACCTACTTTGCCATGTACATTAAATGGGGCGCTAATTGTCAAACCAAATGAAGAATATGAAGGATTTTTTATTGTAAAAATAAAAAAAGAAGCGTGAAAGGAGCAAAAGAATATGAATAGTGATAATGTTAAAGAACTTTATGAAATAGTTAATAGCATACCTGTAACAAGAGAAAACAAAAAGACTATAGACGAAATAAAAAGTCTCTTAGAAGAACGGAGAAATAATAAATGCACTCGAAAAAATAAAAACACTTACAACTGGAGTAGAGAGCAAAAAACAGCAAATTAAGCAAGAAGTAAAGAAAAACAATGAAACAGAATATCCTAAAGAAATCAGAGACCCAGAGCTTGAATCAATTTACATGGGATTACTATTAAACAATCCTAGGCTGATATCAAAATATTATTTTATTCATGAAGATTGCCTATTTGAAGATCCTGAATTATTAAACATATATAAAAGCGTTATATATACAGAAGGAGAAGCATATGCTCCGGAAATGGCCAAAAGAGATTTTAACTTTTCAAAAGACACTGAACAATCCTTCAAATTAAAATCGAAACTTAAAAAAGATGTACTGGGCAAACCATATAATATGGAAAACATTTATATTGAGCTAAAAAAGCTATTTATTTTAAGGAAGAATTTTAATAAAATTCCTATAGAACGTATACAAGATAAAATAGTCGAAATTACAAAGTACATACTATATAATGAAATGTCAGTTGAAGAAGTTGAAGATGCTATAGCCCAGGTAACTGCTACAGAAAAATTTAAAAGAGCAGTGTTAAATGATAATTTAACATCATTTTTAGAACATGGAGACAACAACTTAACAAATGGACTAGATTTACCTTTTCCAATCTTAACAAGTATATTTAAAGGAATAAGAAAGGGAGAAACTATGGCATATGCTATGCCATCAAACTCAGGTAAAAGTAGATTTACAATAAATTTAGCTGCATATACTGCTTTTGTTCATAAAAAGAAAGTTCTCATAATCTCAAACGAGATGTCAGAGGACAAAATGAGACTTTGCCTTATAACTACAATTTTAAATAACCCAGAGATGCAAAAAATACATGGGCAACATCTAAACAAAACAGAAGGAGAATTGCTTGAGTTTAAGTTTAGACCAGATAAAGACAAAAATGTAAATGTTGACGAAAATGGATTTGTGGTTAGAAACGATGGAGAAAAACAAGAAGAGTTTGTAAAAAGACTGAAAGAAGTATCAAGCGAATTTAATCAAACAATTGCAGTAACTGACTGGCTTAACCGTGAACTTGAGAATTCCATTTATTTTATAAATATTACAGACCACACAAATGATGAGCTCCAAAAAGTTATTATTAATTATTACTACAAAGAAAAAATTGAATATGTATTTTATGACACACTAAAAACAGACACAGCAAATATTGGAAACGGTGAAGAAATAAAGAAAACTGCTACAATACTATCAAATTTAGCCCAAAATTTAGAAATTTTCATTTGCTCAACTCTTCAATTAGCTGAAAATGCTACTCTACCAATAAACTTAAGTGTTAATGACTTGGCTGTAAGTAGAACTGTAAAAGAGGTACTAGATACTTTATGCCTTGTTAAACAAATAAATAGAGAACATTTAGAAGAATATGAGTATTCATTAAATGAAGTTGATACAAAATTCTTCAATTTAGAAAAATTTGAAGACCCAGATGTAAGATATTATGCATGGATTGTAGATAAGAACAGAGCTGGAGCCAAACCTTCATTAGTTTTTAGACTAAACCTTGCTTATAACAGATGGGAAGAATTAGGATATTTAAGACTAAAGCAATCATAGGCATTAATTGACATAAATAATATGCCGTAGTATAATATGCCATAATACAGTGTTTTGCTGTTTACTAATTCCCCTTACAATCTAGCCATTAAAGGCTAGTGAAAATACATTATTATCTTGCAACAAATAGGAGGGAAGAAGCATGTTAGCTCGTGACATCAAAATTCGGCAACTGATTGAACAACGTGAGTACATCGAAAGAAAACTGGAAGGTGCTATGGAAAGGAGAAATGGCGACTGCTCGTACATCTATACAGGGCATCTGTATCCTGAAAATGTTGAATATTTCAGGAGAGAAGGTTTCTCAATCAACCTTGTCGAATCAGACGCACTCAAAGCAACTACTATGGGAGTACCTGTATTTTTGTTTACCATAGCTATTGATGTGAGACTGAACGACGAAGAAGTAAGAAAATCAAGGACTTTTGCACGGAAAGCAGAAAAAAGCCCAGAAGAACATACTGAAATTCCTAAATGGGCTAGAGATATTTTGCTGAAAGACCAAGCCCTTGAAGATGATGGCAGGTAGCGACATGTAAAAGACGACCCACAACAATTGTGGATCGTCTTTTTTAAAAATGTTGACATAAAAAAACAAATATGTTATAATAATAGCATATTGGTAATCCAATTTTTTTTCCAGAGCTATGAAGGTGCGGTCTAGCTCTGTCTACATACCCATTAGAGGGACATTTAGACCCAAAAAAATTTTTTGGAATGCGAGTCCGCACGCTTCCGCTATAGGAAAACGAGGGACCGGGTAATACCGGCCCTCCTTTTTTGTACTTTTTTGGTTAATTTTTAAAAAAAATATAATAATAACTATAGTAAAAAAAAAACTATTGATATATAATGAAAGCGTAAATTCAAGGAGGATTTTGACAATGGAAAAAGAGTACAAGATTGTTGACAGTGTTGATGTACTTAAAGAAACAATTAGAAAAGTAAAAAATGCTCAAGAAAAGTTTTCTAAGTTTTCTCAAGAAAAAGTAGATAAAATTTTCTTTCATGCAGCAATAGCGGCAAATCAAGCGAGGATTGAACTTGCAAAACTTGCAGTAGAAGAAACAGGAATGGGTGTTATTGAGGACAAAGTTATTAAAAATCACTATTCTGCTGAATACATTTACAATAAATATAGAAACGAAAAAACATGTGGTGTTATTGAAGAAGACGAAATTTATGGATACAAAAAAATTGCTGAACCAATTGGTGTAATTGCTGCAGTTATCCCAACAACAAATCCAACATCTACAGCTATATTTAAAGCTTTAATATCTCTTAAAACAAGAAATGGAATAATATTTAGCCCTCACCCAAGAGCTAAAAAATCAACCATTGCTGCTGCAAAAATAATATTAGAGGCAGCTGTAAAAGCAGGCGCACCAGAAGAAATAATAGCATGGATTGATGTTCCATCATTAGAGATGACAACTTTTCTTATGCAGTCTGCGGATATTATTTTAGCTACGGGTGGACCGGGGATGGTTAAATCAGCATATTCAAGCGGAAAGCCAGCTCTTGGCGTTGGAGCAGGAAATACACCAGCTATAATTGATGAAACAGCAAATATTAAACTTGCTGTAAACTCAATAATACATTCTAAAACATTTGATAATGGAATGATTTGCGCTTCAGAACAGTCAGTAATTATAGATGAAAAAATTTATGATGAAGTAAAAAATGAGTTTAAGCAACGCGGATGCTATATATTAAATCAAGAAGAAACGGAAAAAGTTAGAAAGACAATAATTATAAATGGAGCTTTGAATGCAAAAATAGTAGGACAGAAAGCTTGTAAAATTGCACAATTAGCAGAAATTAACGTACCAGAAACAACAAAAATATTGATAGGCGAAGTAGAAAAAGTAGACTTATCAGAAGAATTTGCACACGAGAAATTATCTCCTGTACTTGCAATGTATAAATCAGTAAACTTTGATGATGCATTATTAAAAGCTTCAAAACTAATAGACGATGGTGGACTAGGACATACATCTTCTCTATATATAGATACATTAACTGAAAAAGCTAAAATACAAAAATTTTATGAAACTATGCATACATGCAGAATTTTAATAAATACGCCATCATCACATGGGGGAATTGGAGATTTATATAACTTTAAACTTACGCCATCACTTACATTAGGATGTGGCTCATGGGGTGGAAATTCAATCTCAGAAAACGTCGGACTAAAACATTTATTAAATTATAAAATTGTAGCTGAAAGGAGAGAAAATATGCTTTGGTTTAGAGTACCTGAAAAGGTATATATTAAAAGAGGCTGTTTGCCAGTAGCCTTAGAAGAGTTAAAAAATGTAATGGATAAAAAGAGGGCATTTATTGTTACAGATTCATTTTTGTTTCAAAACGGATATACAAAAACAATTACAGATAAATTAAATGAATTAGGAATTGAACATACTGTTTTCTCAGACGTTGAACCAGACCCAAGTTTAGCTACTGCAGAAAAAGGGGCAGAACAAATGAACAGTTTTAAACCAGATTGCATTATTGCAATAGGTGGTGGCTCAGCAATGGATGCTGCCAAAATAATGTGGGTAATGTATGAACATCCTGAAGTAGATTTTCTTGATATGGCAATGCGATTTATGGACATAAGAAAAAGAGTATATACTTTCCCTAAAATGGGTGAAAAGGCATATTTTATTGCAATACCTACTTCAGCAGGAACTGGATCTGAAGTTACACCATTTGCAGTAATAACAGATCAAAGGACAGGAACAAAATACCCACTTGCAGACTATGAATTAATGCCTAAAATGGCTATAGTTGATAGTAACCTTATGATGAATGCTCCTAAAGGATTAACATCTTCATCAGGAATTGATGCTGTTTCACATGACTTAGAAGCACTTGCATCAATGATGGCAACAGACTATACAGATGGATTAGCAATAAAATCACTAAAAACAATTTTCGAATATTTGCCAAGAGCATATGAAAAAGGTGCAGATGACCCTGAAGCAAGAGACAAAATGGCTGATGCTGCTACAATGGCTGGAATGGCATTTGCAAATGCTTTCCTTGGAATTTCACATTCACTAGCACACAAACTTGGAGCATATCATCACATACCACATGGAATTGCAAATGCTCTAGTTATTGATGAAGTAATTAGATTTAATAGTAATCCTGCTCCTACAAAAATGGGAACATTCCCACAATATGAATATCCAAACACATTAAGAAAATATGCTGAAGTTGCAGAAGAATTAGGGCTTAGCGGAAATAATGATAACGAAAAAATGGAAAGCTTAATTAGAGCTATAGATGATTTAAAAGAAAAAATAGGAATAAAAAAGACAATTAGAGATTATGGAGTTTCAGAAGAAGATTTTTTAAAAACTCTTGATAAAATGTCTGAAGATGCATTTGATGATCAATGCACAGGTACAAACCCTAGATATCCATTAATTGATGAACTTAAAAACATATACTTAAAGGCATATTATGGAGGTGAAAGATAATGGAATATAATCTTGACAATGAAATAGCAACAAGAAAAACCAAAAATGTGTACAGAGATGGAGACAAAACAATAAAACTTTTTACAGAAGACTATTCTAAAGCAAATATACTGAATGAAGCACTAAACCATGCAAGAGTGGAGGAAGGAACAAATTTAAATATACCAAAACTTTTAGAAGTTACTAAAATTGGAAACAGATGGGCAATTGTTTTGCAATATATTGAAGGAACACCACTTAACGAGTTAATGGAGCAACATCCTGAAAAAATGGATGAATATTTAGATTTGTTTGTAAATATCCAACTTGAAGTTTTAGGACACGAAGTTCCATTACTTGGCAGAATTAAAGAAAAATTCAGAAGGAAATTAACAGAAGCAACAAACATAAATGAAGATACGAGATATGAATTATTACAACGATTAGAAGGACAAAAAAATCATAAAAAATTATGTCATGGAGATTTTAACCCAAGTAACATAATAATAACAAATACAGGAGAACACTATATAATAGATTGGGCACATGTAACACAGGGAAATGCATCTGCAGATGCAGCAAGAACATTTTTGTTATTTTCTATGAACAAGCAAGCGGAACTTGCTGAAAAATATTTAAAACTATTTTCAGAAAAGAGCGGAATTGATATAAAAAACATTCAAAAATGGGTACCAATTGTTGCAGCAACCCAAATGACTAAAGGAAAAGAAGAAGAACAAGAATTCCTAAGCAGATGGATTGATGTAATTGAATACCAATAATTGTGATTGCAGTAAGAATAATAAAAGGAGAAACCTATGAACACAAATATTCTAGACTATGTTAAATATTATGGAAATAGCAATTTTGATGAAATAAAATTTAACCAAATGGATGCACTTGTATATTCTATACTTGTGTATCTTCCTGTACATAATGTTGTAGATGGGACAAGAATTGCAGAATTATATAAGACAGTTGAATTAGAAAAAGTAAAAGGTGCTGTTGGACCTATTGCTGTGGAGCTTCTAAATATTATTCAAAATTCTCAAAGATATAAAGACGTTCAAGCTTACAATTTTAAAAAGATACAAAATGACGAGGTCCAATTTGGAGCTGTTACGTTTCGTAGCCATGCAAACACATTTGTTACATATGAAGGTACAAATTCATCAGTTATTGGCTGGATAGAGAACTTTATGCTTACAAGCGAGTATCCTACAAAAACTCAAAAACTTGCAATAGAGTATATAAATGAAACTATTTTTACAACTGACAAAAAAATACTGATAGGTGGGCATTCAAAAGGTGGAAATTTAGCGATGACTGCGTCAATGGAATGCAAAGAAGACATATTTAATAGAATAGAAAAAATATATAATTTTGATGGACCAGGTTTTAGAAGAGAAGAATATGAAAGCGACAAATTTAAAAAGATGAACTCTAAAACCGTAAACATTTTGCCAGAGGGAAGCCTCGTTGGAATTTTAATGCTTAATAATAACTACAATTTTGTAAATGCAGAGGGAGTTGGATTCAAGCAGCATTACCCTACGAGCTGGAAAGTATTTGGACAATTTTTTGAAGAAAGCAAACAAAATAAAGCAAGTAAGCAAATAGAAGAAAACTTGGAGAAAAGCGTACAAGAATTGAAAGAAGAAGATGTAAAAAAATCTTTAGCAATGTTAATGGATTTCTTTAAGAAAAATAATATAAGTAATATGTCGGACATAAAAGCTTTAAAATTTGAAGAAATAAGAAATATGATAAAAGACATCAAAGACATAGACGAAAACAGTAAGAAATTATTTGTGGAAATATTAAAGATACTAATAAACCCAGAATAACTGGGGACGTTTCCCAAAGGGGGAATTTTCCCCCTTTGGGGACAGGTTTGAAAAACAAATTAGAACAGTTCCAAACGTTTGAAACTGTCTTAATTGCTTTATTGCTTATATAATAATGTTATTCTTCCATTTTTGGAATCAATAAATCCTTCTTCTTTAAGGTTTTTTATTTCTCTAAACATTGCTGCACGGTTTATTCCAAAGTAATCAGCAAGGCTTTTAAAACTTGAAGAAGGGTAAATGTATTTTGAATGATTTTTTTTATATTCAATTTCGAAATATTCGAGCAACCTGTCGCGAATAGTCTTTTTTTCAAGAATTCTTATTCTATCATTACGTTCTTTTAGTTTATTACTTACGATATCAAATAGATTTTTAAAAAAAACACAATAGTAACCAAAAGAGAAATTATCATCAACTAATAATTTTTCATAATCTATTATAAGTACTTCTAAATCTTCATCTGCTATAATTTGGTAATTTTCATTGCTTGTTCCAGAAATATTTGTCCCAAAAACACTATCTGTTTCTAATTCTTCAGTAACAGTTTCATCACCATTATAGTCTATTTGAATAATTTTGGCTTTTCCGTTTTGTTATAATGCCAACAATATTTTCGGATTTTATTGTTGGAATAATTTCCTGATTTTTTATGTAAATATATTTATGTACACCGTAGCATTTTTAAGATTCTATTCTTCTGTAATTCAGTTAAACCAGCGAATGGACCCCTCATAACATCACCTCAAAAAAATTTTAACATTTTTTTATAAAAGTTGCAAGTGCACCTTTTATATTTTTTTATTAATGGTAAGATTTTTTTAGGTACGACGAAGGAGGAATATGTAAAGATGAAAATAATTAAAAGAGATGGACATGTTGTTGACTATGAACCAGAAAAGATTGAAACAGCAATAAGAAAAGCAAATGCAGAGGTTCCAGAAGAAGAAAGAGCAACTGATGCTGAAATTAAAAAAATTATCAAGTATATTGAAGGATTAGGCAAGAAAAGAATATTAGTAGAAGATATACAAGATATAATTGAAGAGAAATTAATGTCATTTGATAAATATCAATTGGCAAAAAAATATATAACATATCGCTATACTAGAGAACTAGTAAGAAAGGCAAATACAACAGACCAAACAATTAGAGAACTAATTGATGGAGAGAGCGAATATTGGAATAATGAAAACTCTAATAAAAATGCTGCTGTTGTTACAACGCAAAGAGATTATTTAGCTGGAATAACTAGTACCGATATAACTAGGAGATTTTTGCTTACAGATGATATAGTTAAAGCACATGATGAAGGAATTATACACTTTCATGATGCAGATTATTTTGCTCAAAATGCATTACATAACTGTGAACTTATTAACTTGGATGATATGCTTCAGAATGGAACAATAATAAATGGTGTAATGATTGAAAAACCACATAGATTTATTACAGCTGCAACAATTGCAACACAAATTATCCTTGCTGTTACATCATCAAGCTATGGAGGGGCAACAGTTTCACTTACTCACTTAGCTCCATTTGTAAGAGCAAGCTACGAAAAACATTATAACAAATATAAATCAAGAGGATTAGAAGAAAAGCTTTGCAAAGAGTTAGCCCAGGCTGATACTAAGAAAGAAGTGGAAGATGGTGTTCAAACATTTAACTATCAAGTTAATTCTATGACAAACACAAATGGTCAAGCACCATTCCTATCTGTAGCTATGTATTTAGGTGAAACAGATGAGTACAAAGACGAGCTAGCTATGATAATAGAAGAATTCTTAAAACAAAGAATTCTTGGATTTAAGAATGAAAAAGGTGTATATATTACGCCTGCATTTCCAAAATTATTATATATTCTCGAAGAAGACAATATTCATGAGGATAGCAAATATTGGTATTTAACAAAACTTGCTGCTGAATGTACGGCAAAAAGAATGGTGCCAGACTACATTTCTGAAAAGGTTATGCTTGAACTTAAGAAAAATGAAAAAGGCGTAGGAGAATGTTACCCATGCATGGGATGCCGTTCATTCCTAACGCCAGATAGAACTATGAGCCTTGGAAACATTGCTAAAGCTAAAAATTATGTTGAAGGAAAAGGCAAATACTATGGTAGATTTAATCAAGGTGTTGTAACTATAAATTTACCAGATGTTGCATTATCATCAGACAAAGATATGGATTTGTTCTGGAAAATATTTGACGAAAGACTAGAACTTTGCCATAAAGCACTTCAGATAAGACATAAGAGATTAAGCAAAGCTACAAGTGACGTTGCACCAGTTTTATGGCAACATGGAGCTTTGGCAAGACTTGAAAAAGGAGAATCAATACACGAATTATTACACCATGGATATTCAACAATTTCTCTTGGCTATGCAGGGTTATATGAATGCGTTAAATATATGACAGGGCACTCTCATACAGATAATGGCGAAGGGAAAGAATTCGGACTAAAGATTATGCAACACATGAATGATGTTTGCAAAAAATGGAAGGCGGAAGAAGATATTGATTATTCTGTATATGGAACTCCAATAGAATCAACAACATATAAATTTGCAAAATGTTTAAAAGAACGTTTTGGAGTAATAAAAGGGATAACAGATAGAAACTATATTACAAATTCATACCACGTACCTGTATTTGAAGAAATTGATGCATTTACAAAATTATCATTAGAAAGTGAATTTCAAAGATTGAGCCCTGGTGGAGCAATTTCATACATTGAAACACCTAACTTACAAAACAACCTAGATGCTGTTATAGAAGTAATTCAATTTATTTACGACAATATCATGTACGCTGAATTAAATACTAAATCAGACTACTGCCAGAAATGTGGATACTCAGGTGAAATTCTTATAGATGATGACCTAGAATGGTATTGCCCAAATTGTGGAAATAGAGACCATGACACATTAAATGTTGCAAGACGTACATGCGGATATATTGGATCAAAATTCTGGAATAAAGGTAGAACACAAGAAATAAAAGAAAGAGTACTTCATATTGATAACAAAAATGCAGAAGGTTGTGAAGAATGTAAATAATACATAATATTTAAAGGAATGATATTCAAATGAAATATAACACTATTAGAAAAATGGATATATCAAATGGCCCTGGAGTTAGAGTTTCTATATTTATGCAAGGATGTGCATTCCACTGCAAAAACTGTTTTAACTCAGAAACATGGGACTTTAATGGTGGAAAAGACTTCAATGAAGAAACTATAAACACTGTACTAGATTTATGTGGACAGAACCATATAAAAGGATTATCAATATTAGGTGGAGAACCAATGCATCCAAACAATATTGAAGGAACAACTAAACTTGCAAAAGCTTTTAAGGCAAAATATCCAGACAAAAATTTATGGGTTTGGTCAGGCTTTCAGTTCGATAAAGACTTAAAAGATAAAGAAGTTATGAAATATGTTGATGTATTAGTTGATGGGCAGTATAAAGACGAATTACATAATCCAATGCTAAAATGGAAAGGATCATCAAATCAAAGAGTAATAGATGTTAAACAATCGTTAGAAAAAAATAGTGTCGTTGAAATTGACAAATAAAACTTTATATGATAGAATAATTAACATAATTTAGGAGTTTACCTAGAGCAAAGCTCGAGCGGTAAAGGGAAACGCAAGTTTCTTACACTTATAAGACGATATATTAAAGTCTTACAAAGGAGTCTTAAAAAGATTCTTTTGTGAGGCTTTTTTATATATAAAAAAATAGGGAGGTGGAATCATGATAGAGGTTCACAATTTAAGCAAAAAATTTATCAAACAGATTAAGGGAAAAGGGTTAAAAGGCAGATTATTTCCTGCAAAGGAAGAGTTTACAGCAGTAGATAACATAAGCTTTTCTGCAGAGAAAGGGGAAATTATTGCATTTGTAGGCCCAAATGGGGCAGGAAAATCAACTACAATTAAAATGCTAACAGGAATAATACATCCTACAGACGGCACAATGAAAGTCGCAGGGCTAGATCCTGTAAAGCAAAGAAAACAGTTGGCATATAAAATTGGATGTATGTTTGGACAAAAATCTTCTTTATGGATGCATTTACCAGCAATTGATACGTACAGGCTACTTGGAGCAATGTATGACATCCCAAAAGGAGAAATAGAAGCGAGAATCCAAGAAACTGTGAAAGTTTTTGGAATAGAACAAATAATAGACATTCCTGTAAGAAAACTATCTTTGGGGCAGAGAATGATATGTGAAATTGCATCTATCATGATACATAAACCAGAGATTATTTTCTTAGATGAACCAACAATAGGACTAGATATAGTTGTTAAAGAAAGAGTGAGAAAGGCTATACTAGATTTACATGAAAATAGCAATACAACAATATTTTTAACGAGCCATGATTTGGGAGATATAGAAAGACTTTGCAAAAGAATAATAATAATTGACAAAGGTAAAATTATAAAAGATGAAGACATAGATGAACTAAAAAAAGAGTATTTTTCTGAAAAATTTATACATATCTTGTATGAAGAAAACATAGAAAACGTTCATTTTAATACATTGGTTATGGCGAAAGAAGGCAATAAAGTAATTCTAAAAGTAGACACAAAAACAACAAATATGAAAAAAATACTTGAAGAATTTATGCAATATGGCAATATTATTGATATCGAGGCAGTTTCTGTCCCGTTGGAGGAAGTAATTTATGACATATACACTTCAAGTTAAAAGGGGTGAAAAAGATGAGAAAATATATAGAAATATTTAAATATAGCATAAAAACAAAGTTAGCATTTATATTTGACTATTTAATATCTATATTTTCATATGCTATACATTTGTTTATATTTAATGAATTATGGGATTATATCTTACAGGGCAAAACACTAGCTGGTTATACAAAAAAAGAATTAATATGGTACATAATAATAGCGGAATTTGTTGTATATGCAACCAATAAATCATATAAAAAAATTGCAGAAAAAGTAAGAAATGGCGAAATAGCAAACATGCTTGTAAAACCAATTAATTTTATAACTTATACGATATTTGAACAATTTTCAGTTTTAATTAAAGTTGCAATTAACTTTGTATTTGGAATAACACTTGGACTGCTTATGGCAGGCACTATAGATATATGTATAGAAAGCGTAATTATTACCATAATTTCACTTATAATTTCAATACTTATGACAATATTGATGGACGTATTCTTGGGAATAATAAGTTTTTTTACAGAGGAGAATCAATCTTTTTATTTAATTGCACAGAAACTTTTATTCTTTGCGGTTTTTATACCAATAGAATTTTATCCGGAATGGGCTCAAAAAGCTTTGCTTTGTATACCATCTATATATAGTGTGTATGTACCAGGCAAAATATTTGTAAATTTTGAATTACAAACATCTCTAATTTTACTTACAAAACAGATATTAGCAATGATTGTAATTTTAGGACTCAACATAATTATATATAAGAAGGGAGTTGAAAAAATAAGTGTTAACGGAGGCTAGAAACAATTTGAATTTTATATTAAAAAACTGGAAATATACTTTTTTATCTGCCTTTGAATACAAGAAAAGCTTTTTTATGCAGATTATATTTATGTTTATAAACAATGGATTTTTCTTAATATTTTGGCAAACAGTTTTTAATATAAATAATAACCAAATAAACGGATTTAGTTTTAAAGATATATTATATTTATGGGCTATTGTACCTGCAGCTTATGGGATAGCAAATATATTTTTTGGAGGTATAAATGAGCTTAATAGGTATATAATAAATGGAGAATTAGATGCTTTTTGCATACAACCTAAAAATATATTTTTAAATATTGCAACATCTAAGTGTATTGTATCAGCAATTGGAGATTTAATTTATGGATTTGCAGTTGCATGTTTTGCAATATCAAGCATATATGAATTTGTACTTTTTATGTTATTTGTTGCTACTGGAGCAGTTTTATTTATATGTACTAAAACAATTATAATGATGATGGGAATTTGGATAGGAGATACGGAAGCTATAAATAATATATATGAAAACAGTTTACTTATAACATTAAGCTCATATCCAGAAAGTATTTTTAAAACATGGGTAAGAGTAATTATGTACACAGTAGTACCTGCAGCATATATGGCACATATACCAGTATCATTAATGCATTCATTTAATGCAAAGATGATTGCTATTATTGGAATTGCAGTTATAATATATATCTTAATAACCATAGCAATATTTAGAAAAGGACTTGAAAAATATGAATCAGGAAGTGGAATAGGTTTAAGAGGATAACGCAAAGAAAAAAGGGACACTCACTAAATACAAAGTAAAAAATGCATTTGGTAGGTGTCACTTTTTTGCTTTTGAACATAAAACTTCTTTCTTGCATATTATAATGCAAAGAAAGGAGTTTTTTTATGGACTATGAAATAATGATGAATGGAATAGTGAAGATAGGGGATGTAGCTCCGGAGTTTGAAGCTAACTCTACAATGGGAAAAGTTTGTCTTCAAGATTATAAAGGCAAATGGCTTGTATTTTTTTCACATCCACGGAGATTTTACCCCAGTATGTACAACTGAAATAATTGCATTTGCAAAAGCTAATACATATTTTGAAAAATTAAATACATGTTTATTAGGACTAAGCGTAGATAGTAATAGTTCACATTTAGCATGGCTTTATGATATATACTTAAAAACGGGATTGCGTGTTCCATTTCCAATAATTGCTGATAGAAATGGCCAAATTGCTAGAAAATATGGAATGATTTCAAATTCAGCAAGTAGTACTGAAACAGTACGAGATGTGTTTATTATAGACCCAGAAGGTATAGTAAGGCTCATTTTAACATATCCTATGAATATTGGAAGATGTATTCCAGAAATATTAAGAGTGTTACAAGCGCTTCAAGTGGCAGATAGCAATAATGCAAGTACTGGCGCAAATTGGATACCATGTGAACCTACGATTATTGATATGCCACAAACTTTTGAACAATTATTGAAAAGGGATGAAGAAATTAGAAATAATAATAATGGAATGAGTTGGTATTTAAGCTTTAAAGAAGCAGAGAATTGCAAACAAATCTGGTGAGAGTCGCATATCATGTCACATGCATAAAAATATGCTGCCTCTATATTAAAAAACCAAAAATTACCTAAATTTTTTAATTTTATATTTTCAAAAATTAGACAAAATAATAATATAAAATTAAAAAGGAGGGAATATTTATGCAAGAGAAACAAAAAATTAACTGTACAGTAGGAAGTTGTGAATATAATGACTGGCAAGCAAATGAGTGTAAATTAAAACAAATAATAGTTACTCCTAATGAAAACAATCATACAACAAATCCAGATGAATCAATGTGCTCAAGTTACAAATATGAGCAAAACCATCAACACTAAAATCAAGAGCGTTTGGGGCAATTTCTTTTCGCCCCAAACGTTTTTGATTCAAAAGGATATATGCCAATATTCGAATGCATGCATAAATTGACAATATTTGACATTTTTAGTATAATATAAAGTATAAAAACCCTAATAAGGGAAAAGAAAGGAACGACAGCAATGTTCAGGTTCAGACAGAAAAGGGAATTTGAGGAGCGGTACCAAATCGCCAGGTATGTGACAGAGACATATGGCGTATATACCATTCCGGAAGACATCACCATCGTAGTTCGTAGAGAGATTTATTCGGTTATTGTAGAAGACGTGAAAATCTTTTTCTATAATGACGATGGTCACATCTACGAAATGCAGGTGAACCACGAGATCCAATGCTGACAAGCAACTGACGTCAGCAAACCTTCACTGTAACAGGTGAGGGTTTTATTTATGCATAATGCTTGACAAACAGGACTTTAACAAATAAAATAGTAATGTATTATTTTAAAATAAAGGAGATGTTTTTATATGCCATTAGTTACGACAAAAGAGATGTTTGAAAAATCAATGAAGGAACACTTCGCAATAGGTGCTTTCAATGTAAATAATATGGAAATAATCCAAGGAATTACAGATGCAGCAGCTAGCCAGAATTCACCGGTAATTCTACAAGCATCATCAAGTGCAATTAAATACGCAAGAGTTGGATATTTAAGAAAAATGGTAGAGGCTTCGCTAGAAGAACATGATATCCCAGTAGCTCTTCATTTAGACCATGGACCAGATTTTGAAACATGCAAAATGTGCATAGACAACGGATTTACATCTGTGATGATAGATGGCTCAAAATATGATTTTGAAGAGAATATAAGGCTTACAAAACAAGTTGTAGACTATGCTCATTCAAAAGGTGTTGTTGTTGAAGCAGAACTTGGAAAACTTGCTGGAATTGAGGATGATGTAAATGTTGCTGCAAATGATGCAATGTATACAGATCCTGACCAAGCAAAAGAGTTTGTAGAGAGAACTGGATGTGATTCTCTTGCAATTGCTATAGGAACAAGCCATGGAGCTTATAAATTCAAAGGCGAAGCTAAATTAAGATTTGATATACTTGCTAAAGTGAAAGAAAAAATACCAAATACTCCTATAGTATTACATGGAGCATCCACAGTTATTCCAGAACTTGTTGAAATGTGTAACAAATATGGTGGACAAATTCCTGGTGCAAAAGGCGTACCAGATGAAATACTTCATGAAGCAAGTTTATCAGGCGTTTCTAAAATAAATGTAGATACAGACTTAAGACTTGCTATGACTGCAGAAATAAGAAAAGTATTTGCAGAAGATCCATCAGCATTTGACCCTAGAAAGTATTTAACGCCTGCAAGAGCACAAATACAAGCAACAGTTGAACACAAAATAAGAGACGTATTTGGATCAAGTAATAAGGCATAAAATAAATTTATTTAATTATTGGGAACAAGTGTATTGGCTTGTTCCCAATGACATAAATTAAGGAAGGAGGTAGGGAAGCGATGCCTGAAATAATTGCTAAAAATCCAGTTGCACATCATAACTACTTTATAGAAGACACTATTGAAGCAGGAATAGTACTTGCGGGGACTGAAATAAAATCTATAAAAAATGGCAAAGTCAATCTTAAGGATTCATATGCTGTAATAAAAAATGGTGAAGCATTTATTTATGGCATGCATATAAGTCCTTATGAACATGGAAATATTTACAATAAAGATCCTTTAAGAGACAGGAAACTATTATTAAATAAAAGAGAAATAAATAGACTATTTGGACTTATACAACAAAAAGGATATTCACTTATACCAATATCAATTTATTTTAAAGGAAGCTTTGTGAAAGTCGAATTAGGACTAGGTAAAGGAAAAAAACTATATGATAAACGCGAAGAATTATCAAAAAAAGAAGCACAAAGAGCTATCGAAAGAGAACTAAGAGGTAAACTATAAAAGAGATTCTATTTACACAAATTAAATAGAATCTCTTTTTTTAAACTTAACGTCTTGAGTTGTAATTTGTATCTTGACTTACATAATACCATGTTAGTGCAATTATTATTATACCTGTAACACCTAATATAAGCCAAATCCAAGCAGTATTAGCCATACTTGCTTCGCCACCTGTAACATCAGCAGATGTCCTTGTAGCATTATAAGTATTTCCTGTAGTTGAGTTTGAATCGTCGCCATTGAAGAATTCCTTAATTCCATTACCGACTTTTTCAGCTGCATTTACCATACTATTACCAACGTCTTCTGCCATATTGCCAATTCCTTCAGTAGCGTTCCTAATACCATTTCCCGCATTTTGCATAGTTTCGCCAGTTTTATTGGCAGATTCTTGCATTTCTGTTTCAAAATTTGTATCCATTGCATAACAGTAAACAGAAGATACTAATAAAAATGTTAATAATAAAAAAACTATAGATAATTTCTTTTTCATTTTATCCTCCTAAAAATAAATTTAAAACTATATATAGTATTTATTTTTTTTTAGGAAAATATTCACATAAAAAAAGAAACTACTAAATGTAGTTCCTTTCTTATAATTATTTTTTCATTCTAATTAAAATTGCAATTGCTAATAAAACGATCAAAACTCCAACAACAATAAGCAATATATTTAAAATATTCTCAACTGTTAGCAAGTTACTTGTAGTACTTGTAACTGCAGTAGGTACATAAGTTGGTTGACTTGTTGTATTTGTGCTTTGTGATGTATTTGTTGATGTTGCATTTACATTAGTATTTGTATTAGAGTTAGTATTTGCAGTTGTATTAGTATTAGTATTTGTATTGGCGGTGTTGCCAACTGCATTATTTGTAACATCATTTGAAGTGTTGTTTGATTCAATAGATAAGTTTTGAGCTGAGTTAATTTCATTTTCTCTAACTGATTTTATTAAATTTAAGTCAATTGCATAAACTGATTGTGCACAAGCCATAACGAATAAAAATGTTACAAGAATGGCTACAACAGAAACTGTCTTTTTCATATATTTTGCCTCCCTTAAATTATTATATTTAATACACATAATAATACACAATTTTTTACAAAAAGTCTATACAAATTGAAAAAAAAAATAAAAAATAGAAAAATATAATACTTGAATAATTATTCAAAATAGAAGTATAATCATATTTAGATTAAAGGGGGAATATTTTTGGACTTTACAATTGAACAAAATAAAATATATAAAAAAGACTCAAACGGAAAAATAATAGCAGAGATCTCTTTTGAGCTTTTAGAAAATAATATATATAATATAAATCATACATTCGTTGATGAAAGATTACGAGGACAGGGAATAGCACAAAGTCTTGTTGAAGAAGCAATAAAAGAAATACACAAAAGAAGTGGAAAAATACAGGCCTCTTGTAGTTTTGCTAAGAAATACTTAAAGGAAAAATACAATATTTGATATAAACGAGATTAAATGATATAATATGATTTTAGAATAAACAAGGAGAGAAAATATTAGTGAGAACTAAGCTAAGAGATAGGATTTTACCGACATATACAAAAAGTGAAGAAATATTTAATATGGTGTCTCATATTGTAGGTGGAGGACTTTCTGTTATTGCTCTTATATTATGCATTGTTTTTTCAGCAAAACATGGGAAACCTTTATCAATAATAAGCTCAATAATATATGGAGTAACGATGATTGTATCATATACAATGTCAAGCATATATCATGGCCTAAGACCTAATACAGGTAAAAAGGTACTACAAGTGCTGGACCATTGCGCAATATATACGATGATAGCTGGAACATATACTCCATTTTGTTTAGTTACTTTTATGCAATACGATAAAGCTCTTGGATGGGCAATGTTTGCGGTCGTTTGGATACTTGCAATTATTGGAATAGTTTTAAATTCTATAGATTTAAAAAAATATAGAGTATTTTCAATGATTTGCTATATGGCAATGCGGGTGGTGCATTATTTTTAAAATAGATATACTTCCAAAACTGCTAGGAGTCCCAGGATTTGTGTTATTATTATCAGGAGGCATATCATATACAATTGGCTCAATACTATATGGATTGGGTAAAACAAAAAAATATATGCATTCAGTTTTTCACTTATTTGTTGTTTTGGCGAGTATATTACAATTCTTATGTATATTATTGTATGTAATATAAATAAAAAAGGAGGAAGATATGGAAAAATCAAAAGTTTATTTTTGTAAAGAAATTACACCAGAAAATGTTGTAAAATTGTACGACATTTTGGGAAAAAACTTACCAGGAAATGTTGCCGTAAAAGTTCATTCTGGAGAGGAAGGAAACCAGAATTATTTAAGACCAGAATTTATGAAACCAATGGTAGAACACGTAAATGGAACAATTGTTGAATGTAATACAGCTTATTCAGGAGAAAGGAATACTACAGAGAAGCATTTGAAAACTATTGAAAGCCATGGATGGAGTAAAATATTCAATGTTGACTTATTAGATGAAGAAGGACCTGACTTAAGTATTCCTGTAGAAAATGGGCGACACCTAAAAGAAGATTTTTTAGGAAAAAATATTGCAAATTATGATTCAATGCTAGTGATATCACATTTTAAGGGACATCCAATGGGAGGCTATGGAGGAGCATTAAAACAGTTATCAATTGGATGCGCATCATCAGAGGGAAAATCATGGATTCACTCAGCAGGAACAAACAAGGATCAATATACATTGTGGGATAATTTGCCTCCACAGAATGATTTCCTTGAAAGTATGGCAGAAGCAGCTTCTGCTGTAGTACATTATTTCAAAGGAAATATGGCATTTATAAATGTTATGTGCAATATGAGTGTTGATTGTGATTGCTGTGCAAATGCCGAAGATCCATGTATGAAAGATATTGGAATACTTGCATCACTTGATCCAATTGCAATTGACCAAGCATGCATTGATTTAGTAAATAATTCAGATGACCCAGGAAAAAAACACTTTTTAGAAAGAGTAAATTCTAGAAATGGAGTTCATACAATAGAAGAAGCCGATAGACTTGGCTTTGGAACAAGAGAATATGAACTTGTAAATATAGATTAATTAAATATAATAAAAAACGGTCTTGAATTTCTCAAAGACCGTTTCTGACTAATGAATTGTGAGTGCAACGCGAAAACTTGTGTTTCTACAGCGATGAGTCTTGTTATAATTGCTACGAGATACCGGACTGGAAATTCCTCTTACGACAGCCATGTTTTTGACCGTATGCATTTCTTGAGTCCATTCAGAAACCTCGCCAATATGAACAGACCGAGCATTTTTGTGAAACAGAAGATTACGTTCAATCATCCACTGAATCATAGAATCATATTCGGAAGGAAACAGTAAATGACTTGACACACTATGGTTGTAGAAATCGCAGAACTCTGAGCCGATATACAATGCATCATACCAAGACAGGTTGACAATAGGCTTTAATTTATTGGTCGATGATAGATTGCTTCTGCCTGTGGACCATGACATTGGATATCTTGACACGTAGAAGCCACCATACTTAGCCACACTGTTTTTCTGGTCGATAAATTGCATTAACATTTGATGGGGACATTCCATGTAGCAGGAGATGTTTGTGCTTTCGAAGTTGCGTCTACCAAATTGATGAGAAAATACCGCATCATTTCCTAAGGACCCGTTGTGCGTGATAAGATTTGTAGGAACCCAAACAAATTGGCTTCCGTCAGACTCACGCAAAATTACGAACCCTGTTTCTGCTTTCCCATAGATATGATGCCAGCCGTTTGGAACAGGAGGAGCAAGTGCTGTTGTAGTCTTTGAGTCAATTCCATTCCGAGTTGCCATTTTCAACACCCTTTCATATCAGTCGACATAAACATACAAGTTTACATAGAAATTATAACATTATAAATTCGAATTTGCAAATTGAAGTAAGCGATATAAAGAATTTGTATCTTGTTTTTGATTTTATGATGGTAAAATAGTTTGACAATAAAGGAGCAGAAATATGTTTAAATTAGTATCAGAATATAAGCCTACTGGAGACCAGCCTAAAGCAATAGAATATCTATCTAACGGAATAGAAAAAGGAAAAAAATTTCAAACATTACTAGGAGTTACAGGCTCACGGGAAAACATTTACAATGGCAAATGTTATACAAAAGGTACAAAAACCTACATTAGTTTTAGCTCACAATAAAACCTTAGCAGGACAGTTGTATAGCGAATTTAAAGAATTTTTTCCTGAAAACAATGTTGAATATTTCGTATCATACTATGATTATTATCAGCCAGAAGCATATATAGCATCATCTGATACATATATTGAAAAAGATGCTTCTATTAACGATGAAATAGATAAACTTCGTCACTCAGCAACAGCTTCACTTTTTGAAACAAGAGATGTTATTGTTGTAGCTTCTGTTTCATGTATATACCGGACTTCGGAGATCCTATAGATTATGAAAATATGATTGTTTCTCTAAGGCCTGGAATGAACAAATCAAGAGATGAGGTATTACGTAAATTAGTGAACATGCAATATTCCAGAAATGAAATAGATTTTAAGCGTGGAACATTTAGAGCAAAGGGAGACATTGTTGAAATATACCCTTCTGATTATGGTGAAAGTGCAATTCGAATTGAATTTTGGGGAGACGAGGTTGAAAAGATTACAGAAATAAACCCATTGAACGGAAAAACAATAGGTGCAAGAAATCATGTTATGATTTTTCCAAATTCCCATTATGTTACAACAAAGGACAAAATGGAAAGAGCTCTAGTCACCATAGAACAAGAAATGGAAGAAAGAGTGGAGTATTTTAAATCTCAGAATAAATTTATTGAAGCTCAAAGAATAGAAGAAAGAACAAACTTTGATATTGAGATGCTAAAAGAAACAGGTTTCTGTCAAGGAATAGAAAACTATTCTAGACACATAAGTGGACGTCCTGCAGGAAGCCCACCATATACATTATTTGATTATTTTCCAGATGACTTTCTTTTGCTAATAGATGAATCACATGCAACAATTCCTCAAGTTCGTGCTATGTATAATGGAGACAAAGCAAGAAAAGATTCACTTATAAGCTACGGTTTCCGCCTACCTTCTGCATATGATAATAGACCTCTCAAATTTAATGAATTTGAAGAACGAATAAACCAATGCATTTTTGTAAGTGCCACACCTGCTGAGTATGAAAAAGAGCATTCTGGAAGTAATGTTGTAGAACAAATAATAAGGCCTACTGGATTATTAGATCCAGAAATTATTGTAAAGCCTGTAACAAACCAAGTTGATGATTTAATAGAGCAAATAAGAGAAAGAGTAGAAAAAAATGAAAGGGTACTTGTAACAACATTAACTAAAAAAATGGCTGAAGACTTAACAAGCTATTTAAGAAGTGTTGATATACGAGTAAGATATATGCACTCCGATATTAAGGCATTAGAAAGAATGGAAATAATAAGAGACCTCCGTATTGGAGAGTTTGATGTGCTAGTTGGAATAAATCTACTAAGAGAAGGACTAGATTTACCAGAAGTTTCTCTTGTTGCAATACTTGATGCAGACAAAGAAGGATTCTTACGTTCAGAAAGATCTTTAATTCAAACGATAGGTCGTGCAGCGAGAAATACAGAAGGAAAAGTAATAATGTATGCAGACGAATTAACAGAATCTATGGAAATGGCCATATCGGAGACAAACAGAAGAAGAAAAATACAAATGGAATACAATAAAGAAAATGGCATTACTCCTAAGACAATACAAAAATCAATAAGAGACGTAATAAAGGCAACAGTTGTAGAAGATATTAGTACAAAATATGATATTGGAAAAGATGAATCAATACAAGATGTAATTACAAAATTAACAGATGAAATGCTAAAACATGCAGCAAATATGGAATTCGAAAAAGCAGCAGAATTAAGAGACAAGATAAAAGAATTAGAGGCAATAAAATAAAAAAATAGAAATCAATTACTCCAGATAATATGCAAAGTCGTTGACAATGAATATTTTTTGAAATATAATCAAAAAACAAAGGAGGATAAAACATATGAAAAAAGCGAACAAAGGTATAACATTAGTAGCCCTTGTTATAACTGTAGTATTAATGATTATTATAGCTGGAGCTGCTATTACTATTGGAATTAATAGTGATGACATTTTTGGAAAAGCAAACGATACAGTAGAAAAATGGAACAATAGAATATCTAACGAAGAAGAAAGAATAAATAATATATTTGGACGAGTGAAGACAAATACAGATACAAACACAATAAAACAAGTAAATGACGCAAATGCAGGAACACTAGAAGAAAGTGAAACGACGTATACCATAAACAGTATAGAAGATTTAGTTGCTTTTGCGTATAACGTAAATACTAACGAGGAATTATATTCAGGGAAGACAGTAGAATTGGGACAAAGTTTAGACTTTCAAAATGATAAATCTTATGCAAATCCACAGTCAAAATATATTTTAGATGATTATGGATACAAAACAAATAATTCGGGAACAGCAATAAAACAATTATTAACGGACACTGCAGGAGTGGGATTTGTGCCAATAGGCAACGAAAAAAGTAATGGGTTTGCAGGAACATTTGATGGAAAAGGCTATATAATAGTACACCTATATGAAAATTCAAACATCTATGGAGGCTTATTTGGAACAACGTCAAACGTCATTACAATAAGCAATTTAGGGTTAGAAGCAGGAAATGTATCATCGAAACAAGCACCAGCAGGAGGAATACTTGGAAATACAAATACAACAGCAACAATACGAAATTGCTATAACACAGGAACAGTAACATCAACCAGTGCGCCAGCGGGAGGAATTGCAGGCTGGGCAAATTTAACAGCAACGATACATAATTGCTACAACACAGGAGATATTGAGTCTACCAATTCAAATGCAGGAGGAATTGCAGGAGGAATTGCTGGCACTGGTTCAACAGTGACAGATTGCTATAATACCGGTAAAATATCGGGAAATAATTTAACAGGAGGAATTGTAGGTACCTTAGCAGGAGGACTTATTAACAATTGCTACAGTACGGGAACGGTAACATCAAAAAATGCAAATGCAGGTGGAATTAGTGGGGCTATTCATAACGATTTAGCTGTGATTAACAGTTACAATATTGGAAATGTAACAGGTTACATTTCATCAGGTGGAATACTTGGAAACTCAACTAATCAAAATTATAATGTAATTGTGCGTAACTGCTATAATAGAGGTAATGTAATTTCAAGTAAGGAAAATGCTGGAGGAATAGTTGGAAGGTCAGCAAATCCTGTATATGCTAAGAATTGCTACAATTCGGGGAATATATCAGCGATAGAGAATGGGGCAATGTCAGGAGGAATTGTAGGCAATTCAACAGTTAATCAATCAAGCCTAGGTAGTACTAGAGCGTACATAGACAATTGCTACAATACTGGATATGTATCGAGCGATTCATCTGCTGCAGGTATTATAGCATCAGTAGGTAGTATTATATCATACTGTTACAACTCTGGAAATATCGTTGCTAACTCTCCAGCATGGGTTGGCGGAATTGCCGCAGGTAGCTGTGCTGTACGTTATAGCCATAACACGGGTGATATCGCAGGGCCTGATTCCAGTGTGGTAGGTGAAATTATTGGTTATAACAATGCTGAAGAGGGCTGTACTTATTTAATAAAGTCTAATAATGCAAATGCAAATGGTGCTACAGGAGTGTCCAACATGACAAATACAATGTCAATGTCGAATTTCATAACTCTTATGAATAATTATGTTACAGAAAATAATTCGAACACATATAATTGGAGCCTAAAAACATGGAAACTAGAAAATGGACACCCTGTGTTTACAAATTAAAATGAACTTGCTGAACTTGAATTAACTTGGGGACGTCCATTAAAAGTTCAAAAAGAGCAAAGAAATTGAACATTTGATGGACGTACCAAGTTCATCCTACGTTTAAATAATAAATAAAAAATGCCTTGTCTACCAAATACATTTGGTAGATTTTTTTGCCTAAAAATTTGAAAAATCTCTTGTTTTTTGTTGAAATTACTATTAAAATATATGTGTATTATTTATATAAGACAAGAATACTTATATTTATGTAGGAGGAAAATATGGAAGAAAAATATGACGAATTTATGCAAGGGCTATTTAAAGAATACAAACCAGACAAAGATAACCTAATTCAGATGTTAAATGAAGTACAAGTTCATTATGGTTATGTACCAAGGTCTGCACAACAAGCATTATCAGATTTTTTAGGAATTTCAATGGCAGAAATCTATGGAGTTGTAACATTCTACTCAAGATTTACATTAGAGCCTCAGGGAAAATATAAGCTTTCAGTATGTTTGGGAACAGCTTGCTATGTAAAAGGTTCGCAAAAAATACTAGACAGAATAGTAGAAAGATTACACATAAATGAAGGAGAGACTACTCCAGACGGATTATTTACTTTAGAAGCAATGAGGTGCGTTGGAGCATGTGGTTTGGCTCCTGTATTTACTGTAAACGGAGAAGTTTATGGAAAAGCTACTGTACAAAAATTAGATCAAGTATTGGACGAACTAATAAAAGCAAATTAATATATGATATAGGAGGATTGTATGAAAACAATTGATGAGATTCATGAGATAGCTAAATCTAAAAGAGAAGAATTAGACTTAAGAGTAAACACATCTGCAGACACAAGAGAGAAGCATATTTTAGTATGCCATGGTACAGGATGTACATCTTCTAAGTCTCCAAAAATATTAGAAAACTTCAAAAGAATTCTAAAAGAAAAAAATATAGATAATGTAAGAGTTATTCAAACTGGATGCTTTGGACTCTGTGCAAAAGGACCAATAGTAATAATAAGACCAGAAGACACATTCTATGCAATGGTTACTCCAGACGATTGTGAAGAAATAGTTGAAAAACACATTATAGGTGGAGAAAAAGTTGAAAGACTACTTTGCAAGGATATTGATGGTAAAAAAGCAGAAAGATTAGATGAATTAACATTCTACAAAAAGCAAAAAAGAATAGCACTTCAAAACTGCGGTTTAATTAATCCTGAAGACATTGACGAATACCTTGCCTTTGACGGATACAAAGCGCTAGAAAAAGTTGTAACAACGATGAAACCTGAAGAAGTAATAGATGTAGTTTCAAAATCTGGACTTCGTGGTAGAGGAGGCGCAGGATTCCCTACAGGTAAGAAATGGGAGCTTACTGCTGCTGTTGAAGGACCAGTTAAATACGTAGTTTGCAATGCAGATGAGGGTGACCCTGGAGCTTTCATGGACAGAAGTATCCTTGAAGGAGATCCTCAATGTATTTTAGAGGCAATGGCAATTGCAGGATATGCAATTGGCGCACAAAAAGGATTTATTTATGTAAGAGCAGAATATCCAATTGCAGTTACAAGGCTTAAAATTGCTATTAAACAGGCAAAAGAATATGGATTGCTTGGAGAAAATATATTCGGCTCAAACTTTAGCTTCGATATTGACATACGTCTTGGGGCAGGAGCATTTGTATGTGGTGAAGAAACCGCACTTCTTGAATCAATAGAAGGAAAACGTGGACAGCCAAGAGTAAAACCTCCATACCCAGCACAAGCAGGACTATTTGGTAAACCAACATTAATAAACAATGTTGAAACATATGCAAACATTACAAAAATCATATTAAAAGGAGCAGATTGGTATTCATCAATTGGAACAGAAGGATCAAAGGGAACTAAGGTATTTGCTCTAGGTGGAAATGTTGTAAACACTGGCTTAGTTGAAGTACCTATGGGAACAACTTTGCGCGAGATTGTATATGACATAGGTGGTGGAATACCTAATGGCAGAGAATTTAAAGCAGCTCAAACAGGTGGACCATCTGGTGGATGTATACCTGCAGAACACTTGGATACTCCAATAGATTATGAATCTTTAAAGCAAATAGGTTCAATGATGGGGTCTGGTGGACTCATTGTTATGGATGATACAAAATGTATGGTATCACTTTCAAAATTCTATTTAGAATTTACTGTAAGTGAAAGCTGTGGCAAGTGTAATCCATGTAGGATTGGAACAAAAAGAATGCTTGAAATATTAGAAAAAATCTGCAGTGGAAACGGAGAAGAAGAAGACATTAAAAAGCTTGAAGATTTAGGACACAACATTATAAATGCAAGCGTATGTGGCCTAGGACAAACAGCTCCAAATCCAGTATTAAGTACGTTAAAATACTTTAGAGACGAATATGAAGAGCATGTTAAAGACAAAAAATGTAGAGCAAATGAATGTAAAGCTATGTCAAAGATTACAATCAATCCTGACCTTTGCAAAGGGTGTGGACTTTGCCAAAAGAATTGCCCAGTAGGTGCAATTGAAGGGGAAGGACCTGGAACAAAGAGAACAATCAATCAAGAAAAATGTATTAAATGTGGTACATGTATTAGATCATGCCCATTTAAGGCAATTAGTTAGGAGGTAAGAACATGGAAGAAAATATGATAACATTAACAATTGACGGAAAAACAGTTAAAGCAAAACCAAATACAACAATATTAACTGCAGCACGCGAAGCTGGAATAGACATTCCTACCCTTTGCTTCCTAAAAGACATAAACAATGCTGGTGACTGTAGAATGTGTATAGTAGAAGTGGAAGGCAGACGTGGATTTACAACATCTTGTATTACTGCAGTAGCTGAAGGAATGGTGGTACATACAAATACTCCAGCAGTTATAGAAGCAAGAAAAACAGTTTTGGATTTAATTTTATCTAATCACCATGAAGATTGCTTAACATGTATTCGCTCTGGAAACTGTGAACTTCAGGCATTAGCGAGAAAATATAATGTTAGAAAAATACGATACACTGGAGAAAAGATTGACCACGAAGTTGACGATAAATCTCCATCACTTGTTAGAGATTTTAACAAATGTATTCTTTGCAAGAGATGTGTTGCAACATGCAAAAAAGTACAAGAAATTGGTGCAATAGATGTAGCTGAAAGAGGATTTAATTCATGTGTATCTACAGTAGAAAACAAAAGTATAAATGATGTAGATTGTACTTTCTGTGGACAATGTATTGAATCTTGCCCAACAGGAGCGCTACATGAAAAAGAGTCAACAGATGAATTATGGGCAAAAATTCGTGATCCAGAGACAACAGTTATAGTTCAAACTGCACCTGCAGTAAGAGCAGGACTTGGTGAAGAATTTGATCTTCCTATAGGAACTAATGTAACGGGCAAAATGGTTTCCGCATTAAAAGCACTTGGATTTGATAAAGTATTTGATACAAATACAGGAGCTGATTTTACAATAATGGAAGAAGCAAATGAATTTGTTGAAAGAGTTACAAAAGGTGGAGTACTTCCAATGATGACTTCATGTTGCCCAGCATGGGTTAAATTTGCCGAAATGAACTATCCAGAACTATTACCACACTTGTCATCTTGCAAATCACCACATCAAATGTTTGGTGCATTATTAAAAACATATTACGCAGAAAAAGAAGGACTAAATCCTGAAAAAATTTATACAGTTTCTGTAATGCCATGTGTTGCTAAAAAATTTGAACGAAGCCGAGAAGAAATGAAAAATAAAGATGGCTTATATGATGTAGATAATGTAATAACAACACGTGAGCTTGCAAGAATGATTAAAGAAGCTAATATTGATTTTGAAAAACTCGAAGAAAGCACATTTGACGATCCAATGGGAGAAGCAACTGGCGCTGCTGCAATATTTGGTGTAACAGGTGGAGTTATGGAGGCAGCATTAAGAACTGCTCAAGATACTTTAACTGGCAAAGACAACACTGCAATAGAATTTAAAGATGTACGAGGAGGAGCAGGCATAAAAAGAGCAACTGTAAATGTTGCAGGAAAAGATGTAAGAGTTGTTGTTGCAAGCGGATTAAAGAATGCAAGAAAGATAATGGAGGAAATAAAATCTGGAAAAGCTGACTATGACTTTGTAGAAATAATGGCATGCCCAGGAGGATGTGTAGTAGGGGGAGGCCAACCAATAAAAAGCTCGAAAATACGCTCTGAAGTTGACGTACGTGAACTACGTTCAGAAGCTCTATACTCAATAGATGAAAAAAGCACACTAAGAAAATCTCATGAAAATCCTGTATTAAAGAAAATTTATGCAGACTACTTAGGAGAAGCAGGCGGACACAAGGCTCATGAACTATTACATACACATTATGTAGCAAGAGAGAAATATGATTTTTAAGGGGACGTTTCCCAAAGGGGGATTTTTCCCCCTTTTGGGACAGGTTAGCCAAGTGATTAAAGCAATGAAAGTCAATGGGGACGTATTATTTTGGCATGAATTCTTTTCATGCTAATGTAATACGTTCCCATTAGTTCTTGACATGATATGTTATAATAGTAATTGCTATTTCACAAAGGAGGTTACTTTTAATGAGTGCCAGGAAAAGAACTGAACTAAGTGATGAACAAATCCGGAAGAAGATCTCCGATCTCCAAGACTATTACTGTAAATACTGTACCAGTGATATCAGTGATGGACAACTGGAGAGATGCAAGACTTGTAGCATTGGTGCATGGATAACAGGATTGATCAATGCACTCAAAGCAAAGAAGTAATCGACGACAAGGGGGCAGAGAAATTCTGCCTCCTTGTTTAATAAAGATACTTTTTAGCAACGTCCCTAAAAGTTTTTTAATTCATCACAATATGAGTGACTTTTTAATATCATATTATAGGTGATAGGTATGCTACTTAAGGATTTATATGAGGATGCTAGGAATATAGTGAAAAAAGACCCTGCTGCGCGCAATATTGCAACTGTATTTTTGCTTTATCCAGGATTCCATATTCTTATATTCTATAAAATTGCCCATTGGTTTTATTGTCATAAATTTATATTTATTGCACGTTTAATTTCACAATTACGGAAGACTTTTAACTGGTATAGAGATACATCCTGGAGCGGTAATTGGGAAAAGACTATTTATTGATCACGGAATGGGTGTAGTAATAGGAGAAACTACTACTGTTGGCAATGACTGTACAATTTATCATGGAGTGACTCTTGGAGGAACAGGAAAAGACAAAGGTAAAAGACATCCAGATATAGGAGAAAATGTACTTATTGGAGCTGGAGCAAAAATTTTACGGACCAATAAGAATTGGAAATAATGCCAAAATAGGGGCTAACAGCGTCGTATTGAAAAATGTACAAGACGGAAAAACGATAGTAGGAGTACCTGGGGATGACAAATTAAAAAATATGTGATATAATAATAAGCAATCCAAAAAAAAGGAGGCTACACACATGACCAAGATTCATCGGACAGCGGAAGAAATCCAGGAAATGATCCAGCAACTTCGAGAAGAAGCTTGCAAATCGTGCGACCGTGAGCCGTATGGGATTGCTCCGGATCGCTGCAACCGATTCTGCCAGGTTGGCAATGAGCTTCGCAAGCTCAATACCATGCTGGCGGAGGTCAACAAAAAGTAGTATCCCGGGAGGGCTGAGTAATTCTGCTCTCCCAATTTTTATGCCCGATAATTATAGGGACGCGTCTCTAAAAATTATGTTTTTTTGTGCAAAAACTTGTTTAAAACAAAAAAACATAGTATAATTGTCAAGATATATGCTTTTTTAAAAAGCACATGCTTATATATAACAAGCTATTAGCTAAAAAACAGGGGGCTAACAAATGAACGATAAAATCATAATACGAGGTGCTAAAGCACATAACCTAAAAAATATAAATTTAGAAATTCCAAGAGATAAACTAGTAGTTATAACAGGACTATCAGGTTCAGGCAAATCTTCTTTAGCATTTGACACTCTATATGCAGAGGGACAAAGACGCTATGTCGAAAGCCTTTCTTCTTATGCAAGACAATTTTTAGGTTTAATGGAAAAACCAGACGTTGAATCTATTGAGGGATTATCTCCAGCAATTTCGATAGACCAAAAAACAACCTCAAAAAATCCTCGCTCTACCGTAGGTACAGTTACAGAAATATATGATTATATTCGTTTACTTTATGCAAGAATAGGGACCCCATATTGTCCTAACTGTGGAAAAAAAATTGAAAAACAAACTATAGACCAAATTGTAGATAATATAATGGAACTTGAAGAAGGAACAAAAATACAAATACTTGCTCCAGTTGTACGTGGTAAAAAAGGAGAATATGTAAAACTCTTGCAAGATTTTGCAAAAGAAGGATTTGTAAGAGTTAGAGTTGATGGAACAGTATTTGAAATTACAGATGATATAGATATTGACAGAAAAAAGAAACACAATATTGAACTAATTGTTGATAGATTAGTTGTTAAGTCAGATATAAGAAACAGACTAGCTGAATCTGTAGAGATTGCATTAAAATACGCAAACAATCTTGTTTTAATTGATTTGCCAGGAAAAGAAGAAAAACTATTTAGCCAAAACTATGCTTGCCCAGACTGTGGAATAAGCTTTGAAGAGCTATCTCCTAGAATGTTTTCCTTCAACAATCCATTTGGAGCTTGCCCAGAATGTACTGGCATTGGTTACCTTATGAAAATGGATGAAGATTTGATTATACCAGACAAAAATAAAACTTTATATGACGGTGTAAAAGCTTTTGGCGCTAGTACGATGAAAAAAGGCGAAACAATGGCAAAGATGTATTTTGAAAGCATAGGAAAACACTATGGGGTAGATATAAAAGTTCCTATAAAAAAGCTACCAAGAGACTTTTTAGACAAAATTCTATATGGCACAGGCAATGACAAGATTGATTTTTCTTATACATCAGCTGCTGGAACTAGAAAATTTACTGCACCATTTGAGGGTGTAATTCCAACATTGCAAAGAAGATATAATGAGACTAAATCTCAAGGCATGAGGGACTTTTACGAAATGTATATGAGCGATAGCCCATGCCATGTATGTAACGGAGCTAGACTAAAAAAAGAGAGCTTAGCAGTTAAAGTAGGTGGAAAAAACATAAATGAACTCACAGACATGCCTATAAACCAAATAATCGATTTTATAAACAATTTACACTTAAACCCAAAAGATAAAATGATATCAGAGCCAATTTTTAAAGAATTAAACCAAAGATTACAATTTTTAATAGATGTTGGACTTGAATATTTAACTCTTTCAAGACCAGCAGGAACATTATCAGGAGGAGAGGCTCAAAGAATAAGACTTGCAACGCAAATAGGATCAGGCTTAACAGGAGTGTTATATATTCTTGATGAACCAAGCATTGGATTGCACCAACGTGATAATGATAAGCTTTTAGCAACACTAAAAAAACTAAGAGATTTAGGAAATACGCTTTTAGTTGTAGAGCATGATGAAGACACAATGTATGCTGCAGACGAAATAATCGATATTGGGCCAGGGCCGGGAGTACATGGAGGGCAAGTCATAGCACAAGGTACAGCAGAGGAAATTAAACAAGTGCCAGAATCTATAACAGGACAATACTTAAGTGGAAGAAAGAAAATTGCTGTTCCAAAGAAAAGAAGAAAATCAAATGGAAAAGCAATAGAAGTTGTTGATGCAACAGAGCATAATCTAAAACATATGAATGTTAAATTTCCACTTGGAGTATTTACATGCGTAACTGGCGTTTCAGGCTCAGGCAAATCAACTTTAGTAAATGAAGTACTTTATAAATATATTGCAAGGGAATTAAATGGTTCTAATGAAAAACCAGGTAAGTGCAAAGAGATTAGAGGAATAAATAATATTGACAAAATAATTAATATTGATCAATCTCCAATAGGTAGAACTCCTAGATCAAATCCTGCAACTTACACGGGAGTATTTGACATGATACGTGATATTTTTGCAGGAACAAATGAAGCAAAATTACGTGGATATGAGAAAGGCAGATTCAGTTTTAATGTTCCAGGCGGAAGATGCGAAGCATGCCAAGGAGATGGAATAATAAGAATAGAGATGCATTTCTTACCAGATATTTATGTGCCATGTGAAGTATGCAAGGGGCATAGATACAATAAAGAGACATTAGAAGTAAAATACAAAGGAAAAAATATTTCAGATGTACTAGATATGACAGTAGAGGAAGCTCTAGATTTCTTCTCAAATATTCCAAAAATAAAACAAAAAATCCAAACACTATATGATGTAGGACTAGGATATATAAAACTAGGACAGCCATCAACAACGCTCTCTGGTGGTGAAGCACAACGCGTGAAACTAGCAACAGAGTTATCAAAACGTGCAACAGGCAAAACTTTATATATATTGGATGAACCAACAACAGGTCTTCACATTGCTGATGTTCACCGTTTAGTGGATATTCTTCAAAGACTAGTAGATACAGGAAACAGTATTATAGTAATAGAGCATAACTTAGACCTAATAAAAACAGCAGACCATATAATTGATTTAGGACCTGAAGGTGGCGAAAACGGAGGAGAGGTAATAGCGATAGGAACTCCTGAACAGGTATGTAAAAATGAAAAATCACACACAGGAAGATTTTTAAAAAAATATTTAGAATAATACACTAATTTCCGAAAAGATAGGCACGGGAGCTACATTAAATTGTAGCTCTTTTTTTATTTGACAGAAAAAAAGTAAAGTGCTAAAATAATATAAATTAAAGGAGAGTGATGATTATGGATAATTCTGACAATGATGGCAATAATAATATGTTGTCATTCAAGAATTGTTTAGCGATGAAGATGAAAGGCTGTATAGGTTACTAGTAGAGAATAAGGGTCATCGGCTGAAAGCCCTTTTAGAAAACATACATTACCGAAACACATTGGAGCAAAGCAATTCTTAAAGAGAGGAAAGAATAAAACTTTCAATCTGGGTGGTACCGCGGATATTATATATATTCGTCCCTGCAAATGAAGCAGTGGGCGGTTTTTTGTACCCAAAAACCGTTAATTCTGCAAAAGGAGGAATGAATATGAAAGAGTACAGAACACACTATTGTGATGAAATCACAACACAAGATGTTGGAAAAAAAGTGAGAATTGCTGGATTTGTAGAGACAATAAGAGATTTTGGGGGATTAGTTTTTTTGGACATTCAAGACATGTATGGAACTACGCAAGTTGTTACATCAGCTGAAAGCAAAGATGTGGATTTAATTTCACATATTCCAGTAAAGTCTGTTGTATCTGTTTATGGCACAGTAAGAGAAAGGTCAGAAGACACTATAAACTTAAAACTCAAGACAGGAAAAGTTGAAATATACATTGAAGAGATTAACATACTAGGCAAAAGAACAAAAGACCTACCGTTTGAAATTGATAGCAGTACATTAGTAAAAGAAGAACTTAGACTAAAATATAGATATTTAGATTTAAGGTCAGAAAAATTAAGGAAAAATATGCAACTAAGAGCGAAACTAATACAATTTTTAAGAGACTATATGATAAAAAATAAATTTTTAGAAGTACAAACACCAATTCTTACGGCATCATCTCCAGAAGGAGCAAGGGATTATTTGGTTCCAAGCAGACTTCACAAGGGAAAATTCTATGCATTGCCACAAGCACCGCAACAATTTAAACAATTACTTATGGTTGCAGGAATAGACAAATATTTTCAAATTGCACCTTGCTTTAGAGATGAAGATTCAAGAGCAGACAGAACTGCAGGAGAATTCTATCAATTAGATATTGAAATGGCATATTGCTCACAAGAAGATATATTCAGCGTGATGGAACCAATTATTTATGATACATTTAAAAAGTTTTCTAGCAAAAGCATTTTACCATATCCATTTAAAAGAATTACATATAAAGAGTCAATTTCAAAATATGGGACTGATAAACCAGATTTAAGAAACCCACTGGAAATTGTAGATGTTACAGATCTGTTTAAGGAAGTAGATTTGAGAGCTTTTGCAAATCAAGATGTAAAAATAATATGTGCACATAATGTAAAAGACCAGCCAAGAAGTTTTTTTGAAGGCATGACTGAATATGCTATAAAAAAACTTAAAGCCAAAGGGCTTGCATGGCTTAGAATAATGGATGATAAGTCTTTGCAAGGACCAATCGCTAAATTTATACCTGAAGATGTAAAAGAAGAAATGCTGAAGAGAACTGAATCGAAAGTTGGAGACTGTATTTTTTTTATTGCGGAGCATCCAAAAGCTGTTTGTAAATTAGCAGGTGCTATTAGAACTGAGCTAGGAAAAAGATTAGGACTAATAGACAAAGATAAAGTCGAAATTTGCTGGATTACAGATTTTCCTATGTATGAATATGATGAAAAAGGAGTATTAACATTCTGTCATAACCCATTTTCTATGCCACAAGGAGGAATGGATGCGCTATGCAATAAAGACCCACTATCAATACTTGCATACCAATATGATTTAGTATGTAATGGCATAGAATTAGCTTCTGGTGCTATAAGAAACCATGACCCTGAAATAATGGTCAAAGTATTTGAAAACATTGGACGTGATAAAGAATATATTGAGAGGAATTTTACTGCTCTTTTTTCAGCTTTTCAATTTGGAGCACCTCCACATGGTGGTATTGCACCAGGTATAGACAGATTACTTATGCTATTAACAGATAGTGAATCAATAAGAGACGTTATTACATTTCCTCTAAGTGGCAAAGCGGAAGATTTAATGATGGGAGCGCCAAGATAATATAGAGATATCTTGACAAAAAGATTTATATTGATATAATTTTTATATAAATGTTAAAAGACGTATAAGTTATAAAAAGGAGAGATAATTCAAATGAAAAAAACAAATTTAATAGCGATTATTTCATTGGTGTTCCTTATTGCTGTAGTTATTTTTTCTGTAGTTGCACTAGCATACTTGTTTACAGGATTTGCTGATTCAGATACAATGGCAGCACAAGGATATGGATGGGCTATAATATTCTTATTACCTGTTTTTGTATTTGCAATAGCGTATTATACTGTTATCACAATTATAAGTTTCGAAAGATGCAAAAAAAATCCGAATGATAACAAATGGAAAATTGCAGTAATTGTATCACTAGTTTTGCCTGCATTGCTTGTAGGAGCACTTATATGTTTTATAATAATTTATGAGAATGCTACTTAAAAGTACAACAGATTAAGCAATAAGAGAGAACTTTTTTTAAGGTAAATTTAAAATACTCCAGTATATTTCTGGAGTATTTTAAATTTACCTTAAAAAATTAATTACAATTATTGCTATTATTATTATTTTCATTGTTTAAATTACTTTTGTTTTTTTCAATATTTTCATTTCTTTTACTATTCTTGTTGCTGTTATTGTTTTTTTCACTTTTTGCCATTTAAAAGCACCTCCATATTTATCCCTATTTTGTATCAAATTAGGGATAAATATGTAAAAATATTGTGAAAATATCTTTTTTGATATATAATATATAGGTAACTTTTTTAAAGGGAAACAAATATAATAAAGCATAAAAAGCATATGGAGGCATAATAAAGTGGAGAACAAAAAATTAGAAGAATTTGAACATTATCTTAAACGGAAGAAGAGTTGCTATAATTGGACTTGGAGTATCTAATGAACCGCTTCTAGAATACATGCACAACATTGGTGCAATTGTAACTGTGTTTGACAAGAGAGACTCTACAAGCATCAATCAGGAAGCACTGAACAAAGTGCATGATTTTGAAATGGATATATCTCTTGGAGAAAATTATCTTTCTAAATTACATGGATTTGATATAATTTTTAGATCACCAAGCTGTAGGCCTGATTTACCAGAAATACAAGCAGAAATTGCAAGAGGTGCAATACTTACTTCCGAAATTGAAATGCTTATGGAATTATGCCCAGGTAAAATTATAGGAGTTACAGGGAGTGACGGCAAAACAACAACTACTACTTTAATATATGAAATACTAAAAGCAAAGGGATATTCATGTTATTTAGGTGGAAATATAGGTATACCACTTTTTACAAAAGTTCCAGAAATGAATGAAAAAGATATAATAGTTTTAGAACTAAGTAGCTTCCAATTAATGAATATGGAAATAAGCCCAGATATAGCTGTAGTAACAAATGTAACACCAAATCATTTAGATATACATAAGTCATATGAAGAATACATAAATGCAAAGAAAAACATATATAAATATCAAAAAGAAGACGGAATAGTAGTTTTAAATAATGACAATGATAAAACTTTTAGCATGGCTGAAGAAGCTAAAGGAAAAACGGTTATGTTTAGTTCTAAAACAAAACTGGAAAATGGCTATATCGTAGACGATGGAAAAGTTAAGCTATGTGACAATGGCTTAAGAAGACACATTATAGACAGCAAAGATATTTTCTTGAGAGGAACTCATAATTTAGAGAATATATGTGCTGCACTTGCTGCTACAGAAACACTTGTAGATTTAGATACACAGATTAAAGTAATAAAAGAATTTAAGGGAGTAGAGCATAGATTAGAGTTTATTCGAGAGATTGATGAAGTAAAATGGTATAATGACTCAATTGGAACAAGCCCAACTAGAACAATAGCAGGATTAAATTCATTTGATGAAAAAATAGTGCTAATAGCAGGAGGATATGACAAGCACTTAGACTATGAGCCACTTGCAAAACCAATAATTGATAATGTTAGTACTTTAATTCTACTACGGTCAGACTGCAGAAAAAATACAAAACAGTGTTTTAAGAGAGCTAGAGGCTGAAGAAAAAACTTTGAAGATTATAAGATGCAGTAATTTAGAAGAAAGCGTAAGAGAGGCTAGGAAACACGCAATGCCAGGAGAAATTGTGCTTTTATCACCAGCAAGTGCTGCATTTGACATGTTTAAAAACTTTGCTGAAAGAGGAAGAATTTTTAAAGAACTTGTAAATAAGTTATAAAAAAAAGCCAGGTAATAAAAACTATTACTTGGTTTATTTTTTTGTAGCATTTTTAAAGATAAAGCATATTATATACTATTAGGAGGTATAAGTATGGATTATCAAAATTACGAAGACTATATGCGAAGTGTATTGGGCTATGATCAGAACAATTGGAATACATATAATAACTATAAATTACAAAGTCAAATACAGCAACAAGTTCCAAACACTCAAGAAGAAAAATTAGACTGGTATCCTGAAATATATAAAATCATATATCCTATGGTACGTAAAGCATGTAGTGAAAATGAAAACAATGAAATTACAGAAGAAACAATAGAAAATATAACAAATATTATTTATACAAATATTGAAGTAGGGGATATTGAAGCATCTTCAAATCAAAATATTCAACCAGAACTTAGAAACGGAGATGTACCAAACCCTAGAGTAAAAAATCAGCAAAAAGAGACAAGGCAATTTAGAAATAATAACCCGTTATTACGAGATTTAATTAGAATATTAGTTTTAAGAGAATTTTATGACAGAAGAAGACCTAATAGACCACCATTTCCGATTAGGCCCGGAGGACCTATGGAACCAAGGCCACCGTTTCCACGTTACTATTAGTTAGTATAAATTCCTTGTTTTTGTAAATACTACCAATAGAAAGGTGGTATTTTGAATGAGAGTTAAAGATTGTATGACAAATCAAATAGTATGGACTACAGGAGATAATACGGTTTATGATGTAGCTAAACTTATGAATGAAAACCATATAGGAAGCATTCCCGTTTGTGATGGAAACCAAAATCTTGTTGGAATCATAACTGACAGAGATATTGTTTTAAGGACAATAGCTTGTGATAAAGATGTAAGACACACTAAGGTAACAGATATAATGACAACTGATGTTATTAGAACTTCGAAAGATACAGAAGTAAGCTGGGTTGCAGATATTATGGCCAAAAATCAAATAAGAAGAGTTCCGGTCGTTGAAAACGAAAAACTTGTTGGAATTATATCAATTGGTGACTTAGCAAGAAATAATGAGGTACCAGATCAAGAATTGTCTAATTGCATGTGCCACATATGTAATGAAAACGGAAAAAATGCAGAATAACTAAAAAAGTCAGAAATTTTTAAAAGATTTCTGACTTTTTTAATGCACATATTATTTCATTTAGTAACATATAATAATAGTAAGGCGGTGGCTCTTACGTGATTGTTGACATTGGTTATTGGACAAAGGTTGCTAGGCGACTTTTCATTTTTTTTATCACTTGTATTGGAATTTTTTTAGCATTCAAATTAGCGGTGTTTTATATGCCTTTTTTAATTGCGTTTATTATTTCATTATTGGCTGAACCGCTAATAAAAATTGTAGCTAAAAAATTCAATATTGAAAGAAAGATTTCTGCCATAATAGTACTTTCAGTTATTTCTATAATCTTAATTGCAATTTTAGCTATAGGAATAATAGCAATTATTTCGGAAAGCTCTAATTTGTTGCAAGGACTTAACCGGATATATTGAAAAAATGTATAATAAAGCACAAAGCATAATAAATAGTATAGACTTTAATAAAATTAAAATACCAACACAATTTACGGAAATTATTAACTCATCATCACAGGACTTTTTACAAATGCTATCTGTGTGGCTAAGGGAGACACTTACATCAATATTACAAATGATAACTATGCTTCCTACTGTATTTGTATATATAGGTATTACACTTATTTCAACATATTTTATATGTACAGACAAGCTGTACATTTTAGACCAAGTTGAACATCATTTGCCTCAAATATGGGTTAAAAGATTAATGGTGCGATTGAGAAAAATTATATCTTCTTTGGGAAGCTATTTAAAAGCAGAATTCATTTTAGTGGGGATATCGTTTATTATTACTTTAATTGGACTATTTGTATTAAACATAATAGGAATGAATGTGCAATACCCACTTCTTGCTGCAATTTTAGTTGGATTTGTAGATGCTCTTCCAATATTAGGTTCTGGAACAGTAATTATTCCGTGGGCTGTTATAGCAGCATTAGACGGAGACATAAAACTTGCAATTGCACTTTTAATTTTGCTTGCTATAATTTCTGTAATTCGCCAATTTATGGAACCAAAAGTTGTAAGTAAACAAATAGGAATACATCCGCTATTTACATTGATTGCAATGTATACTGGATTCAAGACAATAGGTATATTAGGTCTCTTAATAGGTCCTATTGTACTAATTATATTAAGCAATGTATTTGAATCTTTAATTGACAAAGGGTTACTAAAAAGTATATTCGATAGGAAATAATCAACAAATTTTAACAAGTTATGCAAAAACCATTGACAATTACGAATTCGTTTGATACATTATAGGCATAAACCAATATTTAAAGGAGGAATTTTCTATGAACAAAGCACAATTAGTTGAAGCAATGGCAAAAAAATCAGGAGCTACAAAAAAAGCAACAGAAGAATCATTAAACGCATTTGTTGAGGTTGTATCAACAGCTCTTAAGAAAGGTGACAAAGTTGGATTAGTAGGCTTTGGAACATTCGAAGTTAGAAAAAGAGCAGCTAGAAAAGGTAGAAATCCACAAACTAAAGAAGAAATTAAAATACCAGCTTCAAAAGCTCCAGCTTTCAAAGCAGGAAAAGCTCTTAAAGAAGTTGTAAATAAAAAATAAGCAAAAAATAAGTGAATAAAGAAAGATGAGTTTTACGTTCATCTTTCTTTTTATTTTTAAAAGATATTTGCAGTTGGTACAAATGAAGAGTCTGGAGGATAGACATAACACTCATCAGGTTTTACTATCTTATTAATCTTAGTAACATTAATTATTGGTATTGGTTCGTGATAATTACCTTTTTCAATTGTTCCTACAATTTCTACCCATGTATTTGATTCGTAATTTTTTGCTTCTTTACAATTACATAAAAATCCTACAACAAGAGTTTTAAGATCTGAGCTAATTATCATGTCCCTTGCTAAAATAAACTGTGTATCTGAAAGATCAGAAACTCTATAAACATATCCTGAAAAGCTGATCTTTTTTCCTAAATATTTGTCTAAATTATCATGAGTTTCTTTTAAGATATTTGTATAATTAGAAGAATCAATTTTAATTATGTCAGAGTTTATTTGACATGAATCAGAACTTTGTGAGCCTTCTTTATAAATTTTATATATTGAATAACTAAACATACATATAAGAATAATAGCAATAATGATAAATATACATTTTAGTATTAAAGTTTTGTTTAAGCTAATATTATAAATAAACATATGTAAAAAGCATCCTTTCATAAACCTTTATACAATCTATGCAAAACTCAAAATATTATGCCGGATTTTACTTGATTAATATTAAAAAAGATGATATATTAAATAAGCATGAAGCTGAGAATTTGACCGGCTTTTAGACATTCAATTACAAGGAGATTTAAATAAAATGGGATTTTTTAACAAAATATTTGGATCATATAGTGAAAAAGAAATAAAAAGAATAACGCCTATAGTTGAAAAAATAAATAGTTTAGAGCCTGAAATGGAGAAACTTACTGATAAAGAGCTGCAGGCAAAAACACCAGAGTTCAAACAAAGATTAGCTAATGGAGAAACATTAGACGATATTCTACCAGAAGCATTTGCAGTTGTGCGTGAGGCATCAAAACGTGTCCTTGGCTTAAGACACTTTGATGTTCAGCTAATGGGTGGTATAATACTTCATCAAGGTAGAATAGCCGAGATGAAAACAGGTGAAGGTAAAACATTAGTTGCAACTTTACCGCTATATCTAAACGCATTAACAGGTAAAGGAACTCATTTAGTTACAGTAAACGATTATTTAGCGAAATATCAAGGCGAAATGATGGGCAATTTATATCGCTTTTTAGGCTTATCTCTTGGACTAGTTTTATCTGGAATGAGTCCACAAGAGAAACAACAAGCATATGCTGCCGATATAACATATGGTACAAATAACGAATATGGTTTTGACTACTTAAGAGACAATATGGTTATATATAAAAACCAAATAGTACAAAGGCCACTTAATTTTGCAATTGTGGATGAAATAGATAGTATTTTAATAGACGAAGCACGTACACCACTTATTATATCTGGTACAGGGGCAGAATCTTCAATACTATATAAACAAGCAAATGATTTTGTAAGAAGACTAACTCCAAGAATAATTGTTGAAGAAGACGTAAAAGATTTTCAGCAAGCAGAAGATAATGAAAAATATGATTATATTGTAGACTTAAAAGCAAAATCTGCTTCTCTTACTCAAAAAGGTATAAGAAAAGCAGAAGAAGCTTTTCATGTAGAGAACTTAAATGACTTGTCTAATTCCGAACTTGTACACCATATTAATCAAGCCTTACGTGCTCATGGAATAATGAAGAAAGATATAGACTACATTGTAAAAGATGGGGAAGTATTAATCGTCGATGAATTTACAGGAAGAATTATGTATGGCAGAAGATATAATAATGGCTTACATCAAGCAATAGAAGCAAAAGAAAACGTAAAGATTGCAAATGAATCTAAAACTCTTGCAACGATTACATTCCAAAATTATTTTAGAATGTATGAAAAACTTGCTGGTATGACTGGTACTGCAATGACAGAGGAAAACGAGTTTAGAGAAATTTATAACTTAGACGTAATTTCAATACCAACAAACAAACCGATGATACGTGAAGACCATAATGATATTATATATAAAAACGAAGCAGCTAAATTTAGAGCTGTTGTAAACGACATTAAAGAAAGTCATGAAAAAGGGCAACCAGTGCTGGTTGGCACAGTGTCAATTGAAAAGTCCGAAAAACTGAGCAATATTCTAAAAAAAGAAGGTATTAAACACGAAGTATTAAATGCTAAATTCCATGAGAAAGAAGCAGAAATAATTGCACAAGCAGGTAAGTTTGGAGCAGTTACAATTGCGACAAACATGGCTGGCCGTGGTACTGATATTATGCTAGGTGGTAATAGCGAATTTTTAGCAAAACAAGAAATGAGAAAACAGCAATTTGCAGATGAACTAATATACCAGGCAAATTCATTTAACGAAACAGATGACCCAGATGTATTAAATGCTAGAAAGGTATTTAAAGAATTAGAAAAGAAGTTTTCTGATGAAATACAAGAAGAAAAACAAAAGGTAATAGATAGCGGAGGACTTAAAATAATAGGTACAGAGCGTCACGAATCTAGAAGAATTGATAACCAACTTCGCGGACGTAGTGGACGTCAAGGTGATCCTGGTGAGTCAAGATTCTATATAGCTCTTGATGATGATTTGATGAAAATTTTTGGCGGAGATATGGTTACTGCTGTTTATAATACACTTGGTGCAGATGAAAACATGCCACTAGAAGCAGGAATTCTATCAAAACAAGTTGAATCTGCACAAAAGAGAGTAGAGGGTAAAAACTTTAGCATTCGTAAACATGTATTACAATATGACGATGTTATGAACACACAAAGAGAAATCATCTATGGAGAAAGAAAACAAGTTTTAGATGGAGATAATTTAAAACCAAAAATATTACATATGATTGAAGAAGAATCAGAAGAAGTAGTAAGAAGCTATACGTCTGGCCTAGAGCACAGTGCAGACATCAATAAGTCTGGCTTGCTTATGGAAACGAAAGTTATTTTAGGTGTAGATAGATTAGACAGCTTAAATGGTGAAAAAATTAAAGAAGATGAAGTTATAGAAGAACTAAAATCTAAAGCATTGGATAAATACGAACAGAAAGAAAAAGAGATTGGAGAAAACGAATTACGCGAACTAGAACGTGTTGTAATGCTTAAAGTTGTTGATGACAAGTGGATGAACCATATTGACAACATGGATGAATTAAAAGATGGTATTGGACTTCGTGCATATGGGCAAAAAGACCCTGTTGTACAATACCGTATTGAAGGATTTGAAATGTTTGATCAAATGATATCAGACATTAAGACAGATGTTGTAAAGCTTTTAATGAATATAAGAAAAGCAGAAAATTCACAAAGAACAAGCAATGTAAAGATAACTGCACAAGGATTAGAAGGACCTAAAAGATCTATACCAAGTACAAATGGCGAAAGCAAACCACAACCTATAGTAAATAAAGAGCCACAAGTAGGTAGGAATGATCCATGTCCATGTGGTTCGGGCAAGAAATACAAGAACTGTTGCGGAAAGAACGCATAACTAGCTAAATACAAGCGTTTTAAGGAAATGAAAAATGGGCGTCAAAAATCAACTTGTCACCCAAAATAAAAAAATATAGCTGAAAAGCATTGAAAAATAAGGAGTGTATCCAATAAAAATTGGGTGACACTTCTTTTTTATTGGATATATTATAATTAAGTTAGGAGGTAAATAAAAATGAGTAGAGTAAATGTTAGAAAAAGAGGAAATGTATATGAATACTTTTTTGAAGGAGCAAAAGTTAATAACAAAAGAAAAAGAATTACTAAATCAGGATTTAGAACAAAAGCTGAAGCTTATGAATATGGATATAGAGCCTATGAAGAATATAATAATGGAGGAATAAAAAGAGAATCACAAATGTCATATGCTGATTATTTAGATTATTGGATGAAAGAATATTTTGAAATTAATTTCAAATACACAACAGCCAAAAGATATAAAGATTCTTTTACAACATTAAAAAAAGAATTAGGACAATATAAATTATGTGATATAACACCATATTTATTAAATAAAACACTATTAGGACTATATCAAAAAACACAAACTAAAGAAACATTAAGAAATTATCAAAAAGTTATAAAGAGCTCTTTAAGAGATGCTACATATTATTTTGGATTTATTGAAGGTGATCCAGCAGGAGGTTTACAAATTCCAAAGATTTTAACATTTGAGTCAAAAAAAAGAATGCCAAGCATGTATATGCAATAGATGAAATTGAAAAGATTTTATCAAGATTTAGGAAAAATAAAACTTTCATATGTGCTTTTATAACAGCTTGCTATACAGGAATGAGAACAGGTGAAGTATTTGCACTTACATGGAATGATATAGATTTGGAAAGTAGAATTATAAAAGTAAACAAAACTGTGTATGCAAAAAATAAAAATCCTATTGGAAGATGGTACATTGGTACTACAAAAACAGAAGGAAGTGAAAGAGAAATTTATATATGTGATACGTTATATTCAATATTATTTGATTATAAAGAACAGCAAGATAGAAATAGGAAAAAATTTGGAAAGAAATATAAAAAGTATTCTTTAGAAAAGATTAAAAATAAATATGGAAAAGTAGTTGAATATGTAATTGCTGAAAGTAAAGTAAGAAAAGATGAGGTAGACATGGTATTTACGAAAAATGATGGAACATATTCTGGAACAGATGTAATAAAATATCCATTCAAAATAATTAGAAATGAATTAGGTATAAAAGCTAGATTTTATGATTTAAGAGGGAGTTTTGCAACAACAAGTTTAAGGAATGGATGTGAGATTAAAGATATAGCAGAAGTGTTAGGGCATAGAAGAATAGAAACAACGGAAAAATATTATATTTCAAGTACAGAAAAAGACAAAATACAAGTTGCAAAATCTTTTGAAAAAAGTTTAAAAATTTTCAATAATATTATATAATAAGGTGCAAGAGAAATAGTAAGTTATCGCTCGGATAAAAAAATTTTTTTCTACTAAAA
>CAMOWC010000001.1 GCA_946628065.1 uncultured Clostridiaceae bacterium | reverse complement strand
GCGGAACTGGTGTTGCATTTACTCGTGACCCAGCTACAGGTGAAAAAGGATTATTTGGAGAATTTTTAACAAATGCACAAGGTGAAGATGTTGTTGCAGGTGTTCGTACACCAATGCACATCACAGAAATGGAACAAAAATTCCCAGAAGCATTTGAAGAATTCAAAAAAGTATGCAAAACACTTGAAGATCATTATAGAGATATGCAAGATATGGAATTTACAGTTGAACATGGAAAACTATTCATGCTTCAAACTCGTAATGGTAAAAGAACAGCACAAGCATCTATAAAAATTGCTTGTGACTTAGTAGATGAGGGAATGAGAACAGAAAAAGAAGCAGTAGCTATGATTGACCCTCGTAACCTTGATACACTTTTACACCCAACATTTGATCCAAAAGCCTTAAAAGAAGCTAAACCAATAGGAAAAGCGCTAGGTGCATCTCCAGGAGCTGCATGTGGAAAAGTAGTATTTACTGCAGAAGACGCAGAAGCTTGGGCAAAGAGAAAAGAAAAAGTTGTATTAGTTAGACTTGAAACTTCTCCAGAAGATATAGTTGGTATGAAAGCATCTCAAGGAATTCTCACAGTACGTGGTGGTAGAACATCTCACGCAGCAGTTGTTGCTCGTGGTATGGGAAAATGCTGTGTATCTGGATGCACAGAAATTAACATGGACGAAGAAAACAAGAAATTTACTTTAGCAGGAAAAACATTCCATGAAGGTGATGTAATTTCTATTGATGGAACAACAGGATGTATTTATGATGGAGCTATACCAACAGTTGAAGCTACAGTTAGTGGAGACTTTGGAAGAATTATGGCTTGGGCTGATAAATATAGAAAACTAAAAGTTAGAACAAATGCTGATACACCTACTGATGCTGCAAAAGCAAAAGAATTAGGTGCTGAAGGAATTGGACTTTGCCGTACAGAGCATATGTTCTTTGAACCAGATAGAATTGCTGCAATTAGAGAAATGATTTGCTCTGATACAGTAGAGGAAAGAGAAGCTGCACTTGCAAAACTTGAACCAATGCAACAAGGTGACTTCGAAAAATTATATGAAGCTATGGAAGGATATAATGTAACAATTCGTTACCTAGATCCACCACTTCATGAATTTGTTCCAACAGAGGAAAAAGACATTGAAGAATTAGCAAGGACTCAAGGAAAAACAGTTGAGCAAATAAAAGCTATTATTTCTTCACTACATGAATTCAACCCAATGATGGGACACAGAGGATGCAGATTAGCAGTTACTTATCCTGAAATTGCTAAGATGCAAACAAGAGCAGTTATTAAAGCAGCTATTGCAGTTTCAAAGAGAAGTGGACATGCTATAGAACCAGAAATAATGATTCCATTAGTTGGAGAAGCTAAAGAATTAAAATATGTTAAAGATATAGTATGTGCTACAGCTGATGAAGTAATTGCAAATGCTGGAGTTACAATGAAATACCATGTTGGAACTATGATAGAAATCCCAAGAGCAGCATTAACAGCAGATGAAATTGCTAAAGAAGCAGAATTCTTCTCATTTGGAACAAACGATTTAACCCAAATGACATTTGGATTCTCTAGAGATGATGCTGGTAAATTCTTAGGAGCATACTATGACAAGAAAATATATGAAAATGATCCATTCCAAAAAATTGACCAAGTAGGAGTTGGAAAACTAGTTAAGATGGCAGCAGAGCTTGGAAAGAAAACTCGCCCTGACATTCACCTAGGCATTTGTGGAGAACATGGTGGAGATCCATCAACAATAGAGTTCTGCCATAAAGTAGGATTAACATATGTTTCTTGCTCACCATACAGAGTACCAGTAGCTAGACTCGCTGCTGCACAAGCTGCAATCAAAGAAGAAAAATAAATTATAAAAAAGGCTAGAGAAATCTAGTCTTTTTTTATGCTGTAATAAGAACAGAAAGTGAGCAAATATAGAAGCAGAAATTTAGATTTTGAAGTTAGAAGCAAAACTGTGCTTATGACAATGATATAGACATTCAAAAATTGACATAGTTAACATAATATGATATAATATTATTAACCATTAATGAGATAAAATTTTAGAGGAAAGGAGGATTTTTTTATGAAAAAGGACAAAAGGTATGCTGAGAGAGGCATAACTTTAGTTGCTTTAGTAATTACTGTAATTGTTTTGTTAATTTTAGCAGGTGTTACAGTTACTTTAGCAATTGACAGTGAAGGAATTTTCACCAAATCAAATTCAGCTGTTACAAAATGGAACAATAAGGTTGAAGAAGAAGACAATGAATTAACTAAGTACAATTCAATACTTGATGATTATGACACCTAAATAGTATGAGGAGATGGATTACTATTTTTAAGTTAATGGTAAAAAGATGACAGGTTTTTAAGCCTGTCATCTTTTTATTGTATAGGAAAAATCAACAGATTTTTCCGGAGCAACAAGGTTAAGTTACCTTGATTCGTCCGATTGCGAAGCAATCGTGACATGTGGCGAAGCCACTTTTCTTACATACTGTAACTCTTGAGTATAAAACCACCGAGAGGACCTACTATGATCACATTTCCATAGAACGAACAGTTGCTGTGCCAGAGAACTTCGTGAGTGTTCGAGACTGCAAATGTTTCCTCTGATTCGCTACGATTAAAGCCAACAAGAATTTCGGAAAACCGAAGTGCCTGGGATATAACACAAAGGCTATTTGTGACTTCAGCGAATGAGAATCGTGAATTGCTGAGGAAACATGATAAGGAGTTTCGAATTCTGCCAATTTCTTGGAAGAAAGAAAGCAGTTCCTCATCGATGTTGTCCCAAGGGAAGCATTTGCGGTTGAATGGGTCAAAGTATCCATGTAGACCGACCTCGTCTCCATAGTAGATACACGGATTACCAGGTGCGAAGCTTAAGAAAAGCCATGCGAGCTTAAGCATTTTTTTGGCTTTGCTATATGCTTCAACATCAAGCTTGTCGTACTTTGCGGCGAGTTTGCGCTTGTTTACCCAATCTGATTCGCTGCTCAAGTCTTTTCCAGCAAAAGCGGTTAAAGCTCTTACTGTATCATGAGTCGAGACAAAGTTCATGAGGCTATCAAGTGCTGGCTTGGGGTATGACTCTACAATCTCCATGACTTTATAGGCGAAGGCTGTAGAATCTCCAAACTTCAAATACGAAATGATAGCTCCATGGAATGGATAATTCATGACACCATCAAGCTGATTGCCGAGAAAGTACTTGCGGAGCACACCATATGCTACTTTTGTCGCTGCGTTTTCCCACACCTCGCCGATTATAAAGCCACCAAGACTTCTGACTTTTTCGCAAAGAGGAGTAAGAAAAGAATCTGGCAATTCGTCGACAACATCAAGCCTTATGCCGTCAATGCCGAGTTCAAACCAAGACTCAATCACACCACCATCGCCGAAAATAAAGTCCCTAAAGCTTTGAGAGCTCTTGTTAGTGGTAGGCAGTGTTGGAAATCCCCACCAGCTGATGTATTCGTCAGGATGATGAATGAACATATACCAGTCAAAGTATGGACTCTCTCGGGATTGATACGCACCTAAACTTGGGTACTCTCCATCCTTATTGAAGTACACACTATTACTACCGGTATGATTGAATACTCCATCAACCATAACGTACATACCATTTGAATGAGCCCGCATACACAGTTCTCTAAGACTTTCGTTGGATCCAAGATACGGATTGACACGTAGATAGTCAGAAGCCGTGTAACCGTGATTCTCCTTGGTCTCTACAATTGGCATCAGGTAAAGCACTTTGACTCCAAGCTTTTTTAGGTATGGAATCTTTTTGGCAATACCAAGCAGATCGCCTCCAAAGAAGTCATTGTTTTCAACTCTTAGAGAACCATCTGGCATCTGAGCAGGCAAATAGATTGGCATTTCTCCCCAATCATTCCTGATTATTGTACCTGCAATTTGTGTCTTTTCGTGAATTGCACGGTAAAACCGGTCAGGAAATATCTGGTAGAATATGCAGCTCTGAAGAGCAAAGGGTGTTTTGAATGTGTTACTGAAACATGTGAGCTCCCAGTGGTAGCCAGGACCTTGTGTTGAGTATCCTTCCATACTGTCTGCTAAGCGCTTAACGTAGTATGTGGTCCCTTGCCAATCATATGAAAAGCAATAACCAAATACGCCGATTTCATTAAGCTCCAGAGTGACAGAGAATACACGATGATCATCAAGGTCAAGTCCATCAGGAAGCATGCCATATGCCACTGGATTGTTCCAATCCAACCATTTGCACAAAAGCAGAGTCACATTTTGAATGTTACCAGAGTGCGGAGATACAATCCGAAATGTACAAGACGTACCATTAGGAATTGCACCAAAAGGTTCCTTGTGAAAGTGGTCCAAGCTGTTGAATATACTCATGTTTGTTCCCTCCTTTATAGTCATAAACGGAAGTGTAAACAGGTTATGGCAATGTTATATAATCTTTGTCGAAATTTGTCAACAAAATTTCTGGAAATAAAAATATTATTTTTATGCACTTGACAGAACAAATAAAAAGAGTTACACTATTTATGTATAATATATATAGACGTTTGATAGAGAAGAGTAAACTTAAGGTTGTCGAAAGAGATGATTAGCCACTGGCTGAAAGCTAATCTTGATAAACGAAGATTGAAAACTAACTCTAGAGTCTCTACTTAAAAGGTAGCGTGGAAGATGCGTTAAATCGGTAATGAAGTTAAAATTAGGGTGGAACCGTATTTTTATACCCCTATGGCTAAGTAAAAGCCATAGGGTTTTTATTATAGCTAAATTATTACAAGTAGGAGGAATCAAAAAAATGTTTAAGATTAAATTAGATGGAGGAAGAACACGTGAAGTTGAGGAGAAAACATATTGGCATACAACTTCACATATAATGGCACAGGCTATTAAAAGGCTTTTCCCTGATACTAAACTTGCTATAGGACCAGCTATAGATAATGGATTTTATTATGATTTTGATGCAGAAAAACCTTTTTCAGATGATGATTTGGTAAAAATTGAAGAAGAGATGAAAAAAATAATAAAAGAAAATCTCCCTATTGAAAGATTTGTATTACCAAGGGCAGAAGCAATAAAATTAATGGAAGAAAGAAAGGAACCGTATAAAGTTGAACTTATTGAGGACTTACCAGACGAAGCAGAGCTTTCATTTTACAAACAGGGAGAATTTACTGATTTATGCAAAGGACCGCATCTTGAATCAACAGGCAATGTAAAGGCTGTTAAGCTTTTATCTGTGGCTGGAGCATACTGGAGAGGAAATGAAAAAAACAAAATGCTTCAAAGAATTTATGGAATTTCTTTTCCTAAAGCTAGTGAGTTAGAAGAATACCTTCAAAAACTTGAAGAAGCAAAACAAAGAGACCATAGAAAGTTAGGTAAAGAGCTTGGAATTTTTATGACAAGTGATTTGGTTGGAAAAGGGCTACCAATGTATTTACCAAATGGCTATGTTATTTGGCAAATATTGGAGGATTATATTAAACACAAAGAGAGAAAACTAGGTTATAAGCATGTTTTAACTCCACCATTAGGGTCAGTTGAACTATATAAAACTTCAGGACATTGGGATCATTATAAAGACAGCATGTTTCCTAAAATGGAAATTGAAGGCGAAGAATTTGTATTAAGACCAATGAACTGTCCACATCATATGATGATTTACTCAAATGAATTACATTCATACAGAGATTTACCAATTAGAATTGGAGAAATAGCTAGGGACTGCAGATTTGAAGCAAGTGGAACACTTAAGGGAATTGAAAGAGCAAGAACATTTTGCCAAAATGATGCACATTTATTTGTTACTCCTGAACAAATCGAAAGCGAATTCCAATCAGTAGTTAATTTAATACTTGAAGCATATAAAGATATGAATATTACACAATATAGATTCGAATTATCACTAAGAGACCCTGAAGATAAAGTAAAATATTATCCAGATGATGAAATGTGGAACAATGCTGAAAATAAATTAAGACAAGTTTTAAATGATATTGGAATTGAATACGAAGAGAAAATAGGTGAAGCAGCTTTTTATGGACCTAAATTAGATGTTCAAGTTAAACCAGCTGTTGGAAATGAGTATACTTTATCAACTTGCCAATTAGATTTCTGCTTACCAATGAAATTTAACCTAAATTATATTGATAAAGATGGAAATAAGAAAACTCCAGTCGTAATTCATAGAGCAATATTTGGAAGTATCGATAGATTTATAGCATACTATTTAGAAGAAACAAAAGGAGCATTGCCAACATGGCTTGCACCGGTACAGGTAAAATTATTACCTATATCTGATAATCACATAGAGTATGCCAAAAAAATACACGATTTATTAGAAGATGTTGGAATACGTGCCGAGATAGACGGAAGACAAGAGAAAATTGGATATAAAATCCGAGAAGCACAACTACAAAAAGTGCCATATATGATAATCTTGGGAGACAAAGAAGTAGAAGCAAATGCTGTTGGAGTGCGTTCAAGAATTGATGGAGACATTGGGCAAATGAGTTTGGAAGACTTTATTAAAAAAATCAAAGAAGAAGTAAATCATTACTCAAAATAATTGCTCATATAAGTTGAATATTTGGTTTTTATATGATAGATTAAAAGAAAAATGGAGGAATACTAATGAAAAGCATAACTAGTTATTTAATTACTTTTTTTGTTATATTATTTTGGCTTTTTAGAGTTGCTGTTGCTTTGACAACCTCTCTTAATGTGGATATTGGAATACAACCAATAAACTTAACAATTGAAATAGCATTATTATTTGTAACTCTTTTGGCAATTGTATTGATTATAAAAAGAAACATTATAGGTGCACTAATATATTTTGGCTCTTATACTTTGTACTTTGGCGCATCAGCTATAAGTCAAATAGGCTATTTGTTTAATGGAACAATTAGTATGACAGAGGGCCTAAATTTAATAATTGCATTTGTTGCAGTTATTTTATCAATTATGGTACTTTTAGATGTTTTATTAGATAAAGTAAGAGTTGGATCTAGTTCAGGGAAAAACAAAAAAACAGATTGGTTTTATAAAAACGAGCAATTTGATAGAAAGCTTGATGAAAGAGCAGATAAAAATAATTACAGGACAATGTAATAAATACAATTCTACAGGAGGTTGACAAAGCATCAACCTCTTTTTTAAAATATGCACTATATTTAGAAAAAAATTATATTGTCTATTGAAAATTATTTTTTATTTGGTATAATGTAACTAGTAAAATTTTAAGAGGAAGAGAAGGTAAGCTTTAGGGCTTAACTTTTTGGAAGGAACGGGAATAATTATGAGAAAAATTGGTAGCATACTGTTGATTCTATATGTGATTATAGCAATATTTGTAACCATATGTTTATTAACATTTAACCAATACAAAGTTTCGCAGTTTGGAGATAAAACTTTGGTAATTATTGATGAAGATGACGAAACAATAAAATACAAAAAACGGAGATCTTGTAATTGTTGGACATGACGGTTATGAAAAAGCTGAGGCTGGAGATACAGTTTTCTTTTACAAAGACAATGGGATAAAAATTGCTGAAATACAGCAAAAAAATGACTTTGGAGATGCTGGAGTTATTTTCAAGATAGATGGAAACTACCAAGTAGTACATGAAAATGTTATAGGTACTTCTAAAAATGAAATGGTTATTGGTGCTGTTGGAGGAATTCTAAAGCTTCTAGAATCAAAATGGGGATTTTTGTTTATAATAGTATTCCCTTCATTACTTGCGTTCCTAAGAGAAATAAAAGAGCTTGTTATGGAATTAACAGGTAAAAAAGAAGAAAAAACAAAGGAATAAAATATGAAAAAAGTTTATATCCTTATTGGATTAATTATGATTTCCTTTACGATATATGAGATGGCTACTTCCTTTGCAAAATATACCTCAGAGGCAACTGCAACAGCTGAAAAACAAGCTGGTGCTTGGGTTATTGAAGTAAATGATCAAGATGTATCTTCAAGGAATTCTACAAAACAATTTCAAATAGATAGCTTAACATATCCATCTAATGATTACGTGCTAGAAAATAAAATAGCACCTTCATCAAGTGGATATTTTGATATTATTATAAATCCCACAGGCTCAAGTGTTGCAATAAGATATGATGTTACTATAGATTTAACAGCTCTAAACATAAGTGATGCAATTAATTTTGAGTCTGCAAATGAATTAGGAGATAATAATCAGCTTATACCATTGATTAGAACAGGAGCAAATACGTATACAGGAGTTATAGACCTTGAAACTGTTGAAAATGAGGAAGAAACTACTGCAAGATTTTATCTAAGCTGGGATGAAGACTTAACAGGTACAAATGACGCAGCAGATTCCTTATTAGGAGTTTCAAGAACCATTAGCAACTTAAGCTTACCTGTAAGTGTCGTATTCAGCCAATACTCAGGAGAAACAATTGTGGAGTATGAGTAAAGTGGAGAAACTATGAAGATTTTAATAAAGCTAATGAAAATTATATTTGACGTTATAGTTTTTTTATGTATAGGTCTTATCCTTATTATTTTATATAATTTTTACCAGATAAGTGTTCTAGATAAAAAGTATTCAGAATTTTTTGGATATACTTTTTTTGAAGTCACAACAGGCAGTATGAAAGATACCATAAATATAGATGATGTAATAATAGTAAAAATAACAAAAGATGTCCATAAAAACGACATAGTTTCATATTTAAGAGATAATGAAATAATTACTCATAGGATTATAGAAGAAAATAAAGATGTTTTAATAACCAAAGGTGACTCAAATAATTCAACGGATATGCCTATAGGCAGAGACATGATAATTGGAAAAGTGGAAAAAATAATACCTGAACTAGGCATTTGGATTAAGGTATTTACTGATTTTAAAGTAACGGCATCAATTATTATTACATTTTTATTATTTGGACTGGCATTAACCACAAAAAGAAAAAAGAAAAAAAACAGGCACGCTTTTTCGAGATTTTTAAAAAATGTGAAGGGAATGCTAAAAGATGGAAAGGAAAAAGAAACGAAAGATTAAGTACATATATATAAAAATTATAATACTTGTTTTTGCAGTGATAATAACAGCTTATTTGATAAAAACAGTTACAGCGAAATATAAAACTACTGCAAGTTCTACTGCAGATGTAGATTTAGCATACTACATTTTTAAAGAACAGAGCATTTCTCAAGAACTCAAACTACAGAGCATTTTGCCAAGATCTACTCCATACTTGTATACATTTTCAGTAGCAAATAATTATGAAGGAGAAAGAACTCAAACAGCTCTTGAATATACAATAGAAATTACAACAACGACAAACTTACAACTTCAATTTAATGTGCACAAACAAGGGCAAAATACAAATTTAATTACAGGAATAACAACTACCCAAGATAGTGATCAAACATATTTTAAACACATAACTGTTGCGGGGGACGAATTTGGGTTTACACAAGATCAGCAAAATATTTATGTACTAGAAGTTACATTCCCTACAATCTATAATGAAGCAGAATATGAGGGAATTATTGAATATGTACAATTAACAATAAACTCAAAACAAAAAATTAGCGCTGCAAGCGTGTAAAGAGGTTAATGTGAGAAAAGATAAAAATATTAGAAACAAACTAAAGAAACGAGTACACACAATCAACATTTTGATTTTGCTGATTGTTCTTTTAGTACTTGTTTTTTTTACTCCTAATATTATTTCTACAGCAAGATACGTATACAATGCTGTCCATGATAACTATGTTTCGTCACAGGATTTTTATTTTGCAAGTGACAAGCTTAGCCTTGAACATACAGAATATCAAGCAACAAACAACTGGTCAGGAGCTGCAACATATGAAATAACAATAAATATGACTAGTAAGAAAAACGACATGGCAACGACAGAATCAGATATAGAATATGACATTCGATTTACTTGTTCTGACAATGTTGAATGCACTCTTAGTAAAACCCATGGAACAATAGTTGGATGGGGAAACGATGGAGATAATGTAGATTGGTTTAAAATATATGTTAACCCTAAAGATGGAAGAGTTCTTAATAATACTGAAGTAGCATGGGTTGAAGTTACTGCAGAATCTACTTCACCATATTCACAGGAAATAAGTGGAAGGATTATATTGGAAGTTGGTTCATCAAATATTTACTATGAAATAATGGACTCAGCAGATAGTCCTTATTTAACAGTTAACATAGTAAATTCAAGCCCACAAAATGCAAATGTAACTTTGTCATATAGCCCTTCGCAAGTATTACTAGATATGACAAGCCATTTTTATCTAAATGCTACTGCAAATACAACACAAACTATAAATGGGTATTCATATATAAATAGCATAACTTCTAACGTTAGTTCATTAAGTACAACAAGTGTAAAATTTTATAAAGTAGATCCTACACAAAACTACATTTATTTATCAAGTGATAACCATACTCCAATAATAACTTTATCGCATTAGAAGGGAGAAGAGATGACTACAAACATAATGCAGCAATATATAAAAAATACAAAAAATTTTTTAAAAGAATTTACTAGGTTATATATGGGACAGTATTATAATGAAAAAATGTCAAATGAATTAATCGATGCATATATAGAAGCAAGAATATACAACTATGGAGATGATAGCCGCGTTTTTTTCTATAAAAGAATAGAAGAATATTTAGAAAATAAAAAAAATAAAATTGGAGAAAACTTTAAAGAGAAAGAAACATTAGAGAACAACTTTAAAATGTATCAGTTTGTATTCTATGCAGATGGTGTCAGGCCAATTAATGACATAAATGAGTTCCTAAATGAGCTTTGCAAAAAAAGAACAGAAGACTATGACCTTGGCTCTAGTAGAGGCTTAGGGAAAAAGCTAGAAAAGCTTATAAATGAAGACAAAGCCAATAAGGAAAAATTTATAGAAAGCTTTAGTACAACTGATTTTTTACTTAACATTCAAAAGTACATAAATATTGATAATACATATAAAGTAACTTTAGACTATAATTTTAAACTTCCATATATATACAGTGAGCAAATAATTGATGAAGTTTATAATGAAGGTACCATAAATGAAGATAAGCTAATAATACTTTATACAATGCTTGTAGCAGAATGCATAAAAGACATAAATAATGGAAATTTTACTACAAAGTATATTGCCCAGTTTGCAAGAACATTATTTGAAAAAGATAAAAAGATAAAACAGACTTTAAAAATTATTAATGACCCTGTAATACAAGAAAAAATCAATTTAAAGATTACATATAGTGATTTTACAGAAAACAAGGACTTAGTATATTCACTTATACAAGAAGGTTATAGATTTGCCATTGTTATTGACGATACCTTTGAAGTAAATGATGCAAATTTAAGGAAACTAAATGTTTTTAATTATATGATGATTCCAAAAGAATGTAAGCACTATGAAAAAATAAAAGCAAGAGAAAATAAAATAAACAATACTATAATATATGATTTATAATGAGGTGAATAAATGGACACATTCTTAAGATTTTTATATGAATTCGTAAATCAACTAATATCAGGATTATGGTCAATTGTAAATGGATTTATTGAAGGAATAAAACAGTTTTTTAATTTTCCGGCATATTTTAATATCATTTCGGAATATAAAAATGACTTTACTGTTCCTGAGTGGATTTTTACTGTAATTACTGTTCTGTTCATGATTCTTTTCTATGGGCTAATAGGATTCCTTATTGGCTTTGCAGTAAAGAGATATTTAAAATTAAGAAAACCATCAATAGAAAAAAAGGCTTTACTTGATGAAGTAGCAGAACTTAACAAAAAAGTTGTAAAGCTATCTAAAGAGAAGGACGAAATATTGCAAATGAAGGTATCTCAACTTGGATTAAAGCCTGATGAAGTTGAATTAGAAGGAACTGGCGAAGGTGAAGGAGAACAAGGAGACGAATCTGGAGTAATAGGAGAAACTGGAATAAGATTTTCTAAGCTTAACTTAATAGATATGGAATATGCTGATTACAAAATTAAGAATTATAATAATTCATTTGATTTACCAGAGTTAGTCCACAATTTTAGAAACTTTGCTGCATCAAAATTGAAATTATATTATAAAGAAAGCCTTATAAGAACATTTATTGCAGGACTTGCCTCAACAAGACTTGTAATTTTGCAAGGTATTTCTGGTACAGGTAAAACTTCTCTTGCATATGCATGGGGAAAATTTATGAAACATGACTCTTGCGTAGCATCAGTACAGCCATCTTGGAGAGACAGAACAGATCTTTTTGGGTATTTTAACGAGTTTACGAAAAAGTTTAATGAAACAGAATTATTAAAAGAAATGTATATAGCAGATTATACAGACGACGTATATACAGTAATCCTAGACGAGATGAACTTGTCACGTGTCGAGTATTATTTTGCAGAAATGCTTTCTATACTTGAAATGCCAGACAAAAAAGAGTGGATTATTGAAATAGTACCTAACACATGGAAGAATGATCCTAAGAAATTAATGCATGGAAAAATTCAAGTACCACCAAATATGTGGTACATTGGAACAATAAATAATGATGATTCTACTTTTGCAGTTACTGATAAGGTTTACGATAGAGCTATGCCAATAGACATAAACGATAAAGGTGAACCTTTTACACCAGATGATGTTGATGCTAACCTTGTTAACTATTCATATCTTGACAATTTATTTAATGAAGCCATGGAAAATTTTGCAATATCAAAAGAAACACTAGATAAAATTGAAAAAATGGATGATTTTGTAATTAAGCATTTTAGAATAGCTTTTGGTAACCGTATAGTTGCTCACATGAAGAAATTTGTTCCTGTATATGTTGCATGCGGAGGAACAGAAGTAGAAGGTGTTGATTACTTTATTGCAAAGAAAATATTAAGGAAATTTGAACAGTTAAATATGGCATTAATAAGAGACGAAATTGACGGATATATTAAATTCCTCGATGATACATTTGGAAAGGGAGCAATGAAAGAGTGCATTGAATACTTGCAGAGATTGAAGAAGATGGCTTAGGGAGGTAAAACCTATAAATGAGAGAACTTGAAATTACTAGCTTGTATGATAACGTTGATGAAGAGAAAGTACAAAGCTTTACAGATAAAATGCAATCAAACATGAGGGTAAAGACTGATTATTATAAAGACGAAAATAGTACTGAATGGCTTGATATTTTTGAAAAAACATTGCCTTATCTTGAAAAGATAATGAGAAACCCAAAAAGGTTTATTACAACAGAAGAAGAGATTGTTAAAATTGAATCAGCCAAAAGAGTTGGGGTAGAAACTGTAAAGCATCTTGCAAAACATACCAATTATATTCAGGATTTAGACGAAGACACTGGAGATGTTATCCCATCAAAATTATTAAATGTATTGAAAGAAGAAACATTTAATACTTATGAGAACAGATTTATATATACATTAATAAATCATTCTTTAGATTTTATACGAAAAAAGAAAGAAGGCATCAAGAAAAATCCTAGACTAAAAGATAACAAAAAAATCGAATATACAAGTACTACTCTTGTTGGAGAAGAAAAGGTTAATGTAAACATTCAGCTAGATACGGCACTAGACACAAATTTAGATTTAGATAAAAAGTTTTATGAAAGAATTAAAAAAATAGAAGACTCAATAAGAATCTTGCAATATACAGAAGTATATAGAGCATTAGAAAAAGAAGGAGTGCCTTTTGTAACACCACCAATTAAGAAGACAAATGTTATTTTAAAAAATGTAAACTTTCAATATGCTATGACTTTATGGGAATACGTACATGCTAACATGGGAAAGAAAGAACTCCCAATCAAAAAGACTAAAGACTATATGGAAAAAGGAAATATTAAGAAATTAATAGATGAAACCTTCTTACTTGAATACTTAACGGTTAACAATATTAACAATGATGAACAACTTACAAAGCAAACTAAAGAAAAAACACTTGCTAGAATGTTAGATAGAATAATTGATATGAATCCTGAACTTAGCAAAAAAGAATTACAAGACAGACTAGGGGTTGAATTTGAAAAGGCAAAGCAGAGAAGAGTTGCTACAAAGAGTGACATTGAAAAGATATTTAGAAAATATATTGACAAGTATTTGGAGATGGAAAGAGTATGAAGGTATTAAGAGCAATATATGCAGTATTTAGATTTATACTTACTATAATAATTGTTGGACTACTTGCAATTGTTCTAACACAACGAATTTCGGATAATAAAATGGCAATTGCAGGAATTAGAATTTTCACTGTTGCGACTGAAAGTATGAAGCCAGAATATGTAGTAGGAGACGCGCTTCTTATAAAAACTGTTGAACCAGGCGAATTAAAAGAAGGAGACGACATTACGTATTTGGGCGAAAAAGAATCATTTGCTGATAAAATTGTAACACACAGAATTAAAAAGATTACTAAAAATAAAGACGGGTCCTATAAAATTATCACAAGAGGAATAGCAAATGATAAAGATGACCCTGCAATTAACGAAACACAAGTATACGGCAAGGTAATGTACAAAATACAATCAATATCATTTATAAATGGAATTATTGGCAATCTTTATGGAATGTACTTTGTAATAGTTGTGCCAATGGCAATCATGATTTTCTTTGAATTTATAAATTATAAGAAAGATAAAAATGAAGATCAAGAACAAGGATCATTTGAAAATGTAACGCAAAAAGAGCAAAAGAAGCTTGATAAAAAGAAAGAAAAAAGAAGAGCTAAAAGAAACAAAAGAAGAGAAAAAAGAAAGAACAAAAAACAAGAGTAAAAAGGAGGTGCGAAAAGTGGCTAGTAGACATAGGCTTAATAGAAAAGAAAGACGTAGAAAGCATAGAGTCACTTTACGCACTTTGTTTTTATTATCAGTTACTCTTATATTTAATACATATGCGTGGTTTTTATATGCAACAACTGTATCTACAAATCTTACAGCACATGTTGATGCATGGAGAGTTGAATTTGAAGTTGATCAGGCAATGGTAGAAAGAGAATTTAACTTTGTAATTGCTCATGCTTATCCTGGAATGCAAGATAAAGTCCAAACTGTAGATATAAGAAATTCACGGAGAGAGGGCAGCAGACATAACATATATGGTAAAATATGTTAGAGTATTTGATGATGAGTATGTTTCATCTGAATATGTTCAAGAGCTGGGTAGCACTCCACAAGGAGCAACAGTATTAACTGCCGAACAGTTACTTAGCAAAATACAAAATGACTATCCATTTCATATTAATGTAGTAACAGCACAGGCAACATTGGGTGTTGGACAGAGTAGCTCAATTTCAATTAGGTTTGGATGGGCATATGAAACAGGTGATGACGAAACTGACACAGATTATGGAACAAGAGCGTATGATTATTACGAAGATAATAATGGAGAGCCTGTAATACAGGCCATAATAAGAATAACAGTTGTGCAACATCCGGACCAAACTCAAACTCCAGCTGCAGCTACAAACTAAGTAGGGAGAAAATGAGAGAAGCAAATGGGGACGTATTACATTGACATAAATTTTTTAAGTCAATGTAGTACGTCCCTAATGTTTTTTATGGTTCATTTAATAAGTATTAGCATTTATATTTGAAGTTGATGAAGCTGCAGATGATATTTGTTCAAGGTTTACAGTTACGAGGACTACAGCGTTAGCTTCATCTAATGCTAAGCCAGTATCGTCATCGTCATCTAAAACTTGAGGATTTTCATCATTCCATTTAATGTATACCCTAATAGAAGAAGTACCACCCGCAATTAATACAGTATTTGAAATTTCCGTGTTATTTTCATCTAAGTATATGATTGTATTGTTATTTCCATTAAGAGAATATCCAATAGTTTCTAAATCATCAATTTCGTTTGTATCATCTGGTTCTACTGTAACAGTATAACTAAAAGGCATCGATACGCTAGTTGTATCAATAATTAAATCAAAATAACCAATAGCTCCAGGGACTATAAAATCTTCAATATAATATTCATCTCCAGGAAATTCTAATGACAAGTTAGCTGAAAAGTCAGAGTTCTTAATAATATTTTGATTATTTAATATTATATTCCAAACGCCTATATCTATATTTGTACCCGCATCAAATGCAGTTAAGTATTTTGAATAAGTTGCTCGAATTAATAAAAATGAAATCATAATCCAAAAACATGCAATTATAAATATAATTCTTTTTCTCATAAATATATATAACCTTTCAATATCTCTACAATAATTTATAACATAAAAGGCCAATAAAAAACAAAATGTTACAGAATTGTAAAAAAATTGTAATGGTTTTGTAATTGTACTAAGAAGGGGTTTATGCTATATTATATACAAGTATAGCAATAGCATATGCTTTAAATGCGCATATAGCGTGACATACAAAGGACAGAGTTGGTGTAATGCGATGCAAGAAACAGAAGTGGTTGAAAAACACAGAATAAGAAAAAGGTCGAAAAGACTGTTAGACACTAACGACAAAATAAAAAAAATACGAAAGACACTTTTACTAATGCTAATCTTCTTAATCGTGATTTATTTTGTTTTACGTATAGCTTATCAAACAGGACGTTTTACAGTCGTGCTTGACACTTCATCTGATATGAAGGGTGCACTTGTAATGTATGAGAACATAAACGAAAAACTTACAAGAAGAACGTTACAAGCGGATGTGTTAGACTACATGACTAATATATCTGAGGAGTGGATCCCAAAAGATATTGACACCGAAGTTGTAGGTGGAGGACATAATGATGACAACTATATTGCATATACCTTCTATATCGAAAACATGGCAGACGAAACAATACATTATTGGTATAAAATTATGATTGATGATGTAGTTAAAAATGTTGATGAAGCCATAAGAGTTGCGGTATATTTAAATGGCGAAAAGAAAGTTTATGCTAAAGCTAATAGTAATACAGCTCAGCCTGAGAGAAACACAATAGCATTCGAAAGTGAAGAAGAAGTAATGCTAGAACAAAGAAAAAATTTTAAATCAGGCGATGTTGATAAATTTACTATTGTAATATGGATCGAAGGTGATGACCCAGACTGCATAGATCCACTTATAGGTGGAGAAATGAAAATGCATATGGTTATTACTGAAGAACATATAAAACAAGATTAAAGAAGGAGAAAAATTATGGGAAGAACTAGAAAAAGTAAAAGAAGACTAAATTCGATTTACATGATGTTGCTTTTAACAACAATTTTTATGATTGTATCAACATACGCATGGTTTTCAGCAAACAGAGAAGTTTCTATCACAGGTATTACTGCTAAAGTAGCAGCTGCTGAAGGACTTCAAATTTCAATAGATGGAGTAAAATGGGGCTCAGTTGTAGAGGTTGACGAAGAAGCACTTGATGAAATTGGAACCACAGTAAATGATTATAATTGGGCAGATGAATTAGAGCCAGTTTCTTCAGATGGTACAATTACAGATGGAGCTTTGGATTTCTACTATGGCGAAATTAGTGCAAATGGAGAAACACTTTCAGGAATTCAAAAAGCTAATGCTTCAAGTGGAAAATATATTGTATTTGATGTATTCTTAAAAAACTCATCTTCAAATGCTGCAGGTGATAAATTACAACTTGCAACAGGATCTTCTATAGCAATAAACACAGCAGAAGGTGGTAAAGAAAATACTGGTTTGGAAAACTGTGTAAGAGCAGCAGTTTTATTATATGACGATTCAACAGTATTTACAGCTCCTTTAGGAAATGTTTCAACACACGTAGATGCATCATCTGGAGCTACAACAATAGCAGGTCTATTAGCAGGAGATGCACCTAAAGTTGCATTTTGGGAGCCAAACTATAATGCTCATATAGGTGAAGTTGTAGAAAATGATGGCAGAATACAAAATCAAACAACTGTATTTCCTACACTTGCAATGACATCAGAATCATATGGGAAAAATATAAAAGGTGTTAATGGTAGCACTGTTGGCTCTGGGGTATCTGTTGACTTAACAGGTGCTGTAGTTGCTGCTGATGCAGAAGACGATCCTTATATGGCAATACCAAATACAGTTACAACAGGAGCAACAGTTAGTGGTAGTGATATTGACTTAACAGATGTTACTTCAGCAAGAACTCAATTAATGCTTGAAAAAAATTCAATAATGAAAGCAAAAATATATATCTGGCTTGAAGGACAAGACCCAGATTGTATAGATACAGCATCAACTGGTAGAGCTTTTGATATACAGCTTAACCTTTGCAAACCTGCAAAGAGCCAAGCAGCTACACCATAACAATATTTTAAGTAATAGTAAGTTTATAGCCAAATAAAATTATAAACTAATGAAAAATCATATAAAAAGGAGTGAAGTGAAAGATAAAAAAAATTAATCTTTCACTTCAATTTTTAAATTATAGGCATTAAAGGAGCTTAATGACATGAATATAGATATGGATTTAGATAAAATTGAACATACAGATTTATTAGAATTATTTAATAAAACAAAAGATTTTATTTCATTTTTAGATAATGAAATAGAAACTGTTGAGGTGGAGAAAAAGGTAAAATGAGTGATGTAATCGATAAATTGAACAGCCAAATCGAAGCTGATAAAGAGGTATTATCTGTTTTGCCAAAGAATAATAAGAAGAATGTTAATGCATATAAAGACAAGGCAACAGATATAAAACAGGAATATCTAAGCTTTTTAAATAATGTTGTAGCAGAAATAAAAAGAAGAAATGTTAAAATAAATTCTATAAGTCTAAATCCAAAGATTACTGAGCTTTCCAAAGAAGTAGAAGAAATGGAAGAAATAGGTCTTGTAGAAAATAATGCTACTTCATTTGAAAAAATGAAACTAGATGAAATGCTATATATTTTAAAAAGATTTTACAAAAACAACTTAGAACTTGTAAATAAAAGCATATTAAATTGCATTGATATATTTAAAAAAGTAGGCGTAAATTTAGAGGCAAAAGACTTTAATTATAGTATTTACACAAAAGAATATATGGAAATATTTTTGGAAGAAACAAAAAAAGGCGAAATGAATTCATCAAAAGTAAAAGACACTTTTGAGCAAATTTATTGGAAATGCTCAGATATTATTTTGCATATTGAGCTAAATTTTAGAAGTTTATATTATAAAAATGAAAAAATTATTTCTAATTATTTTGAAAGTGAAAGTAAAAGAATACTTAAACAAGCAGGATTAAGCAAGGAAGAAACTATAAAAAAATTAGATTCAATTAAATTAAAACTGCAAGATATGATGAACAAGGATACTTCCTTAATTTTAGATAAATTTAAAAATGGTGAAAAAAATACAAAAGACTATGAACCAAATAATATACAAAAGTATTATAAAAAACTTATAGGATTCTCTCCAGATGAACTTGAGAAAGACGTATTAGATGAATATAATCAAAACATTGAAAAACTATCATATAGCCTGAATGAATATAAAAACTATTTAAAGTTTAAATTTATATTTGATGAGGTAATGGCTATATATAATGATAAGCAAAAATATAAAAAGATTTATAATGATAAAATGAAGCAAATACAGAAGCTTGAAGGTAAGTTGTTTAAAGAAAATAAAAAAGTTGAAAAATATTCTAAACACAAAGGACTTATAAGCAAATTATTTGGTAAAAACCAGAAAAAACTAGATAAAATAAATATTGACTCAAACGAGCAGATTTTAGAACTAAAGAAAATATATAGAGAACTTGAGGACAATAAAATAAATAATATCATTTCTGAAAGTTTAAATGAAGCATCAACAATATATGATGTTTTGCTTCTTATTTCAAACTTTTACAGCTTTTTAGTAAAAATAATTATAAAGCATTATGAAGATATGAATCAAGAACAAATCGCAGATATGATAGAACAATTCAGACAATTTGTTAATTTCTCAAATACTACGGTTTTAAATAATATAAAAATAGTCGAGGACAAGGATATTGCGATTGTTATAAAAGATAAATACAATCTTTGCAATATTAACCTAGAAAAAGGGGACTTCTCTGAAGACAATATAGAAAGCATTATATCTACAGCAAATAATATTAGCGAATACAATTATATTTTAAATAGTAAATTGAGCTTAGAAGACATTAAATTTGTGTTAGAGTCAAATAAGATATTAGAACGTGAAAAATAAAAGCTTCAAAAGGGGAAAACAGTGGTAGATAAGAAAGATAAAATAAAATATATTTTGATTAGAATCATATATATAATTATAGTACCAATTATAATATATGATTTTATTCTTATAGCGCAAACAATGATTAACCCATACAAAACTCCTAATATATTTGGGATAAAAACATTTAATATTGTGTCACGGAAGCATGGCACCAACGATAAACATAAATGATGTTGTTTTTGTTAAAGAAGTTTCTGAAGAAGAGTTAAAGCCAAATGACATTATAACATTTAGATCTGATAATTCTATAATAACTCATCGAATAGTAGAAGTGATGGAAAAAAACAATAGAATAATCTATACAACAAAGGGGGACAACAATAATACAGAGGATACAGATAGGGCATATTTTCAGGACATTGAAGGAAAATATATTGGAAAAATACCAAAAATTGGATTAATATTAAGCTTTTTAAAAAACAAAATAGTATTTATCATAACAATTATTATTTTGATAATATGCATAATGTACCAAAGAAAAAAAATCTCAAATAAAATCAAAAGAAAAGAAAAGCGAATAAAGTGGGAAAGAGAAATAAAAAATAAAAGTAAAACATGAAGCATTAATGATAAAGCTAATAATTGTTCATTTGCTATTAAAAAGGACGCAACCGAAATGCGTCCTTTTTGTATATTCATTTATATATTTTATTAATGCTTTGATGGTGGAACTGCATAAGAAATTTTGAAGCATGAGAATTTATCGAGTTCATTATCGTCTAAGCAATCAAGATAAATGTCTAATTCATCTAAATCTTTACATGCTGCAATTACAGCTGGATTTAAATTTGATTGAAACATTAATTCAAAGCCTAATCCTACAGCTTCTTTTAAAGAACCATGTTCTTTTTTCTTTATTAATTGGAATGCTTCTCTAAATCTTGATTTAACAGGATTTTTAAATGTATCAATAGGAATAGTATATTCTTTATCGACTACATCTTTTAAAGTTTTGTAGTTCTTGTTCTTTTGCATTTTCTTTTCAAGATCCACAATTTTATATGGCAATATTACTGTTTTATTTGTATCTGAAATAATAAGAGTATCATTATCACCAATTTCGCTTTCATATCCTTCTACAGAATGTTTACCATTTCCATTATTTTCTTGTACCGGCTCAATTTGAGAATATATAGTAGGGTTTACAACATTTGCCTGAGGAGCTGAAACAGGAGTTACAACCTGTTGTACAGGGTTTGCTTGTGGCGTTACAACTTGTATTGTAGGAGTAGCTGGAGTTGCAATGGTTGCTTGTTGGATTTGAGGAATTGCAGATGTTGTAAGTGGTTGAGCCTGATTGATATTTGGTACGGACTGATATGCATTTTCAATAGAGCCGGCAGCTATTGGCTGTGTAGCAGGTACTTGATAAGTAGCTTGCTCTACACCAGGCATTGCTACAGGCATTGATTTAGGTTGAACATTAGATGCTGATAAAGTCTCAATTTCTTCATCAGGTTCTAAACCAGGTAATTGAACAGGAAGGACATCTTCAGCGGTATTTTGTACAGTTTGTTTTGAAACATCTGGTTCTGGAACAATTTCTATTTTTTTGATTGGTTTTGTATGAACTATGTCATCAATATCTTCTACAGAAACATTTTTAACAACAGTTTCTTCTTGCTGATTTTCTTCAAAATTTAAAATATTGTCTTCAACATCTAAAGTTAAAGAATTGCGAGCAATTTCTATTTCAAGAAAATCATCATTTTTAGCTATTTTAGAAACTTGTATAAAATAAGGAATTTCAATTTGATTATTTGTTATTATTGTGTATTTATCATCAGTATGTGATACAAATAAAATATTATTTGTGTTAGAGTTTGATATTTGCACACCTGGAGTTTTTAATGATATGTTAAAGTTTTCTTTTTCTATGAATATATTTGCAGTTGCACCAGTAAAAGATATTTTGTAATTATCCTGAACAGTTGATAAAACAAGATTATCATCCTTTTCTTTAGGGAAGAAGCACAGTAAATCTGAAGATGCATAATCAAAAGATTTTTTTATTGCTTTTGTATTAGCTTCAATTTTCTTTTGAGGTTTTTCTTGTTTTACTTCAGGGACAACTTCTTTTGCAAATGGAAATTCACCTAGTATAATATCTTTACATTCTTCCAAAACTGTAATTGATTTTTTCTTACCAGATATGCTAATGTTCTCGAAACAATTAACAGTTTTTTGCATAAAGTTTTGAGTAAGTTCAATATCTTTTCTTGTTTTTTCTGAAAGCTTATTATATGTGTCAACATCGGTTTTAGATATATCCTTTTGCGATGCCAAAATATCTAACACATTTTCAACTGATTCTATATCTGTTAAATTATTATCTAATTGTGTTGTTGCATTTTCAAAGTTATTTACAAGCATAGTTTTAAAAGTGTCATTATCAAAACACACATTTTTAAATTCTGACAAGTAGGTTTCTATAGTTTCTTTCATTCCAAGCTCATAGTTCTTGTATGAGCTAATTAATTCTTTTTCAGTTGCAATAGCATTTTTTATTTCAGACTTTTTAGTAAAATTAAGCATAAATATCGATCCTTTCTCAAACACAAAATTAGTATTTACTTTTTCGAAAAATATTATAGCATAAAAAGGAAAAAAACAATATAATTTTTAAAAATTTGTAGAAAAAAAATATTATATAAGATATAATATAGTTGTTAAGAACTGAAGAGGAGTAAGATATGATTTCTAGTAATAAGAAATACAAAAAGCAAATAGTTAGGAAAAAAACGGCGTCTATTATTTTTTACGGAATAATATTCTTAATTTCTACATTAGCTTATTATTTTGTAAACAATTCAAGCGCTAAGAACGTCCTGAAAATAGAGGCTTTTGCGATAGATGAAGAATTAAAAATTGAATCAACAAGTTGCGAATTAAAGGCAGAGGAAAAAGAAAATAAATACATTATAAGTTTACCTTCAAACCAAAATGGTTTTGTTGTTTCAAAATATATAATACTAACTGAGGAAGAATATAATGATCTAAAACTATTGGAAGAAAATGGAAAAGAAGATACTGAAACAAATGACAAAAATAATACAATAATCAAAGAAAAAAAATTAGAGAGTAGTGAAGTAAATAAAAAACTTAAAAATACTATTGAAACTGAGAAAACTGAACAAAAAGAAAGCACAGCTACTGTTCAAACCAAAGATAATAAAACCGCTGAAAAAAGCGAAATAAACAAAAACGCGGAAGTACAAGGCGTAGAAGAACAAGATAATACAGAAAAAAATCATGAAGAAATAAAGAAACAAAGCATTGCAGAAGATGAAACAGAAGAACCAAATGATTTAGCTGAAGACATAGATAAAAGAGAACAAACAAATATAGAAGATGAAAAAAAGGATAGTAATGAAAAAGAAGCTAGCGAAGAAGAAACCAATGTAAATAAAGGGCAAACAGAAGAAAAGAAAGAAGATGTAAAAAAAGAAGCTGACAAAAACTCTAGTGTGAACAATAATGAAGGAGAAATTAAGGAAACTAATGACAATAAAGAAGAGAGCAAGAAAATAGAGAAAACAGCAGATGAAAAAGCAGAAACAAAACCAAGAAGCCTTGAAGAAATTCTTGCTGAAACTAAAGGAGAAGAAATAATACCAGAAGAAGAAATTGAACTTGGGAAAGATATAGTAGAGAGTAAAAAGCTATATCTTTTAGCCGTGTACGATAAAAAAGAAATAAAAGGGAAAGAACTATATAACAAAATCATTTCTGAGAAAACAGAAAAAAACAATATTATTGTTTCTGGATATATGCCTGCAAATGCAAAATTGAAAGTTACAGAGGTCGATGCAGAAGCTGTTGGAGAGAAAATAAGTAAAAGTGTAGAAAGCAGTGTAAAACTACAAGTTGCTTTTGATATAAAAATAATTGCAGATGCAAAAGAATATGAGCCAAATGCATTTGATGAAAATGTTAAAGTAAAAATTAATGGTCTTGAAAACAAAAAAGTAAATATTTGGCATATTAAAGACAATGATGAAGTTGAAAAGATTGAACTAAAAGAATCAGAAAACGAACCTGTATTTGAAACAACAACCTTTTCAATTTATGGGATTGAGGTATTGGAAGATGCAAACGATGCTAAAGATGAAATACCAAGTGAAGACGAACCAATAGACAACCAAGAGCCAGATAGTAACATTAATGAAGAACCTGCTAAAGAAATAAAAGCCGCTCCACCACTAAGAGCAGCAGCTCCTAATATTGCTGATAGCACTTTAGAAATTGATGATTATACATCTGATTACTATTATTACAAGGGGAAAAACTATACTAGTGATATTTCTGGCACATATACTGAAATTTATTCAGATAGTAATTTAGTAAAAGTAAACATTTTTTATCATGGTTTTGCAAATGGAGAAACAGACCCTGAAAAGAAGGGAAGAATTTCTTTAACTGAGACTGATGACATTGTAAAAAATATTAGATGTGCTCCTGTTGACAGTAGTGGCAATGTAACAATTGAATTAATGGAAAATCCATTTATGGATAAACCTACAGGATATGGCTTTGGAGGGTGGACAACAGACTTAGGAACAGTTACTCAAAATAGTCAAACACTAACTTATTCTTTAACAGTTCCCGTTACAGGTGAGACAACTGTCAATTTATATGCAAATTGGATTGAAGCAAAAGTAGTATATGTAAATCAAGTTGATGGAAATGACAATTTAAATGATGGTTTATCAGAAAATTCTCCAGTTGGATCTTGGGAAAAAGCCTGCGAACTATTATATAATTCTTCAACTAATAGAAATGATAGAGAAAGAAATATAATTGTTGTTACAGGAAATATGGACTCTTCTATAAACTATACAAAGCAAGTTATAGGGCAAGCAAGAAACGTAGGAACTGCAACATATACAAGAAGCCAAACAATTACCTCAGGAAACAGATATATTATATCAACAGGGCAAGGAGCAAACTCTTATGCTCTCGCTGCCAATGGAACGAGCTTAACGAGAGAACAATTAACATCTACATATGAGCCAAGTGAAAGCACACAGTGGACTATTACTGCTTCTGGAAATGGATACACAATTAGAGATTCGCAAGGTAGATACTTATCATATAGTGGAGGCCTAGTATTAAATAACACAGCTACTGTGTGGACATTTAGCAGTAACAGATTTAGAAATAGTAGTAACAGCAGATACTTAAGATACACAAACAATGCATGGACTGCAACTAACAGTACCAGTGGCGCGACTATTTATTTGCTAACATATAACTTTACCCAAACTGGAACAGAAGTAATAAACACACCTGCTACGAGTTTTTCAACTAATAGATATTATAACACAGGTAGTGGAAATACAAGTTTTGCTTTAACTGTAACAAGTTTATATAACCACAATGACTACAGAAACAATGCAGTTATAACTTTGCCAGAAAATAGTAATGGAGATTGGCAAGTATATAATGACTTTCAGATGGACTTTATTAATATTTACACAGGAGGATATACTTCAAACACAAATGGTGATACGTTTACTACCAGTTATGCATTTTTATATGGGAATTCTAACAATGTAAGAATTGGTAGAGGAATGATATGCGCAAATAATGCTACGTTTGCAAATGTAATAGGAGCTAGCCAATCAACAGGTAGCCAAAACAGCAACAATAATGCATATAAATTAATTGTTGAATCAGGGAAATATTCAGAGGTTATAGGGTTTAATTATACTGGAACACAAAATTATTATGGAACAGTGTATTTAACATTAGGAAATGATATAGACAGGGTTGCAGTAAATAATAATAACTTACTTATTTATTATGCTTCAACTATCAATATAGGTGGAGGAGTAAATGGAAAATCAAATGTAGATGATATGGCATTTTTAATAAATGTCAAATCAGGTTCTATTGGAACTCCATATTTTGATGAAAAAGGAAAGAATGACAATAATAGTGCTTATTCAGGAATATATGTAGGAGGATGGGGAACTTCAAATACAAGTAATAGAGATATAAGTGACAGATATTGTATTGTAGAAGGAGGAAAACTATCTAATATAGTTGGTGGTTTAAAGACTGTTTCAGGGACAACTGTAAAGACAAGAGTTTTTGTTAAAGGCGGAGAGCTATATAATATTGTAGGTGGTGGCCGGACTTACGCTAACTTATGGTGACAGAATTATACAGGTAACTGGAGGAACTATAGATTACAGTATAAGTGGAGGCTCTAATGGCGTATATGCAAATAGTACATCAAACAATGGAAAACTAGAAGGTAGCACTTTAGTATATGTAGGCGGAAATGCACAAATTGGAACACAAGCAACTCTAGCTAGTACAGCATTATATGGAGTTGATGCAGGATGCGTACTAGGAGCTGGAAATGGAACGAGTAATACAACATATAATGCAACTTCAGGGCAAATTAATTCATCGCGTATTATTATAAATGATAATGCCCATATATTAAGAAATGTATTTGGAGGAGGAAATTACGGAATTGTTGGAGCATCTGGTTCAACTAGCGCAACAACTCAAATTGACATTTTAGGTGGAACTATAGACGGAAATGTATATGGAGGAGCAAACCAAAACAATATTAATGGATCGACAACAATAAATGTTAAAAATGGGCTTATAAAAGGAGCAGTATTTGGAGGATCAAACTCCAAAGGAACAATATCAAGGACAACAACTATAAATGTTACAGGCGGTACATTTGATGGTACAAATTCAACTAACGGAGGAGTTATATTTGGTGGCGGGTATGGCTCTGGAACGACAGTATCTAATAATGCAACAGTAAACATACGTGACACAGATGGAAATGTAATTATTACTGGTAATGTTTATGGCGGAAGTGCACAAGGAACAATAAGTCAAAATACAGTTGTAAATATACAAGATTTACCTAGTGAAACAAATACTATAAGCATTACAGGAAATGCATTCGCAGGAGGACAAGGCACAAGTTCACAAGCTGCAACTATTAATGGAAATTCTACAATGAATGTAGATGGAAGTAATCTCCCAAATGCAAGTGTATTTGGTGGTAATGATATAAACGGTACTACAAATGGAAATATAACGGTAAATATAGGGCAAACATATACTTCTGCATTGTTAAATGCTTATGGAGGCGGAAACCTAGATTCTACAGGAACAGAAGCAGATACCGTAAAAGTTTATCTTTTACAACATGCTGATGTAACAAATGCATTTAATGGAGGTAAATCTGCTAATTTAACGACAGCGGGGAACAATGATACAACAAGAGAAATTTATTTGCAAGGCGGAAATGCAACAAATATTTTTGGCGGCTCAGACACATCCGGAACAGTTACAGCAAGCCACGTATATATAGAAAATGGAACTGCAACAAATGTATATGGAGGAAATAACCAAGGGGGACAAACAACAACATCATTTGTATATGTAACAGGAGGAACAACTACAAACGTATATGGAGGAGGATATTTAGCAACTACTCCAACAACTAATGTTAGTTTAACAGCGGGAACAATCACAAATGGTTTTGGTGGCGGAAATGCAGCAAACGTTGGAACTGCTAATATTACTTTAAATGGAACAACTTCAACTAATATATATGGAGGTTCAAATGAGCAAGGTACTGTTACTACATCAAATGTTACTATAACGTCAGGAACAGTTACTAATGTATTTGGAGGAAATAACGCTGGTGGTGATACAGTTAATACAAATGTAATAGTTACGTCACAAGCAGAAAATGTATATGGCGGAGGAAACGAAGCTGTAACCTCTAATTCTACGAATTTAAGGATTACAAATGCTGTAATTACAGGTGATGCTTACGGCGGAGGAAATGGATCAAGAGCTGTTGTAAATGGAAACAGTACTACAAAAATAGAAGGAACTACATCTATTGCAGGAGACTTGTTTGGTGGTGGAAATGCTGCTGCAAATGGAACTCAGGCAAGTGATAATGCTGTAGTTACAACATTAATTACAGGAGGCAATATAGCAGGAGATGTATATGGAGCTGCAAATACATCAGTAGTATATGGAAATACTGTAGTTAAAATTGGAAGCACAGCAGTAAATGACAATACTATGGCTAAAAACAACATTAGCATTGGTGGAACAGTATTTGGAGGAGGAAAATCAAATACTGCCGGATCAGCAAGCTACGACTTCACATTCGAGAGTGTTACACACGATGCAAATATTGACATAAACGCGTATGGATATGATAATGGAACACATACATTTACAATTGGAAGAAGTGTATTTGGCTCAGGAAATGCTGCAAAAATCTCTGGAGACGGAATTGTAAACATATCAAACTATGGAACTTTAAGCAACATTAAAAACAATATATCTGTACAAAGAGCTGCAGTAGTAACATTTGATAATTGCAATATATATTTAGAAGGAACAACAGATACCACAAACGAAATTGCTACAGCTGTTTATACATTTAACAGAATTGATGACTTAATTTTAAAAAATAATACGACATTATATTTAGCAAGTGGTGTAAATATAGTTTCAAAACTAAGAAGTTTAGATTCATCTGGAAATAAAGAAGAAGTTACGATTACAGCTAGTGGAATTACAAATGTAACAACAAACAATAGAATATTCTTATCACAAGGAAGAAATATTATATTAAGAACAGAAGCGGGAACAGATGGTGAAGTTTATGGAATGGCATATGTAGGTATGTTTAAAAAGACACCTACAATGGAATTTGGAATATATGGAGATAACTATTTGCAAGGAGCTTCTATAAGCCAAGAAGTTGCAGAAGTATTTACCAGAAACTCTTATGTACAAGGTAAACACTATGCAAGCCATGATATATATGAAGATGGATTCTTTACAAAATACAATGTGGACAACCATGTGAAAATTGATTATATTATTCCTACACCAGAAGATGCTTCATATTATCAATGGATAATTGGAGAGCTTTCATCAGACATTTACTATGAGGATATAGAGCTAATTGCTACAAAATATGCTACAACTGCAACATATGTTTTAAGTTTAAATGGTTTGAGTGCGCCTAACATGATTATTGACGTAAAAGGAATAAATGTTCAAGATTTATCAGGCAATATTACATTAAACAATCCAGACTCTATTCCAAATATTGCTTCAACAGCATTAGATGCAGATACAAAATTTGGACTTACTATGACTGCAGGAAATAGTGGCTGGCAGACAAAGGGAACTACTTACTTTTTATATGACCAAGTAAACTCAGCAACATGCAATGGTAAAGCGCAGTTTTTAAGTGATAATTCAAACACAACGCCAACATTTAGCTTTTATTTAGCTCATTCAAAAAATATAGGAATAACGGCAGAACTTGGATATGTTACAATCAACTTAGAGGCAACTTATGTTGAAGATGAAGAAATAAAAACCAAAAATGTATATATTGTTATTAAGCTTACGACAAATGATACGTTACAAATGGATAATGACTATTATGAAGGAGCGATTACACCAGGTAAGGAATATACAATGTTCCCAACGACGACAACAACAATAACAAGTAAGAGCTCATTCTCTGCATATTATTCTTTATTCATAAATAGATACTCAACGATAGCGACATATTATGATGGATTTGTAGGACATTACTACCATAGCCTTGAGTCATCTTGCGTTTTACCTGCAAATACTAAAATTACATTGATAGACAAATCTGGAGGTACTGCAAAATATTATTATTATATTGTAAGCAGTACAGATTTTAATGCAAATAAGAAGATATATAATTTTAGAGACTTTTATTCAATGGATAGTACAGACGAGCACTATAATGCAGATGGGAGCTACTATAATTCAGCGACAGATTTACTATATGAGGAATACATAGTTCATGTGGACTTCGAAGATACAACATTAACAAATAATTTAGAAGGACAAAATTTAGTTGTTCAATTAAGAGACGCATATAATGATAGTATAAGACTAACAGTTAATACTGCATCATATCCTATGCTATTTAGTGTATACAACAGTTTAAATGTTAATGCTACATTAGATTTAACTTCAAGTAAAAATGTAATTTATATGGGAGAAAGCGTTAATTTAGGAATTGAAAGCACATATGCATTTAATAAAAACAATAATAATGATGTTGTATATGACACAACTCATATAGATGATCAGCTCGGAGTTAGAATAACTATTTCATCAGGAAGTAATTTACTTAGTGCGTCAGCCCTTCAAGGAATTTACTTAAAACATAATAATACAAACTATTATGCAAGATCAGATGGATCTTACAGAATTAAGATTGCTGATGCTGTTGCAAATGTTCTTACAAGTCTAGAGCTCCATACAGAGGTAGGTAACCTTGCAACTGGGACCTACACAATAAGGGCCGAATCATTTGGATCATCTGATGGGACATACTATTCAAGTGCAATTGCTGAGGATTCAATAAACCTACAAGTTGTAAGCACGAATTATGGATTTGTTGTTAACCTAGATGATAATGCTGTTATAATTGACAAAACTACTGGACAAAACAAAAACAATACAAACAACTTAACATTCACAGTAGGTTATTCTGGATATTTTTCAAATCCAAAGGCAGTAGTTTCGTTATATAGAAGGAAGTATGACCAGATATATAGTTCTGAATATGAACTAGTTGACCTAGCTGATTATGTAACAAACAATTTAACAGCTGCAACTAATACTGACGAATACATAGCATTTAATAGCTTAGGAGCAAGTCAAACATATACACTTACTACAGGAACAAATCTTACAACTGGAACATATAAAGTTAGATTTACACTTTATGATGGAGACGTATTAATTACTACGATGGATAAATCAATAATAATTAAATAGTACAAAAGCAAGTAGTTGAGTTCTATAAAAAAATGGGTGGAATAATTGATGAAATTGATGATGAAAATATAGATAAATCTATTCCACAAGTAAAATTTATATATAAAATTTAAAGGAGTTAAGTGGGATGAATGAAAATAAAACTAACATTAACTGCGATACGGGTATTTTATGAAAAATACACTCAAACCATTGAAAATACTGATTTTTTAATGGTGAGATTTTTACATATTTTATAAAAAGGAGAAAAAATGGATAATTTAAAGCAATTAAAAAATGAAGAAATAGTTGATTTAATAAAAAGTGGAAAAGTAGAAGTGGCTGATATTGTTGATTCAGGAATTTGTCCTACTTGCTTTGATAAAAAGAACAATCATATTTTATATGGAGACAATACTGATAAAATGATATTTGAAAATGACAAATTCGAATGCTTTTTAGTAGGAAATCCAAGAGCAGATGGACATACTGCTATAAGCACTAAAACACATTATAAAGATATGATGGAAATAGATGATGAAACATGTAATGAAATATTTGTATTAGCTAAAAAAATAATGAATATTTTAAAAGATGTTTATAATGCTGAAAGTGTATATCTTTGTACAATGTGTGATGGACCAATGAATCATTTTCATATTCAATTAATTCCACGATATTCATTTGAAAAAAGAGGTTCAAAAAATTTTGTAAAACCAAGATTTGAATATAAAGAAGATAAAGAAAAATTATTAGAATTGAGAAATCAATTAAATTATAAAGTAGGTGAGTAAAATGAATAATAGTGATAATAAAAGCTGTGCAAGTACAAACATAAACTGCGATACGGAAATTTTATGAAAAAATGCACTCAAACCATTGAAAATACTGGATTTTTAATATTGAGATTTTTACATATTTTCATAAAATATAAAATAAATTGTAATTTTTTAAGGAGATAAATTTAGTGAGAATTAAAGTAAATGGAATTGAATTAAATTATGACATTATTGGAGAAGGAAAAGAGGTTATTCTATTAAACCCTAATTCAGTTCATACGAAACTATTTATGAAACCGATTATAAGATTGTTTAGTAAGGATTTTAAAGTATATTGTGTAGATAGAAGATGCTGCGGAAAAAGTACCAAAGACTGTGAATTAACATATGAAGAATCAGCTAAAGATATTTATGAAATGATTGAAAAACTAAAACTAAACAAACCTGCTGTAGTTGGTTTGAGTGGTGGAGCATCTGTAGCTTTGCATTTAGCTATAAAATATCCTGATGTTTTGTCTAAATTAATATTATGTAGTGGTTCGGCAAGAAAAGTAAATACAAAAATAAAAGATTTTTATAATAAATTAATTTGGTATCCAGGAAAAAGGAATGCAGATAGATTTTGGAAATTAATTGAAGAATCTAGAGAAATAAAAGAAAATGAATTAAATTCTATAAAAGCTAAAACTATAGTAATAAATGGAGGAAGTCGTGACATTATTCCAGTTTCAGAGGCAGAATATTTATCTAAAAACATAGAAAATTCTAAAATTTTAATATTAGAAAAAGAAGGACATTGTACTTATGCTAGAAAAAAATATTGGTATGATGTTGTGAAAGATTTTATAAATGAATAATAATACAAAGATAAAAAACGGTAAATTACAGTATGTAGAGCAAGTGATAAGTTGAAGATCACTTGCTTTTATGCTAAAATATAAAAGAATGTAAATTCGTAGCGGAGCACTGTGTGCTCCATGAAAGGAGAAAATTGGAAAAATCTTATTTTGTAAGAAAAAATCCAAGATTAAAGGAATATAATTATGCATTAGGTGGATATTATTTTATAACAATTTGTACTGAAAATAAAAATCATTATTTTGGAGAAATTGTTGAAGAAAAAATGCAACTTAATGAAATTGGAAAGCTGGCACAAGGGAATATTGAAAAACTAGAAGCAATATATAATACTATAAAAATAGATAAATTTGTAGTAATGCCAAACCATATACATATTATTTTAATAATAGATAAAGAAACAAATTTAACTATCTCAAGAATAATTAAGCAGTATAAAGAATGGATAACTAAAACAATTAAGAAATCAATATGGCAAAAATCTTTTTATGATCACATAATAAGAAATGAAAAAGATTATTATCGAATTTGGAAATACATAGAAGAAAATGAATTAAAATGGAGTTTAGATAAATATTATAGTGAGTAATTGAGTAATGGAGCACACAGTGCTCCGCTACGAAATATGGAGATAAATATAAAAGAAGAACGATAAAAAAAGGAAATGATATAGATGAATGAAAATAAAACAAATATAAATTGGTACCAAAGGAGACTTGATAAATGTTAACATTCTAATGTGTAGAATATTGTAATATTATGCACAAATTATATAATAAATTATAGTGGAGGATTAAATTATGGAAAAAATAAAAAAATTATTTGGCGGAATTGATTTAAGTTGGAAAAAGTTAATTATATTTGCAATAATTACAGTAGTATATACAGTAATTATGGCTATAATTCCAATAACTAAAGATACATCTTTTAGTGATATAGCTGCTACACTTGAATGGTGGATATTATTTGGTGTAATTATTATTTGTAATAGTAAATCGCCAAAAGATTCAGCATTAAAATGTTTTACATTCTTTTTGATTAGTCAACCTTTAATATATTTGCTACAGGTTCCATTTAGTTGGCAAGGCTGGAATTTGTTTTCATATTATAAATATTGGTTTATATGGACACTACTTACAATTCCAATGGGATATATTGGATATTACATAAAAAAGGACAATATATTAAGTGTAATAATTTTACTTCCAATGCTTATACTATTATCTATTCTAGGTATAGGATTTTTAAGTAGTACATTAGAAAGTTTTCCACATCATTTATTATCTGGTATATTTTGTTTTGCTGCAATAATACTTATTATACTAGGAGTATTAAATAAAAAGAAAAATATAATAATATCATTTGCTATAATTATTACATTTACTATAGGATATGTATTAATTAGTAATGGTATACTATTTGATACATATAAAAAATACGAAGCTTATGAAGATTTAAAAGAATATAATATTACATTAAGTGATGAATATTATGTATCTGGATTTATTAGTACAGAGCAAGGAACAGCTGAAATTATTGAAAAAGATGGAAAGTATGTATTAAAATTAACTGGAATAAAAAATGCGACCTATAAATTTGGTATTGCTAGTGAAGATGATGAACAATTAAGGTTTGAATATCATTTTGATAATAATGGAGAATTAGTTTTAGAACAGATAAGTAATATTGCGAACAAGACATATGATAATCCATAGAGACAAGTGATTGGTTGAAAATCACTTGTTTTTATGTTAAGATATAAAAAGATTGATTAGAGAAGAAATAAGGAAGTGAGATAGATGCCAAAAGTTGATAAGAAAAATAAAAAAGATAATAAAGAAAAAGATTTCGCACATGCCGTTATATCATGGTATCCGGGGCATATGACAAAAACAAAAAAGCAGATACAGGAAGACTTAAAACTTGTTGACGTTGTAATAGAGCTATTAGATGCGAGAATACCTAGATCATCACAAAATCCAGACATAGCAAATTTAACGGCAGGTAAAAAAAGAATAGTAATATTAAACAAAAGTGACTTAGCTGATGAAACTGAAAACAAACGTTGGCAAAGTTTTTTTAATTCACAAAATGTTATTTCAATAATTGCTAATTCTAATTTAGGTATTGGTGCAAAAGAAGTAGTTAGCAAGGTAAAAGAAATTATGGATGAAGAACTAAAAAAACAAGAAGAAAAAGGCAGAATAAAGAAAAACATTAGAGTTATGATAGTAGGCATACCAAATGTTGGAAAATCTTCGTTTATAAATAGAATAGCAAAAAAGAACTCTGCGACTGTAGGAAATAAACCAGGAGTAACAAAGCAAAAGCAATGGATACGCATTGAAAACAATATTGAATTGTTAGACACACCTGGAGTACTTTGGCCAAAGTTTGAAAGTAAGGAAGTTGCATTAAACCTTTCATATGTTGGAACAATTAAAGACGAAATAATAGATGAATATGAAGTTGCCTACCATTTAATTGATTTCTTAAATAGTAATTATAAGGAAGAATTGAAAAACAGATATAGTATTTCAAATGATGAAATGGATGCTATTGAGGCCATAAATGCTGATTACGCAGAAAAAATAATAAAAATAATTGACTTAATAGGAAGAAAACGTGGAGCAATTATAACTGGAGGAAATATAGACGAAAATAAGGTTGCTAGAGTAATTTTAGAAGATTTTAGAAGCGGAAAACTTGGGAAAATTACTTTAGAGAAAGTGAAGTAAGATGGAACAAGAAACAAAAAGTGAAATTGAATTAAACACTACATCCCCACTAGTATGGGCATATGTTGGAGACGCAGTATATGAGTTATATGTAAGAGAACAGTTAGTAAAGAATACAAAATTGAAACCACACAAATTGCATATTGAAACAATTAAATATGTTAAAGCTAGTGCTCAAGCTGATATATTAGAAAAAATTAAACCTGAATTAACTTTAGAAGAGTTAGAAATAGTTAGAAGAGCAAGAAATTCTGAAAATCATCATTTGCCCAAAAGTGCGGACGTTATGGAATACAGATTAGCTACAGCTCTGGAAGGACTTATAGGATATCTATATTTAAATGGCCAGGAAAAAAGACTAAATGAAATATTAAAAATGTGTACAAAATAAATAGAAAGCTGGATGAATAAATTCATCCAGCTTTTTTAAGTGGTGACCCCTACGGGAATCGAACCCATGATTCAGCCTTGAGAGGGCTGCGTCTTAACCGCTTGACCAAGGGGCCATATTAATTAGAAACTTTATTTAGTTTAACATATGTTATCGCCAAAAGTCAATAGTTGAAACTAATTTTAGAAAAATGAAAAAAATTATTGACAAAAACATTCGTTTGCTATATTATCATTTTATAAATGAAACATTCGTTTAGGAGATGATAATGTGATAACTACTTTACACATAAAAAATATAGGCATTATAGACGATATTAGTATTGATTTAAATAATGGATTAAATGTTCTAACTGGCGAGACAGGCGCAGGAAAAACACTAATAATAGATTCTTTATCAATACTTTGTGGAGAGAGATTTTCAAAAGAAATGATACGTCATGGAGAAGAAAGCTCTTTTGTTGAGGCATGTTTATATTTGCCAAATAATCCTAGTAACATGGATGGAAATATTATAATTTCACGCGAAATTTGGAACAACGGAAGAAACTTATGTAAAATAAATGGACGCATGGTAACTGTTAATGAACTAAGAGATTTTATGATAAATATAATTGATATACATGGCCAACATGATAATCAAACTTTAATGAATTCTGCCACTCATTTGGAACTATTAGATGCATTTGCAGGAGCAAAAATTACAGATTACAAGCTAAAATACCGAGAAACTTATGCAAAATATTTGGAAGTAAAAAGTGCACTAAAAGAGAACTATGGAGATGATAAAGAAAAACAAAGAAGGTTAGATTTGCTTAAATATCAAGCAAAAGAGATTACAGATGCGAAGCTAAAGATAGGTGAAGATGATGAACTCCAGGCTCAAAAAGAAAAAATAGCAAATACTCAAAAAATCGCAGAAAATCTTCAGATTGCAAATAACCAAATAGATGAAGTAAGTATTGATGCTATAAGTTCTGCTATAAGAGCACTTGAAAAAATAGAAGAATTTGATGCAAATTATTCTAAATCTTTAAATGAGCTAAAAAACATTTATTACGAATTACAAGAAACAGGAAGAGATATTAGTGGATATGCAGAAGAGACATCATTTAATGATGAAAAAATTGAAGAAATTGAAGAACGTCTTGACATTATTTTTTCTTTGAAAAGGAAATATGGCAATAGTATACAAGAAATTTTAGAATATAAAAATGAAACTGAAAAAGAGATAGAAAGAATAGAAAATTTGGAAGAGTATATATCGAATTTAAAAAAACAGTGCAAAAGCTTTGAAGAAGAAATGAATGAAATTGGGAAAAAAATGCATGACGTAAGAAAAGAATCATCAAAAATTTTAGAAAATAAAATAAATGAACAACTAAAAGACCTAGAAATGAGAAATGCAAAATTTGAAGTGTCAATCGTATGGAAAGAAGGAGATTATAGAAGAGAAGGACTAGATTTTGTAGAATTCTTAATTAGTACAAACATAGGAGACGCCCCAAAACCGCTTATAAAAATAGCATCTGGTGGAGAAATGTCTAGAATAATGTTAGCGATAAAAACAGTATTAGCAGATGTTGACGAGGTTCCAGTTCTTGTATTTGATGAAATAGATACAGGAATAAGTGGCGCTGCTGCAAATGCAGTTGCAGATAAACTCACTAGAATATCAAAAAAACATCAAGTTATATGTGTTACACACTTAGCAAGCATCACCGCTAAAGGAGAGCATAATTACCTTATAGGAAAACAGGTTCAAGGAAATAAAACAGTAACAGAAATTAGACAGCTTACAGAGGAAGAAACTATAAAAGAGATTGCAAGAATTGCAAGTGGTGTAATTACAGAGATAACATTAAAACATGCGAAAGAACTTAGAAAAAACATGAAATAATAATATTCTCCAATCCTTAAAAAACAGTTATTATAACGAAAAATATAGATTTTTTAGTTTACAAAACAGTATATGTGGTATATAATATATTGCGATAAAATAGGAGAGGAGCTAATATTATGAGCGAGAATGAAAACGAAAATGTTCAAGAAGTAGACATGAACCAATTACTTAAAGTAAGAAGGGAAAAGTTAAAAGAATTACAAGAAAAAGGAAAGGATCCATTTGAAGTTACAAAATATGATAGAACACATACAAGTAAAGATATAAAAGATAATTACGACTCACTAGAGGGAAAAGACGTAAAAATTGCTGGACGTATTATGGCCAAAAGAATAATGGGAAAGGCTTCTTTTTGCCATATACAAGATATGTATGGACAAATACAAAGTTATGTTAGCACAAATGACTTAGGAGAAGAAAGCTATAAAGAATTTAAAACATATGATATTGGAGACATAGTAGGAATAGAGGGATTTGTATTTAAAACAAGAACAGAGGAGATTTCTGTTCATGCTAAAAATGTCACTCTTCTTTCAAAATCACTTCGTCCACTGCCAGAAAAATTTCATGGTCTAAAAGACACAGATTTAAGATACAGGCAAAGATATGTAGATATGATCGTGAATCCAGAAGTAAAGGAAACTTTTGTATTAAGAAGCAAAATCATTAAAGAGCTAAGAAGAATATTAGATGAAAAAGGATACATGGAAGTAGAAACTCCTATACTTACAACTGTTGCTACAGGGGATGCTGCACGCCCATTTATTACTCACCACAATACATTGGATATAGACATGTATCTAAGAATCGCACCAGAACTAAACCTAAAAAGAATAATTGTAGGTGGAATAGACAAAGTATATGAAATAGGAAGAAACTTTAGAAATGAAGGAATGGACATTAAACACAACCCGGAATTTACTAATATAGAACTATATGCTGCTTATGAAGACTACAATGACATGATGAATATTTCAGAGGAAATAATTTCTACAATAGCTAAGAATGTATTAGGAACTACAAAAATAAATTATCAAGGGCAAGATATTGATTTAACTCCATCATGGAGAAGAATAACAATGATAGACAGTATAAAAGAAGTAACAGGTATAGACTTTAACACTATAAAGACAGATGAAGAGGCAAGAAAACTTGCTGAAGAAAAAAATGTTGAAATAGACCCAATAAAGAACACAAGAGGACATATTATAAATGCGTTCTTTGAAGAATTTGTTGAAGAGACATTAATTCAGCCAACATTTATAATAGACTATCCTGTAGAGGTATCACCATTAACAAAGAGAAAGCCATCAGACAAATCTTTAGTTGAAAGATTTGAGCTATTTATTGGCGGACGTGAATATGGAAATGCTTATTCAGAATTAAATGATGCAATTGATCAAAATGAAAGATTTTTAAAACAAGCAGAAGCAAAAGCGTTAGGAGACGAAGAAGCAGGAGGAATGGACGAAGACTTTGTGAATGCACTTGAAATTGGTTTGCCACCAACGGGAGGGCTTGGATTAGGATTAGACAGATTAATCATGCTTCTTACAAATAGTGCTTCTATAAGAGATGTATTGTTTTTCCCAACAATGAAACCATTAGCTTGAGTACAAATATAAAGAAATTGGACAGGTAAAATAATTATGATAGAATATAAAGAAAATGGCAGTTTTGAGAATTTGAAAAATATTTGCATAAGAGATAATACTAATTTAACGCATGGCTTAAACATACTTTATGGGGGAAATGGTGATTTTTACTTTAATACATTCGGACATGAACAAGAATTAAGTGATTCTAAATTTATATGCAAATCGGAATTCTTAATTCAAAATGGAGAAGCTGGATGGGTACAATTTCATAAATTAATTGAAGATATTAAAACCAAGCAATATCAAAGTCATGAGAGAATAATTGACGACGAAGGTCGCATTAGTGTATTAAGCGATGATACTAGTGAAGAAAAGGCAAATAAACTTTTTATAGAGCAAATGGATGAAGGTATTAGATTAACTTTCTTTCAAAATCAAGATGATCCCTCTTTTAATATAGGGATAAGAATATCTAACTCTGGCTCTAGATATGATCCATTAAATTTATGCTTTATGGATATGTATAATGAATTCCAGGAATTAGCAAGAAAGCAAAACAAAAAAATAAAAGACGAAGAAAGATAAAAAGCAATGTTGGAAAAGCCAACATTGGAAAGGAATTTTAATGAAAGAAGAGTTAAGTGATTTCTTAAAAATAGCATATAAATATGGTAGAGTTAAAGATTTAGAAGAAGCATTTGAAGAGTTTCCAGTTGAAGAGGAATGGCATAAGGGAAAAGTCGAAAATGTCTTAAATGAATATAGTGAAAAGTACGATTACTATAGTATAGGCGATATTGTATTTGTAAGCGTATATCTATATCCTGATGGAAAGATGGGGAGTAATCATCTTTTTGTAATTATAGATAGAGATAATACTGCTATACCAATTGAATACATTGGAATGATTTTATCTTCACAAATAGAAAAGATTAAATTTAAGTCAAATAAGCTAATAAAAAAAGATAATAAAAATAATCTTAATAAAGATAGTATTGTAAAAACGGATATAGTATATAAACTAAATGATAAACAGATATTATTTAAAGTTGGAGAAATAGAAAAAGATAAAATAGAAGAATATAAGAAAAGCTTTTATGATACATTAAAAGGAAATAATCAATAAGGTTTAATGTATTCTAATAAATAGAGTCGCATAGCTGTAAAATAGCTGTAAAATTTAAATTTTAAATGGCTTATATGTTGATAAATAAAGGAAAATCAAGAAATAGTCATTTGTTCTATGAAACCACTAGGAGAAAAATAATCATGAATTACGAGATTGAAAAATATACTTTAGGAAAGTTAATATGGAGATATTTAAAATCTATTGTCTTTTTTGAAATTATGGTAGTAATTATTTTTAGGAAAAATATGGACACTATTTGGGCCCCAGCATTATTTATGTTTGTAATACTGACGGCGATTGAGATGGTCGGAACTGTACCTTGGTATATTCACAATAGACATTTATTAGACATGTACAAAAACATAAGAAAAAAAGGCGAAAAAACAGAAGGTACAATAATTAGAACAATAGAAAAAAACCAAAGAGAAATATCATTAGAGTATTTAAAAAAGGGACGCAATTTTACATGCTACAGAGTGGAAATTGAATATATGGATCCATACACTTTTAAAAGAAAAACTTTTGTAACACCAGATTTATCTTTTAACCCTAAAAAACTAGAAAGCATGGAATGTAGTGTGTATGTATATAATGGAATGGAATATGCTACAGATTTTGTGAAAAATGTAAATTCAAAAACAGAGAGATTATAAATAACAGAAAGGAATGAAGGTATGTTTTACTCATCAAATAGAAACAATATTTTATATATTATTTTAGCAATACTTGTAGTACAAAGTATTGTAAGGGGACAATTTAGTATTGTAGAATTGTTACTTACTCTTCCTGGAGTACTGGTAGCAATTACGTTTCACGAATTTGCGCATGCTTATGCAGCAGACAAGTTAGGAGACGATACACCAAGAATGCAAGGAAGGCTAAATTTGAATCCACTAAGTCATATAGACCCATTTGGAATTTTTATGCTAATATTTGCTCATATAGGATGGGGAAAACCAGTACAGATAAACCCAAGAAACTTTGATAGAAAATTTTCAGCGTCAGCAGGAGAAGCCATAGTTGCATTTGCAGGCCCACTTATGAATTTTATATTAGCAATTGCATTTACTATAATTTTTTACGCAATTACAACATTTGCTGGTGCAGAATTTTTGTTTTCAACTGTAGGCAAAGTAATAATTACAATGCTAAGCTATACGATAATTGTAAATGTAGGTCTTGGAGTATTTAATTTAATTCCACTACCACCATTAGACGGATCAAAAATATTAAAAAATTTTTTACCATACAATGCAAGAGTTTGGATGCAGGAACACGAGTATATGTTTTATATTGTATTTTTAATTATATGGATTACTGATATTGCAAGTTTAATCATTAATCCAATTATTAATGCAGTAATTTCAGGCCTAAACTTTGCAATTGGTGGGCTTTTTGGATTATTTATGTAGTAATTAAAACAGAATTTATAAAAAGGAAAACACATTAATGAAAGATATATTAGTACTAGGAATTGAATCAAGCTGTGATGAAACTTCTGTTGCTGTTGTAAAAAACGGTAGAGAAGTTTTATCTAATGTAATAGAGTCTCAAATAAAAATACATGAAACATATGGAGGAGTTGTGCCTGAAATCGCATCTAGATACCATATAGAGGCAATAAATGGTGTAACAAAGGAAGCAATAAAACAAGCAAATGTTAAACTCGAAGACATAGATGTAATTGCTTGCACTTATGGGCCAGGGTTAGTTGGAGCACTTTTGGTAGGAGTTGCATATGCAAAGGGTTTAAGTTATGCTTTGAATAAACCTCTTATTGGAGCAAACCATATACAAGGACATATAGCTGCAAACTACATATGCCATGAAGACTTAAAACCGCCTTTTTTATGTTTGGTGATTTCTGGTGGACACACGCATTTAATACACATAAAGGACTACACAGAATTTGAGATTTTAGGAAAAACAAGAGATGACGCTATAGGAGAGGCATTTGATAAAGTCGCAAGAGTAGTTGGACTAGGATATCCTGGAGGGCCTAAAGTAGACAAACTCGCAAAAGAAGGAACTCCTAATATAGTACTCCCTAAAACACATTTTGAAAATTTAGATTTTAGTTTTAGTGGTATTAAAACCGCTATTATTAATATGCACCATAAAACACCAGACATAAATAAAGCTGATTTATGTGCAAGCTTTGAAAAGACAGTGACAGAAGTATTGATTGAAAACACAAGAAAAGCTACTAAACAGTTTGGAATAAATACTATAGCATTAGCAGGCGGGGTGTCAGCTAACAGCTATATAAGACAGGAATTCTTGAAATTTGGCAAAGAGGAAAACTTTAAAGTTTATTATCCAGAACCGGTATTATGTACTGATAATGCAGCTATGATTGCATCAACAGCATATTTTAACTATATAAAAGGAAATGTGGCAGATATGCATCTAAATGCAATACCTAATTTGAAGATATAAATAGGGGAGGCGAAAAAGTTGAGCATTTATGCTATAGCCGATTTACACTTATCATTTGGTACGAACAAACCAATGAACATATTTGGAACGAATTGGGAGAACCACGAAAAAAAAATAAAAGAAGATTGGCTAAAAAAAGTAAATAATGATGATCTTGTTCTCTTGCCAGGAGATTTTTCCTGGGCTATGTATTTAAAAGATACAAGATTTGATTTTGAGTACTTATGTAGTATGCCTCGGTAAAAAAATAATGTTAAAAGGAAACCATGATTATTGGTGGACAACAATAACATCCATGAAAAAATATTTACAAGAGAATAATTTTGAAAATATTGATTTCTTACATAATAACAGCTTCGAATATAATGACTATATTGTATGTGGAACCAGAGGATGGACTAGCTTAGACTTAGAAGATGGAAAAAGGATACTAAGACGTGAAAAAAACAGACTAAAACTTTCATTAGAAGACGGAATAAAAAGATATGGATCAGATAAGGAAATAATAGTGTGTATGCATTACCCGCCATTTAACAATATGAATGATGAAGAGTGTGATTTTATAAGTCTGATGAAACAGTATAATGTAAAAAAATGTATCTATGGGCATCTACACGGACCATCACATAAAGATGCAAAAGAAGGGTTAATTGAAGGCATAGAATTTAGACTAGTAAGTTGTGATTATACTGGATTCAGATTGGTAGAGTTGTAAAATAATTTATAGAATAGTTGAGATGTTAATAGATAATTGTTATTTCACTGGAAATGAAAGACTGTAGAGGTTATATTCTCCAAGATTTTGCTTATGTCGTATATATTTGCTACTAAGGAGATATGTACGATATAAGCATTTTTGGTGTATATATTATAAATTAAGACTTACAATATATATCTTATTAACTTTTAAAGCCATTAAAAAATTAACATAAAGTACTTGCAACAGGGGAGAGTTTGTGATATAGTATAAAGGCTATTTTGATAGATTAAATATATATTTGGAGGAATGAATTAAAATGAGTATGAAATTAAGCAAGACAGAAAACAAAAATGAGGTAAAGCTAGAATTTACAATTGAAGCAGCTAAATTTGACGAAGGAATAAAAAAAGTATATGAAAAAAATAAAAAGTATTTCAACATACCAGGATTTAGAAAAGGCAAAGCTCCAATGCACATGGTAGAAAAAATATATGGTGATGAGGTTTTCTATGAAGATGCATTTAATGAAGTTGTACCTGAAATTTTTGATGAAGAAGTAAAGAACAACAACTTAGAAGTTGTAAGTAAACCTGATATTGATATAACACAAATGGGTAAAGGTAAAGATCTTATATTTACAGCAATAGTTCAAACGAAACCAGAAGTAAAACTTGGAAAATATAAAGGTATAGAAATTAAAAAAATAGAGTATAATGTAACTGATAAAGATATCGAACATGAACTTGAACATATGCAAGAAAAAAACAGCAGATTAGTTACAATAGAAGATAGACCTGTAGAAGATGGAGATATTGCTACAATTGATTTTGAAGGATTTGTAGATGGAGTCCCATTTGATGGCGGTAAGGCAGAAGGACATGACCTTACAATAGGAAGTCATACATTTATTAATGGATTTGAAGACCAAGTTGTAGGAATGAAGATCGATGAAGAAAAAGAAATAAATGTAACATTCCCAGAAGACTATTTTTCAAAAGAACTAGCAGGAAAACCAGCTGTATTTAAAGTTAAGGTTCATGCTATAAAGAAAAAAGAATTACCAAAATTAGATGATGAATTTGCAAAAGACGTTAGCGAATTTGACACATTAAAAGAATTAAAAGATGATATTAAGAAAAAATTAGAGCATGAAAATGAACACAGAGCTAAACATGAAACAGAAGACGCTGTTATCAAAGCTTTAGCAGAAGCAACAGAAATTGACATACCTTCTGGAATGATTGATACAGAAATTGACAATGTTGCAAAAGATGTTGAACAAAGACTTTCATATCAAGGAATTAAGCTAGACGATTATTTAAAAATGATGGGAAAGACAATGACTGATTTTAGAAAAGAAAATGAAGAACCTGCAAAAGAATCAGTAAAGGCGAGATTAGTTCTTGAAGCTGTTATAAAAGCGGAAAAAATTGAACCAACAGAAGAAGAAGTAAAAGAAAAAATAAAAGAGATGGCTAAAAATTACAATAGAAAAGAAGAAGAATTAATAAACAACACTCAACTTAATGATTATATTAAAGAAAGCTTAAAAAGTGAAAAAGCTATTGACTTCCTAGTAAGCAATGCTAAAATAAAATAAATATAATTAATTATTATAACTTTTAAGGAGGAAACACATGATAAAAGATAGTTTAGTACCTTATGTTATTGAACAAACAAATAGAGGAGAAAGATCATATGATATATTCTCAAGACTACTAAAAGATAGGATTATATTTTTAAGCGAAGACGTAAATCAAGCTACTGCAAGTTTAGTAGTAGCACAAATGCTCTTCTTGGAATCAGAAGATCCAGACAAAGAAATATATTTCTATATTAACAGCCCAGGTGGATCGATAACAGATGGAATGGCTATATTTGATACGATTAATTATGTAAAATGTCCTGTTTCAACGATATGTGTTGGGATGGCGGCAAGTATGGGGGCAGTTCTTTTAGCATCTGGTACAAAGGGAAAACGCTTTGCAACTCCAAATGCTGAAATAATGATACATCAACCTTTAATATCAGGTGGATTAGCTGGTCAGACAACAGAAATTAAAATTCATGCAGATCATATGGTAAAAACTAGAGAAAAATTAAATAGAATTTTAAGTGAAAGAACAGGCCAACCATTGGAAAGAATTAACCAAGACACAGAAAGAGATAATTTTATGACTGCCCAAGAAGCATTAGAATATGGGCTAATCGATGGAGTATTAGATAAACATCCATAAGTAAAACAACACAGCCTTCTACGCATATAACGTGGAGGGCTCTGTTAAATTATTATGCAAATGAAAATATTAAAAAGGAGAACTGTAATGCAAAAAAGCGAAAAAGAAAAAAATATAAGATGTTCTTTTTGTGGTAAGCCACAAGAAAGTGTTAAAAAAATAATTGCAGGTCCTAATGTGTTTATATGTGATGAGTGCATAAGTGTATGCAACCACATAATTGAAGACGAATTTATAGAAGACGAAATGGAATACAATATATCTGAAGAACACATTCCTAGCCCAAAAGAAATAAAAGCTGTGCTAGACGAATACATTATCGGGCAAGATGATGCTAAAAAAACTTTAGCTGTTGCTGTATATAATCACTATAAAAGAATAAATGCAGAGGACAACAAAAAAGACAATGACGTAGAGATTCAAAAGAGTAATGTGCTTTTATTAGGCCCGACTGGTTGCGGAAAAACATATTTGGCAAGGACTTTAGCCAAAATACTAGATGTTCCATTTGCTATTGCAGATGCTACAACGCTTACAGAGGCAGGATATGTTGGAGAGGATGTTGAAAATATACTCTTAAAGCTTATTCAGGCAGCTGACTATGACATAAGCAAAGCTGAAAGAGGAATTATATATATAGACGAAATTGATAAAATTTCAAGAAAGTCAGAGAACCCATCTATAACACGAGATGTAAGTGGAGAAGGCGTTCAACAAGCACTTTTAAAAATAGTTGAAGGAACAACGGCTTCAGTTCCTCCACAAGGAGGAAGAAAGCATCCTCACCAAGAGTTTTTGCAAATTAATACAGAAAATATTTTATTTATCTGTGGTGGCGCATTTGAAGGATTAGAGAAAATAATAAAAGATAGGATTGGGCAAAAAACTATAGGTTTTGGAGCTCATATAGAAAGCAGAAAAGAATTAGATAAATATAAAGTGTTCGAAGAGCTTTTACCGCAAGATTTACTAAAATTTGGACTTATACCTGAATTTGTTGGAAGATTACCTATTATTGCAACACTAAGAGAGCTTGATAGAGAAGCATTAATCAAAATAGTAACAGAGCCAAAGAATGCACTTATAAAGCAATATAAGAAGTTATTTAAACTTGACAATGTTAATCTTGAATTTGAACCAGAAGCTTTAAATTTAATTGTAGATAAAGCAATTGAGAGAAATACAGGAGCAAGAGGGTTAAGATCAATTATTGAAGATGTAATGAGAGATATTATGTTTGAAATTCCATCAAATCCGAAGATTGAAACATGTATTATTACCAAGGAAACTGTGGAAAAAAAGGCAGAGCCTAAATTAGTTATAAATGAAAACAAAGCAGAACAAAAAAAGATTTCAAAGCAGAAGGTTGTCCCAAAGAAAAACAACCAAACAGCATAGAAATGAAGACTAAAGGTTGAAATTAAAAAAAAGAAGGTGAGACAAAGGCGACATTTCTCGTTAGAGGAGTGTCACCTTTGTCTCACTTTTATATATTTATCTTATTAACTTACAATAATTTTTCTTGCCTTTTCTTAAAATAGCGTATCCTTCGCTAAAGTCTTTATCAGATAACATATAACCTATATCAGATATTTTCTCATCATTTAATGTTACAGCACCTTGAGATATTAATGTTTTTGCTTGTCCTTTTGAAGGAGCAAGTTTAGCAATAACAACAGCATCAACAATGGATATATTAACACTTTCAATTTTTTCTGAAGGCATATTTTCAATGTTGCCACCATTTCCACCAAATAGAGCAGAAGCAGCTTCTTCAGCTTTTCTTGCTTCAACCTCTCCGTGAATTAATTTTGTTATTTCAAATGCAGCAACTTTTTTAGCTTCATTTATTTGTTCATCTTTTAGATTAGATAGGCGATTAACTTCATCCATTGGCAAAAATGTAAGTAAACTTAATACCGTGCGTACATCATCATCTGCAATATTTCTCCAGTATTGATAAAATTCATAAGGAGAAGTTTTTTGTGGATCAAGCCATAGCGCACCTTTTTCAGTTTTTCCCATTTTCTTTCCTTCTTTTGTTGTAAGGAGACGGAAGGTTAAGCCATATGCATCTGAATGACCGATTTTTCTAACAAGTTCAACACCGCCTATAATATTAGACCACTGATCATTTCCACCCATTTCTAGTTTGCATCCATAATGGTCATATAAATATAAAAAGTCATATGATTGTAATAACATGTATCCCATTTCTAAAAATGTTAATCCAGTTTCTAACCTTGACTTGTAACATTCTGCGGCAAGCATACGATTAACTGAAAACTTGCTACCGATATCTCTCATAAAGTCAATGTAATTTAAATTGCAAAGCCAGTCTGCATTGTTTAGAATAATAGCAGCATTTTCACCTTCAAAACTTAAAAACTTAGAAAGTTGAACCTTAAAACATGCAACATTGTGGTCAATCATTTCGCGAGTCATCATTTTTCGCATATCAGTTTTACCAGATGGATCGCCAATACTTGCGGTACCACCACCAATTAGTATAATAGGCTTGTGCCCACATTTTTGCATATGAGATGCAACCATCATAGAAACAAAGTGGCCAACATGAAGGCTATCTGCTGTAGGGTCAAATCCTATATAAAAAGGAATACTTCCTTTTTCAAACATTGCTCTTACTTCTTTTTCGTCAGTTAATTGCTCTATAAATCCACGTTCTTCTAATATATCAAATACATTTGGCATTTTTAATTCCTCCTTGCTAAATTAACATATAATATTCTAGCATATACTAGGGGAAAAGGCAATAGAAATATGTTTTAAAAGCGAGAAAAAAGTTTACATAATAATTGACAATTTGAGCAAATTATGCTATAAAATTATGCTATAATATTATTATCATTAATGAGATGAAAATTTTAAAAGAAAGGAGAAAATGAAACTATGAGAAAAGAGCTTAAAAAAACGTCTAGGAAAGCCGAGAGAGGCATTACTCTAGTAGCTCTTGTTATCACAGTTATTGTATTATTAATTTTAGCTGGAGCAACAGTAACAATTGCTTTGCAAGGTGGAGATTTATTTGAACATAGCAATAATGCTGTTAATAAATGGAATGAAGGCGTAAGGATTGAAAATGAGACATATGAGAACCTTATGACAGATGCTGAAGATTACTTATCAGAATATGACAGCTAAAATGTAATGTGATAATAAGCAGAGTAGAATTGATTTTTGTTTGAAAATTCAGTAAAATGAGGACAGGTTTGTAAACCTGTCCTCATTTTACTGAAACGTTTGGGACGGTTCTAAACGTTTCATAATATAAAGAAAAGGAGGAAATGTAAAACATTATACAATTCTTCTTTTTATTTTTTAGGGGTGTTTTATACCGAGTAGCAAGAAAAGATTTAAATAAGTATTTCGAAAGTATTGACAAAATATGAGCGAAAGTTTATACTAAAACAAAAAACAAAGGAGAAAAAAACATGACACAAATGACAGCTACAAGCCTTGAGGCTGTACATATACACACACACACAAGTAAGTCTACCAAATGGAATAAAAGAAATAGAGCATATATGGGATTACCTGTCTATGTATAGTTTTTGTATGCACAAAAACTATGCACGAGATGGGTAATTTTTTGCGTTCCTATGGAACGCTAGTGAATAATGAATAGTGAATAGTGAATGGTGAAAGGAGAATATTAAACGATGAAAGAAGAAACTTTAAAAAAACAAAAACGGGATTACTTTAATCGCCCTAATAATTACCGTAATTGTATTACTCATTCTAGCAGGTACAGCAGTAACAATAGGGCTAAGTGGAGGAGATTTATTCTCACACAGTAATAATGCAGTAACAAAATGGAACATAAAAGTTGGAGAGGAAGAAAACAATGTAAATGAAGTATGGAGCATATTAAATTCCATAAATGATGGAAACGGTGGAGGAGAAATAACAGGATTAACAGTACCAACAGAATTAGCACCAGGAGATACAGTAACATTTTCAACAATACCAAGTGGAACATATGAATGGAATAAAGAATACTATTCAGATGATGATACTGTAACAAAAACACTGTATGCAGGGGCGGTAGCAACTACAGCAGGAGCAACAGCAAGCACAAATTGGAATGACGCTACAACAAAGATAGATATGACAATACCAAGTTGGAAGGTATTAGATGTAAGTAGTGATAGAAAAACAGTAAGACTAGTACCATCAGCACCAACAACAGCAGTAGTAAAATTAAGCGGAGCTCAAGGATATAATAACGCAGTAAAATTATTAAATTACGCATGTGATGCATTATATGGAGGAGTAGCAGGTTCTTCAGATGGAATAACAGCAAGAAGTATAAGTATGGTAGATTTAGAGGGGACAGCGGGAGATGGAAGTAATGGACTTATGTCAGCAGACACAAGTAAAATAACATCAGCAAAAACAGGAACGCCAGCTTATGGAGAAAAATATACTGCAAGTTCTGGATATGAAATGTCTAGAAGTGATGGAACAGATGGTAATACAGCTGGAGCATATATTAGAGATAAAACATATCCAGTAATATATGAAGAAGAAGCATTAAGAGAGATAGACAATGTTCCATCAAGTACAGGACTTGGAATGAGTGACGCAAGAAGTGAATTTATAACAAGAGCAAATAGTGGAGTGTTTAAGAAAACAGCAACAAGTAGCATTCGCCCAACAAAAACATTTTACTTATTAAACAGTAGTGATTTTAAAGCAGCATTAGGAACAACAAATGCAGGATTAATTTTACCTAATTGCTCTAAGATACCTGGTGCCTGGGTATATCCTAGTTACTGGGTAGCTTCGCGCTGCTTATTCCTCGGCAGTACCGGATGCAATTTCGATGTTCGCCGTGTGAGCGGTGGCAACCTGAGCGGCGGCGATTTGTTCAAAGCGAGTGACGAGGCTCGCAGTGTTGCGTATGGGCTCTTCCCCGTAGTTTCTCTGAGCTCTGGGGTCCTAAGCGGGGCAGACCATGCATATACATTCACACCAGCTTCGTAGGAAGAAGTAAGAAAAGCAGAGCAAAAATGGGTGCCAGTCCAGCCCAACGCGGTCTGCAAAAAAGGGACACCTACCAAATACATAGAAAATGAATCACAGCCAAATGGTAGGTTATTTGCTTGAAAACAAACAACATTTAGAAAAAATATTGCATTCTTTAAAATAGAGTGATATAATCATTCGCAAATAAAAAACAAAAACTATGAATAGGACAAGACAAGTTGGTAATATGCCTTTAGAGAGCCAAGGAAAGGTGAAAGCTTGGTAGGATAAAACAATTTGCCATCACCTAGGAGTTGCTTATTTGAAGCAATAGTAGAGTAAGCCGTTACAAATCTTGCGTTAAAGATAAATTAAGTGAGAAAAGTTAATTGCTTTTCTAAATTAGGTGGTACCGCGGAATAGTAGATCCATTTCGTCCTAAAATGTAGGACAAATGGATCTTTTTGATTGGAGGAAAAAATGAGCGAAGAAGAAAAGAAAGATTATGGCAAAACATTAAATCTACCAAAAACAGATTTTCCAATGAGAGCAAGCTTGCCAGAAAATGAGCCTAAAGTATTAGAAAATGTTTTTGAAGATGGACTTTATGAAAAATGTTTAAAAAAGAATGAAGGGAAAGAGCCTTATGTGTTACATGATGGCCCTCCATATGCAAACGGAGAAATCCATATAGGACATGCATTAAACAAGATATTAAAAGATACAGTAATAAGATATAAAAACCTAAAAGGATACTATACTCCATATATTCCAGGGTATGATACACATGGACTTCCTACAGAAAGAAGAGCAATACAAGTACTAGGAATAAATCGTGATGAGGTTTCTGTAAGCAAGTTTAGAAACACATGCCGTGATTTTGCTTTATCATTTGTAGATAAACAAACAGAGGGATTTAAAAGACTAGGTGTACTTGGAGACTGGGAACATCCATATATTACGCTACAACCAGAGTTCGAAGCAAGACAAATAGGAATATTTGGAACAATGTATGAAAAAGGTTACATATACAAAGGTTTAAAGCCAGTACATTGGTGCACAGACTGTGAAACAGCTCTAGCTGAAGCTGAAATCGAATATCAAGAAGACAAAACAACTTCGATATATGTTAAATTTGAAGTTGAAAAACCATCTGTAAAACTAAATACTACCAAGAAAACATATTTCTTAATATGGACAACAACACCATGGACATTGCCTGGAAACACAGGTATTACAATTGGAGAAGATTATGACTATAGCTTAGTTGAAACAAAAGACGAAAGCTATTTATTGGCTACACAGCTTGTAGAAGAAGTAATGAAGGTTGGTGGAATTGATTCATATAAAGAAGTACAAAAGTTCAAAGGTAGTGAACTAGAAAACACTTTATGCAAGCACCCGTTTTTAAATAGAACTTCAAAAGTTGTATTAGGTAGCGAGGATACAATATTAGTTGAATTAGATACAGGTACAGGAGCAGTGCATACAGCACCAAGCTATGGTAAAGAAGACTACCTTTGCGGACTAAAAAACGGTCTTGATATTATAGTCACAGTTGATGGAAAGGGATATCAAAGAGAAGGTGCAGGACCTTTTGAAAATATGTTCTATGCTGACTCTAATGATGCAATTATAAAATGGCTAGAAGATAATAAATACTTATTCCATAAAGAAAGTATGGTTCACCAATACCCTCATTGCTGGAGATGCAAGAAACCTATAATTTTCCGTGCAACAAACCAATGGTTTGCATCAGTTGAGGGATTTAGAAATGAAGCGCTGGAAGCAATAAAAACTGTTAAATGGTATCCGGCTTGGGGAGAAGAAAGAATTACAAATATGATAAAAGAAAGAGCGGATTGGTGTATTTCTAGACAGCGTACATGGGGAGTTCCTATTCCAATATTCTACTGTGAAGAATGTTCAAAAGAATATATAACACCTGAATCGATAAGGAAAGTGCAAGAGATATTTAGGGAAAAAGGATCAACAGTATGGTATGAATTATCAGAAAAAGAACTAATGCCAGAAAATGCCACGTGCCAAGAATGTGGATGTAAGCATTTCAAAAAAGAAACTGACATAATGGACGTATGGTTTGATTCTGGTTCAACGCATGAAGCAGTTTTAGCAGAAAGAGGATTACCACCTGCAAATATGTATTTGGAAGGTAATGACCAATATCGTGGTTGGTTCCAATCTTCACTACTTACAAGCGTTGCAACAAAAGGAGTAGCACCATATAAAGAAATATTAACACATGGATTTATAGTAGACGAAAAGGGCAAGAAGATGTCAAAATCTGAAGGAAATGTAATAAGCCCTCAAGACGTAATAAAAGAATATGGAGCAGACATATTAAGATTATGGGTATTATCTTCAGATTACAAATCAGAAATAAGCTTATCTAAAGATATACTAAAACAAATTACTGAAGTATATAGAAAAATAAGAAATACAGCAAGATATATTTTAGGAAATCTTTCGGACTTTAATCCGGATGAACAAGTTTCATACAACGAATTAATGGAATTAGATAAGTATGCACTTTATAAATTGAACAAATTAATAAAAGCAACAACTGAAAGCTTTGATACTTACGAATTTCATATTGCTTATCATGAAATAAATAAATTCTGCGTAAATGATATGAGCAATTTTTATTTAGATATTATAAAAGATAGATTATATACATCAAAGCCAGATTCAAAAGAGAGAAGAGCAGCACAAACAACAATGTATATAATTTTATCTAGCTTAGTAAAGATGCTAACACCAATGACTGCATTTACGGCTGAAGAAATTTGGAAATTTATGCCTCATAAGGAAAAAGAAAGTGCTGAAAGTCCAATGCTTGGATATTGGCCAGAACTTGTGCCAGAATATGACAACAAAGAAATTGCAGAGAAATGGAAAAAAATAGAAGACTTAAAAGAATTAGTTGCTAAGAAATTAGAAGTAGCAAGAAATGAAAAATTAATAGGTCATTCTTTGAATGCAAAAGTAACACTATATGCAGAAGGAACTAACTTAGATTTCTTAAAATCCGTAGAAAACGAATTACAAGATGTTTTCATTGTATCACAAGTAATAATTGAAGAAAATTCAAGGGCTGATGAAGGAGAAAAATATGGAGTAAAAGTAGAAGTCGCTTCTGGAGAAAAATGTGAAAGATGTTGGAGATTTGACGAAACAGTAGGCCATGATCACAATCACCCAACGCTATGCCACAGATGTGTTGAAGCAATAGGTTAGAAGCAAGAAGTTGAAAACTAAAATAAACATTTTGGGGGGCGCTGCTCTAAAAAGTATTCTTTGACGGGAACTTTTTAGAGCAACGTCCCCAAATGTTCCAAATAAAATGTCTAAAATTATATTGTAAAAAAAATAATTATATTATATAATGCAATCAAATATAATATTAGAGGAGGAAACTAACATGGGATTTATTAAAGCATTTACAGGAGCGCTAGGTGGAACACTAGCAGATGAATGGAAGGAGTTTATGACTCCAGATACAAATGTACCAGCAACAGCAGCTATATATAAAGCAGTTAAAAATAGTACTGATGCTGGAAGAGGAGCAAACGTAAAAGAATCTACTAATGTAATTACAAACGGAAGTAAAATAGTTGTACCAGAAGGAACAGCTTTAATTACAATGCAAGATGGAGCTATAACAGGATGTATTACAGAACCTGGAGGATTTATATATTCTTCAACAGATCAAAACTCTCAATCATTCTTAGCTGGAAATGGAATAATGAGTTCACTTAAAGCATCATGGGAAAGATTTAAGTTTGGTGGAATACCTGCTACAGAACAAACAGCATTCTATGTTAATTTAAAAGAAATACCAGGAAATAGATTTGGAACACAATCAGAAATTTATTGGGATGACGCATATTTAAATGCGCAAGTTGGAGCAGTAACAAGAGGAACATATACAATGAAAATTGTTGATCCAATACTATTTATAAAGAATTTTGTACCAGTAGAATACTTAAGACCAGAATCTCAAGTATTTGATTTTGCAGACATGGATAACGTTGCAGGAGAGCAACTATTCAATGAGGTTGTAGGAAGTCTTTCTGCTGCATTTTCTAATTATACAAATGACCCAAGCAAAGGTAACCGTATAACAAAAATACAAGGAGATCAGATAGGATTTGCACAAAGCCTATCATATGCAGTTGAAGAGGGTTACAGATGGAAATCTGATAGAGGATTAGAAATAGTAAAAGTTGCTATAACAGCTATAGAATATGACGAAGATACAAAAACACTTCTTAGTGATGTTAAAAAAGCTGACGCACTATCAGGAGCTAGAGGAAATTCATTTATGCAACAATCCGTTGCACGTGGATTCCAAGCAGCAGGAGAAAATGGAGGAGGAGCAGGACTTGGATTCATGGGAATGGGAATTAATTCAGTTGGTGCTACAATGGGTGCGTTCCAGCAACCAGTTGGGCAACCAGCAGCACAGCCTGCAGCTGCTCAACCTGCAGAAGATCCATATGAAAAACTAGGAAAGTTGAAGAAACTTTTGGAAGATGGAGTTATCTCACAAGAAGAATTTGATGAAGCAAAAAGAAAAGTTTTAGGATTATAGAATTTTGTACAAATCTTATTCAAACAATTTGTGAAAGGAATAAATTTATGGAAAATGATTTAGAGAATGAAGCTCTAAATCAGGAAGAAACAGTAAGTGGGGCTAACGTTGAAAACGATGGCCCTACAGTTGTAAAAACTGATTTAGGTGCAAAAGACGGGCAAACAAAATGCCCTAAGTGCGGAGCGACAGATATTTCCCTTAATGTAAAAAATGGAAAATTGAGATGTAATTTTTGCAGACACGAGTTTGAACCAGAAAGATTTGATACAATGGACACAGACATAAGTAAACTAGAAGGTGAAGTTATTGGCTCTGGAGCACAAGAAATAATTGCTGACACAAAAGATATGGTCACATTTAAATGTAGCAGTTGTGGAGCAGAAGTAGTTGTAGATACTGCAAGTTCTACACAAGCAAGATGTCACTGGTGCAGAAACACATTATCTGTAAATCAGCAAATTCCGAATGGGGCAGTGCCAGACACGGTGCTACCATTTAAAATTACAAAAAATGAAGCCAAAGACTCTATTGAAAAATTTGTTGGAAAGAGAAAATTCTTTGCACATCCAATGTTTAAGAAAGAATTTAATGCAAACAATGTAATGGGTGTATATTTACCATATATGATTGTTGATGCAAATGGCCATGCAAATATGAAAGGACAAGGAGAGCATGAAACAAGAAGGTATACGGTAAAACGTGGAGACAGAACTGAAACTCGTTATGATGCAGATCTTTATGATGTAGAAAGAGAATTTGACATTACAATTGAAGGGCTAACAGTTGAATCAAGTGCCGATAAATTAAATACAAATGCAAAAGATAAAACTAATAACATAATAAATTCAATTATGCCATTTGACACAGAGAATTGTGTAAAGTGGGATTCAAATTACATCAAAGGGTACACTTCAGAAAAAAGAGATACAAATGTAAGTCAATTAAAAGAAATGGTTGCAGACCAGTGCCAAGATGTTGCAAGATTTGCAGCGAATGACACTCTAAAACACTATGACCGTGGAGTAAGATGGGACAAAGAAGAATTTAATATTAAGGGGCAACAATGGAAATCTGCATATTTACCGGTGTGGTTATATAGTTATTTGGAGAAAAAGGGAAGCAAAAACTTATTACATTATGTTGCAGTTAATGCAAGAACTAAAGAAACGATGGGTAGCGTTCCAATTCACATGCCAAAACTTATTGGAGCTTCTATAATAGTTGAAATACTAGGATTAATAGCAACAGTACTTTCATTCTTAAATATAGTTGATAAAGATGATGAAAATGGATATTGGCCATTAATATTCTTACTTGCAGGTATTATTTATTTTATTGTTATTTATGGAAAATATAGAAACAAAAATGCACGCCATACTTATGAGAAGGAAACAAAAAGGAATATGACAAATATAAGAGAATACGACAATTTTGTAAAACACGAGCATGGATTATCAAATTCAACAATGAGAGGGGCAAATAACAAAAAAGTTTCAGGTGTACCAGGCAAGAAAAAGTATATAGAACAATTAGCAGACCATGCTGAAAAGAAATATAAAGTTGATGAAAAATACAAAACCTAACTAAATGCTATAAATATTGAAAAAATTGACAAAAATGATTGACAACCTAATTAAATCCATTGTATAATAGTTATGCAATATAAAATAATACTAGAGGAGTGGGAACAAATCCCACTCTTCTCTAATTATGTAAGGAGGTTTACATTGGCAAGTATTGAAGAAAAAGCTGAATGCATTATTTTACCAATAGTAGAAAAGCTTCGGATATGAACTATATGATGTTGTTTATGAAAAAGAAGCAAAAGATTATTATTTACGTGTATTTATTGACTCAAATAATGGAATATCACTTGATGACTGCGAAAAAGTAAATGATGCTATAACAAATCAATTAGATGAAGCGGATTTTATTAAAGACACGTATTTCTTGGAAGTTTCATCTTGCGGAGTAGAAAGAGTACTAAGAAAAGATAAACACTTAAATAAGCAAATTGGGAATGAAATTGAAGTAAAACTGTATACTCCAATTGAAAAACAAAAACAGCTTATAGGGATATTGAAAAGCTTTAATGAAAAAGAACTTGTCATAGAGATAGGTAAACAAGAGCTTACAATTATGCGAAAAAACATATCACAGATAAAAACAACTTATAACTGGGAAAAATAGAAAGGAATGATAGGAAAATGAAAACAACAGATAGCAAAGAACTAATAATAGCACTTGATGAATTAGAAAAGGAAAGAGGAATTAGTAAGGAATACATGCTAGAATCTTTAGAGGCTGCTTTAGTAATGGCATATAAAAGAAATTTTGACTCTGCAGAAAATGTAAAAATTACTATGGATAAAGAAACTGGTGAAATTCATATTTATGCTGTAAAAGAAGTAGTAAAAGAAGTTGAAGACCAAATGCTTCAAATTAGTTTGGATGATGCAAAAAATATAAATAAAAAGCTAAAACTTGGTGATAGTGTAAATATAGAGATAATTCCAAAAAACTTTGGAAGAATTGCAGCAGGAACAGCAAAACAAATCATTGTGCAAAAAATTAGAGAAGCTGAAAGAGAAATACTATATAAAGAGTTTGACCAAAGAAAGGGCGAAGTTGTAACAGGAATGATTCAAAAAGCAGAAGGAACAGCTCTAGTTCTTGATCTAGGAAAACTTGAAGGAATTATGCCTAAAAAAGAGCAAATACCTACAGAAACTTATCATTTAAATGAAAAAATAAAAGGCTATGTTGTAGATGTACAAAAAGGAACAAAAGGAAATCCTCAAGTTGTTGTATCTAGAAGCCACCCTGATTTCGTTAGAAAACTTTTAGAATTTGAAATACCAGAAATATATGAAGGACTTATTGAAATAAAAAGTGTATCAAGAGACCCAGGATATCGTTCTAAAGTTGCTGTGTATTCTACTAATAAAGATATTGATCCCGTAGGCTCATGCGTAGGTCAAAGAGGAATACGTATTCAAAACGTAATACGTGAGCTAAACGGTGAAAAAATAGACATTATAGAATGGGATGAAAACCCAAGCATGTATATAGCACAAGCACTTTTGCCAGCAGAAGTATTAGCAGTTGATATTAAAGAAGATGAAAAATTTGCGCAAGTAATTGTTGCAGATGACCAATTATCTCTTGCAATAGGAAAATCTGGACAAAACGCAAGACTTGCTGCAAGACTAACAAACTGGAAAATAGATATAAAAAGTGAATCTCAATATAGAGAAATTCTACAATCACAAACTGAAGAGACTGAAGAACAAGAATAAAATTAATATGGGGGACTTTAAATGAAAAAAATCATACAAAGAAGTTGTATTGGTTGTAACGCAAAAAAAGATAAAAGCGAGTTAATACGTATAGTTAAGACTAAAACAGGTGAAGTAAAGATAGATAAAACAGGAAAACTGCCTGGAAGAGGCGCATATATATGTGGTGATGAGGGATGCTTAGAAAAAATAATAAAAACAAATAAACTTAAAAACGCCTTAGAGACTGAAGTCCCAGATAGTATTTTTGAAGAATTAAGAGGTGCATTACTTGGAAAAAAATAAACGTGTATTTGGATTATTAGGTATTGCCATGAAGGCAGGTAAAATTGCATGTGGAACTGAATCAGTAACAGAAACGATAGAAAGAGGCAAAGCAAATTTGGTTATGATTTCGGAAGATGCATCAGACAAATCAAAAACAAATATGAAGTTTTTATGTAACAAAAACAACATTAAAATCATAGAATTTGGAACAATAGAAGAAATAAGTAAAGCTATTGGCAAACAAAACAAATCTGTAGTAAGTATTAAGGATAAAAATTTAGGAGAAGAAATATACAAAATAATTTGTGGGGGTGAAGCTATTGGGTAGTATAAAAATACATGAAATAGCAAAAAAATTAGGATTAACAAGTAAAGAGGTATTAAAAAAGGCACAAGAGCTTGGAATGGAGGCTAAAAGCCATTTAAGTGGTATTACTGAAGACGAAGCAAGTAAGCTTGAGAAGTCATTAAAGCCACAAACAAGTGAAAAGCCAAAAGAAGAAAAGAAAGACAAAGAGAAAACATCTGGCCCTGTTATTATTCGTAGAGCAGTAATAATTTCTGATGAAGAAGTAAAAAAACAAGAAGAGGAACAGGAAAGAAGAAAAAAGGCTGAAGCTAAAAAAGAAGTAGGCTTTATTGACAACCGCAAAAAAGATTTTAACATAGTATACCGTAATAAACAGGCAAAACCTCTTACTGTAAGTGAATTGTTTGGATTAAAGAAAGAAGAACCAAAGAAAGCACAAAACGAAGAAAAACCAGTTGCTAAACCTGAAGTAGAGGAGCCAAAACAGGAGGATACAAAGAAAAATAATCCTGAAACAACACCTCAAAACAAGCAACTCACAGAAAAAAGAAATGAGCAGAGACAACAATATCCTAATAATAACAGATTTGATTCACAAAGCAGACCAAACTATGACAGAAATAATAGATATAATAATGGTAATAATAACAACTATAGACAAGATTCAAGTGGAAAATTTAATAATACTCGACCAAATTATAATAGTAATAGGCCATTTAACAATAATAAACCATTTAATAATCAACAAAACAATAATATGAATGGTAGATTTAACAATAACAACAACCAAGGAAGATTTAATAATAATCAAAGACCAAACTATAATAACAACAGAAGACCGTTAGATGAGCGCGGAATTGAAAAAAATATTAAAGATATTATGTCAGCAGATATTGTAGAAAAAGAAAGCGTAAGAGAATATGCAAACCGCGCTATAGACAAACAAAAATTAAATAGACCAGAAGAAAATAAGAAAAAAACATCAAAAACGAGAAGAAATGATGATAGTGACTTCAGTTCTGGAAGATTAAAGGATTTAAAGCAAGAGAGCAAATTATCTCATATGTTTAATGAAGGCTCAATGCTTGATTACTATGACTTAAGCGATGGAAGAAATCGTAAAAACAAGAAAAAAACACAAAAAAATGAAGAAGAACGCACAAAACAGAAAATTTTCCAATTAACAGATATAACTATTCCAGAAATAATTACAGTAAAGGATTTAGCCGCTGAACTCAAAAAAACAAGCAGTGATGTTATAAAAAAATTACTAGGGTATGGAATTATGGCAACAATAAATAATGAAGTTGACTTTGACACTGCATTCTTAATAGCTGGAGAATTTGGAGTTACCGCACACAAAAAAGAAGTTGTAAAAGAAGAAGACATATTGTTTGATGATAGTGAAGATAAAGAAGAAGAATTAATTTCAAGACCTCCAGTAATTGTCGTTATGGGACACGTAGACCATGGAAAAACATCTTTATTAGATGCAGTAAGAAGTACAAATGTTATTGAAGGAGAAGCAGGAGGAATTACTCAAGCTATTGGTGCATATAAAGTAGAAATTAACGGAAGAGAGATTACATTCTTAGATACACCTGGGCATGAAGCATTCACTGCAATGCGTGCAAGAGGAGCCCAAGTTACAGATATAGCTATACTAGTTGTTGCTGCAAATGATGGAGTAATGCCTCAAACTATTGAAGCAATCAATCATGCAAAAGCAGCCAATATTCCAATAATAGTTGCTGTAAACAAAATTGACGTTGAAGGTGCAGATGTTGAAAAGGTTAAGCGCGAATTAACCGAATATGGACTAGTTCCAGAAGAATGGGGAGGAGATACAATATTTGTTCCAATTTCTGCAAAGAAAAAACAAAATATTGATACTCTTCTTGAAATGGTACTTTTAGTTGCAGACATGCAAGACTTAAAAGTAAATCCAAATAAACAAGCTAAAGGAACAGTAATTGAAGCAAGACTTGATAAATCAAAAGGTCCTATTGCAACAATGTTAGTACAACGTGGTTGCTTAGATGTTGGCGATACAATTGTTGTTGGTTCAGTAATAGGAAGAATTCGTAACATGAAAAACGATAAAGGCCAAAATGTTAAAAAAGCTGGTCCATCAACTCCAGTAGAGATTTCAGGACTAACTGAAGTTCCAGAAGCAGGGGAAACATTCTACGAAGTAAAAGATGAAAAAGCTGCTAAACACCTAATAGAAAGAAGAAAACGTCAAGCAAGAGAAAAAGCTATGAATGCAACATCAGCTGTTTCGCTTGATGATTTATTCTCTCAAATAGAAAAAGGAAACTTAAAACAACTTAACTTGATTGTTAAAGCAGATGTACAAGGTTCTGTAGAAGCGGTAAAACAGGCAGTAGAAAAACTAAGCAATGATGAAGTAAAAGTTAAGGTAATACATGCAAACGTAGGTGCTGTTAACGAAACAGACGTAACTCTTGCTAAAGTATCTAATGCTATAATTATTGCATTTAATGTAAGACCTGATGCTCTTGCTAAGAGTGCTGCAGAAAAGGACAATGTTGAAATTAAAATGTATTCTGTAATATATAATGCTATTGAAGACATTGAAGCTGCTATGAAAGGAATGTTAGATCCTGTATTTAAAGAGGTTGTAATTGGAACTGCTGAGGTACGCCAAACATTTAAGGTATCTAGTGTTGGCACTATTGCAGGATGCTATGTAACAGAAGGCAAGATAGCAAGAAATTCTGGAGTTAGGGTAATTAGAGATAATATTGTCGTTCATGAAGGCAAACTTGTTTCATTAAAGAGATTTAAAGATGATGCGAAAGAGGTTGCTAAAGGGTATGAATGCGGTATACAAATTGAAGATTACAATGACATTAAAGAGGGAGACATTATTGAAGCACATATTATGGAAGAAGTAAAATAGAGGGGAAAATATGCAAAGAAATAATAACTCACATAAGTTAGATCGTGTTAATGAAGAATTAAAACGAGAAATAAGTAATATAATTAATTATAAACTTAAAAATTCCAAAGTAACTGGAATGATAAGTATTACAAAAGTTAAAGTTACTCCTGATTTACGATATGCAAGAGTATGGATTAGTGTTTTAAACTGCAAAAACAAAAAAGACACACTATTTGGCTTAAAACAATCTTCAGGATTCATTAGAAGCGAAATTGCTCATAAAATAAATATGAGAATTACTCCTGAACTTGTATTTGAATTTGATGACACGATGGAATACGGCGAAAGAATCGACACCATTTTAAACGACATTATGAAAGATGTAAAAAAGGAAGACGGAAAGGATACTTAAAAAATGATACTAGATAATATTTTAGAAGAAATTAATAGAGCTGAAGACATAGTTATATTAACTCATGAAACTCCAGATGGTGATGCAATTGGAAGTAGTCTAGCACTCTATGGTGCATTAAAAGGAATGAACAAAAATGTAGATGTTGTTATTCCAGAATGCCCAGAAATATTCAGTTTTTTACCATGGTATGAAGATATAAAAAAGGAAGGGAAAGATGAAAAATATAGCTTAGCAATATCCCTTGATTGTTCTGATATCAAAAGATTGAATGGCTTCGCGAAATATTTTGAAACTGCTAAAACAAAAATAGTAATCGACCACCATGGCTCAAATACCATGTTTGGAGACTTTAACTTTGTTAATCCAGATTCCCCAGCAGCATGCCAAATTTTAGTTACTGTATTAGAATACATGGGAATTGAAATAAACAAAGGAATTGGTGCTTGCATTGCCACTGGTATTATTACTGATACAGGTGGATTTAAATACAGCACAGTAAAGCCAGAAACCTTTGAATTTATAGGAGGTCTTCTCAGTAAAGGAGTAAACATTCCAAGTATTTATAGAAGAGTATTGCAAATCACATCTAAAAAACAATTTGAAATTAGAAGAATTGCATTAAACAGAATGGAATTTTTGGAAGATGGAAAAGTGGCATTTACATATATTACAGCTGAAGAACAAGAAAAAATGCAATTAGGTATTGGAGACCATGAAGGCATAGTTGAATTTGGAAGAGATGTTGAAGGAGTAGAGGTTTCAATATTTTTGAGAGAATTACCAGAAGGCGGATATAAAGCATCATTCCGCTCAAATGAATATGTTAATGTTTCTGATGTATGCTTGATGTTTGGCGGTGGTGGCCATGTAAAAGCTGCAGGATGTAATATTAACCTACCTCTTGAACAGGCTAGGGAAAAGCTTGTAACTGAAACAAAAAAATATTTAAGATAGTTAACGAAGATGGACCTAAAAAGGCCCGTCTTCTTAACTAGAGGAGAAAAAAGTGGATGGAGTTATTATAATAAATAAACCAAAAGGGATAAGCTCTAATGAGGTTATTCAAAGAGTTAGGAAAATATTACAAATAAAACAAGTAGGACATTGTGGTACATTAGATCCCCTTGCAACAGGAGTTTTGCCAATATTGGTAGGACAAGGAACTAAAGTATCAAAATATATGGTTGAACATGATAAAACATATATTGCAACAATACAATTAGGAACCAAAACAACAACAGCAGACGGAGAAGGGGAAATACTTCAAAAACAAGGAGTATCCAATATTACTGAAGATGAAATATGTAATTGCCTTATAACATTTAAAGGAGAGCAAATGCAAATACCACCAATCTATTCTGCGATAAAGAAAAATGGGAAAAAACTTTATGAATATGCAAGAAAAGGTGAAAATGTAGAAATAGAAGCTAGAAAAATATTCATACATGAAATAAAACTTCTAAAATGGGAGAGTAAGTTAAAACAAATCGTATTTGAAGTTAAATGTTCAAAAGGCACTTATATACGTAGTTTATGCGAAGACATAGCAGAAAGACTTGGAACAATAGGCTTTATGAATGATCTTATAAGAACAAAAGTTAATAAATTTAGAATTGAAGATTCAATAACAATTGAAGAAATTGAAAAAAGTCCTAATAGCATTAGAATTATTTCTATAGAAGAATTATTTAATGGTTCCGAAAAAATAATCTTAGACAATAGTGCTTTAAATTATTTCCTAAATGGTGTAATGCTTACTAACAATAGGCATGATGATGTATATAGAATTTACAATAATGATAAATTCATCGGATTAGGAATTATTAAAGACGGTTTATTAAAAAGAGATGTAATAGTTTAATAATACATTTTTTTAGAAATAAATATTGACAAATGATGGTGATTTATGCTAATATAATTAATGTTCAAATAAATGCGGCAGTGGCGGAACTGGCAGACGCGCTAGACTTAGGATCTAGTGGGAAACCGTGGGGGTTCAAGTCCTCTCTGCCGCACCAGAAAAAAGAGCACAAAGGTGCTCTTTTTTTACATGCTTTTGATGATTGTGAAAAATGAGTGAAAATATAATTTAAATGCTTGCTATATTTACTTTTTTTGAATACGAATGGCATGGAGAGAAAATACCAAATCTAGTAGATGAAATTCAATGGTTAAAAATAAAGGGAACTTTAACGCGTGGATCTGACGAATATGGTGAGTACTACTACATTGATGCAAAATCAGTAGAAGTAATGAATGAAAGAGGACAAGATACGGTTAACAATTAAGTTGTAAAGAAGTATAAAAAGGTGGCATACAGCAAAAACATGAACTTAGAATGTTCTTGCTGTATGTCATTATTAGTTCTTTATATATACAAATAATGCTAAACATGATATAATTAACAGCGTTAAGGAGAAATGGATGATTAAGAAAAATGAAAAATACATAGTTAATATAATAGACCAAGGAATTGAAGGACAAGGAATTGCAAAAATTGATGGATTTGCAGTGTTTATTAATGGTGCAATAAAAGGCGAAAAAATAAGTATAGTTATTACAAAAGTATTATCCTCTTATGCATATGGAAGAATACTTGAAGTTATTGAACAATCTGAATTTAGAAGAGAATCAGATTGCGAAACATATAAAAGATGTGGAGGATGCTCATTAAGACACATTGACTACAAAAAAACGCTAGAAATAAAAACCGAAATGGTTAAAAACTGTTTACAAAAGGAATTAAATTATTTACCAAATGTGCATGAATGCATAGGAATGGAAAATCCGTTGTATTATAGAAACAAACTACAATATCCTGTTGGTGAAAGCAGCACTGGTGAACTAATAATGGGAATATACGCAAATAGGAGTCATGAAATAATTGAGACAAAAGAGTGCCTTATACAAGATAAAGAAAGCCAACAAATTGCGAATGAACTTTTTGAAATCATGAAAAAAAATAATATAAGACCATACAACGAATCAAAAAAAACAGGCAATGTAAGACACATTATAATTAGAAAAGGCAAAAAAACAAATGAGATTATGGTTACTATTGTCACAAAGATGAATACATTAGAAAATGATAAGCAAATTGTAGAAGAACTAGTTAACAAATTTAAAAATATAAAGACTATAGTACAAAATATTAACAATAAAGATACAAATGTTATATTAGGTGAAAAAAATAAAATCCTTTATGGAAGCGGATACATTGAAGACTATCTCGGAAACTTTAAATTTAAAATTTCTCCAGTTTCTTTTTACCAGGTTAATCCAACCCAAACAGAGGTGCTATACAATAAAGCAATTGAGTGTGCAGAATTAACTGAAAATGAAACAGCTTTTGATTTGTACTGTGGCATTGGAACTATAGGTATATTTGCATCAAACAAGGTGAAAAAAATAATTGGAATAGAAGTAGTACCAGAAGCAATCGAAAATGCCAAAGAAAATGCAGAAAATAACAATGTGAAAAACAGTCTGTTTTTAGTAGGAGAAGTAGAAAAGCTTTTGCCAGAGCTAGTAGAAAAAGAAGAAGCGGATATTGTTTTTATAGATCCTCCAAGAAAAGGATGTGATAGACTGGTACTAGATACATTATTAAAGGTAGAACCAAAAAAAATAATTTATATAAGTTGTAATCCAGCGACTCTTGCAAGAGATGTTAAAATTCTGAAAGAAAAATATGAATTAATAGAAGTTCAACCAGTGGATATGTTTCCGTATACAAGCCATGTAGAAAGCATTTCGACTTTGAAGCTGAAAAAATAAGTTAATAGTAAGTAATTACATAAATATTAATTAAGCTTAATTGTAGTAATAAAAACTAAAAAAATATAAATAAGGAGGGAAAACATGAAAACCAAAGACATTGAGCTAGCCAAAAGTGCCAGATTAAAATCATATTCGCCGTATAGCAACTTCCAAGTAGGAGCTGCACTTAGAACGAAAAGCGGGAAAATATATACCGGATGTAATATTGAAAATCACGGCATACAGGGAATTTGTGCGGAGCGAACAGCATTTGCTAAAGCTATTTCAGATGGAGAAAGAGAATTTGAGAGTATAACAGTTGTTGGGGCACCTAAAGGGGAAGAACCTACAGAAGAATGTATGCCATGCGGATACTGCAGGCAGTTTATGAGTGAGTTCGTAGACAATGACTTTAAAATATGCATAATTGATAAAGACAACAATGTTAAAGAATTTACTATAAATGAATTATTACCATATAGTTTTAAACTATGATAAAAGCTTATAACATAAGAGCGAGGAGTAATTATATGGGTAACAGAATGAATCGAAAAGAATTAATTGATTTATTAAATACACTGAAAATTGATAAAGAAGAATTTTGGATATTATCGTCAGGTGCATTAGTTTTAAGAGACATTTATCAAGATGCAGGAGATTTAGACATTGCGGTAACAAATAAGGGGCTAGAACAGTTAAAAATCAATTATATTTTAAAACAGAAAGACAATGGCTGGTATACTGTAAATGAAAAAGTAGAATGTGTTTGCGATGGAGACAAAGAAAATTTAAAATATATGCCTGAAAGATTAGAAAATGGATACTATGTACAAAATATATTTGAATATATAGAATATTTAAAATCAAGTTCTAGAGAAAAAGACATTTCTAGAATTCCGTTAGTGGAGGATTATATAAATAACAGATACAAAAAAAGTTAAGGAGAAATAAATGACAAAATATGAAGAAGTTGAAAAAAGTATAATAACAACATTTAGAAAAGATATATGGAGAAATTTTGTAAAGGCAATTGGAGAATATGAGATGATACAAGATGGAGACAAAATTGCTGTTTGTATGTCTGGGGGAAAAGATTCAATGCTTATGGCAAAATGCTTCCAAGAATTAAAAAAACATGGTAAGCAAAATTTTGACGTTGTATATATGTGTATGAACCCAGGATACAATGAAATGAACAAACAGAAAATTATAGATAATGCAGAACTGTTAGATATTCCTATAAATATGTTTGAAACAGATATATTTGACAGAGTAGAAAAGATAGAAGATAGTCCTTGCTATTTATGTGCGAGGATGAGAAGAGGATATTTATATGAAAATGCAAAATCACTTGGATGCAATAAAATCGCACTTGGGCATCATTTTGATGATGTGATTGAAACCATATTGATGAGCATGCTTTATGGAGCCCAAATGAGGACTATGATGCCAAAAATAAGAAGCACAAACCATCCAGGTATGGAACTAATTAGACCAATGTATTTTGTGAAGGAAGAAGATATAATTTCATGGAAAGAAAAAAATGGTTTGAAATTTATTAATTGCGCATGCAGATTTACAGAAAACTGTACTATATCTTCTTCTGATGATGAGCCAGGTTCAAAAAGAGAAGAAATGAAAATACTAATAAAAAAACTTCGTAAAATAAATCACAACGTGGATGTAAATATATTTAGAAGTGCTCAAAATGTAAATTTAGATACATTAATTTCCTATGTAGAAAACGGAAATATACATCATTTTTTAGATGAATATTAAAAAGCAAATAAAAAAAGCATAGACAATTTTAAAAAAATGTGCTAATATACAATAGTAAGTGCAAATTATCTATGTTTTATGCCCGAATGGCGGAATTGGCAGACGCACACGACTCAAAATCGTGCGGGAAACCATGTGGGTTCGAGTCCCACTTTGGGCACCAAAAAATAACCACAGCTTTGCTGTGGCTTTTTTGCGCCAAAAGAGAGACTCAAAAAAGGTAAGCATCATTGTTGACATTTTATGTTAATTAGTGTATTATATTATTTACACAGCAAATAGGCTGCGTACACACTAATCCCTTTATTAATTAGTGCAAAGCTAGTTAATAAGACTACAAATTGTGGGGAGGGATGTTTGACATGGATTTACATCTGGTTGGCAATATGGACTGATTGCGAAAGGAGAAAACAGCCATGTGTGACAAATCTGTACCTGTTGTGAAGCCGATTGAAAAAGGGTTGTTCTATGTTCATTGCCCGTTCTGCAAATATAGCCATTCTTTCAGCAACACTGAAAAGAAGATTGTTGAAGAATTGACCCACGGAGAGGACTTTACTAGGACAACGCAGTTCATTACTGAAGAAGTGACATGCAGAGGCTGTGGAGAGGACTATATCATTGACTTTGGAAAAAGTGAATATACGATATACGATCCTCCCAGGAGAAAGTGGGAATACGAAAGGATTCTTGCGGAGTTTCGTAGTGATTGGTACTACAATTTCGTAATCTTTCTCCGTAAACTTCACAAAGATCGTGATGAGTACTGTTGTGTCGAATGCGAGTTCGAGAATATAAGCTTCTTGCTTTTGGCTCCTTTCGAGTTCGATTTTTGGAGGGACCCTCAGCAAGTACTCGACCTTGCAAAAGCAAAATGGGAATCGGCAAATTTCCCGGATGAATTCCATTAAATCTGTGCCAACAACGAGAGACAGGAATCAAAACCTGTCTCTCGTTGCTTATAATAAAGAAACAGTTTTTATTTCCCTTGCATTAAATAAACACAAGTGATACAATATTTTAGAAAAAAGAAAACAAAAGGGTGTATTAATGGAATCAAGAGAGAAATTAAAGAAAGAATTAATAACTGTTTTCTGGGTATTCATTATTGGAAGTATATTTGGAAGTATAGTAGAAACAGCTCTTGAAATTATTGTTGACGGAAACCTACATATAAGGCGAGGCTTAATTTATGGACCGTTTATACCTGTATATGGTGTAGGAGCTGTTATGTATTATTTTATTGTGAGCAATATAAAGGATACGACCAAAGTTTTTTTTGCAAGTATGGCACTTGGAGGTTTTGTAGAATATGGGTGCTCATATATCCAAGAAATATTCTTTGGAACTATTTCTTGGGACTATAGCAGTGCAATTATAAATTTAAATGGAAGAACAGATTTAACGCATTGCATATTCTGGGGAATAGCAGGAATTTTTTATATTACCACGGCATATCCCATGATACTAAAATTTGTATCCTATTATCCAAAAATGGAGTTTAAATTATTAACTATTGTTATGATAGTATTTATGGTTTTTAACATAAGTACGTCATGGGCAGCGGGTAGAAGACAGAATGAAAGAGTAATTGGAATTCCAGCAAAAAACTTTGTTGATGAATTCCTAGACAAGTATTATCCAGACTCTCGAATGAACAAAATATATTCAAATAAGATTGTAACTATTAATAGACAAAATATTAGAAAATCTAAATAATTCATATTTGTATAAAGAAGCAATATTGAAGAATGTTTTAAAATTTTTAAGGAAAAATAATAAGAAATGAAAGGAAGATTGCAAATGCAAGAAAAAGAACCATTTTATATTACAACTCCAATTTACTATCCAAGTGGCAAATTTCATATAGGTACAGCATATACAACAGTTGCTGCTGATGCTTTAAAAAGATATAAAGAATTACAAGGCTATGATGCGTATATGCTAACAGGCTTAGATGAACATGGACAAAAGATTGAAACTGTAGCTAAGGAGAAAGGCAAAGAACCACAACAATATGTAGATGAAATGGCAAATGAAGCAAAAAAACTATGGAAAATAATGGACATAAAATATGATGATTTTATACGTACAACTGAAGAAAGACATATGAAAGTTGTACAAGAAATATTTGACTACTTTATGAATACTGGTGATATTTATAAAGGCGAGTATGAAGGACTATATTGTACTCCATGTGAAACATTCTTTACAGAAACGCAACTAGTGGATGGCAAATGCCCAGATTGCGGTAGAGAAGTAAAGCCAATGAAAGAAGAAGCATATTTTTTTAATATGAAAAAGTATTCACAAAAATTACTTGATTATTATGATTCACATCCTGATTTTGTAAAACCTGATTATAGAAAAACAGAAATGATAAATAATTTTATTAAGCCAGGTTTGGAAGACTTGTGTGTAAGCCGTACATCATTTGATTGGGGAGTAAAGGTAAAAAAAGATCCAAAGCACGTTGTATATGTTTGGTTAGACGCGCTTACAAACTATATCACCGCACTAGGATATAAATCAAATGATGATCATTTGTTCCAAAAATATTGGCCAGCTTCTGTACAAATAGTAGGTAAGGACATAGCAAGGTTTCATTTGATATACTGGCCTATTTTCTTAATGGCATTGGGATTAGAACTACCTAAAACGATAATGGTTCACAACTGGATTATGATGAAAGACGGCAAGATGTCAAAATCAAAAGGAAATGTTGTTTATCCTGAATTACTTATAAATAGATACGGGCTTGATGCTACAAAGTATTTTTTGTTAAAAGCTTTACCTGTATCACAAGATGGCCTATTTACACCTGAGGAATTTGTTGAAAGATTTAACATTGATTTATGTAATGACTTAGGAAACCTTGTAAATAGAACAGTTGGAATGATAAATAAATACTATGGAGGAAATGTTCCCAAATATAGTGGCGACAAAAACGAACAAGATAAAGATTTAGAGAGTGTAACGCTAAATCAAAAAAATGAATTTATAGATAAAATGGAAGAATTACAGTTTAGTAATGCACTAGGAGAAATCTGGGGAATAATTTCAAGATGTAATAAATATATTGACGAGACAACACCATGGATACTTGCAAAAGAGGAGAATAAAGAAAAGCTTGATTCTGTAATGTATCATTTAGTTCAATCTATAAGATTTGTTGCAGTTCTATTACAACCATTTATGCCAGAAACGGCTGATAGCATATTTGAACAACTTGGACTTACAAAATCAGAATATAAAACATGGAATTCTTTAAAAGAATACCATTTAGCTATAGACAATGTTAAAGTAATAGAAACTGGCAAGCCATTGTTTGCAAGGCTGGATAAAGAAGCTGAAATAGAATATATTAAAAATGAGATGAAAAAATAAATACTGAATAAAAAACAGGTTAAATGAAACGAATGAAACGTTGAAGACGGTTCTATTCGTTTCATTTTTTTAAGAGTGTGAAAAGAATAGAGCCGTCTTCAACGTTTTATTGTGCATTTACGTAATCTTCTGTTACAAAACCATATTCAATCATACTTTGTATTACATATTTTTGTCTTTGCCTAGCTAAGTCAGGGTTGTTTGAAAGAGAGTAAACACTAGGAGCATTCGGAATGCCAGCTAGAAGTGTTGCTTCATCAAAAGTAAGCTCTGATGGTGCTTTGTTAAAATATCCGTGGCTTGCAGCATTTACTCCATAATAACCATCGCCATAGTAAATTGTGTTTATGTATAATTCAATAATTTCATCTTTAGAATATATTTTTTCCAATTCAACTGCAGCAAATATCTCGGCGAGTTTTCTGGCTAATGTGCTTTCTTGTGTAAAAAAAGCATTTTTTGCTAGTTGCTGTGTTATTGTACTTCCACCTTCTGATAAATTCCTTCTAGCTATATTTTTATAAATTGCTCTGGCTATAGATATGAAATCAACTGCACCGTGAGATTCAAACCTGTGATCTTCAATAGCGATAATTGCATATTTAAAGTCAGTAGATACATTATCTATTTTTATGTAATCAGACTTTGCTCTAATTTCTTCAACTTGTTCTTCCATACTTGATTTAGTGAAAGCTTCTTTGTATTTTTCATATCCCTGCAGTGCAAAGAAAGAAAAAACAACTATGCCAATTAAAATCGTAAAAACTAGAAGCAACAGAAATGCCTTTATTATTTTTTTCATTATTAATTCCTCACTTATTTTCTTTTTTCAATAATATTATACATCAAACGATATTTAACTTCAAATTATATTGTGAAAACTATTGCTTAATTGCAACACTAAATATATAATATACTTGATTTTAATGTAAGAGGTAAGCTATGGAAGATAATTTATTAGTGCCAAGTATTAAAGATGATGGGGAAGCAAAATTTGAGAATTCACTTAGGCCAAAGACTTTAGATGAGTATGTAGGACAAGAAAAAGTCAAAGAAAATATGAAGATATATATAGAGGCTGCTAAAAAAAGAGGAGAGCCTCTTGACCATGTATTATTATATGGACCTCCAGGCCTTGGGAAAACAACACTTTCAAATATTATAGCTACTGAAATGAATTCAAACATCAGAATCACATCAGGTCCTGCAATTGAAAAGCCAGGAGATTTAGCAGCATTATTAACTAACCTCTCTGAAAATGACATTTTATTTATAGATGAAATACATAGACTAAATAGAAGTGTTGAAGAAATTCTTTATCCTGCTTTAGAAGATTACAGCCTAGATATAATTATAGGAAAAGGGCCGAGTGCCAGATCTATAAGATTAGATTTGCCAAAGTTTACATTAATTGGTGCGACGACGAGAGCGGGAAGCCTTTCTACACCTCTTCGCGACAGATTTGGAATAGTCCACAGATTAGAGTTATACACTCCTGAAGAGCTAAAAACTATAGTAAGCAGGTCTGCTGAAATCTTAGGAATAACAATAGATGATAAAGGAGCTATAGAAATTGCAAGACGCTCAAGAGGAACGCCAAGAATTGCAAACAGATTGTTAAAAAGAGTAAGAGATTATGCCGCTGTATTAGGTGACGGAAATATCAATTTAGATATTGCAAGAGTCGCATTAGAAAAGCTTGAGATAGATGAATTAGGTCTTGATAATATTGATAGAAAATTGCTAGAGACTATTATATTAAAATATTCTGGAAGGCCGGTCGGAGTTGAAAACCTGGCTGCAACAATTGGAGAAGAAACAGAAACAATAGAGGATGTATATGAACCATACTTAATGCAAATTGGATTCTTAGCAAGAACTCCAAGAGGAAGAATGGCAACACCTAATGCATATGCACATTTAGGCTTACCATATGGAGGTCAGGAAAATTAAATGAAACTATTATTACATACATGTTGTGCGCCATGCAGTGTATATTGCATTGATACGCTCAGAAATGAGAAAATAGAGCCAACACTATATTGGTTTAATCCTAATATTCATCCATACACAGAATACAAATCAAGACGAGACTGCTTAAAACAATATGCAGAATTAATAAATGTACAAGCTATATTTGAAGATGAATATGGCTTAGATGAGTTTTGCAAAGAGGCAGTAAAAGATTTAAATGCTAGATGCATAAATTATTGTTACCCAGCAAGGATGAGAAGAACATTTGAATACGCAAAGGCGAATGGTTATGATACTGTATCTACAACACTTTTATATAGTATATATCAGAAACACGATTATATAAAGAAATTATGCGAAGACTTAAGCAAAGAATATAACGTGGATTTTCTATATAGAGATTTTAGAGAAGGCTTTTGGGAAGGTCACAATAAAGCAAAAGAAATTGGACTATATATGCAAAAATACTGTGGCTGTATTTTTAGTGAGGAGGATAGATACTATCGCCGTGATAACAAAAGATAATGTGATGAAAATTGAAACACTAGAAAATATTGAAAAAAGCAATAGAGACAAAGCGGAGGAAAATGTAAAAAAAGATAACCGTAACTGTTCACATGAAGTAAGATATGAAAATATTGACTTATTAAAATGTATAGCGATTTTTATGGTGATACTAATACATATTCCTGCTTTTAATACTTATTTTATTGAAGAAAAAAATAATAATATAATAATCCAATATAGTTTAAGATTGATTTCTGAGGGAGTATTAATATTTATATTTGTTAACGGGTTTCTATTATTAAATAAACCTTTTGATTACAAGAAACATATAAAAAAAATATTTAAAATGTTTTGCCTTATAATTTTTTGGGGTATAGTATATGTCATAACAAAAAGCATAATAAGAGGAGAAGAAATATCACTATTTAAAATAATAAATATTGTATTATCAATAGAGCTTAACAACACATATGTAGGCAATCTCTGGTTTTTACAAAGTTTAATTTGTTTATATATTTTCTTCCCAATATTAAAATACATACATGATTCAAATAGAAGTCTTTACAAATATTTATGCCTTATTATAATAATATTTTCAGTGGGAATAAATTTATTTGATTTGTTTTTACAAATGCTTGGAAATATTTTGAAAATTCAGAATTTATCAACGTTAGTTTTAAATAATTTTAATAATATTAATTTATTTAGCAAGAATTTAGGAATGTTCGGATTTTATTTTATATTAGGTGGTTACGTTTTTGAAAATAAACATATTTTTGATGAAAAGAAAAATGTCATACTTGCAATTGTCAGTGGGGCAGTAGCATGGATAATGGCAACCACAATTGGAATTATAATGTCTTTTGCTTGTGAATCAACATATCCTAATAATTATAATTATTACCAAATTTTTATGGCTATAACTATTGTGGGAATCTATGCATTGAGCACAATGTATACAAATAGCAGAAATAATATATATAATAGAATCGTAACAAGTATTGGCAAGAATACTATGGGAATATACTTAGTACATCAAATTATAATTGAATTAGTCGAGAAACATATATCAATCATAAAAACGCGATTGTTTCAACGAGTATATATTGCAATTATAGTATTGATTGTAAGTTGGATAATAAGTTTAATATTTACTAAAATAAAGAAAATAAATACTATGTTTAAAATATAAACTTTTGCAGACGACAATGCAAAAGCCAGAATTAAAACATTGAAAAATGTAAGGGAGGTATCATATGAAAAAGTATTTAATTACAGGAGGAGCAGGTTTTTTTGGAAGTATTTTAAAACAAAACTTATTAGAAGAAGACAACTATGTTGTAAGTATTGACTTACAACAAGATGATTATGAACATGAAAATTTCGAACATATTCAAGGAGACATAAGAGACATTGAGTTGCTAAATTCAATAGGAAAAAAACATAAATTCGATGCAATCTTCCATTGTGCTGCACTACTTGCTCATGAAGTCAAAGACAAAAATGACTTATGGACGTCTAATGTAGATGGAACACAAAACATTGCAAATTTTGCTATAGAAAATGGATGCAAAAAAATAGTATTTATTTCAAGCAATTGCTTATGGGGACAAAACTTTGATAATCCTGTAAGTGAAGAAGAAATTCCAAATCCTGTTGAAATATATGGCAGGTCAAAGCTAGAAGGAGAGAGAATCTTAATTAATAATAAAGAGAAAATCAATTCAGTCATTTTTAGAAGTCCAACTATTATAGACGAAGGAAGACTTGGACTTTTAAGTTTATTGTTTGAATTTATTGATGACAATAAGAAAATTCCTATAGTAGGAAATGGCGAAAACAGATATCAGTTTATATATGCAAAAGATATGGTACAAGCAATGAAATCTGCATTAAATTATGATAAGACATCAATTTTTAACATTGGTTCTGATAATGTAAAAACATTTAATGAAGTGTATAATTATGTAATTGAAAAGTCAAATTCTAAATCTAGATTATTTCACTTTCCAAAGATGCTTATGATTATTGGAATGAAAATATGTTACTTTCTACATATTTCTCCACTAGGACCATACCAGTATAAAATGATCTCTTCTTCATTTGTATTTGATACATCTAAAATAAAAAAAGAATTAAACTTTACTCCTACATTAACAAATGAAGAAATGATGTATAAAGCATATAAGTATTACAAAGACAATAGAAAAGAAATTGAATCAAGGACAAACGTGTCTGCACATAAGAAAAACGCCAGTATGGGTGTAATAAAAATATTAAAATGGATGATGTAAAATAATAAAATATTATGGAGGAAAAAATGAAAAAAGTAATTATTATTGGAGCAGGGCCAGCAGGACTAACAGCCGCAAATGAATTATTAAAACATGAAGGATATGAAGTAACAATATTAGAAGAAACAAATGAAATTGGTGGAATATCTAGAACTGTTAAATATAACGGAAATAGAATGGATATAGGCGGACATAGATTTTTCTCTAAAGATGATAGAATTACAAACTACTGGAAAGATCTTATGCCAGTACAAGGACATAATTCATTTGATGATGAAAAATTATCAAGAGTTAAAAGCCTTGTAGCAGGCGGGCCTGACCCAGAAAAAGAAGATAAAGTAATGCTTATAAGAAATAGAGTATCTAGAATCTATTATTTAAAAAAGTTTTTTGACTATCCAATAACTATGAAAAAAGAAACCTTCAAAAACATGGGACTTAAGAGGACGATTAAGGCAGGATTTAGCTATATTAAATCAGTTATTATAAAAAGAAAAGAAAACTCACTGGAGGATTTCTATATAAACAGATTTGGCAAAGTGCTATATAATATGTTTTTTGAGAAGTACACAGAAAAACTATGGGGAAGACATCCGAGCCAGATATCTGCTGATTGGGGTGCTCAAAGAGTAAAAGGCTTGTCTATAATGGCAATTTTAAAAAATATTATTTCAAAGAAAAAAAATAAAGGCAATCAAAAAACAGTAGAAACATCTTTAATAGAAGAATTCTATTATCCTAAATATGGCCCCGGACAATTATGGGAAACATTGGCTGAAAAGATAGAGAAAAATGGAGGAAAAATATTAAAGAATCATAAAGTTACAAGCATAAATATTAGTGATAATAAAATTACTTCTGTAACATGCTCTGCAGATAATGGCATCATTGACATAACTGGTGACATATTTATTTCTTCAATGCCACTAAAAGATTTAGTAAGTGGATTTAAACGGAGAGAATGTACCGGATGATATTTTAAATATAGCAAAAGGATTACCATATATAGACTTTCAAACAGTTGGCGTTTTAGTAAATAAACTAAAGATTAAAAACGAAACGACATTAAAAACTTTATCCAATATAGTGCCAGACTGCTGGATATACATACAAGAACCAGATGTTAAAATGTTAAGACTTCAAATTTTCAATAACTGGTCTCCATATTTGGTAAATAAACCTGAAGATACAGTATGGATAGGACTAGAATATACTTGTTTAGAAAATGATGAATACTGGAATATGCCAGATAAAGAATTTGAGGAGTTTGCAGTTGGTGAACTTGCAAAAATAGGTATAATAGATAAAGCAGATGTAATTGATACACACAGAGAGAAAATAAAAAAGGCATATCCAGCATATTTTGATACTTATAGTCAAATTGATGATTTAATAAACTATGTTAATACATTCTCTAATTTGTATTGCATAGGAAGGAATGGACAACACAGATATAATAATATGGACCATTCAATGCTAACCGCAATTGAAGCAGTTGAAAACATTACAAAAGGTATTACAGATAGAAATAATATATGGAATGTAAATACTGAGAAATCATACCATGAAACAAAAAGTAAATAATAATAACTTTAAATGAATTAAAAGGAGCAAGACTTATGAAAGCATTGTTTTGCAAGATAGTAGATTTTTTTGAAAATACTTTTTTGAAAATATTGAAAATACTTAAGTTAAATAGCCTAGCTGAATGGTATCAAAAACACAGAGAAGGCATGAGATATTTAGTGTTTGGCTTTTTGGCTACTGTTGTAAATGTTCTAACATTTTGGCTCTGCGAGAAAATATTTCACTTTTCAACTTTGTGTAATAACATAATCGCATGGATTACTGCTGTAATATTTGCTTATGTGAGCAATAAATGGTGTGTGTTTGAATCAAAAACGAACACAAGAAAAGAGCTTATAGTGGAAATGTTTTCTTTCTTTGGCGCAAGAGTATTTACTTTAATATTAGAAACCGCACTTTTGATAGTAACGATTGACTACTTACAATTTAATTCAATAATTATGAAAATAATATCTAACATATTAGTAATATTACTAAATTTTGTTTTTAGTAAATTATTTATATTTAAAAAAACAGAAAAACAAACTAAAAATTAGTATAAAAAACAAGTGAATTGAATGATTAATTATATTCACTTGTTTTTGTATGCAAATATAGAATATTTAAATAGATTATGATATAATAACTTAGATTTATCTAATATGTAAAAAAATAAAGGAGTGGTCAATATGGATAACAGAATTGAAGCAGCACTATATGCAATTGAGTTAAAAATTGCAGAAGAAATTAAAAACAATACATCTAAAGACTATTCAGAATTTGAAGAAAAGATAGCAAAACTAAAAGAAGAAAAAGAACTAGTTTACAAAAATGACGAAGCAACAATTAATAAAGTATTAACGGAATATATTAAAAAGAATTAAGGAGGCATATTATGGATTTTGGTATGTATGACTTAACAGAAGAAGAATATCAAGAATGTCTTACAAGAGCAGAACTAGGAATATTCCTTAAGGCAGAAAGATCAGAACATCCTAGATCTATTTTTGTAGTTGCACAACCTGGAGCAGGAAAGAGTGCGTTAAGAGCATACCTTGTAGGAGAAGCACAAAGCAGTAATGCATTTTTAAGATTTGTAGAATTTAATCCTGATGATATTGCAATACACCATAAACACTATTCAGAAGTTATAGAAAAGTTTCCTGATGATGCATATAGAATTCTTCAAAAGTTTACCGGGAGAGCTCTTGATGAGTATTTAAGAAAACGTGCAGTTGATGTTAGATGTAACATGATGCAAGAGGGTACTTTTGCAAGTACAGATGCATATTTAGAAATCTTAGATTTTCAAAAACATGGCGGAATTGCACGAGTTGGAAGAATACAAGAAGATGGGACACGCCAAGAAAGAACTATAGATGGAGGATATTTTATTGATATTAATGTTTTAGCAGTAAATAGATTCGAAAGCTTATTATCATGTTTTGAAAGAGAACAAGCCTTTGCAGAAAGAGAACTACCACCAAGAGCAGTAACAATTGAAAATCACGACAGAGCTTACCATAGAATGCTAGAGACACTTGACATCATAGAAAGACGAAAACTTTTTGACAGGATGAGAGTGTTTCGTAGAGGGTATGAAGAGCATAAACCTGAGCATATTTATACAGCAGGGGATCCAAAGTTCCAAAGTGTAACGGCAGCAATTAACCATGAAAGGCAAGCACAGGAAGATGAATTAATGAGAAATCCTACACAATATTTAGAAAGAATATCAAATCTAAGAGAAAGAATACAAAATAATGATTCTTTACTTAGAAGACTTTCTACATTAGAGAAAACGTTTTTAATAGAACAGGATAAAAGAGCAAATAGAACAAATTGGAGGGAATAATGTATTTTTATAATTTAATAAAAGAAATGGCAAGTAAAAAAAATATAATTTTATTTATTGATATGGATGGTGTTATTGCTGCTTATGATATAGGAAAAAATCCATATGATTTTTTGCATAAAAGACCATTAACTCAAAATATTGCAAATATAAAAGAAGTTTTAGACCTTGAAAACGTTGAAGTTAGAATTCTATCAATATGCAGAGAGGATTCTCAAATTGAAGATAAAAATGTATGGCTTGACCAATATGCCCCATTTTTTAAAAAAGAAAACCGCGTAATAATTTCTAGAGCAAGTAAGGACTGGAAAACTGCAAAAGAAATTAAAACGGAATTTTTGACTAATTATAAAACGGACAAACAAATTGTTTTAGTGGATGATGATAATGATATTTTAAAACATATACACCAAAACTATGATAACATTATAGTTCTTCAGGATTCAGAACTTGTAGATTAAATAAATGGAATTAGGTTACAATGGGGGAATTATATTGAATCAATTTTCAAGAGCAGAACTGCTTGTAGGTAAAGATGTAATAAGAAAACTGAGAGAGAAAAAAGTTGCAGTGTTTGGGATAGGCGGAGTTGGCTCATATGCTGTAGAAGCACTTTCTAGAGCTGGAATTGGCAATTTTATTTTGATAGATAACGACAAAGTATCCGAAAGTAACATAAATAGACAACTCGTAGCAACTACAAAGACAATAGGAAAATATAAAGTTGATGTAGCAAGAGAAAGAATACTTGACATAAATCCTAATGCCAATATTGAAGTGCATAAAGATTTTTTTATGCCAGAAAGCGAGCAATTATTTGACAATACTGTAGATTATATTGTTGATGCGATAGACACTGTAACTGCTAAAATTGAATTAGTGATTAGAGCTAGTAAGATGGAAATACCAATAATATCGTGTATGGGAACTGGAAACAAATTAGATCCTACAAAATTTGAAGTAGCAGACATATATGATACAAAGGTTTGTCCATTGGCAAAAGTAATGAGAAAAGAACTTAAATTGCGTGGAATAAAAAAGCTTAAAGTAGTATATTCTAAGGAAGAACCTATTGATTGTAAAGAAAACTATGAGAACGAAGATGATAAAATTAAAACAAAAAAACACGTTCCTGGAAGTATTTCTTTTGTACCTTCAGTTGCTGGGCTAATTTTAGCAGGCGAAGTAATTAAAGATTTAATTAAAAAAGTAGGAGGATAGCAGTATTGGATAAACTTGTTTTAATAGATGGTAACAGCATTGTAAATAGAGCTTTCTACGGAATTATGAGTACTAAAGCACTTATGTCGGCAGATGGCATATATACAAATGGAATTTATGGCTTTTTAGCAATTTATTTTAAAATAATAGAAGACATTAAACCAGAATATGTTGCAATTGCATTTGATTTAAAAGCTCCTACAAAAAGACATTTAATGTACAAAGAGTATAAAGGTACACGAAAAGGAATGCCTGAAGAATTGGCTGAGCAAATGCCAGTATTAAAAAATGTACTTAGAGCAATGAATACGGCTATAATTGAACAAGAAGGCTATGAGGCAGACGACATATTAGGGACTCTAGCTAAACTTGGAAAATCAAAAGGGCTAGATGTAACTATTTTAACAGGAGATAGAGATGCTTTTCAACTTATTGAAGAAAACATCAAAGTTAGAATACCTAGAACAAAAATGGGAAAAACTGAAGAAGAAGACTATACTAGAGAAAAAATTATTAAAGAATATGGAATAGAGCCAATAAAACTAATTGAAGTAAAGGGCCTTATGGGAGATGCCTCAGACAATATTCCTGGAGTCCCTGGTATAGGAGAAAAAACAGCAATTAGTTTAATACAAGAATACGGCACAATAGAGAATTTATATAACAAAATTGAGAAGAATGAAGATGATTTAAAAGGAAAATTAAGAGAAAAGATTGCATCAAATAAAGAGCTAGCAGAACTATCAAAAACACTTGGAACAATTGATACACACGCTCCCATATTAAATGACTTAAGTTTAATAAAAATAAAAGAATGGGACAGGCAAGCTGTATATGATATATTTAAAAACTTAAAATTCAACAAGTATATTGATAGATTTAATCTGCGGAGAAGGTGCTTGTGCAAAGGAAAAAGTTTCCTATCAATTTGAATATGAAGAATTAAAAAATGATTTTTCATATATCATAGAACAAATTAATGATTTAAAAAGAATGTATTATTATATAGACTTAAAAAATGAAAAAGCAATTTATTTATTTGATGAAAAAAACAATAAAATTCTCTACACTAATTTAACATGCAAAATTTTAAAAGAAAAATTTAAAGATTTATTTGAAAATGCAAATATCTTAAAATGTGGAACTAACTTAAAGGAAGACTGGAGATTTTTAAAAGAAAATGAAATAACCGCTAAAAACATGATGTTTGATATACATGTGGCAGCTTACCTAATTAATTCTACTAAGGGAAAGTACAACATAGAAGAGCTTAGTCAAGAATATTTAAATTATGATGTATCGAATTTTAGCAATAATAAAGAAAATAACCAAATGAATTTATTTGATGCAGAAGAGCAAAAAATTGATGAACGTAAATGTGCCTATGTATTTGCAATATATAAATTACATAGTGTGCTTGAGCGGAAAACTAAAAGAAATAAATGCGTGGGAGCTATTTAATAATATTGAAATGCCATTAGTTGAAGTGCTTGCAAGTATGGAATATGAAGGAATGTACGTTGACAAAGAAGAACTAAAATCATTTGGCATAGATTTACAGAAACAAATTGAGAACCTTAAAAACGAAATATACAGTTTATGCGGAGAAGAATTTAACATTAATTCACCAAAGCAACTAGGCGAAGTCCTTTTTGATAAATTAAAATTACCAGTTTTGAAAAAAACAAAAAGTGGGTATTCAACTGAAGGAGACGTCCTAGAGAAATTAAAAAAAGAACATCCAGCAATTGAAAAAATACTAGAATTTAGACAAATTTCAAAATTAAACTCTACTTTTGTAGAAGGGCTTTTGCCATGCATTGATGAAAAGACAAAAAGAATTCACTCACATTTTCACCAGACAGTTACTGCAACAGGTAGAATTAGTAGTACAGATCCAAATCTTCAAAATATACCAACTAGAATGGAATTAGGGCAGAACTTAAGAAAAGCCTTTATGGCCCAAAACGAAGGAACAATACTGCTAGATGCTGATTATTCGCAAATTGAACTAAGAGTTCTTGCACATATAGCAAATGATGAAAATATGATAAAAGCATTTAACGAAGGAGAAGATATTCATAAACAAGCAGCATCTATGGTATTTAACATTCCAATTGAAGAAGTAACTAAGCAAATGCGTTCAAATGCTAAAGCAGTAAATTTTGGAATAGTGTATGGAATAAGCGACTATGGTTTATCTGAACAACTTGGTGTACCTGTTAAAGTTGCTAAAAACTATATAGAACAATATTTGTTTAAATATAATGGTATAAAAAACTATATGGCTAATATAGAAAATGAAGCAAAAGAAAAAGGATATGTTGAAACTTTATTTAATAGAAGAAGATATATTCCAGAAATTTCATCAAGTAATTATATGGTAAGACAATTTGGAAATAGAATTGCAATGAATACACCTATACAGGGAACTGCAGCAGATATTATAAAAATTGCAATGGTTAAAGTATACAAAAATCTTAAAGAAAACAATTTAAAATCAAGACTAATTTTGCAAGTCCATGATGAATTAATTATAGAAACATATGAGGAAGAAAAAACACAAGTAAAACAAATATTAAAAAATTGTATGGAAAGTGTTATAAAATTAAAAGTGCCATTAATTGCAGAAATCGGTGAAGGAAAAACATGGTATGATGCAAAATAAGTGCTAAAAGAATACGAAGGAGAAAATTTAATTGAAAAAGACTCATAGAACAATACTTATGATTGTTATAATACTTATAGTGTTACTATTTATATTCAAACTTTTTAATATTCAAAATATTATATTAAAAATTATTTATCCAATTAAATATTCTGAGTATGTAGACAAATATTCATATGAAAATAATATAGATAGACTACTTATATACGCAATTATAAAAGCAGAAAGTAATTTTGAACCAAACATTGTTTCAAACAGCGGAGCAATTGGCCTTATGCAGCTTATGGAAAATACTGCAAAAGAAATAGCATTAAAATCCGCTTATAAAGATGTAACTAAAGAATCATTATTTACACCTGAAATAAACATTATGCTTGGAATAAAGTATTTTTCAAGTTTAGTTAGTTATTATAATGGTAACATTTCACTAGCACTTACAGCATACAATGCTGGTATTGGGAATGTTTCTAAATGGATTAAAAATGGTATAATTCGAGATGATGGAAAAGACCTTGAAAATATACCGTTTAAAGAAACAAACACATATGTAAGAAAAATATTAAGAGACTATCAAATTTATCAAGAAATATATTAATTTAAAAGGAGGAACAAAAAATGGCTGTCTTAGTTACTGGAGGTGCTGGCTTTATTGGTAGCCACACATGTGTAGAATTGCTTAATAGCGGAAGGGATATTGTTGTAATTGATGACTTCTCTAATAGCAAGCCTCAAGCTCTTGATGCAATAAAAAAAATTACTGGAAAAGATTTTAAGTTCTATGAAATTAACTATTTGGACAGAGAAAAATTAGAAAAGGTATTTGAAGAAAACAGAATAGATTCAGTTCTGAATTTTGCCGGCTTTAAAGCAGTTGGTGAATCTACTGCAAAACCAATAGAATATTATATTAATAATGTTTCTGGAGCTTTAGTATTATTAGACACAATGAAAAAATATGGTGTAAAGAAATTTGTATTTAGCTCATCTGCAACAGTATATGGAGACCCTAAGACAATACCTATTACAGAGGATTGCCCAACTGGTGGAACAACCAACCCTTATGGAACTACAAAATTATTTATAGAACAAATATTAAAAGACATTTATGCATCTGATAATACATGGGACATTGCAATACTCAGATATTTTAATCCTGTAGGTGCACATAAAAGTGGACTTATCGGAGAAGAACCAAAAGGTAGGCCGAATAACCTAATGCCATTTGTAGCAAGAGTAGCTGCGGGAATATTAGATGAATTATCAGTATATGGAAACGATTATAATACACCAGATGGAACAGGAGTAAGAGATTACATACATGTTGTGGATCTAGCGAAGGGACACATTAAAGCATTAGAAAAACTAGATAAAGAACAAAAAGGATTATATATTTATAATCTTGGAACTGGAACAGGATACAGTGTTCTTGATATGGTAAAAGCATTTGAAAGTTCAACAGGCAAAAAAGTTGCATATAAAATAGTAGACAGAAGACCAGGAGATATTGCTATGTGCTATGCTAATCCACAAAAAGCAAAGGAAGAATTAGGGTGGTCAGCAGAATTAACTATTGAAGATATGTGCAAAGATTCATGGAATTACATTGAAAAGAATAGCTGAAATGTAGCGATAGAGGAGAAAAAATGCCAAAAGTTGAAAGATATAATCCAAATATAAATGAAGGACTAAACAACGAACAAATAGATTCAAGAAAAAACGAAGGCCTTGTAAATTATGATACCACAGTGCCAACAAAAAGCATAAAAGCGATTATTATATCAAACTTATTTACAGTATTTAATCTTTTAAATATTGCACTGGGTATAGCAGTTTTTTTCACAGGATCATACAAAAACTTACTTTTTCTTGTAATAATAACATGTAATACGATAATAAGTACATATCAAGAAATACATTCTAAAAGAGTAATTGACAAATTGGCTGTTGTTTCTGCTACAAAAACAACAGTAATTAGAAATTCAAAAGAAGAAAAAATAGGAATTAATGAAATAGTACTTGATGATATAATAAAACTAAATGTAGGAAACCAAATAATTACCGATTGTATTATTTGCGATGGCGAAGTTGAAGTAAATGAATCATTTATTACAGGAGAGCCTGACTCAATTTATAAAAAAAGTGGAGACCTATTGCTTTCAGGAAGCTTTATAGTAAGTGGCAACTGCATAGCAAAAGTTGAACATATTGCTGGCGATAATTATACGGCAAAAATTGGACATGATGCTAAACAGATAAAAATGGCAAAGTCTGAAATAATGATTTCGTTAAATAAAATAATAAAGACAGTTTCATTCTTTATTTTCCCAATAGGTTTAATACTATTATATAACCAAATAAAAGTTATGGGTGCAAGTTTGGACCAAGCGATTTTACAAACGGTAGCAGCACTTATAGGTATGATACCTGAAGGGCTAATACTTTTAACAAGTACGGTTCTTGCTGTGAGCAGTATAAGACTTTCAAAATCAAAGGTTCTAATACAAGAATTATATTGCATAGAAGCACTTGCAAGAGTTGATACTTTATGCTTGGATAAAACTGGAACAATAACCGAGGGCAGAATGGAAATAAAAGGTATTGTACCAGAAAATTTCGATAAGGAAAAAATTGAAGATATACTTGGAGAGCTCTCAATTGCATTAGAAGATATAAATCCAACAATGGAAGCAATAAGGCAAACGTACAAGAAGAACGCAAAATTAAATGCAATAGGCAAAGTTCCATTTTCTTCTCAAAGGAAATGGTCAGCGGTATTCTTTGAAGATGAAGGAAGCTATATTTTAGGTGCACCGGAAATCGTTTTAGGTAAAGAATATGAAAAATATAAAAGTAAACTTGATGAATATTCCGAAGAATGCAGGGTGTTAGTACTAGCTAAAAGCGTAGAAAAATTGGAAAACAAACAATTACCTTGCAAGATTACAATTTGCGGTTTTGTATTATTACAAGATGTTATAAGAAAAGAGGCAGGAGATACACTAAAATATTTCAAAGAACAAGGAGTTAATATTAAAATAATATCAGGCGATAATCCTATAACAGTTGCTAGTATTGCTAAAAGAGCAGGAGTAGAAAATTTTGACAAATATATCGATATGAGAAATATAGAACAAAGTGAAATTAAGGACATAGTAAAAAAATATACGATTTTCGGTAGAGTTTCACCTACACAAAAACAAGAACTGGTTAAGGCCATAAAAGACAATGGACATACAGTTGCAATGACAGGAGATGGAGTAAATGATGTACTAGCACTAAAAGAAGCAGATTGTAGCATTGCAATTGCAACAGGGAGTGATGCAGCAAGAAATGTTTCACAGCTTGTTTTACTAAATTCTAATTTTTCATCAATGCCTAAAATTGTTGCAGAAGGAAGAAGAACTATAAATAATATAGAAAGATCTTCTGAATTATTTTTAACAAAGACGATTTATGCAAGTATTTTAGCAGTATTATTTGCAATAATTACAATGCCATACCCATTTAAGCCAATACAGTTTTCGCTTATAAATGTTGTTACAATTGGTATTCCATCTTTTGTTTTAGCTCTGCAGCCAAATAAAGCAAGAGTAAAAGGAAAATTCTTAAGAAATATATTATCAAGAGCACTGCCAACATCTTTAACAGTTGTATGCAATATAATATTTGCAGGTTTATTTAGCTATTTGCTAAAATTTGATGACAATACATATGCTACTTTTTGTGTAATCTTAACAACGATAACTGGATTTACGCTCCTCTTTAAATTATGTAGGCCATTTAACTTATTAAGGGGAGCATTACTTGTTTTTGTTATTACATTGTTTTTAATGCAGATTATTTTCCTAAGAGACATATTTTATATAGCTAAATTAAATGAAAAACAAATTTTAATTTTACTAGCATTAATAGCCATTTCAGAGTCATTATATTTATTTTTTAATTACATTGCAAAAAAAATATACAAAAAAAAATTGTTATATTTAAATAACAAAGGAGGAAAAATTATGATTATGAAAAAAGACAAACAAAAAGGAATAACACTTGTTGCATTGGTAACTACAGTAGTTGTTGTAATAATTTTAACAGGTGTTGCAATTGGATTGGCGATCAACCATGATGGAGCTATAAATAAATCTGAAAAAACTGTAGAACAGTGGAATAACAAAGTATCAACAGAAGATGAAAGAATAAATGATACATGGAATATGGATTATATCCTTAAAGCTACGACAGACAGAAGCAATATTAATGTCGGCGATTATGTAAAATATGTACCAGTTGAAAAGCCTCCATATGAAGCTCATTTAACTTCGGCATATACAGGCTACGATTCAAATCAATCGTTGAGCCAAGAGTATAATATATGGAGAGTCATTTGCAAAAATACTGACGGAAGTATAGTACTGTTTCCCGTGAAAAAACTAGCTAATAGTCGCACTAATATTCGCTTTGCAAATGCAATTGGTTGGAATAATGCTGTATATATTTTGCATGAAATGAGTGATTACCTTTATTCAAATGAAGAAAAGGGAATTACAGCAAGAAGTATGACATTTTCTGATATTGAGAATTTATTGATTGATGGAACAAAAGGAGATACATTTAAAAACTCAACAGGAAAAACAAAAATTGTAAAATATAGAGAAGAACATGTAGCAGAGCTGGAAGACTATGGCAATATTACAAGCAAACGTGGCTTGACCGTTACTTATAGCCTTAAGAATAAAATACATAGGCAACCAAAGCTATTTCAATATGTTTCAACCAAATTGGAAGATAAGTACTACACGGCAGCAACATTTGAGTCTAGTGCTACATCAATGGGATATAAAGATATAAAAACTAGTACTATATCATATACAGAAAGTGGTGCTTGGAATGTTGGCTATAAAAGAACAGATTTTATTGACCCTAAAATATATGATATTATTACTTGGGGACAATATGGATATTTGGCTACAAGAGGCTTAGATACCAAATGGTATGGAGAAGTTGATTTTGGATTATATCATATTGACTATAATAATTATATAAGCTGTGGAAGCCTATTTGATTCTGCATATCCTGATGAAGTATATGGTAATTTAATACCACTTGTTACACTTTCAGGAGAAGTGAAAATAATTATAGGAGAAGAAGCTGCAAGCGAAGCAGGCAAACCACATGAAACAGTAGTAATGTAACGAAACATTAAGGATTGTTCTAATGGTTCCACATTTCTCTTGAATAAAAAGTGAAATAAATAGAACATCAATAAATATTTTATAATTTAGCAATTTAACTGAAAGGAAATTAAAAATGGATTTTATTATTGATTTTATAAAAAACATTGATGCGCAAACAGCAAAACAAATACTATATGCATCAATACAAATTGCTATATTTTTTATTTTAAGCGGGCCTGTGGCAAGTTTAACTATAAGACTGCTATCTATTAAAGAAAAGAAGAAAGAAACTACGCCTAAGAACAGTTCATTCTATAAGCCACTAAAAATGCTAGTTATATTTGCAGGAATAGCATTAGCATTTATAAGCCTTAAAAAATCCATTTCAATTAATGCAGAGTTTGAAAATACTATATGGAAAATTATAAAAATATGTATGATTTTATTGGTTACAAAAGCATTTATACTAGGACTTGACAAAAAGAGTTCAATAACTGAAAAAATACGTTTAAAATCAAATAATAAAGTTGATGAAAATACAAATAAAATGATTATAAATGCTGTGAGAGTATTAATTTATATAGCAGCTGGATTTTTAATTTTTTCAGAGCTAGGATTTGATATTACAGGATTTATTACAGGTTTTGGACTAACTGGTATAGTTATAACTTTAGCAGCTCAAGATACGGCTAAAAGCTTGATAGGAGGTTTAACAATTTTCTTTGACAAACCATATAAAGTTGGCGATTTTATAGGATTTGACAATACTATGGGAACGGTTGAAAAAATAAAATTTAGAAGCACAATAATTAGAACATTGGAAAACGATTTATTGCATGTGCCAAATTCGAAAATGGTAGAAACGAATATTAGTAATTACAATGAAATGAATGCCAGAAGAATACAAATAGAATTAACACTTGAATTAGATACCAAACTAGAGAAGGCAAAGAAAGTGGAAGAAGAAATTGAAAAAATGCTAAAAGCTAATGAGCAAATTATATTAGATACTATATTGGTAAAATTCCAAAGAATATCAGACAATGGTATTGATTTATTAGTTATAGCAAATACAAAAGAAATAAATTACTACAAGTATTTAGCTATAAAAGAAAATATAAACTATTCAATTATGGAAATACTACAAAACAACAATGTTGAGTTAGCATACAATACACAAACGATAAATGTTAAGAAAACATTATAATCATAGGAATACTACAAAAATATTTTAATTAAAGAAAACGGAGAAAATATGACTATTAAACAGCTTCAAGAAGAAGTTACATACAAGCTAAAATATGCACAGATTGACGAAGCAAGCCTGAAAGCAAGGCTTGTAATTTCTCATGTTTTAAAAGTGCCAAAAGAATATATAGTAACACATTTTGATGATGCAGTTGATAGCTTTCAAGAATCCGTTATATGTAATAATATTGAGAAGCTTTTAGATGGAATTCCACTAGAATACATTACACACAAAAAGGAATTCATGAAACTTAATTTCTATGTCGATGAAAACGTGCTGATACCCAGATTTGATACAGAAATTTTAGTGGAAGAGGTTTTAAAAAGATGCCATGAAGGAAAAGTATTAGACCTTTGTACTGGCAGTGGAGCTATTGCTATAAGCATTGCTAAGTATATGCAAAATGCACAGGTAACTGCAAGTGATATAAGCACATGCGCTTTAGCTGTTGCAAAAAAAAATGCTAATGACAATGGCGTAAATATTTCTTTTATAGAATCAGATTTATTTGAAAAAATATCAGATAAGGAATTTGACGTGATTGTATCTAATCCGCCATATATAGAGACTGATGAAATAAATTCATTAAGCAAAGAAGTCCAAAAAGAACCTATACTTGCATTAGATGGCGGAAAAGATGGACTTAATATATATAGAAAAATCATTACAAATGCAGTAAATTATTTAAAAGAAAATGGTTTACTTGCACTTGAAATTGGATACAACCAAGCAAATAAAGTATCAGAACTTATTAAGGATAATGGCAAATACAACAAAATAGAAGTAATAAAAGATCTATCTGGAAATGATAGAGTGATTTTAGCGAGGTATAAGAATGTCGTTTTCTAGTGAAGTAAAAGGAGAAATTGAAAAGCTTAAAGTTTGGAACAATAAAAGCAATTTGAAGCAAGAAGACCAAATAGCAAGAGTGTATGTTAGAGAGGCTTTTTTACAATATGGATCGATAAGTGATCCAAACAAGGAATACCATCTTGAGTTTTCTACCGAGACACAAAAAAAATCAAATGAAATTATGGAAATCTTAAATTCAAATGGTATTGATGCTAAAATGATTAAAAGAAGAGAAAAATATATTGTTTATCTAAAAGATGGAGAGGACATTTCTAACTGTTTAGCCTATATAGGTGCAAGTAATTCTGTTTTAAGATTTGAAGAAATACGAGTAATGCGTGAAATGAGAAACCAGATTAACCGTAAGGTAAACTGTGAGACAGCCAATTTAACAAAAACGGTAAATGCATCATTTGAACAAGTAAAAGCGATAAATAAAATTAAAAATACAAAACATTGGAAAGAACTTGAAGAAGGTGTAAGAGAAATTGCTGAACTAAGACTTAAAAATCCTGAATTAAGTATAGAAGCCTTAGGGAAAATGGTCAATCCACCAATGAGCAAATCTGGGGCAAATCATAGGCTAAAAAAGATTATAAAAATTGCAAATGAATTAAAATAAATAAAATTAGACAATTTCCCAAAGGAAAAATTCCTTTGGGAAATGATATTAAAAGGAGAAAAGATGAAAGAAATAGGTATATATGTTCATATTCCTTTTTGTAAAAAGAAATGCTATTATTGCGATTTTTATTCTATATGCGCAGAAGACAACAATTTAATTGATGAATATTTTAAAACTTTAAATCAGGAGATTGAAGAAGTAGGAGTATCTGCTGAAAATGTAATTGTTAAAACAGCTTATATTGGTGGAGGAACACCTTCTTCTGTAGATAGCAAATTTATTGTAGAATTACTAAACAGTTTACAGAGCAGTTTTAAATTTATAGAAAACCCTGAAATTACTATTGAAGTAAACCCTGGAACTGTTACCAGAAGTAAATTGCAAGATTATTATAAATCTGGTATAAATAGGCTAAGCATTGGAATGCAATCTTCTAGTAATGAACTTTTACAAACAATAGGTAGAATTCATTCTTGGCAAGAATTTTTAAAAACTTTTGAAAATGCAAGAGATGTTGGATATAGAAATATAAATGTTGACTGCATGATTGGCTTACCAACGCAAACGTTACATGACATAGTAGACACGATGAACAATATAATAACACTAAACCCAGAACATGTATCTGTTTATTCATTAATTGTAGAAGATAACACTAAACTTGCTGAAATGCTAAATAAAAAAGAATTGGAATTACCAAGCGAAGATGTTGAAAGAGAAATGTACTGGAAAGTAAAAAAAATCCTCGAATCAAATGGTTATATGCAATACGAGATTTCGAATTTTTCAAAGCCTCGGTTATATGTCAAGGCATAATTTAGATTGCTGGCACCAAAAAGAGTATATAGGGTTAGGAGCTGCAGCTCATTCATATACGGATGGAGTAAGATATTCAAACATTTCCAATATAAAGCAATATATAGAGTGTTATGAAAAAAACAAACAAGAAGACAGTATAATTATACATGAAAAACAAGATAAAACATCCATGGCCAAAGAATTTATTTTGCTTGCTTTACGTACATTAGATGGATGTAATAAAAACGACTTTTATGCTAAATTTAATTACGACTTAGAAAAGGGATTTAAAAATGAAATTGAAAAATTAAAAAAAGAAGGCTTAATTGAAAATACACAAAGCTGTATAAAGCTTACAAATAAAGGGCTTGATTTAGCCAATCTAGTGTGGGAAGAATTTGTTTAAAAAAAGTTAAAAATACTTGATACAAATTTGCCATTGTGATAAAATTTATAATCGATAACAAATATATACAAAAAAGGAAGTAGTAACATATGAAGAAATTAATAAGTTTTTTAATTGTTGTATTAGTTGTTTTAACAAGTTTATGCAGGGTTAGTGCTGCACAATTTGAAAGCATTAACTTGAACATGGAATTACCAAAAGGATATTATGATTTAACAAAAGGAATAGAAGAAGACGATAAAAAAATGGATTACTATATTGCACTTATGAGTACAACTAAAGAGCAATTAAAAAGTGAGTATATATCAAATTCTATACTATATAATGGAATAAGTACAGATTTCGCAAATGAAATCTACTTGTCATACGTAGAAAATCAAGTTACAAAAAATATTTTCCATTTATCTCTTGCAGATGAGGAACAGCTTGAAAATGTTAAAGATGAAATAGCCAAAACAGCAGAAGCTCAAAATATGCAAGTTACTAGTCAAGATACATATGTTTTGGGAGATATATTATATATTAATACTTTAATAAAAAAAGGCTCAACTGCTATATATCAATATTATACAATAGTTAATGGAAAAGGAATAACCCTATCTTTAAATAGTTCAGATTCATCAGCTAAAAATGACGATTTAAAGAAAATTGTTGATTCCATTTCATTTGATAATATTGAAGAAAAACCAACATCACTTGATTTATATATTCTTATAGGAGTAACCGCTTTATTAATTATAATGGTTGTTGTACTAGTATTTATGGCTTGCTTTGGAGGAAAACGAAGCTTAAAGCAAGATGATGAGATTGAAGAAAATGAAGACAATTAATACAATGCTAATAACGTTGAGAAAAAAAAGCAAAAAATAAGATAAACAAGAGAAAAAACAAGGAGGAACATATGAATTACGTATTTAATCGTATAACTGTAAATCCACAATTACCAAAGAGAATTTCTAGACTATCAGAAGTAGCTAACAATTTATGGTGGTCATGGAACACAGAATTTCTTAAACTATTCAAGATGATTGACATTGAAACATGGGAAAAATGTGCGAAAAATCCTGTAAGATTTCTAAAAAATGTCGAACAATCTAAACTTGAAGAAGCAGCCAAAAACCTAGACTTTTTATCTGAATATGATGAAATAATTGAAAATTTTGATGGATATATGAAGAGTCATAATACATGGTTTAAAAAGACATATCCAAAAGACGAAAACTCACTAATTGCATATTTTTCAGCAGAATATGGACTAGATGAAACTTTATCTATATATTCTGGCGGACTTGGTATATTATCAGGTGACCACGTAAAATCTGCAAGCGACTTAGGTTTGCCATTTGTAGCGGTTGGACTACTTTACAAAAATGGTTATTTCCACCAAAGAATTAATGGATACGGAGTACAAGAAACAGAATATAAAAATATAGATGTGTATAATTTACCAATCTTACCAGTTAAAGACGAAAATGGTGAAGATTTAGTTATTGATGTTAGATTTCCACGTAAAAAAATATTCTTAAAAGTTTGGAAAATTAATGTAGGACGTGTTACTCTTTATTTACTAGATTCTGATATTCCGCAAAACACTGATGATTACAGAAATGTAACACTTAAGTTGTATGGCGGAGACAGAGAAATGAGAATCCAACAAGAAATTGTTCTTGGTATGGGTGGAGTAAGACTACTTAAAACATTAGGACTTAAACCAACAGTTTACCATATGAATGAAGGACATTCTGCTTTTGCTACTCTTGAACTAATGAAAGACATTATTGCAGAACAAGGAACGTCTTTTGAAGTGGCAAGAGAAATTATAACATCAAAAACGATATTTACAACACATACACCTGTACCAGCAGGAAATGATATTTTCGACACTGAATTGGTAGAAAAATATTTTAAGAACTTCTGGTCAAGACTTAACCTAAATAGAGAGCAGTTTCTACATTTGGGAATGAAAACGGCGGAAGGAGAACTTGAAAAAGGCTTTAATATGGGATTCCTCGCATTGAAAATTGCGGGAAAGAAGAACGGCGTAAGTAAATTACATGGCGCTGTTTCAAGAGAATTATTTGGAGAAATTTGGCCTGACATTGCTGCTAATGAATCTCCTATTACATATGTTACAAATGGTGTCCATACATGTTCATGGCTTGCACCAAATATTAAACATTTATACAATAAATACTTAATTCCATATTGGCAAGATTCAATTTATGAACCAGCAACCTGGAAAAAGATAGAAAATATTCCAAATGATAAATTATGGAAAGAACATAATAGTAGAAAAGAAAAACTTCTTGAATTAGTTAGAGAGAATATAACAAACAGATTTAAAGGAACAAATATAGATACAAAGGATTTAGTACCAAGTCTTAGATCTGATGTTTTAACAATTGGATTTGCAAGAAGATTTGCAACATATAAAAGAGCGACACTTATATTTAAAGATTTGGAGAGAATAACAAAAATCTTAAATGATGAAGAGAGACCTGTTCAACTCATTTTTGCAGGTAAAGCACATCCAGCTGATAAAGAAGGGCAGGACCTAATCAAATATATTCATGAAGTATCTATGATGCCACAGTTTAAAGGTAAAGTTTTCTTGTTAGAGGACTATAATATTGCTGTAGCAAGACATTTAGTAAGCGGAGTAGATGTTTGGCTTAATAATCCAAGAAGACCTATGGAGGCATCCGGAACAAGTGGACAAAAAGCATCTATAAATGGTGTTGTAAACTTTAGTGTACTAGATGGTTGGTGGGCAGAAGGATATAATAAGAAAAATGGTTGGGCTATAGGAACAAACGAAGAATATGATTCTTATGAAGCACAAGATAAAGCCGATAGCGATAGCATTTATTATACTTTAGAAAATGTTATAATTCCAGCATATTACAATAAAGACAAAAATGGATTATCTACCGAATGGCTAAGATTAATGAAAGAATCAATAATGAGCACAGGAGCAGAATTTAGCACATCAAGAATGGTTGCAGAATACACAACTAGACTTTATATGCCATTATGTGACCTTTCAAATAAATACTTTAGCGATATAAAAAATGTTGAAGAATTTGAATCTTGGAAAAAATCTATATATACAAATTGGAATGACATTACAATATCTCAGTTAAATAACTTAGACAATATATCAATAGATGCTGGAAATAATATTGATGTAATGTGCAGTGTTAACTTACCTAATGTAAATGTAGAAAATATAGAAACACAGGTTTATTATGGAAAAATTGGTGATGGAGGTACAATAGAAAATATAAGCATTATACCAATGAAATTAGTAAACAGTGATGATAATGAAAGAAATTACACATTTGCTGCAAAAATTGAACTAAACTCTGGTGGAAATTATGGCTACACATTTAGAGTAATGCCAAAACATCCAATGCTAATAGATAGTGAAAACATGAACTTAGTAAAATGGATTACTAAATAATTTAATAAAAACAATTGAGGATATTCTGAATTGAAAGAATATCCTTATTTAATAATATATTTTTTATCAAAAATTATTTTAAATAAAAAACTGATATGATATAATCTCATATAATATATAGAAAGAGGAAGGACAAAAAAATGAGAAAAACAAAAATTGTATGTACTATTGGACCAGCAAGTAGCAGTGTTGAAACAATAAAAGAGCTTATAAATGCGGGAATGAATGTTGCTAGAATAAATTTTTCACATGGCGGAATTGAAGAAAATGGAGAAAAAATAGAAAATGTAAAAAGAGCAAGAAGCGAATTAAGAAAACCTGTTGCATTATTATTAGATACAAAGGGACCAGAAATTAGAACTGGCAAGCTCGAGAATGATAGTGTTATATTAGAAGATGAAAATTTAATTACATTTGTTACAGATGAAGTATTAGGAAATAAAGACATTGTTTCTATTAGCTATAAAGAATTATTTAAAGAAGTTTCAATTGGTACTAAAATATTAATTGACGATGGAAAAATAGAAACTGTTGTTGAAAACATTGATAATTGCAATATTGTATGTAGAATAACTCATGGAGGAAAGCTTGGAAATAGAAAAAGTATAAATGTACCTGGTGCAAAACTTAACCTTCCAGGTTTATCTGAAAAAGACATTAAGGATATTAAAGATGGAATAATAGCTGGAGTAGATTTTATAGCAGCATCTTTTGTAAGAAGAGCACAAGATGTATATGATATAAGAAAACTGTTAGATGAGAATGGCGGTAATGACATTAAAATTATTTCTAAAATTGAAAACAGAGAAGGAATAGATAATTTTGATGAAATCCTTGAGGTTTCTGATGGAATAATGGTTGCACGTGGAGATTTAAGCGTTGAAATACCAATGGCAGAAGTTCCTATTTGGCAAAAACAATTTATAAAAAAATGTTATAATGCGGGCAAATTAGTCATTACAGCAACACAAATGTTAGAGTCTATGATGAATAATCCAAGACCAACAAGAGCAGAAGTAAGTGACGTAGCAAATGCCATTTTTGATATGAGTAGTGCAATTATGCTATCTGGAGAAACTGCAATGGGAAAATTTCCTGTAGAGTGCGTAAAAACAATGGACAATATCGCATCAACTATAGAAGAATCTATAAAATACTGGACAAGATTTAAAAATAGAGAAACAAATTTCGAGAAAGCAAATTATGAATTTAATATAAACCATTCTATATGTGGGACCGCAATGAATATGGATGCAGCAGGTATATTTACTTATACACAAGCTGGAGATACTCCAAGAATGTTATCAAGTTTTACACCAAAATGTACAATATATGCTGTTACAACAAATGAAAGAACTTACAAACAACTTGCTTTGTCATGGGGCGTTTATCCTATGCTGTTAGAGGAAAAGAACTCAATAAATGAGTTGCTTATTGAAGCTGTTAAGATGATAAAATCTGAAGGACATTTAAAAGATGGGGATGATATTGTTATTGCAGGTGGAGCAAATGTTGTTCCAAGATTAAGTGAGGAAGACACTATGAATAGAGTTATTGGAGGAGTATTAAAAGTATAAAGGAGCAAAATTAAATGACAGGAATAATTGTAGCAACAGATCAAGAATTATCCGCATTAACTGAGATAATGACTGGCACGAAAAAATTACAAATTCATGACATGACTTTTTATTTAGGAAAGATAAATTCTACAGATATTGTGCTTACTAAATGTGGAATAGGAAAGGTTAATGCAGCGCGAACATCTCAAATTATTATTGACAAATTTTGTGTTGAGAAATTAATAAATATAGGCGCAGCTGGCGCGTTAAATAAAGCACTAAAAATAAAAGATATTGTTATAGCAAATAAGCTTGTACAATATGATTTTGATTTATCTTCACTTGATGGTACAGAAAAAGGAGAAATTCCAAAAATAGGCAAGTATATTTATACAGACAGTGAATTGGTAAAACAATGCAAAAAAATTTTATTAGATAATTTAGACTATAATGTAACAATAGGAACAATAGCTTCAGCAGATCGCTTTTGTTCAGACATTAATGAAGGAGAACAGATTAGAGAATACTTTGACGCTGAATGTGTGGAGATGGAAGGAGCAGCTATTGCTCAAGTGTGTATGCTTGATAACATCCCATGTCTCATTATAAGAGGAATTTCAGATACGCCAAATGGTAATAATAAAACGGATTATTATGCTTATTGCAATATTGCAGCAAAGCAGGCCGCAAGTTTTTTATCCAAGTTTTTAGACTAAAATAAAAAGAAAAGAGGACTTTATAAAAGTCCTCTTTTTCTAATCTAATTTTGTTGTGCATTCTAGAGAAAGTTTAATCATATCTGTTAAACCATTTTGTCTTTGCTCTGGAGTTGCTATTTCAGTGATAAATTTTGAATCAACAACACTCATTATACAAGCTGCTTTTTTATTTAGTATTTTTGCTGTCCAAAATAGAGCATATGCTTCCATTTCAACGGCTAATGGATTAAATCCCTCTGGAATTCTTGATATAACTTTATCAGCATCTGTCATGTATAAGTCAAAGCAATCCGTACATACAGTATTTCCTTTATACATTTTTATACCTATTTCATTGGCTGTTTGTTCAACTATTTTATTTAGCTCAAAAGAAGGTTTAACAATATGAGAAACATCATTATCTAGTGTTAGTGCAAAATTACTTTCTGAAAATACACTTTCAGAAAGAATAATATCTAAAAGTTTCAAATCTTTTGAATATGCTCCACATGAACCTATGCGTATTATATTTTCAACTCCGTAAATTTTATATAATTCATAGCAGTATATTCCCATGCTCGGATTTCCCATTCCATGAGCCATAACTGTGATTTCTTTATTTTTATAAGTTCCTGTATAAGCATACATATTACGTATTGAATTTACTAATTTATAGTTTTCTAAATAATTTTCAGCTATATATTTTGCTCTAAGTGGATCTCCAGGCATTATAACTGTTTTAGCAATATCGCCTATATTTGCTTCATTGTGCGGTGTTGACACTTTAAATCACTCTCCTTTGAAAATATTATATAAAAAAAATATATATTTATCAATGGATTTAGTAAAAAAAGAAATCCACATAATATATTTACAAAACATATATGTGATGATATAATTAACGCAATTCTTTTATAGAAGGAGGTATACTTCATGAGCTTCAAAGTGTGCATGTCGGAACGGACCATCAAGTTGCTAGACAAGTGCATGGAGGAAAAGGAATTGTGGCACTTCGATGCTATAAATTTTCCTATTCTTATCTATGAACTTGCTGTATGTGATGGCTCACTACTTGCAGAGCATCTTGTTGATGAAATCCTTGAGTCAGATGGAGATGTCGAAGCGTATGTGACGATGTATCTTACTGAAAAGCAGATCGAGCTTGAAATCAAGGATGAGACTGAAAGCAGTGGAGATGGTGAACACAAACAGGATGACCAAACTAAGAAGGGTGATGAAGCAAAAAAAACAGAAGAAGGACCAAAACGCTACAAATCAGAACATGACGGAGATGTGATACTTACAGATGAGTCTGGGAAAAAGCACAAGTACCCCGTAGCACAGGGAGTGGGTTTGATATTTGGACGACTTGCGATAATGTGCAAGGAGAACGATACACCGTGTGCAGATCCTGAACATATCCTTGCTGTCATGTTCGACGAAGACGTTCCGGTTCTCAAACAGCTATTTTCTGAAGTGGGTGCAAACTACAGAGAGGCAAAGAAGGTGTTTACGTTTGCAGGACTTGCAGGAAATGCTAAAATTCCAACGGCTCTTTCTGGGTTCATGACATGTCTAAACGACAGAATTGATGCCAAGAAACCATGTGAAATCTTGATGAGAGACAAGGAAGTTGAGCAAATTTGGAACATTTGCCTCAAAAAAAACAAGCGCAATACTGTAATTGTTGGAGAGGCGGGTGTTGGCAAATCAGCTCTTATGGAGAAAATCACATATCAGATTGTAAGTGGTACATGCCCTGAGAGATTTAAAGATTTCATGGTGATAAACCTCGACGTCAACAGTCTCATTGCTGGAACCAAGTTTAGGGGAGATGCAGAACAGAGAATAAAAGAACTTATTGCGTATTTGAAAGAACGCGATAATGTTATTTTATTCATTGATGAAGTCCACACCATTCTTGGAGCTGGCTCGTGCTACGAAGGCGAAATGGATCTTGCCAATGCCTTGAAGCCAATCCTGGCACGTGGGGAGACAATTGTGATAGGAGCAACAACTGAAGAAGAGTACATCAGATTTTTCTCTTCAGATTCGGCTCTTTCACGACGTTTCGAAAGAGTTGATGTTAAGGAACCATTGACAGATGAAGTCTATCCGATGATTGAGAACAAGATAAGAGCATTGTCAAAGTTCCACGGAATCAGGATTGATAGATCAATGGTTGAGTACATCATCATGATAGCCAACTGTTTTGCATTTGAAAAAAAGAATCCTGATAAGACTCTTGACCTTGTAGATAGAAGCATGGTAACTGCTTATCGACAAGGAAAGAAAAAGGTCAACAAGGAATGCGTTCTTGCTAATTTCCAAATCCAGTTTGACATGTTTGACGGAATGGGAGAGGATTCGCGAACAGAAATTGCGTATCATGAGGCAGGACATTACATTGTCGGCAAGTTTTCTGACAAGTTGATAAGCCATAGAATGCTTGCTGTATCAATAATGCCAGCTGAGGAATATTTGGGTATTACTTGCTTCGAATATAGGAGAGACGTAATTCCTTTTACGAGCAAGCAGTATTTCATTGACCTTTTGGCATTTAGCCTTGGCGGACGAGTGGCTGAAAAGCTGTTCAGAAAAGAGATTACCAGTGGCGCAAGTGCCGATTTGAACACAGCTACATGCACCGCCTTTGAGGTAATCACAAGATATGGCATGACAGCCGAAGAAAACGAAAGAAACACCATATTCATTAACTCTGACAGATACCCGATGTTTTCTGAGAAGACTAAGGATTTGGTAATTGAAGAAGTTCAAAAGCTCGTTGATATCGCATATGCGAGAGCAGAGGCAATTATTGACGAACACAAGGACTTCTTACATATCCTGGTCCGTGCTCTCCTCAAGAATCACATCATGAGTGAAAAACAGATGGAAAGCCTCTGGCAGAGCTACTTGAAGCGTAAGAATAAATGAGTATGCCTGCAGAAAACCCCGCGAATAATGTCGCGGGGTTTTCTTTTTTATTTAACAGAACAATTGATAATTATTTTGGTTTGTGGTATATTATTTAATGAAATTTTTTAAAGTATAGATTTAAAAACAGGGAGAGTTATATGCTCGAATTAAAAAACATAAAGAAAACTTATGTTAGTGGAGATGAAAAAGTAGAAGCGCTAAAAGGAATAAACCTTAAGTTCCGTGAAGCTGAATTCGTTTCTATTTTAGGTCAAAGTGGATGTGGCAAGACAACACTACTTAATATTATAGGAGGACTCGATAGGTACACATCTGGAGACCTTATTATTAATGGAAGATCCACTAAGAAATTTAAAGATAGAGACTGGGATGCGTATAGAAATTATAAAATAGGATTTGTATTTCAGAGCTATAATCTAATAACTCATCAAACAGTTTTATCAAACGTAGAACTTGCATTAACAATTGGCGGGATTCCTAAAAGGGAAAGAAAAGAAAGAGCTTTAAAAGCATTAGAAGAAGTTGGGCTTAAAGACCAAGTTAATAAAAAGCCTAATCAATTATCAGGAGGACAAATGCAAAGGGTTGCAATTGCTAGAGCTCTTGTAAATAATCCAGATATAATATTAGCAGACGAACCAACAGGTGCACTTGATACAAAAACTAGTGTTCAAGTAATGGAAATTCTTAAAAAAATTTCTAAAAATAAACTGATAATAATGGTAACACACAATCCTGATCTTGCAGAACAATACTCAAGCAGAATTATAAAAATACTTGACGGTGTTATTACAGAAGACTCTAATCCAATAGCAAATCAAGAAGAAATAAAAGAAGAAAAATCTAGTATTGGACACACAGCAATGAGCTTTTGGACGGCCTTTAGACTTAGCTTAAACAATTTGCTTACAAAGAAAGGAAGAACTGTTTTAGTTGCATTTGCTGGTTCAATTGGAATAATTGGAATTGCGCTTGTACAGTCTGTTTCAAATGGATTTCAAGCATATGTTGATAGCATACAGGAAGAGACTCTTACTTCATATCCTTTAACAGTAATGCAAGAGACAACAGATGTGGCAGGAACTTTACTAGCTATGAGAGCATCTAGTGATAGCAAAGGTGATGAAGGCACAATTAAAGAGGAACAGTATATTTCAAAAATGTTAGCCAACCTAAGCACAAATGATTTAAGAAGTTTTAAAAACTATATAGAAAAAAATTTTAATGATATTTCAGATGATATATCTACAATAAAATACGTATACAGTGTTGAACCAAATATATATGCAATAGATAACACTAAAAAGGTCGTAAAACTAAGTCCAAAGACACTGTTTAGATCCTCATTTGGCACATCATCATTAATGAGTTCTTTTACATCTATTTATTCAGAAATGATAGATGATAAAGAAACATTAAATAATTCATATGATGTACTTGCAGGCAGGTGGCCAGAGAACTATGACGAAATGATAATCGTATTATCAGATAAAAATTCAATTTCAGATTTGCTTGTTTATTCGCTTGGCTTAAGAGATACAGAAGAACTTACAGAAATAATATCCAAAATTATGGCTGGAGAAACAGCAAATGTAAGTAATGAAGCTATGAATTTTACATATGAAGATTTGATGAATATAGAACTAAAACTTGTGATGCCAACAAATTTATATAAATACAATGAAAAATATGATATATATGAAGATATGTCTAACGACGAAAATTATTTAAAAGATATATATGATAATAGTGAAAGGCTAAAGATTGTGGGGATAGTAACAGCAAAAGAAGGCGTTACATCTGCTGCGCTAAACCCAGGTGTATCTTATACTAAAGAATTAATTGACCATATAATTGATTATTCGCAAGATACTGAAATTGTAAAAAAACAACTTGGCAACGAATATGTTGATGTGCTTTCAGGGAAAAGATTTGATGAGTCTAAAAACAAATTAGATATGGATTTTACTGATTTAATTAGTGTTGATCAAGACAAGTTAAAAAGTGCTTTTAACATAAATATTGATGAATCAATGTTTCAAAAGATGACAGAAGGATACATGACAGAAATAGCAAATTCAATTACAACAGATATATCGAAAGCAAGAGAAGACTTTATAAATAAACTAAAGACACTAGCATTGGGACTTATAGATGAAACTAATGGAGAGATTGACCCTAAAAAAATTGAAAGCGTTGTTTCAAAATATATCACAGAAAAAGAACCAGAAGAAATATTTAAAGAATTGGGCAATAAATATTCTGTACCTCAAGACGTTTTTAAAACAACTTATACAGGAGCTTTAAAAGGTTTACTACAAACATATACTGATTCTGTAAATTCTAAAGATGGAAATATAATTCAAAATGTAGCAAACAATATTTCTGAAACGCTAAAAAATACAGTTGCAAACAATAATACAAAAAATACTACAGCTAAACTTGACAAAGATAAAATTGAAGAATTTGTTACGAAATATGTCAATAGTGCTGCAATGAAGGAAACAGCTGAAGTAATGGCAAAAAATATGACAGAAGCATTCATGAAAAGATATATATTATCAAAGGTTGGAGATCTTACTGGAGAACTCAGCAAAAGTTTTGCTTCAGCATTTAATGTTGATGCAAATAAAATAGCAGAAGCTTTTCAAATGAATATGAGTGAAGAACAGATTACAAGAATTGCAACATCGATGCTATCACAAACTGAAACAAATGCAAAAACAAATTTAATACTTTTTGGATATCAAGATAAAGAAGAGCCAACATACATTGGATTCTATTTTAAAAGCTTTGATGGAAAAGAACATTTTAAAGATTTTATTAACAACTACAATAACAAGGTAAAAGAAAATGGCAAAGAAGACAAAGTGATAAATTATACTGATACAACTGGAATTCTTATGGATTCTGTAAAGACAATAGTAAATGCTGTAACTTATGTTTTGATTGCATTTATATCTATATCGCTTGTTGTATCTTCAATGATGATAGGTATAATTACTTACATCTCTGTGTATGAAAGAACAAAAGAAATTGGTATTTTAAGAGCGATTGGAGCCTCTAAACGTAACATATCATCTATATTTAATGCAGAAACATTTATAATTGGTCTTCTATCAGGATTATTTGGAATTGGATTTACATATGCAGTAATTCCAATAATAAATGCAATACTACATCATTTTACAGGAAATATTCCGCTAAATGCTACATTCTATATTTCTAATGCGGTTGTTTTGGTTGTTCTAAGTGTTATACTAACACTAATTGGAGGATTAATTCCAGCTAAAGCAGCTTCGAAGAAAGACCCTGTTATAGCGTTAAGAACTGAATAAGAATAAGGAGAGGATATATATGGAACTAAATGAACTTACAATACATGAGTTAAAGGACAAGCTTAATAAAAAAGAATGCACTGTACCTGATATAGTAAATTCTTATTTAAAAAAAATAAAAGAGGCAGAGCCAAAGGTAGATGCTTATCTTACAATTCTTGAAGATGAAGCAATGCAAGAAGCTAAAGCAATGCAAGAAAAGCTTGAAAAAGGTGAAGAAAAAGGAAATCTTTTTGGTATTCCTATTGCCATAAAAGATGCAATTTGTACAAAGGGCGTAAGAACTACTTCAGCTTCAAAAATATTAGAAAACTTTATCTCACCATATGATGCAACAGTTATGGAAAAACTCCATAATGAAGGCGCAATTATGATAGGAAAAACAAACATGGATGAATTCGCCATGGGAAGTTCTACAGAGCATTCAGCTTACAAAACAACAAAAAATCCTTGGGACTTAAGCAGAATTCCTGGTGGCTCAAGTGGAGGAAGCGCAGCTGCTGTTTCAGCAGGTATGGCGCCATGTGCATTAGGAAGCGACACAGGAGGATCAATTAGGCAACCAGCATCGCTTTGCGGAATTGTTGGAATGAAGCCTACTTATGGACTTGTTTCTAGATATGGTTTAATAGCTTATGCATCTTCATTTGACCAAATAGGACCTTTTACAAGAGATGTAGAAGATTTGGCTATTTTACTAAATGCTATTTCTGGACATGATGATAAAGACACTACATCTGTAAACAGGGAAGACGAAGACTATACTAAGGCATTAGTAAAAGATGTAAAAGATATTAAAATAGGAGTGCCAAAAGAATTTTTTGAAAAGGGAATAAACGAAGAAGTTAGAGATACCGTATTAAAAGCTGCGAAGAAATATGAAAAGCTAGGTGCGAAAGTTGAAGAATGTTCTTTCAAAGTAGCTGATTATTCGCTTGCAACATATTATATAATTGCTTGTGCAGAAGCTAGTTCAAACTTAGGAAGATTTGATGGAATAAGATATGGGTATAGAACAAAGGAATTTAAGGATTTAAAGGAATTATTTAAAAAGACAAGACAAGAAGGATTTGGAGATGAGGTTAAAAGAAGAATATTCCTTGGAACATGCGTGCTTTCATCAGGGTATAATGATGCATATTATGTCAAAGCACAAAAAGTTAGAAATCTTTTAAGACAAGAATTTGCTAAACAATTTGAAAACTATGACTTTTTATTAACGCCTACATCACCAACTACTGCATTTAAAATTGGTGAAAAAATGGAAAATCCATTAGAAATGTATTTAGCTGATATATGTACAGTACCTGTAAATGTTGCTGGAGTACCTGCGCTATCTATTCCATGTGGATATTCAAAAGAAGGATTACCTATAGGTATGCAACTAATTGGAAACTATTTTAGCGAATCAAAAATGATAAGAACAGCATATACTTATGAACAAAATACAGACTGGCACAACATGCACCCAAATATATAGCGTAGGGAGGTATAAATATATGAAAATAGATAATGATACAATAAAATATATAGCTAACCTAGCTATGATACAACTTGATAAAGAAGAGGAAGCAAAATATGCTAAATCATTAGAACAGATTTTGACATATACAGAAGTATTAAATGATATAAATGTTGATGATATTCCAGAAGAAGGAAACCAAGTAAAAGAGTACAACAAATTTAGAAAAGATGAAATTAAAGAACCACTAGATAGAGACGTAGCCTTATCAAATGCTCCAGACAGCGAAGGAGGGCTACTAAGGATACCAAAAACAATTTAAAAACGGTTTTGTTTGATATTTTTAAAGCCAGTGAAATAATAGGTACAGCTCTAAACGTTTCAGCTGATTAAAACATCTAGAGCTGTACCTATTATTCTTTAATTAATTTTTACATTTTTCATTCATATAAAATTTTTTTTGAGCTAAGCGCTCATGAACTCCGTTTAGAGCTTCGCCAAAACGCTGGAAGTGTACAATTTCCCTTTGTCGTAAGAAACGAAGAGGATCAATTACATCTGGTTCATCTTTACAAAGATCAATCAATTTTTCATAAGTTGCTCTTGCTTTTTGTTCTGCGGCTAAATTCTCTTGTAAGTTCGCAATAGGGTCACCTTTTGCTGCTATATATGCAGCTGTAAAAGGTACTCCTGCTGCAGATACAGGGTATACATCTACACCATGATCAGTATAGTAAGGTGCTAATCCTGCTTTTTCTATTTCTTCTATAGTTGCATCTTTAGTTAACTGGTGCACAATTGTTCCTACCATTTCTAAGTGGGCTAATTCTTCTGTTCCTATATCATTTAAAATTGCTTTAGATTTTTGATCTGGCATTCCAAATCTTTGAGATAAATACCTAAGTGATGCAGCAAGTTCACCATCTGGACCACCATATTGAGAAATTATAACTTTTGCTAATCTAGGATTAGTCTTTTTTATATTTATAGGATATTCAAGCTTTTTATCATAAGTCCACATTAACAATCACTTCCTTCCCAAGGCCAAGGCTCCTCAAGCCATCTCCATTTGTTACACGGACAATAAATAGTAAGCGGACCATAAACCTTTTGATATTTATCTTTTAAATCTTTTAATTTTTTTGCATATTCTTTATGGAGACAGAGTGCTTTTTGATCTGTAGGATGAGTATCGAGATATAGAGCAAGCTCAATACTTGAAAAGTTATATTCTTGAATTTTTTTAAGCATTTCACATTTTGTCATTTCTAAAGATTCTTCTTGATTATACACGATTACATCCCTCCTTAATAGGATTTGTTTTCCTTAAATATTCAATTTCAGCCATTGACTGACCTGGATAATATGGCCTAACTAGTTCTGGATATAATGTGCCAAGTTTAAGAGCAACATTTGGTAAAAATGTTGTATTTAGTGCTTGATTTGGTACATAACTATTACCATACATTGGATTTTCAGGGAAAGGGCCATTATTATCATCAAAACCACATGAACAATCATTTTTATCATAATCTGACAGAGTGATTACATCATTGCATGAATCTTCTAAAACTTCATCTTTATCTAAAGAATTAGAACTTTTTTCGCAACTTCTTACCATACAATTTCTGTACATTACAAATTCCTCCTTTTTTCGATTAGTTAATATATAATATGTAAAAAAAAAGAAAAAGTGCAAAAAAAAAGTCCCCACCGCTCTGAAATTAATCATTGCGGTGGGAGGGTCGGTCAGATCCTTAACCCGTGAATGGAAAGGTAGAGGTCATACAGTACCATGAAGACGTGCCGGTCAGACTCGTGATCAAAGTCAACTGTGAAGACCACAGTGTTCTCCGAGTCACGCGTAACGCGAAGATTCTGAAGAGCGTCACGCTCTTGCAAAAGCATCTTGTCACGCAGGACCGCGAGAGAGTTGCTTGCAATGCCAGGGAAACCTTCCCGGATAGCCTCGCTCACTTGCGGCCACTTGTCGTCGGGAGAACCTTTTTCCTGTCCAGGCTTGCGGAAAAAGAACATTAGAGACCCACCTTTCTATTAAGGATAATATAATTATACAATAAAATCTACAAAATTACAAGTTTTTTTGTATAATCAAGGTTCGCATATGGTTCATTATCATAGCTTAGGGTGTATATGTTTGTCGCTAAAATATCAAGCAACAGCATGTCATTTAACTGCTTGTTTTTGTTTTCTTCAATAAAATCTTTCACTGATGTGATAAACTGAAGTTTTGGATTATTATACTTTGAAAGAGATACAAATTCTTTCCCTTTTTTATTCATTCCTAATATGCGAACATATGGATTGACTTTGTATAACTCAGTTAACTTATGCTTTGTTATACCAAGTAAAGCATATAACAGCACTCTTTGAATTCTCGTTTCAGTGTAACGCTTACTTTTTACTATATTAATTAATTCTTTAACTGTATTACATTCATTAGCAGCATTTTTTATTTTGTTCTCTAATCCTTCAGAAACATCAGGAAGTTTTGCAATTTCATCTGTAGACATCCTACGTAAAATATAAATAATTTCCTTTTCAAAAGAAGATAGACCAGTTACAATCTTACCAAATTTTATGCAATTGTTTAGTATATTATAGCTTTCAGGTGAAACAAATGGGCTAAAATCTTTCCCTTTCAATATTAATTCTCTAATAGCTGTACTGCTTGCAAAATTACCATATGTAGACAAACTATTGTGACTAGTACCGGTTCTTTCTACTGTAATAGGGACAATTGGACTATCTAATTCCATTAATGCTTTAAGATATTCTATTCCTAAAATATTATTTGGACTTGAAAGTACATTTGCAAAACGACGAATATCATTTAAATATATTAAAATTGCGTTTTCACGGGCTTTAGGGAAAGATAAACCTTTAGAAAGTTCATGTTTTAACAGTGTTACATATTCTTTTGGCTCTTCATATAAAACATTTGCTATTTCTTGGAGTATTTTAAGATTTCCACACTCACTACCAAAAGATAAGTAGTTAACTCCAAGATTATCTAATATTTTTACTCCTCCATATGCAAAATTTTCTGCACTTGAAATCGAGTAGATTGTTGGCAGTTCGATTACAATATCTGCTCCATTTTCGAGAGCAATTTGAGCACGTGACCATTTATCTGTGATTGCAGGAACTCCTCTTTGTGTAAAATTGCCACTTATTATGCATACTACTGTATCGGCATTACATGTATCTTTTGACTGCTCAAGTTGCAATTTATGACCACTATGAAATGGATTATATTCAGCAATAATACCTAAACTATTTCCCATAAAACCACCTTGTTTCTTTAATTATTTATTGATATAATAACACAAAATATATAATTTGAAAAGAGAATAACATAAATAAAAAGAGGTGTTTTACAATGGAAAAAGTTGTTATATATACTGATGGAGCATGTTCACGGAAATCCTGGCCCAGGAGGATGGGGAGCCATTTTAATTTATAAAGAACATAAAAAAGAAATTTCAGGTGGAGAAAATGAAACAACAAATAATATTATGGAAATGACCGCTGTTATTGAAGGACTTAAACAGTTAAAATTTGAATGTGAAGTTGAAATTTATAGTGATAGCGCATATGTTGTTAATGCATTTAACCAAGGGTGGATATACAACTGGATGAAGAATAATTGGAAAACATCGGGAAAAGAAGCAGTAAAAAATGTAGAATTGTGGAAAACACTTTATAATTTAACAAAAATGCATAAGGTGAAATTTATTAAAGTCAAAGGGCATAGTGATAACGAATTAAATAATAGGTGTGATGAACTAGCTAGAAACGCGATTAAAGATTTACAGGTTTAAAAATTACAATTATATTACAAATACATAACATTTCAATTACAAGCATTGAAAAGAGAAATATAATAAAATATAATAAAAATAGCTTTATATGGAAAAACATGTAAAAAAAGAGCTAGGAGGAAGCAAGAATGGAAACTTTTGCTGACTATATTCTAAATGAACCCGAACTTATAAAAAAAATGGAGATTGTATACTATCTCCAAAAGAGAACGGGTATTTTTTATGATAATTCAGTAATTTTGAAGACTGAAATTGCGAAACTTTTTATTGAAACAATGAATTTACCAGTAGATAAAAATATGGTGCTAACTGCTTGTTTACTATATGCTTGTAAAAAAACAAATAGTGCACAAGATTTAGAAAAAATTCGTGGATATGCAAAAGAGAGCGCAGAGTATTTGAGTCAACTTGGCTTTTCTAAAAAATTTTGTAAAATGTGTGAAGAACATAATAGATATAGTGGAAGCGAACCAAGAGAAAAGGAAAGCGATATTCTAGAATTAGTTGATCAATTTGGAGGTATGCTTACAAATAGACCTGAAAGAATAGCATTTAAATCAGACGAAGCACTATGTTTACTAGAAAACAGAAACTTAAAAGGAAAAGATAATAGATATTTAGAACAATTTAAAGAATTTGTTAACGCAATGAAGGAGGTAAAAGTTGCATGAGCCTTGTTGATGATCAAGTTTTAGATTTAAATAAAGATAATGCATTAGATGTGCTAAGTCAAAGAGTAAATAGTGCATTTAACGTTATTGGTGCAATAAGTGCTGCAGACAGGTTTGATAGAGAGGTTCAAGAGGCATTAAAAGGTGAAAAGACAGCTCCAGAAGGCAAAACAGTAATTGATCCTGAAATAAAAAAACGCGAAGAACAAGCTGATGCAGAGGAACTAGCCCACCAAATAGGTAGGGATATGTCTGGAGGGAGATAAAGTTTAGTAAGTGCAGAAACGGTGCTGGAATAAGAAACAGTGGCGATTCTTTTTCCACATTTACACATGTGGATATGAATTGCTACTGTTTTATTATGTATTTGAAAGGAGAATAAAATGTACGAAATATTTGCTGATATGCATGTTCACATTGGGAGAAGTGAGCAAGGAAAACCTATAAAAATAACTGGAGCAAGATCACTGCAATTTGCTAATATTGCAAAGGAAAGTGCTACAAGAAAGGGAATACAAGTTGTCGGAATTATTGATTGTGCGTCACCTTATGTACAAGAAGATATATCCAATTTTTTAAAACAAGGTGAGGCATATGAAATAAAAGATGGTGGAATTATATATCAAGATAAAATATGTATAATTCTTGGGAGCGAAATTGAAACAGCTGAATTAAACGAAGATGGAAGAACAGGTAGTGCGCACAACTTATGCTATTTTCCAAAGTTTGAAGACATTAAGTCATTTACAAAGGAAATGAGCCACCATATAAAAAATATTACATTAAGTTCACAAAGAGCAGATATATCTGCTTATGATCTAATAGATATTGTGGAAAAGTACAATGGAGTATTAATTCCAGCACATTGCTTTACGCCACATAAAAGCTTTTATGGGAATTGTACAACAAGATTAGAAAGAATATTTAAAGAAAAATTTGATAAAGTTCCAGCAATTGAATTAGGCTTGAGTGCAGATACTTATTTAGCAGACCAGATTTCGGAGCTTGAGAATAAAGTTTTCTTAACAAATTCTGATGCACATTCACTTCCTAAAATTGCAAGAGAGTATAATAAAATTTTAGTAAATGATATAAGTTATAAAGAATTTTTAAAAGTTATAAAAAATGAAGATGGAAGAAAGGTTTTAAGCAATTATGGACTAGACCCTAAGCTTGGCAAGTATCATAGAACGTACTGCGAAGTATGCGAAAAAAACGTTCCTGGAATAGCGCCAGCTACAAAGTGTGATACATGTGACAGTAGAAACATTACAATGGGTGTTTACGACAGAATAGAAATGATAAAAGATAAAAAAACAAGTAAAAGCCCTGTTAGTAGGCCACCATATGTTTACCAAATACCACTCACATTTATACCAGGATTAGGAGGAAAAACTATAGATAAGCTTTTAGATATTTTTAAAACTGAAATGAACGTACTTCATAAAGCAAGCTTTGACGACTTAGAAGGTGTTGTAGGAGAAAAAATTGCAAAAAATATTGTAAATGCAAGAGAAGGCAAAATTAGAATTACAGAAGGCGGAGGAGGAGTGTACGGTAAAGTGACAAACAATTAACATATTTTTCATTTTATAGAATACACATTATGTAGGTTAATACATATGTGTGAGGTAATAAAATGAAAAGACATAAGCAAAACAAAATTAAAGAAATAATTTTTGAACATATAAAAAATAATGCAAAAGGCTATATAGTTTTACTTTTTATATTTGTAATAGGAATAATAATTGGCATTTTCGTTATTAATCATACATCAGGCTCCCAGATAACAGATATAAAACAGTATATTTCAGATTATGTAACAAATTATAGGCAAATAGATGAAATAGAACACGGAAGTGTATTTATAGACTCGTTAATGAGCAATTTGATTACTTTTATAGCTATCTGGATAATAGGAATCACTGCTACTTTAACTCCTATTCTATATGGAGTTGTACTTTTTAGAGGTTTTTGCTTAGGCTATACGATTTCTGCATTAATTGGAACATTAGGGACGAAAAACGGTACTATTATTGTATTTTCTTTGTTGTTGCTTCAAAATTTAATATTAATTCCAGCATTATTATCCGAAACACTAAGCGGACTATTAGTGCATACAAGGATAAATGACAATCAAAATTTAAGAATAATTGATAGAGCAAAAAAACACAAAGATCTTTTAAAGCGCGAGGCTATAAGGCATTCCATAGTTTCTCTTTTTATTATTTTCCCTGTAATTATTTCATGCTTAATTGAGGCATATGTATCAACAAATATCTTTAAAGTAGTTTTACAATACATATAAAATTTATGCGTGTAAATGGAACAAAAAATAAAAAAAAAATTTAAAAAAATCTATTTACAATTTTTAAGTAATTTGATATAACATACATAGTTTATGTTAATTATAATTTAGGTTTATGCATAACCAGTTTCAGATATGCAAATTTATTAGAAAATGGGGCGTTTTAATGGAAAAGCAAATTAAACTTTTTTTAGAATTTATCCAAGACGATAAGAAATTATCAAGCAACACATTACAGTCATATAGAAGAGACATTATGCAATATGAAGAATATGTAGAAAATAATAAAATAAATTATACTAAGGTAACAAAAAAAGACATAGAAGATTATTTAAATACACTATCTGAAAATAATAAAAAGTCATCAACAATATCTAGAAACCTAGCTTCTATACGTTCATTTTATCAGTTTTTAGTACGTAATAGAAAAATAAAACAAGATCCTACTGAAGGAATTGCATCTCCAAAAATTGAAAAGAAAGCACCTAGTATTCTCTCATCAAAAGAAATAGAACTATTACTTGATCAACCTAAAGATGTTGATTTAAAAGGAACTAGAGATAAAGCTATGCTTGAGTTTGCTTATGCAACAGGAATGAGAGTAACAGAGATAATATCTCTTGATGTAGATGATGTAAACATTGAAGAGGGTTATGTAACATGCAAAAATGGAAATAAAAAGAGAAATATTCCTTTAGGAACTATGTCATTAAATGCATTAAAAGAGTATATAGAACAAGCTAGAAATGTTTTAATTAGAGATGAAAAAAATAGAGCTTTATTTGTTAACATTAACGGAAAAAGGCTTACAAGACAGGGCGTATGGAAGATAATTAAATACTACAAGGAGCAAGCCCATATAACAAAAGATATTACCCCTCATGTGCTACGCCATTCATTTGCTACACACTTGTTACAAAATGGTGCAGACCTAAAGGCAATACAAACTATGCTTGGACATTCAGATATTTCATCTACACAAGTTTATATGCAGTTCCAAGACGAAAGCTTAAAAAATGTATACAGAAAAGCTCATCCAAGAGCATAAATAAAAAATATAAAAACCATATAAATAATTATATTGATTTTAAAAATAGGGCAAGTTTATACTTGCCCTATTTTTTTGTATTTTACTATTGACATGTGGCAAGATTATATATAAAATAGAATAGTCGAAAAATATATTGAATAACTAAACCGTTATATTATATATTTTGTACATTGAAAATTTAATAAAAGAAGGGGTGGACATTATGTCACAAGAACAAATTTTGATAATTGTAGCCACCTTTCTTATCTCTGCAGCAATAATGATACCAATTGGGTATTTTTTAAGAAAGAAGATTGCTGAATCTAAAATACAAAGTGCAGAAAATGAAGCAAAAAGATTGATGGATAATGCAGTAGTAGAAGCAGAAAACAGAAAAAAAGAAGAAATCTTTAAAGCAAAGGAAGAAATTTTACAAGCAAGAAATGAATTAGATAAGGAGATTAAAGAAAGAAGAGGCGAAGTTGCACAGCAAGAAAAAAGAATGATTCAAAAAGAAGAATCATTAGAAAGAAGAAATGATAGCTTTGAAAAACGTGAAAAAGAGCTTGAAAGAAAGCACCAAGAAATTGATGAACAGAAAAAAACGTTAGAAGATGTATTTAATAAACAAATGCAAGAATTACAACGTATATCTAATTTGTCAATGGAAGATGCAAAAAAACAAATTTTAACTGAGATGGACAAGCAACTAACACAGGAAAAAGCAGCATTAATTCGCGAGCATGATGCTAAAGCCAAAGAAGAAGCAGTAAAAAATGCTAAGGAGATTGTTGGATATGCTATTCAAAAATGTGCTGCTGATCATACATCAGAAACTACAGTATCAGTTGTTACATTACCTAGCGATGATATGAAAGGAAGAATAATTGGTAGAGAAGGTAGAAATATCAAAACACTTGAAACACTTACAGGTATCGACTTAATAATTGACGATACACCTGAAGCAGTTATTTTATCTGGATTTGATGCATTGCGTAGAGAAGTTGCTAAAATTGCCCTCGAGAAATTAATAGAAGATGGAAGAATCCATCCTGCTAAAATTGAAGAGATGGTAGAAAAGGCAAAAGAAGAGGTTGAAGCAACAATAAAAGCTGAAGGAGAGAGGGCTACACTCGAATCTGGAGTGAACGGTTTAAACCCAGAGCTAGTTAAAATTTTAGGAAAATTAAAATACAGAACAAGTTATGGGCAAAATGTTTTAAACCATTCAATTGAGGTCTCAAACCTTGCAAGAATAATGGCTGAAGAAATAGGGGCAGATCCTAAAATTGCAAGACGTGCAGGATTATTACATGATATAGGAAAAGCATTAGATCATGATGTTGAAGGTACACACGTAGAAATAGGTGTTGATATATTAAGAAAATTCAAAGAAAGCGAAGCAGTTATTCACGCAGTTCAAGCACATCATGGAGATGTTGAACCGAAAACAATAGAAGCTGTTTTAGTTCAAGCAGCAGATGCAATTTCAGCATCAAGACCAGGAGCAAGAAGAGAAACACTAGAAGCATATATTAAAAGACTTGAAAAACTTGAAGAAATTGCAGATTCATTTGAAGGAGTTGAAAAATCTTTTGCTATACAAGCTGGACGTGAGGTTAGACTTATTGTTAAACCAGAGAAAATATCAGATGACCAGATGGTATTAATGGCAAGAGATGTTGCAAAAAGAGTAGAAGACGAAATGGAATATCCAGGACAAATAAAAGTAAATGTAATAAGAGAAACAAGAGCAATAGAATATGCAAAATAAAAAAAGCAACCAAAAGGTTGCTTTTTTTATTGCTTATATGTTACTATTATCATTAGAAATGGAGGAAATTCATATGAGAATTTTAGCTATTGGAGATATTGTTGGAGAAGTTGGAGTTAAAAAAGTAAAAGAGATATTGCCTAATTTAAAAGAGAGTGAAAATATAGATTTTGTTATAGCAAACGGAGAAAATTCTGCTGACGGCATGGGAATTACAAGTAGCATATTTAAAGACCTACTTACTGCACGGTGTAGATACTGTAACAATGGGAAATCATACATGGGGTAAGAAAGAAATATTTTGTTTTATTGACCATAAACAATTAATAAGACCAGCAAACTACCCAGAAGGAGTAAAAGGTAATGGTTATGGCATTTATGAGTGTAAAGGCAAAAAAATAGGTATTATAAATTTACTAGGAAGAACAAATATGAATGTTCTTACAGAAAATCCTTTTTTAATTTGTAAAGAGATTGTAAGTAAAATTAAGCAAGAAACAGATATTATAATAGTTGATTTTCATGCCGAAGCTACAGCAGAAAAAATTGCATTTGCACATTTTATGGATGGAAGTGCAAATATAATATTTGGAACTCATACACATGTCCAAACAGCAGATGAACGAATACTTCCAAAAGGAACAGCGTATATAACAGATATTGGAATGACTGGACCAAAAGATTCTGTAATAGGTATGGATATAGAAGCTTCAGTTAAAAGATTTGTCACAACATTACCTGAAAAGTACAAAGTAGCTGAAGGTGAATCAATGTTAAATGGTTGTATATTTGACTTAGACGAAAACAATAATATAAAAGAGATTAAAAGAGTAAATTATTGATAATTAAGTAATTTATTTCCGTAAAGCGTCATAAATTGTCGAACCAACACGATGAAAACTTACAGAAATTACCAAAAACGTATAGACTTTTTCCAAAAAATGTAATATAAATATACTCGTTACGCAAAACAAAATTTATTTTAGGAGGAAGTAAAATGGACGTTTTAAAGATTTCATCAAAATCAAACCCAAATTCTGTAGCAGGAGCTATTGCAGGCTTAGTAAAAGAAGCTAACAAAGCAGAGATGCAAGCAATAGGGGCAGGAGCATTAAACCAAGCAGTTAAGGCAGTAGCTATAGCAAGAGGTTTTGTCGCACCAGCTGGAGTTGACCTTGTATGCATTCCGGCATTTGCAGAAGTAGAGGTGGAAGGAGAGGACAGAACAGGAATAAAGCTTATAGTTGAAAGTAGAAAATAATTTAAATTAAATATTTTGGGGGTGTAAACAGTTAATGTTACACTCTTTTTTATTTTAAATATAATTTATTTTTACTCCATTACATCTTGAAAAATTGTTGTCTTTAATGTATTATAAATGGCGTAAAGGAGGAATTATTACAAATGAAGTCTTTACCCAGAATTCTTTTTGTATTATTTGCTATTGGATTAATTGGCTTTGCAATTTATAATATTCAAAACAATAAAAGTACTATAATAGAAGAAGAAAAAAGATCAAGTGATGTTGAGCCACAAGTATTATTTGATTTAAGGCTTGGCATTGCAGAGTTTGACATTATGAATCCAATTCTAAGCAAGAATAGAAATGTACAAGATATAGCAAAAATAATATATGAACCTCTTGTAAATCTGAATTCAGAATATAAAGCAGAACCATGTCTGGCAACTGAATGGTCAAAGGCTGATGATAATTCATATATAATTAAATTAAGAGAAGGTGTTAAATGGCACGATGGAAGCAATTTTACTGCTAAAGATGTAAAATTTACTATTGATAAAATTAAAAGCCCGGAAGTTCCATCTATTTATAAATTTAATTTATCAAATGTAGCTAAATTGGATATAATAGATAACTACACAATTAAGCTATCGCTCGATGCGGATGTACCCTTTTTTGAATATAATTTAACTTTCCCAATACTTAGTGAAAATTATTATGTAGGACAAGATTTTTTAGCTACGAGTAAAAACAGAAACCCAGTAGGCACGGGAAGATTTAAGGTTTATGCTGAAGAAGATGGCTCACTTACTTTGAATAGATTTAAAGACTATTGGGGAGAAAAAAACAAGGAAAATCCACAAGGCTTGAAAACTATACATGTATATATGTTTGGCTCTATGGGAGAAATGTATAATAGTTTTAAAATTGGAAATTTAGATTTAATTACAACGAATAATCTTTATGCTGAAAACTATATTGGAACCTTAGGCTATAATAAAAAAGAGTTTAAAGGAAAAGAATTTGATTATATTGCTTTTAACACTGAAAATAGAGTTTTAGCATACCCAGAGGTAAGAAGAGCTATTTCTATGATAATAGATAAAGGAACAATTATGGCTAGACTATATAATAGCAAATACTATTACGCTGAATTTCCATTAGATTATCAGAATTGGATATATAATAATGACACTTTTAAATTGACATACAATCCAGAAGAAGCAGAAAGAATTCTTATAGAGAATGGCTGGGAATATAAATATTCAGCATGGAGAAAGGTAGAAAAATATACCACACTGCGTACCAACCTTACTCTTACCGTTAATTCAGCAAATGAACTAAGAGTTGCAGCTGCAGAAATTATCAAAGATGAACTTTCAAGTAAGGGGATCAATATTACAATACGTAAAGTTAGTGATAGCGAGTATTATAACTGCTTAGCAAACAGAAATTATGATATGATACTTATGGGAACAAGCATTGGCCTTTCACCAAATATAAATACTTACATGGGGAATGGAAATTATTCGTTATACTATAATGAAGAGATAAATTCTATCTTTAACGAAGTAAAAAACACGAAAAACAGTGATATTATAAAGGAAAAATATCAAAGAATATACCAGATATATATGGAAGAAATGCCTTTTGTGAGCTTGTATTTTAATAGAACAACTCTTTGCTATAGCCCAAATTTGATGGGAGATATTACACCTAATTGCTATAACATATTTTACAATATAGAAAATTGGTATAGACAATATTAAAAATTTAAAATAAGTATTGACAAATAAATTTTATTATATATAATTAAAGCAAACAAACGTTTAGGAGGAAAAATATGAGTGAAAATTTAGAAAAGAAAAAAGCATTAGAAGCAGCAATGGGACAGATTGAAAAACAATTTGGAAAAGGTTCAATAATGAAACTTGGTGACTTCCAAGCAATGAATGTCGAGGCAATTCCAACTGGAGCATTAAGCTTAGACGTTGCTCTTGGAATTGGAGGTATACCAAGAGGAAGAATTATAGAGATTTTTGGTCCAGAATCTTCTGGAAAAACAACTTTAGCTTTACATGCTATCGCAGAAGCACAGAAAATGGGAGGAGAAGCTGCATTTATAGACGCTGAGCATGCATTAGATCCAGTTTATGCTAAAAACTTAGGCGTTGATATTGATAACCTTATAGTTTCTCAACCAGATACAGGAGAGCAAGCTTTAGAAATAGCAGAAGCACTAATTAGAAGTGGTGCTATTGATATTATTGTTGTAGATTCTGTTGCTGCATTAGTACCTAAAGCAGAAATTGATGGAGATATGGGAGACTCACATATTGGTCTGCAGGCAAGACTTATGTCTCAGGCATTACGTAAATTAGCAGGAGCAATAAATAAATCTAAATCAGTTATTATTTTTATTAATCAATTAAGAGAAAAGGTTGGAGTAATGTTCGGAAACCCAGAAACAACTCCTGGTGGAAGAGCACTTAAATTTTACGCATCTGTTAGACTTGACATTCGCAAGGTTGAAAACATTAAACAAGATGGAGAAGTTATAGGAAATAGAGCAAGAGTAAAAGTAATTAAAAATAAAGTTGCTCCACCATTTAGAGAAGCTGAGTTTGATATTATGTATGGTAAAGGGATTTCAAAAGAAGGAAATATTGTAGACCTTGCAGTAAACCTTGACATTATAGAAAAGAGTGGTTCATGGTTTAGCTATAATGGCGAAAGAATTGGCCAAGGCAGAGAAAATGCTAAACAATATTTAAAAGAAAATCCAGAAGTAATGGCAGAAATCGAAAAGAAAATTAGAGATAATTTTAATGCTGCTTTTGAAAAAAGTTTAGGAGAACCTGTCGAAGACAAAGAACAAGATGAAGAGCCAGAAGGAGACGAATAATGTATTCTAATGAAGAAATAGATGCTCTAAAAACCAAAATTTTAAAGTATGTTTTGTATAAAAAAAGAACAGAAAATGAAATAAGGCAAAAGTTTAATTCATATGATGAAGACATTCTAGATGATTCTATAGAATACCTAAAAGAGGCAGGATATATAAATGACAATGAATACATAGAACGAAGCGTAAAAGAGTTTATTGCTTTAAAGAATCTTTCTGTAAAAGAATTAGTATATAAATTACAATCGAAAGGAATACAAAGAAACTTAATAGAAGATTACATATCAGAGCATAAAGAAGAACTAGTACAGTATGAAATTACTTCTGCAAAAAATATTATTACAAAAAAACAAAATAGTATGGAAAAAGAAGAAATAGAAGATTTACTTTACAAAAAAGGATACTTAAGCGAGACTATAAAACTTGCTTATGAAGAGGATTAAATTATATACTAAAACAAAGTAAGGAGAAAACATGGGAGTACTGACACTTGAAACAAATAAATATTCTATAAAATTAGACAATTTTGAAGGACCACTTGATTTACTATGCCATCTTGTAGATAAAAACAAAATGGATATTGCAAAAGTAAATATAAGTGAAATAACTGATCAATATATTGAATACCTTCAGAAAATGGAAGATGAAAAACTTGAAATTGCAAGTGAGTTTTTAGTAATGGCTTCAACATTAGTTTATATTAAATCTAAAAGCCTGCTACCTAATGTGGTTGAAGATGAGGCAGAATTAACAGAAGAAGAACTAATTAGACGAATTATAGAATATAAGAAATATAAAGAAATTAGTAAAACTTTAAAAAACAATTTTGAAATATTTTCTAAGCGATTTACAAGATTTCCAGAAGTAATTGAATTACCAAAACAAGTTTTAGAAAAAAAATACGAAAGTAATGTTATTTTTGAAAAATATAAGAACCTTGTAGAACGTAACGAACAAAAGCTAAATCAAAATGCAAAAAATATTGAAAAAATAGCAATTACAGAAACATTTACAGTTGCAAGCAAAGTAAAGCAAATATTTAGAGAACTTACCAAAAAACCAAGATTTATATTTAATAAATTATTTACGCTAAAAAAATGCTCAAGGAATGAAGTTGTAACAGCTTTTTCTGGTTTATTAGAATTAAGCAGAAGAAGCAAAGTAATAGCAACGCAAGAAGTAAACTTTGGGGATATTACAGTAGAAAGAGCAAAAAAATAAATGTTTAAATTAATTAAATAAGGCAAAACTAATATCAAAGAGAGAGAGGGAAACTCTATGATATTAGTTTTATTTTTACTAGGAATACTATTATCTTTGATTCTTATTATAGAAATTGTATTACTATCAGAACTAAAAATTAATATAATAAACCTTGAAACACAAAATGAGCTATTCATCAAAAATCAATTTGAGTATGACATAGAAATCAGACTATATTTATTAGGAGCTATACCATATTTTAAATACAACTTAAATAAAAATATACTTTCAAATAATAAATTTTACAGGAAAATCAGAGAAATTTCTAGTAGCAAGAATTTAGCTAATAATATTAATGCTAGAGAAATATTTAATTTATTATCACTTAAATTCGAAAAAATAAACCTTAATTTACAAGTAGGGACAAGCAATGCTGCTTTAACTGCATATGCTGTTTTTGCTGTAAGTACGATATTAGAACTCTCTATCCCATATTTAACATACAAACATTTTTATAAAAACATAAAATATAAAATAATTCCTTTATATAATGGGCGCAATATTCTTAATATAAAACTAAACAGTATAATTTGTATAAAAATGGTACATATTATTAGCGTAATATATATCATTTTACAGAAAAGGAGAGATAAGAAAAATGAACGAGCATCCAATAGAAGGACTTATGCTAACAGCTATGAATAGTATACAGGATATGGTTGATGTAAATACTATAATAGGAGAACCTATAGAGGCTCTAAATAATACTGTAATAATACCTATTTCAAAAGTTACTTTTGGTTTTGCAGCAGGAGGAAGTGAATTTAATGGCGAAACAATTGATGAATATACTAAGAAAGATAAGGAAGAAGACATTCAATACAGATTACCATTTGGGGGCGGAAGTGGAGCAGGAGTAAGTATTAATCCTGTTGCATTTTTAGTTGTACAAGAAGGATGTGTAAAGCTTCTTCCAATTTCACATACATCTGCAGTAGATAAATTAATAGACTATGTCCCTGACATAATTGAAAAAGTAAATCAAATGTTGCAAAAGCAATTAAAAGAAAAAACAGAACAAATTGAAAGAACGAACAAAATTATAGAGGAAAACAGCAAGAAAGCAAAAATGCAAAAAAGGGAGATAAAAGCTGAACCTGATATTTCAAAACATAAACAAGATATTAAAAGAAAACAGCAAATTAACAAACCAGAACATAAAGAAGAAATGTTTGAATATGAGTATGACGATATAAATGAGAATGGTAATGAAACTATCAATATTGAAGATTTTGAAGATCAAGAATTTGATGATTAATTAATGCAATAAAACATTTTTCATTTTATACAAATATTTTAAAATCAAAGAGGTATATATATATTATTTATTTTAAAGCGACGCGCAGGGATGCTCTCCGAGTGGAGATGACCCTAAGCGAATGGAACCGAAGGCGACAGTAAGGAGCAAAAAATAAATAATATATATACCTCTTAAAGAGAAGAAAAAATATTAGTGAAAAATGTTTTTATTGTATTAATATTGTCTACATAGATTAAACCATTGCTTTAGAATATGCTTAATCATATTCCAGCTAGTAATTTTATCTACGTTATTTTTAGCAATGATATTTACCTTTGCAATTTCTTCATTTCCGGAACAAATAGCATAATTCTCCGATTTTTTGCCCGGCTTTAACTGGAGCGGATAAATCTCTATTTATTGATATGCTTTGAACTACATTTTTTTCTTGACCTTTTTTGATTAGACATCCAGCATTTTTTTCTAGAATTAAATCCACATTTGCTTGGACTCCTTTAGTGACATTAACCGATTCAATTAAATCACCTTTTTTACCAAATTCTTTATATTGATATGTATTAAATCCATAATCAAGTAGTTTTTTTGCTTCAGAAAATCTAATAGCAGTAGAAGGGGCTTTCATTATTACAGCAATAAGAGAAAAATTATCTCTGGTTGCTGTCGCAGAAAGATTATAAAGAGCAAGACTAGTAGAACCTGTTTTTAATCCTGTAGCACCAGTATAATTTCTAATTAGTTTATTTGTACTAACCAATTCTGACTTACCGATCCCTTAAGGAATCCATCCATATAGTTGTATATTTTGTTATACTAGGGTGATTAAGCATCAACTCTCGAGACATTATTGCAATGTCATAGCTAGATGTTAAATGTCCATCTACATCTATGCCATGACAATTTTTAAATGTTGTATCATTCATGTGAAGTTCTTTTGCCTTTTTATTCATTTGTTCAACAAAGAGTTCTTCTGAACCTGCTAAATATTCTGCCATTGCAACTGTGCAATCATTTGCTGAAACAACACATATTGCTTTTAACATTTCATCTACAGTAAGCTCTTCAGTAGTATCAAGCCATATTTGAGAGCCGCCCATTTTGGAAGCATTTTCACTACATGGAACTTTATCTGTATAAGCAATTTTACCAGAATCTAATGCTTCCATTATAAGTAATAAAGACATTATCTTTGTTACAGAAGCAGGTCTTAATTTTTCATGCATGTTATGATTGTATAAAATAGTTCCACTATTTTGTTCCATTAATACTGCTGAAGCAGATTCTAAATTAAGCATATTATTATCTTTTACATCAAAAGATGCCTTGGCGCTTGTAGAGATAACTCCTTGATCTATACTAGACCACACATATGTCGCATCAAAACCTAATACCGGATTTGTATTAAAAACAATAAAAAACACTGTGCACAGTATAGCTATTCTTTTCTTTTTTAACATTTATGGTACCTCCATATATCTTTATACCATATATATTAATGTGAACTTATTTTAGAATACTAAACTTTTAAAATGTGAATAGTTACTTCATCATCTGAGGCTTGTGCAACTATTTTTATTGAATAAGAGTTATTGTTTTTAAACTTAAAATCTACACTTCCATATGCAACAGCTGCATCCTGACCTTCCGGCACATATGGAACATAACTGCTATGTTCATGCCTTTCTATAATTTCTATTCCAGGCAGGTCTTTTACGGCATTATATAATGTACTACTAACTTGGCATTTGCCACCGCCATACTCTTTATATATATTACCATCAGTATCAAATGTATCTGCCTTTTTATAACCATCTTCAGGCTTGGCAGGACCAAGTAAATCACAAAACGAGAATATTTCACCTGGCATTATGATCTTGTCTGTTAATTCACTACATGCAAGACTAACATTGTTTTGCCTTTCTTCAGTTTTGGTGTATATTTTTGTTACATATTTCGACAATTCCTCATTTTCACTACTATTATAGGAACTTAGTGTTTTTTCAGCAGTATAGTTTGACTCAAAATTTGGTGCAGAACAACCAGTAAGTAAAAATAGAGCGATAATTAAAATAAATAAACTTCTCATAAAAATCCCTTCAATCAAATATATAAAATATTTTTGCCATGCTTAAAATAAAATATGCAAAATATTGACAAATTGCGAAAATCTAGTATAATTAAATAAGATAAAGTCAAAGGAGATAGTATTATGATTGCAAAAATTTGGCAAAAATTAGGACTTATAATTTTAATTATTGCTTGCTTATTTAATATAGTAATTAAAATAGTTAATAAAATAAGTTTGCAACAAGAAATGGAAGATGCTGTTTCATATGTACAAACTTTAGAAGAAGATGAAAGGAAAAATTAAGCATTTTGCTTGATATTTTATTTAATCTGTGTTAATATAGTATAGATACTGTTTAAAAAATAAAAAAGAGGTGAAAGCTACAATGAAAGAAGGAATACATCCTAATTATGGACCATGCAAAATAACATGCGCATGTGGAAATGAATTTGAAACTAATTCAACAAAATCAGAAATAAAAGTTGATGTTTGCTCTAATTGCCATCCTTACTGGACAGGAAACTTAAAGCAAAACACAACAGGCGGAAGAGCTGACAAGTTTAAACAAAAATATGGTATTTAATTTAAAAAGAGTTTCAGGCTACAACCTGAAGCTTTTTTTTGCTCTTGAAAATTCTTTAAATATATAATACAATATGTAAACACAAGTCGCTTGAAAGGATATAATTATGAATAATGAAATATTTAGTAGAATAAAGGAAATAAGCAATGGAAATAAATACTATATTTTAACTATGGGTTGTCAACTTAATGAAAACGATTCTGAAAAACTTGCAGGAATGCTTGAAAAAATGGAATATTCAAGAACTGAAAAACTAGAAGAAGCTGACGTAGCAATAATTAATACTTGCTGTGTGCGCGAAAATGCTGAAGAAAAAGTATTTGGAAAACTTGGAGAAATGAAGAAAATAAAAGAGCAAAGAGAGCTGATTATTGCAATTGGCGGATGCATGATGCAAGAAGAAATAATGAGAGATAAAATAAATAAAAGCTATCCTTATGTTGACATTATATTTGGCACGCATACTCTTCACAATTTTCCAGAAGATTTATATAAAGTACTAGAAAAAAAGAAAAAAGTACAAGATATACTTGATATTGATGGCCAAATTCATGAAGGACTTCCTATTAAAAGAAACCATACAAAGCAGGCATCTGTTACTATTATGTATGGATGTAACAATTTTTGCAGTTTTTGTATAGTTCCTTATGTAAGAGGAAGAGAAAGAAGCAGAAAACCAGAAGACATAATTAATGAAGTAAAAACGCTTGCAAAAGAAGGATATATAGAGATAACACTTTTAGGGCAAAATGTAAATTCTTATCATGGAAGAGAAGACTATGGATTTGCTGAGCTGTTAAAAGACATAGATGAAATAGATGGAATTGAAAGAATACGTTTTATATCACCTCATCCAAAGGATTTTAGCGATGATGTAATTGAAACAATAAAAAACAGTAAACATATTTGTAAATTAATTCATCTTCCGCTTCAATCTGGAAGTACAAAAATTTTAAAAGAAATGAATAGAAGATATACCAAAGAACAATTTATAAGCTTAGCAGAAAAGATGAAACGAGAGATTCCGGATTTAAAGCTTTCTACTGACATTATAGTAGGATTTCCAGGTGAAACAGAGGAAGACTTTGAAGAAACACTTGATGTTGTTTGCAAAGTAAATTTTGAGCAAATATATATGTTCATTTATTCAAGAAGGCATGGAACAAGAGCAGATAAAATGGAAAATCAAATACCAGAGGAAATTAAGCACGAAAGATTTGATAGATTAAAAAGCCTTTATGAGTCACAATTACCTGAAAATAATTCTAAGTACATTGGAACAATTCAACCAATTCTTGTTGAGGGGTTAAGTAAAAATAACAAAGACATATATACAGGGAGAACTGAAAGCAATAAAGTTGTCAATTTTAAAGGTAAAGAAGAATTTGTCGGGCAAATAATAAATGTAAAAATTATTGAGGACCATGCCTGGTATTTAGAGGGTGAAATTACAGTTGTTTAAGAAATTAAACATAAGATATAATATATTATATTTTAAGCGTATGTTTATAACTAAAATAAAGGGGGAAGCAAAAAATGGCAGAGTTTTCGCCAATGATGCAGCATTATTTAGAAATAAAAGAGAAATATAAAGATTGCGTTGTTTTTTACAGATTAGGCGATTTCTATGAAATGTTTTTTGACGATGCAGTAAATGTTTCAAGAGAACTAGAACTTACTTTAACAGGAAGAGAATGTGGACAAGAAGAAAGAGCTCCAATGTGTGGTGTTCCTTTTCATGCAGCAGATATTTATATCTCAAGACTAATATCAAAAGGATATAAAGTTGCGATTTGTGAACAATTAGAAGATCCTAAAAAAGCTGTAGGAATCGTTAAAAGAGATGTTATTCGTGTTGTAACCCCGGGAACTGTTGTAGAAACTAATATGCTAGATGAAAAACGCAACAATTACATAATGTCAATATATAAAAACGGCATATTTTTTGGAATTGCAGTTTGTGATATTTCAACTGGAGATTTTTATGCATCACAAATTAAAGAATCTAATAATTTTCCAAAGCTGTTAGATGAAATAGCACGATTTATGCCAGCAGAAATTGTAGTTAATAATTTATTATTTGACAGCAAAGAAGAAATTGATAAAGTAAAAGAACGCTTTGACACGTATATATCAAAACAGAATGATGATTTTTTTACACAGGACCTAACAAATTTAAAAAATAATTTTTCTCTTATTAAAGAAAATAATAAACCAATAGAAGACATTGAAAACCAGATATTAGCTATTTCTGCGATAAATGGACTTCTTGAGTATTTTAACCAAACACAAAAAATAAAATTAGAGCACATAAATACAATACAATTTTATGCTATTGCTAAATATATGTCTCTTGATATATCAGCAAGAAGAAATCTTGAAATTACAGAAAGAATGAAAGATAAAAGTAAAAAAGGTACATTATTATGGGTATTAGATAAAACATCAACAGCTATGGGGGGAAGGCATTTAAGACGTTGGATAAACGATCCACTTATAGATATTAATGAGATTAATAGAAGACTTGATGCTGTAAAAGAACTTAAAGACAATGTAATTTTTAGAGGTGAAATTATTGACCTTTTAAAAAGAGTTTATGATATTGAAAGACTAATTGGAAAAATTTCTTATGGGAATGCAAATGGCAGAGATATAATTTCTTTAAAAAATTCTATAAAGCAATTACCAGAACTAAGAACAATTCTTTCCACTGCTAAATGTGATTTGCTTTGTGATTTATATAATGAGCTTGATGAATTAAGTGATATATATGAAATTATTGATAAATCTATAATAGAAGACCCGCCAGTAACAATTAAAGAAGGTGGATTAATAAAACCTGGATATAATGAAGAGCTTGATAAATATAAAAAAGCAATGACTGAAGGAAAACAATGGATAATAGATATTGAGACAAAGGAAAAAGAGCAAACTGGAATTAAAAACTTAAAAATAGGCTATACAAAAGTATTCGGCTATTATATAGAAGTTACGAAATCATACTATAGTCAAGTACCTGATAGATATATAAGAAAACAAACTCTTACTAATTGTGAAAGATATATAACAGAAGAATTAAAGCAAATGGAAGACGAGATACTTGGAGCTGAAGAGAAATCAATAGACTTAGAATATGAATTATTTGTAGGTGTTAGACAAAAAATTTCTTGTGAAATTTCAAGAATACAGAAATCAGCACTAGCTTTATCTAATCTAGATGTATTATGCTCTTTTGCAACTGTAGCAGAGGATTTAAATTATGTAATGCCAGAGGTAAATAATAGTGGGGAAATTGATATAAGAGATGGAAGGCACCCTGTAATTGAAAAAATGTTACCAAGTGGCAGTTTTGTACAGAACGACTCTTATCTAAACAAGGACACTGACAGACTTTCGATAATAACAGGACCAAACATGGCTGGAAAATCTACTTATATGAGACAAGTTGCATTAATTACGTTAATGGCACAAATTGGAAGCTTTGTTCCAGCAAGTTACGCAAAAATAGGTGTAGTTGACAAAATATTTACAAGGGTAGGAGCCTCAGACGATTTAAGTATGGGGCAAAGCACTTTTATGGTTGAAATGATGGAGGTAGCTACTATTTTGAGAGAGGCAACAGAAAATAGTTTGGTAATACTTGATGAAATCGGTAGAGGAACTTCAACATATGACGGCTTGTCAATTGCATGGGCTGTTGCTGAATATATAGCTGATAAAGAAAAATGTGGTGCAAAAACACTTTTTGCAACTCATTATCATGAACTAATTGACCTGGAACAGAAAATTGAAGGAGTAAAAAATTATTCAATTGCTGTAAAGGAAAAAGGTGAAGACATAATATTTTTAAGAAAGATTATTCCAGGAGGTACTGATGAAAGCTATGGAATACATGTTGCAAAGCTTGCGGGTGTGCCAAATCAAGTTGTATCAAGAGCTAACGCAATTCTTAAGACTTTAGAAAGAAAAGTTACTACAAGGAAAGAAGAAGGCAAAAAAGTTGATGGACAGCTTGATTTATATAATTACAAATTGGCAGAGATAGCTCATGAGATAGATAAAATTGATGTTAACGGGTTAACTCCAATTGACGCTTTAAATATTTTAGTTAAAATAAAAGAAAAAATAAATTAAAAGATAAATATAACCTGTGAAATATAATATATCAGTTTCGCAGGTTTTTGTTTACATAAGCATATAGATATGATAAAATAAATATATTAGGGGCAACCCTAAAAAAAAGGAGGCAAAAAAATGAACGCGAGAAGGGCACTTCGGAGAATTTTTGGCCGCAAAGTTACTGTCCACTATTTCACAGATGAACAAGGAAACACCTATGAAAACAGTGCTTCAGTAAGAAAGGCAATTCACGGAGGATGCAAGGTTTCTGCTGTTTTTTCCTTTGACGACAAGTTTCAGTCTGAAGTGTATACTTCATCTGAGCTATTGTGGCTAAGGGGCAGAACTTACCTTACGCGACATGGACACAAGTACAGATTCTGACCGACCTCAAAGAGCGTTTGATAATTACAGACGCTCTTTTTTTTATGATTGACAAAGTTGTTATTAAAGGTGTATATTTTAAATAGAATTTATTATGATATTAATTTACATATGAAAGGAAAAAAGTATGGAAAACAAAAGCAAAATAAAAAATGAAAAGGCTGTTACGCTAGTAGCACTAGTTACAACGGTAATTGTATTATTAATACTAGCAGGAACTGCTATTACTATAGGTATTAATAGTGGTGATTTATTTGGCAAAGCAGATAATGGTATAGGAAAATGGAATACAAGTGTTGGCAAAGAAGATGATGCTATAAGAGAATTTGAAGACATAGTAAATCCTGCAGGTGGAACAGTTACTCCTAAACCAATTCTTGCAACAGATAAGCTAGTTATTAACTTGAACGGAAGCACCAATGAAGAAAAAGGACCTTATGTGAATTACAGATGGAAGGAAGGAGAAGAACCTATTCTATGCAGAGTATTGTATGACAAAAACGATAATTATGGAGTGCAAATTGTAGCTGTAAATCCTGTAAGAAAAGTTACCTTAGGAGAGACAGACGCAATGGTTACAGGGTCTCCTTATTGGAGAAAAGCTCTTAACTCATTTAATGAAGCTGTGCAAACACTAAATAGTTATTCAGAAGAATATATTGACACCAATGATAAAAGTGGAATAGTAAAAGATGCAAGGACTATAGGAAGTAATCCAGCAAACAAAAACAGTGTTTCTTCGACGGCTAGCTATTACTTAAGAGATTTAAACACGTACATATCTGCAAGATCTAGCGATGATAACTATGTTACAGATGAAAAAAGGTTAAATGATATAGGTGCAAGTTCCTTCTCTAATACACAATTTGGAACTAGCTATTGGCTTGGATCATTAGCTAGAGGGTCATTACAGTCATCTGGAAATTTAATTACGATGAATGCACGTGTACGTAGAATAACGAATACTGGTGAAACAACTGAAAGTAAGATTTTTTATGTTGCAAATGAATACCCAGGAGATTATACTGAAAGCAACGGGCTTAGACCTGTTTTTACTCTTAATGATTATGTGGTAATATTAAGCGGAAAAGGAACACTTGGAGAACCTTATGAAATTGGAATAAAATGAAGAATGGACTTAGGGACATCCATTGAAAGTCTATAAAAAGCCTTATGACTGACTAACCTTCAAACTCTTTGTATAAACTAAGAGGGACTACTTGACAAAAAAGAATAATCTATGTATAATATTTTAGTCAATAAATTTATGTTAAAAAAAGAATATAGATACATTTAGCTATAGAAAATAAGGGAGGGAATAAATATGGCACAACCAAAAAGAAGATGGTCAAAAGCAAGAACAGGAGCTAGAAGATCTACTTGGAAATTAGAAAATCAAAATTTAGTTGAATGCAAACATTGCCATGAATTAGTAATGCAACACAGAGTTTGCCCAAATTGTGGTTACTATGATGGAAAAGAAGTTGTAGCAAAAAAAGCAGAATAAATTTCAAGACCTTTAGCGTTTGTTGCTAAAGGTTTTTTTATGGCTTTTTTAAATTTTATAGTGTATTTTTTTAAAATTATATGTTATAATTTTTTCGTAAATAGGAGGAAACAAAATGAGTAAGCCAACAGTTGCTATTGTAGGAAGACCAAATGTAGGAAAATCTACATTTTTTAATTACATAGTTGGACAAAGAATTTCTATTGTTGAAGATGTTGCTGGAGTTACGAGAGATAGAGTATATGCAGATGCTACTTGGAGAAATAGAGAATTTACATTAATAGATACTGGAGGAATTGAACCAGAATCAGAAGATGTGATTTTATCTCAAATGAGAGAGCAAGCAAACATTGCAATACAACTTGCGGATGTAATTATTTTTTTAACGGATATAAAACAAGGAGTAACGTCTGCAGATAAAGAAATTTCAATTATGCTTAAAAAGTCTAAAAAACCTGTGGTACTTGTATGCAACAAATCAGATAATATAGGAAAAACTTCTGATGATATATATGAGTTTTATAATTTGGGGCTTGGCGACCCATATCCTGTTTCAAGTACTAACGCATTAGGAATTGGTGACGTATTAGATGCCATTTTTGAACATTTTCCAGATGAAAAAGATGAAAATGGCGAAGAAGAAGTAATTAAAGTTGCTGTAATTGGTAAACCAAATGTAGGCAAATCTTCACTTATTAACAAAATTTTAGGAGAAAATAAAGTTATTGTAAGTGATATAGCAGGAACAACCAGGGATGCGATTGACAGTCCTTTTGAAAATGACAAAGGAAAGTTTATATTTATAGATACAGCAGGAATTAGACGAAAAAGCAAAGTAACGGAAAGCATTGAAAAATTTAGCGTAATGAGGACAAACCTTGCAATTGAAAGAGCTGATGTGTGTTTAATTATGATAGATGCCAAAGAAGGTGTAACTGAGCAAGATACAAAGATAGCTGGAGTTGCTCATGAAGCTGGTAAAGGAATCATAATCGTTGTAAATAAATGGGATGATGTAGAAAAAGAAACTGGCACATTAGAAAAATATCAAAAAGATGTATATAATAAACTTTCTTATTTAACTTATGCACCAATAATATTTATTTCTGCAAAGACTGGTCAGCGAGTTGATAAGCTTTTTGATATGATTATTAATGTAGCAAATCAAAATGCGATGAGGATTTCAACATCTGTATTAAATGATGTAATAAACGAAGCTATTGCTGTTGTACAACCTCCAACAGATAAAGGGAAAAGGCTTAAAATTTTTTATGGTACACAAGCTTCAACGAAACCTCCAACATTTGTTATTTTTGTAAATAGCAAAGAATTATTTCACTTCTCATATGAAAGATATATTGTAAATCAAATACGAAGCAATTTTGGAATGCAGGGGACACCTATAAGAATTATAGTAAGAGAAAAAAATGATGATAATAAATTTTAGGAGGTAGAATTATGGGGTCATATATTATTGTTGCTATTTTAGCATATCTACTTGGAAGTATAAGCTTTTCAGTTATATTTGGAAAAAAATTTGCAGGGATTGATGTAAGAGAACATGGAAGTAAAAACGCTGGTTCAACTAATACGCTTCGAACAGCAGGGAAAAAAGCAGCTATTTGCACTTTGCTTTGTGACATTTTAAAGGGAGTAGTTGCAGTTTTAATAGGTGTAATTATTGGAACAATGTTTGAGAACTCTGACAAGGCATTACTTGTTCAAATAGCAGGAATATGTGTTGTAATAGGACATATTTTCCCAATATTTTTTAGATTTAAAGGAGGAAAAGGAGTAGCAACCAGCCTTGGCGTTTTACTTATTATGAACTGGCAAATTGGATTAATTTGTTTAGCTTTTGCTATTGTAATAATGGCTTTAACTAAAATGGTTTCAGCAGGCTCTGTTCTAGCTGCGGTCTTATTTCCAATTTTAACTATATTTATACATCAAAATTATATTGTTAATGAAGGAAACTACATTGTATTTGGAATTATACTTGCTGCTATAGTAGTTTTTCTACATAGAAGTAATATTCAAAGAATACTTTCAGGGAATGAAAATAAACTTAGTTTTAAGAAAAATGATTAATAAACGGAGGAATAAAATGAGTAAAATTGCAATTATTGGAAGCGGAAGTTGGGGAGTAGCCTTAGCTGTTCACTTATCAAAAAAAGGACATAATGTAAAAATTTGGTCATATTCTGAAGAAGAAGCAGAGCTAATAAATAAATATAAAAAATGCAAATTTCTTCCAAATTTATCTTTACCAGAGAATATCGAATGCTATTTAGATTATGAAACTGTAGTATGGGGAAGTGATTTAGTCCTTCATGTAACTCCATCTAAAGTTGTTAGAAGTACAGTTCAAGAGTATAAAAAATACATTACAAGCCAACCTGTTATAATGTGTTCAAAAGGTCTTGAAAAGGATTCTCTTTTATCTTTATCCGAGGTGTTAAAAGAAGAAATGCCATATGCTAAAATAGGAGTACTTTCGGGTCCTAGCCATGCTGAAGAGGTTTCAGTGGGAGTCCCAACTGCACTAGTTATTGCATCTGAGCATGAAGACGTTATAAAAATGATTACAGATTTATTTATGAATGAAAACTTAAGAATATATTCATCTACAGATTTAAAAGGTGTTGACGTTGGTGGAGCATTAAAAAACATTATGGCTTTTTGTGCTGGTATTGCAGCAGGTCTTGGACTTGGCGATAATACATTCGCTGCACTGATCACAAGAGGACTTGCTGAAATACAAAGGCTTGGAGTAAAAATGGGAGGCAGGATTGATACATTCTACGGATTAACAGGACTAGGAGACTTGATAGTTACTTGCCTTAGCGAACACAGTAGAAATAGAGGGGCAGGCTTTCTTATAGGAAAAGGCAATAGTTTATCATATGTTCAAGAAAAAATTGGAATGACAATAGAAAGTATTGATAATATAGAAATTGCAAAAAAATTAGCAGAAAAGTATCATGTTGAAATGCCAATTGTTGATGCAGTTTATGATGTTTTAAATAATCACTTGGACCCAGAAAGAGCTGTAAATATGCTTATGACAAGAAGCCCTAAGAGTGAATAAATATAATATATAGGAGGTTTTATTATGGATTTTTTTGATAAGATTAGTCAAAAAGTTTCAGAAGGCTATAATGCCGCTGCAGAAAAAACAAAAGAAGTTGCCAAAGAAGCAAAATTAAGAATGACAATATCAGATTGCAAAAGCAAAATTGATGAAGAGTACAAAAAAATAGGCAAATCAATTTATGAAAAATTTATAGAAAAAAGAGAAGATGAGGTCGCAATGGGCTTAATTGAAGAATTCAAAAATATTGATTCACTTAACGAAACAATAAAAAATAGTGAAGCAGAAATTGCACGGACTTAAAGACAAAACAGTAAAAGTTGACCCTCACGTATATGAAGGAGAGGTTGTTAACAACCCTGAAGACAAGAAAGAATAATAGATGTTCTTTTACCAAATAAAAACATCTAAATATATAAAAATTGAAATATATCGTTGAAACAGAATCAAATCTTGAAATCGTTCGTGACTTAAGATATATTTCTTTTTTTATATATAAATTAATAAGGAAACCTCTCATACAAATATTTTATTATTTGATTAGCATTCATATCTGTTATATTAACCCAAAAGTCTTGATCTATGTTAACCCACATATTCATTTTAAAATTATCTTTATTATCAATAAATACGCCAATTATTTCTGCCATTTCTACAGGATTATCATATTGACGTTGCCATTCGTTTTTATCTAGTTTTATTTCATGTTCCCAAAGACTACTTAAAAAGTTTTCTATTTCTTCTTTTTCCATGCTATATATTGAAATAGTTGCTTTCAAAATATTTATCCTCCATTTATTAATAGTATTTTTGTTTTGTAAAAAAAGAATACAAGGAATTTTTTTGCAAATAATACTTAAAGGAGGAAAAACATTGAAAACTATCAAAATAGTATTATTAATTATTTATACATTTATTATATTATTCTTTATAGCTGGATGTAGCCAAGAAAAATATAGCTTGAATGACAAAGTAAAAAGTGAAATAGAATATCTTAGCACCAAATTTATAAACATATTGAATCGATTGAATAATATTACATTTGAAAATTATCAAGTTACAACAGTTAAAGCAGAATTATCTGAAGAACTTGCCAAAAACGAAAAAACAAGTGAATCTCCACCAGAAACTGGAAGTAGCGTAAACGCTGATGTCAGTTCTTCGAGCGGTAATTATTCAAACCAAATAATTGCATCTCAAATGTCACCAAATACTATTTTAAATCCGGTAACATCAAATATAGATTGGGCTGGTATAAAAAATGATATAGAAAACGTATATTATTCATGGAATACAATTCTATTAGATATGTATCAGCTAAATGCAAATAAAGATGACATCTTGGGCTTCAGCTCAAGCCTTAATACAGCAACTTCGTATATAGAAAACCAAGACAAATCAAATTCAATTTTAGCAATGGCAAACCTTTATGGATATCTACCTAAATTTGCAGAAGAAGTGTTAGAAGACAAGGCATATAATAGTGTTTATAAAACAAAATCATTTATATTAAATGCGTATTCTTTAATAGAAATTGATGATTGGCAGATGGTTAAAGAGGAAATTGATAAGGCAAACGATGCCTTTAAGTCTGTAACTACAAATGTAGAGTTCGTAAGTAAAAATTCATATAGGGTTAATAAAACATATGTGTTATTAAATGAAATTAAAAATTCTTTAAATACATCAGATAAAAGTATTTTTTATATTCAATATAGAAATTTAATGGAGGAGATATGTGAACTGTAACTAAGGCATTATGCTTGACTTTTATGCAAAAAAAAAGTAAAATATAAATATTGAAGTAATTCAAATGGTCGCGGGTATAGATTAATTTCTATACATGAGGAAAGTCCGGGCTCCATAGAGCAATGGTGCTGGGTAACTCCCAGTAAGGGTAACCTTAAGGAAAGTGCAACAGAAAATAACCGCCAAAAATATTATATATTAGATATTTAAAACATAATGTTTAATATAAAGTATTTTTGGCAAGGGTGAAAATGTGAGGTAAGAGCTCACAGAAAGTATGGTGACATACTATTCGTGTAAACCCCACTTGGAGCAACATCTTTAAATGAAGGCTATAAGCTGCTCGCTTGCCTTCGCTAGGTGGCTTGAGATAAATAGAAATATTTGTCCTAGATAAATGACCATTCAAGACAGAACCCGGCTTACGAATTACTTCTATTTTTTTGTCTTTAAATCTATACATTTTGCCATATCATCAGGAATTGGTGCATTAATTTCTATTACTCTTTTACAAATAGGATGTAAAAATTTTATTTTAAATGCGTGCAGAGCCTGTCTATCAATTAAATCTGATTTTGAACCATATAAGGTATCTCCAATAATAGGATGTCCAATAAAGGCAGAATGCACTCTAATTTGATGAGTTCGTCCTGTTTCAAGTACAAATTTAACAATACTATAACTATTGAATTCTTTTATTACTTCATAATGAGTAACTGCAGGTTCACCATCTGAAGATACTTGACGTTCTATAATGCTATCTGCTTTTCTTTTAATTGGAGCTTCTATTAATCCGCTTCTTTTCAGGTAAAATTCCATCAAGAATAGCAATATATTCTTTTGTAAAAGTTTTGTTTTTCATTTGCTTAATTAAGCATTCTTGAATATATTCATTTTTAGCAAAAACAACAACACCGGTAGTATCTTTATCTAATCGATTAACGGGTCTAATTTTTTTCTTAAGACATATTTGATTAAAATAAAATTTAACTCCATTAGAAAGGCTATTTGTATAGTAATTTATTGATGGATGTACAGGAATACCTGCAGTTTTATTTAGGATAAGCAAGCTATCATCTTCATACAATATGTTTAATCTAATTTGTGTTGGTACTATGTTATCCGATTCTTCCTCATAATTTAAATCAATCGTTATTCTGTCTTTTCCGGAAATGATGTGGTTCAAAGAAACACTTAAACCATTGCAAAATATAGAATTATTAGTTTTTAGTGTAACTAATAATCTATGAGATATACCTTGACTAATTAAAAAATCTTTTAATTCTTTTCCATCATAGTTTTTGCTAACTAAATACTCTAAATTCATTTTTCCTCCAAATTTAAATAATAGCACATTAAAAACGTAATGTGCTATTTAAAAAAATATGGTGCGAATAGTGGGACTTGAACCCACACGCTACAAAAGCACACGCCCCTCAAACGTGCCTGTCTGCCAGTTCCAGCATATTCGCATATGATTATTATAATGTATTTTTTTAAAAAAATCAATACTATTAAATTGTAATTTATGTAAATCTATGATATAATTTTTTTGCATTTAGGCAATGGCCTTTTGCACAAGTCGGTTGTCTATAAAGAGAATTCGACAAGGAGGGAGAATCATGACAACGCTGGCTGAACTCGTCCGCTGGTCATTCTACTGTGAAGAAGGAATGTTGTTGCTCGACAGAAAAGTGATCCACATCAATCGGTATGTTCCGCCAAAGGGCCTTTCCAAGGTATACAATACTAAGGATGGCGTTCTGGCATTTATCGATGAAGATGGAAAGCTGTATGTCACCAAATGGACCGACGAAAAGCATGGTTTGCTTGAGAACCTTGGATTCCAAAGGAAAGGATTTGAAGTGCCGTTTACAAAAGGTGAGAGGCCTAGCAATCCTTACTGGGGAATTCTCCTTGATAGGGCAATGGAAAAGTATGACTAAAGGAGGGGAATGCAATGGAAAAGATTCAAGACCAATGCTACATTCGTATTACCCCAACTGGAGACGGAAAAGCTTTGATTAGCACCTTTATCAAGAACTCCCAAGAGCTGAGAGAGGAACTACAATGTCTTGTATATGATATTTGGTATTCCTTAAATGTATGCCATGAGCGCATTTTCCTTGCATACAATCGGGGATCCGATGTCATCGAAGTCCATTCTGTGTTTGGCAAAGATAAGAAGTTTAAATATGATGTTGTCATTCACGGATTTGATAGCACATATGACCTCATTGATTATCTTTGCGAGCTTGCACAAGGAACGTTTAGCAGGCATGTGATGAATTGATTCGCCCCAAAGTGAGAGCCATAAAAAGCTCTCACTTTTTTTTTAATAAAAACATTGAAAATATATAAAAAAATTTATATAATATACCATATTTATTTTAGGAGGAATGAAAAATGTCATTTATAGAAGAAATGAAAAACAAAGCAAAAAGTGAAATTAAAACAATAGTACTTCCTGAAGCAAACGACAAAAGAGTGCTAGAAGCTGCAAGCAAAGTAATAAAAGAGGGTTTTGCTAAAGTTATACTTGTAGGGAGCAAAGAAGAAGCAAATAATATTGCTACGGAAAATGGAATTGATATTACTGGAATAGAAGTAATTGAACCAATAAATTCAGATAAATACAACGAATATGCACAAAGCTTATATGAGCTTCGCAAAGAAAAAGGAATGACTGAAGAACAAGCAAAAGAATTGATGAAAGATACAACACATTATGCAATGATGATGGTAAAAAAAGGAGAAGTAGATGGACTTGTATCAGGAGCAGCTCATTCAACTGCTGATACTTTAAGACCAGCACTACAAATTTTAAAAACTGCACCAGGAACTAAGCTTGTATCTGCATTTTTTGTAATGTGTGTACCAGATTGTAAATATGGAGAAGACGGAGTATTTGTTTTCTCAGATTGTGGATTAAACCAAAATCCTAATAGTGAGGAACTTTCTGAAATTGCAATTTCATCAGCTAAAAGTTTCGAGAACTTAGTTGGAAAAACTCCAAAAGTTGCAATGCTTTCATACTCAAGCTATGGAAGTGCTAAATCAGAGCTAGTAGATAAGGTAAATGAAGCAACTAAACTAGTTAAAGAAAAGGCACCTGATTTATTAGTTGATGGAGAACTTCAACTAGATGCTGCAATTATTCCAGAAATTGCTCAAACAAAAGCAAAAGGAAGTAATGTTGCTGGACAAGCAAATACCTTAATATTCCCTGATTTAAATGCAGGTAATATTGGATATAAATTAGTTCAAAGATTAGCAAAAGCTGAAGCATATGGTCCACTTTGTCAAGGAATTGCTAGACCGGTTAACGATTTATCAAGAGGATGCTCTGCAGATGATATTGTTGGTGTTATCGCAATAACAGCTGTACAAGCACAAAACATGTAATATAAAGGAGATTTTAAAATGAAAATATTAGTTATTAATTGTGGAAGTTCATCAGTAAAATATCAATTAATAGATATGGAAAATGAATCTGTAATGGCAAAAGGGAATTATGAAAGAATAGGCATGGAAGGTTCTTTTGTAACTCATAAAGTTGGTGATGAAAAATATAAATATGAAAGAGAGGCAAAGACTCATGAAGAAGCAATTGCATTCATTTTAGGACAACTTACAGATAGTGAGCATGGAGTGATAAGTTCTTTAGATGAAATAAATGCAATAGGACATAGAATTGTACATGGTGGAGAAAAATTTACAAAATCTGTCGTTGTAGACGAAGAAGTTGTAAAAGGAATAGAAGATGCAATTAAATTTGCACCACTACATAACCCTGGACATCTTCAAGGAATCCGTGCATGCCAAAAAGAATTACCTGGGAAACCAAATGTAACAGTATTTGATACAGCATTCCATCAAACAATGCCAAAAGAACATTACTTATATCCAATTCCATACAAATATTATGAAAAATATGGTGTACGTAAATATGGTGCTCATGGAACATCACATAAATACGTATCAGGTAGAATAGCAGAAATACTTGGAAAAAAACCTGAAGAATTAAAAATCATTAACTGCCATATTGGCCAAGGTGCAAGTTTATGTGCTATTCAAGGTGGTAAATGTATAGACACAAGTATGGGATTAACTCCTTTAGGTGGTATAGCAATGGGATCTCGTTCAGGAGATTTAGATCCATCAGTTGTAACATATATAATGGAACAAGAAAATATTTCCGCTTCTGAAATGAACAGAATATTAAATAAGGAATCTGGGTTACTTGGAATATCCGGAATATCAGCTGATAATCGTGATATTTTAGCAGAAGCTCAAAATGGAAATGAAAGAGCAAAACTTGCAATAAAAGAATATTGCTATATTATAGCTGGGTATATAGGAAGATATGCTGCTGCGATGAATGGAGTTGATGTAATTACATTTGCAGGAGGAGTAGGAGAAAGAGGACCAGATGAGAGAGAAGAAATCTGCTCATATCTAGGTTTTATGGGTGTTGAACTTGATAAAGAGGCTAACAAAGTTAAAGCTGAAGAAAAAGAAATTTCTACTAAGGATTCTAAAGTAAAAGTTTGGATTGTACCAACAGAAGAAGAGCTAATGATTGCAAGAGAAACTATGGAACTTGTAAAATAAGCCTAAAAATGGTATAATAAACATATGCTCCATGTGGAGTAAATAATGCAAGGGGGTATCACATCATGGGTAAGCTTCGGGAAGTAGAGGAGCGTTCATTTGTCGAAATGGAGGAGATTTCCAAAATCTTTGCCAATAACATGGCAGAGGGATTCTTCGATATCGACATAATGTTCACTGTTTCAGTGGTGTTCAAGGCTCATAAGGAGCTGAAAGATGCCATTGAACGAGCGCTGATTGAGCGTTACGGACGAGACGGCTTCAAGCTGAAAAAGCTTGATGAACCCGAAAGGACCTATCGACTCGAGGTGAAAATCAGGTAACCCCACAAGAGACATGACTTGAAAATAGTCATGTCTCTTTTTTTATTATTCTATGTATTGAATTTTTTCAAATTTATAGATATAATTCAAAAAAGAAATTTAGGAGGTATTAGATGAAAGTATTAGTATTAAATTGTGGAAGCTCTTCTTTAAAATACCAGCTTTTAGATATGGAAACAAAACAAGTTTTAGCAAAAGGTAATTACGAAAGAATAGGTGAAGAAGAAGCATTTCTAACCCATAAAGTAAATGGAGAAAAATATGTTATAAAAAAGGGCGTTCATTCACATGATGAAGCTTTAAAGGGAATAATGAATCAATTATTATGTAAGGAATATGGTGTAATTTCATCTTTAAATGAAATAGATGCCGTAGGACATAGAATAGTACATGGAGGAGAAATATTTAGTGGTCCTGCAAAAATAAATGAAACTGTAATAGAGCAAATTGCTCAGTGCGGAGAATTCGCACCACTACATAATCCTGCTGCTGTGCTTGGAATAAAAGCATGCATGGAACTTATGCCAAATACTCCAATGGTTGCTGTATTTGACACTGCATTTCATCAAACAATGCCTAAAGAAAACTATTTATATCCAATACCTATAGAATATTATGAGAGACTTAGAGTAAGAAAATATGGAGCCCATGGAACATCACATAGTTATGTATCAAAAAGAGTAGCAACACTTATGAATAGAAATATTTCTGAGCTAAAAATTGTAACATGTCATCTTGGACAGGGTGCAAGCATTTGTGCAATAAAGGATGGTAAGTGCGTTGACACAAGTATGGGACTTACTCCACTAGGTGGAATTGCAATGGTTACAAGATCTGGTGATTTAGACCCATCTGTTGTAACATACATTATGGACAAAGAAAACATTGCTCCAAACGATATGAATGGTATATTAAATAAAAAGTCAGGACTAGCTGCAATTAGCAAAATGGCACCTGATTTTAGAGAGATAGAAGCAAGCTCAACTAGTAATCCTGATGCAAAAGTTGCAATAGATATTTTTACTAGCACAGTTGCACAGTATATAGCAAGATATGCTGTAAAACTTGGTGGAATAGATGTTATTGTATTTACTGGTGGAATTGGAGAAAACCAAGCAAAAGTAAGAGAAACAATATGTAAACAATTACAGTTCATGGGAGTTGAGATTAATAAAGAAAAGAATAATGTAAAAGGAGAAGAAGCGGAAATATCAGATGAGTCATCAAAAATAAAAGTATATGTTGTACCAACAGATGAAGAAATGATGATTGCACAAGAAACGATAGCCTTAATTTAAAACTGGATGTTTTAGGAAATCAGTATTTGTAAAAAATACTGATTTTTTGCAGTTTTTTGAAACTTTTTATACATTTTTTTTGCTCTTATTAATAGGTGATAAAGATGTTAAATGTATTAGTAATTGAAAATGATCCAGTTATATGTAAAAGATTAGTAAATGGAATAATTCAATATGTTAAAAATGTTCGTATTTGTGGAATTTCTTATACAGCAAAAGAAGCTATTGAAATATCAAATAGGCAGAAAATTGATATAGCCATTTTAGACTATAATTTAAAAGAAAATTCTGCTTCATCATATATTGAATTTGTCTCAGAGAATAATAATAAATCAACTAATAAGATTTCTTTGATTTTATTAGCAGAAAAAAACAAGCTAGATGATAAATCATATGAGAATGAGGTTTATAAAGTGATTTATAGACCTATTCAAATTGCCCAATTAATTTATGCAATACGCGAACTTTCTAATTGTGATATATCTGCAAATCAAAAACTTATTAAGAACAAAATATTTAAGGAGCTAGAGAAGCTTCAATATAACTTTTCATATGTTGGAACACAATATATGGCAGAAGCTATATATGAAATTTATTCAAAGAAGTATATTTATTCAGGCGGTAATTTAAACAAAAATGTTTATCCAATAATTGCTCAAAAGCATAATACTACTGTTAATAATGTTAAATGTAATATTACCTCAGCTACTAAAATCATGTCTGAAAAATGCTCAAAAGATATAATGGAGAATTATCTGTTTTGTGAGAATAGTAATAAACCAAAGGTAAAAGAAATTATGTATAAGGTGATAAATAAATTGTAAAACATATTTTTATACAAGCAATAAAAAAACTGCTCCCTCCAAGGCTGGAGAGAGCAGCAAAAGCTAGAGAGAGTGATTTTAGGTTCTAGTTGCTATGCGATTTAGGCTGTGGCTTTTTCTTCCGGACCATACTATCTTCTGCTAAGTAGGGTTATACGGGACTGTTTGACGTATATACTCTATAGTAGTCGATGGTAAGAGAGCGGAAGTTGCCATTGGATGCTCCGACGGAACTTGCGTCGAACCAAATCTGAACTTTTCTGCCAGAATATCCCAAATCAATGTTGTAAATTGGGACAGAAATGATAGTTGTACCAGATGTTGATCCGACAACAAACTGACCAGTTATTGATGAACCTGTGTATGCATCTCTTATATCCATGGTAAGCTTTACTTCGCCAACTCCAGCATCCCATGTAGGTTTGTAGAAGTCCACCACCATTGTTAAATAGCGCCCCTCTACAGTTTTTACTTCTGTGATGTTGTAATTGGTAAACGAAAAAGAGCCTACCATATACCAGGAACCAAGAGGAAATGTCTCAAAACCAGAGGCAAGACCTTTCGTGATAGGGCATATCAGAAGCATGACCATGAGAGCAAGCGAAAGAATCGATTTCCGAAGTTTCATTATTCATTCTCCTTTCAGACATCACAGCTCTCTCTAGCTTTTGAAAACAATTAAAGCCACATTAGATTTGGAACTTACGCTCCTACCCAACATGGCTTTAATCATTTGCAACTGGTATGGTTCGTATAATATCTTAAATTAATAAATATGTAAATAATTAGGTAAAAAAAGGTAATTATTAATTTGCAGAAAAATCTTACTTAAAGCCATAATACTGCAATTCATAGAATTAATAAGGAGTAAAAAATGGAAGAATTAGTATTAAAAGCGCAGCATGGTGATGTGCAAGCGTTTACTGACCTAATATTAATGCTAAAACATGACTTATATAAAATTGCTAAAATGAGACTTGTAAGTAATGACGATATAGATGATGCAATTCAAGAAACAATGATAGAAGCATTTAATAATATTAGAAAACTAAAGAAAATAGAATCATTTAAACCATGGATAATTAAAATATTAATTAACAAATGTAATAGAATATACAGAAAAAAGAAAATGAAAGAAGTCACTTTTGAAGATGACATTAATAATTATTTGGATCGTGAATGTGAACACTTAAGTGAAAGTGATATAGATTTTTATCTTTTAATAAAATGCTTAAACTATGAAGAAAGAATCATAGTAACTTTATATTATTTGGAATGTTACACATCAAAGGAAATTAGTCAAATTTTGAATATAAATGAAAACACCGTTAAAACAAAATTGGCTAGAGCTAAAATTAAAATCAAAAATAATTATAAGGAGGAAAGCATATGAACATAATTGATGAAGAAGATAAAAGAATATACTCAGTCTTAAATGCACAAATATATGAGCATGACTCATATACAGAGACAATTTTTAATGCCTTGTATAGGGATAATTCTAAGAAAGCTTTTAACATATCTAGATTTATAATTGCTATAATTGCTGGATTGACTCTAATAAGTGGTATTGCATATGCTAAGCAAATTGAAAAATTAATCCTAAGATTTTTTAATAACAGCGAAGGCATAGATAGAGCAATTGAAAGCGGATATATTGAAGAGATAGATAAGGAATTAGATACAACTTCAGAAATGAGTATAAAAATAATAAATATGGTTATGGATCAAAAAAATATAAATTTTGATATTAATATTTCTTTTGGCAAACTATATGATGTTTTAGAAATAACAGATGTATATATAGACGAGGCTATCATATTCGATGATGCAAACAACATACTATATTGTAATAGTAAAACATTATTTGATAAATATTGTTTGCCAAATAATATAAAACAAAACTATACTGACTATAACAATAGATATATTAATGACGTGTGTAATGGAAGCATAGCATATCAAGACATTGAAAGCAACTCTATGAAACTAAATTATAATATATATGCTATGTCTAAATTACCAAAATCTAAACAACTACATATTAAAATCAACGCATTAAAATTAAGATTTATTAACGGCAAAGAAAAATCTATAAAAGATAATTGGGAAGCGACCATAGACCTTCCTTCTAAATTTTCAGAAAGAGAAACGCAAATTTATGTAGTTACAGAATGTAGCGAGCCTAATATAGATAGCGTGAAATTTGAAGTATATAATACATGCAGTATACTTGAATTAGTCTATAATGATAATACTAATAAAAAAGATAAAAATTTCTTTGAATGGGGACTAAATTCAAAGCATAAAGTTATAGAAGATGTGCATATAAAAGACAATGATGGAAATAAATATTATAAAGAAGAAGCCCATTCAAGTAATTCAATAATGATATACAATCCCGATGGAACATTGCATTACAAAGAAACGTTCTCTTTAACACAATATGATGCAACAGAAACTCTTACTATACATTTTACAATGTACACAATGGAGGGAAGTAAAGATGTTGTGATAAAGTTAAAAAGGAATAGCTAGGGCAAGCAAATTAAAGCAAACAGCTATTTAAAGCATATGCTTATAAATAGCTGTTTTTATATGCAAACAAATTTTTTTAATTTTTTTAAAAAAAGTATTGACAAGGAACCTTTGTTCGCATATAATAGCTTCATAAAACGAAAATGTGTTCGCAAATATGGAGGTATATTATTATGAAAAATAAAAAATTTAAAAAAACTTTTAATAAAATTATTTTTAGTATGTTTATTATCATTATTTTAACTTTAGGGCTTATTTCGGTAATGGGAAATAAAATTACACTATCACATGTGGAAACAAGTTTAAAAACGATTTATGTGTCTTCTGGAGAAACTCTTTGGGAAATAGCAGAAGTAGAGCTTGCCAATAATGACTATTATTTAAATAAAGATATAAGATTTATTATAAAAGATATTAAAGAAATAAATAATTTATCATCAAGTAATCTTTTTCCTGGGCAAGAATTAACAATACCATGCTTGTAAAAATAGGGGTGTGTAGAGAAAGAACAAGTAGATTAGTAATAATTAATCTACTTGTTTTTTGTTATTTAATGGATTCCTTTCTACAGCTGATCGAACTTGTTCATTATCAACATGTGTATATATTTCAGTAGTTGCAATACTTTCATGTCCCAGCAATTCTTGTAGAGCACGAATATCAACATTGCCATATTTATACATAAGAGTAGCAGCTGTATGCCTTAATTTGTGTACAGAGTATTTGTTTGGATCTATACCTGAAAGCTTTAATTCTTCTTTAACGATATATTGAACTGCACGGTTACTAATTCTTTCTCTTCGTTCACTTAAAAATAGAGCATTTCTTGAATCAGCTTTTACACCTTCGCGAGGTCTTACTTCAATATATTTTTTTATAGCATCAATACATGCATTGTTTAAATAAATAGTGCGTTCTTTATTTCCTTTACCTATAACATTTAACTTGCTATCAAAATAATTAATATCATTTAAATTAATAGAAACAAGTTCTGATAAACGCATTCCGCAATTTAAAAACAAAGTTATAATAGCAAAATTACGTTCATGATTATCATGATTTCCATGAGAACTAGATGAGGTTTGTGATACTTCTAATAGCCTTTCACTTTGTTCAAGGGTCAAATATTTAGGCAATCTTTTATCAAGCTTTGGATTTTCTAGCTCTTGAGCTGGATTAGATGATATTTTTTTAGATTTGTTACACAAGTATTTGAAGAAAATACGTATAGTTGAAGCCTTTCTGGCTAGTGTTGCAGGTTTGCTATTATATGTATTTTTAAGATATGCCAAAAAAGCTTGTATATCAGCTAGTGATATTTTTTCTATCGTTGATAATGTTAAATCATCAATAGTAATTGCTTTTATTTCTTCAATTTCATTAACAGGAATCATTCCAAAGTGATACTTAATAAATTTCAAGAATAGGGCAATGTCATAATTATATTCTTTTATTGAATTTACAGATTTATTTAAAGTAACTGATGAATAGTCCAAGAATTCATTTAAGAAATCAGGATTTTGATCTCTAGGAATCATATGTAAAACCATCCTTTATAATTTTTTTACATTGTATCACAAATAAAATAACTATGAAATATTTTTATAAAAAAAAAAGAGGCTACCGCACTTTTTACGGTGCGGTAGCCAGTACTGGTTTAGTTGATGACAGGATGGATGAATCGAGATAACACCCAACCAGATGTCTCTTCAGCTGTACCAGCGTTTACGACCACATGGTAGTAGTCGCCAGACATACTGTCGACAGTTACAATGGTAAATCTATCAGCAGTAGTCACTTTTGTTCCGGAAGGACTGTCAAGAAGGTCAACCTGCTCAGCACAAACATAAAGGTTTGCGCCATTTGAGTAGCTTCCGACATCCCACGTATGTACAAAGCTGGTACCTGCGGTACCTTCTCTGCACTGCACTGCGTAGTAGGATCCCCTCTGGCCAAGTACCAGCATGGCTCTGCCAGACTGTTCGCCGTTTCGAAGTCCGCCAAAGTCACCTGTATCCCACGGAGTGGCATACAGATAGGTGTATTTTGTCAGAACGATCCACATGGGATCTGCCTTAACCAATCCGGCTTTGACAAATCCATAGCTACCGTCGCCAAGACCCACCATGAACCAATCGTTTCCGTACTGGCCCACGATGTAGCAGGTTTCTCCATTGCGGAGACGGCCTACTGACGTTCCATTGGTTGAAGGCGTAGCCCTCAAGGTGCACTGAGTGCAGATGCAGACTCCAGTGCGATTGTATCCATACAGATACATGTCGTAGTCATCGGCAAATGCCACAGTGAAACAGGTCGTGGCCAACATGGCCAGGGTTACCAGGACAACAAGAATCCGCTTCATAGCAATACCTCCTTTGTACTGTCTCGCGGAACTTTACAGGCTTCATTTGAAGCTGTTATACAATATTATAACACTAGTGTACATAAAATGCAAGTTTCATGCTTAAAAGCTAAAATTTATATTGAATTATTTAAATATTATGGTTTATTTTTTTAAAAAAATCAGATATAATATTCACACAAAGTAGAAATTATTATATATTTAATTGGACAGTTGCATAATTAAATAAATAATTGTATTGAAAACATAGCAATATTATGATATTTAATGTATATAACATGTAAACTTTAATATTTTTTTAAGGTGGTAGTTTATATGAAAAAAATAATGATTTTAACTGCAGAAAGGACTGGAACAGGTCATAAATCTGCAGCAAATGCATTAGAAAACAAATTACGTAATTTTGGCTACGACATAAAGCAAATTGATAGTTTTGAAATGATGGGCAAATTTGGACAAAACTTGGAAAATTCTTATATACCTATAACAACAAGATTTCCAAGGCTGTATTATATTGGATATCTATGGCAAAAAGCATTCCCTAATGTATTACATTATTTAATATATAAAAACGAAAAAAAGAGGCTATTAAAAGAGATAAAAGACTATAAACCAGATTTGATAATAACAGTTCACAGTATGTTTACTAAATCTGTTTCTCGTATTATAGAGGAAAACAACTTAAATATTCCTTTTTATGTTGATGTAATTGATCTTGTTAATCCACCTATAGTTTGGTTCGATTTAAAAGCAGATTTTACGTTTGTACCAACAGAAGAAATCAAAAAAGATTATATAACAAAAGGAATGAGCAAAGATAAATTACTTGTTTCAGGGTTCCCAATAAGGGACGATATAGAAAGAAGGGCTTCATCTAAAAAAATTGAGAACAAAATAAATATTTTATTAGTTAATCCATCAGTTAAGTTGAAGAAAAATATTAAATATCTTAAGGAAGTTTCAAAATTAAAAAATACCTCTATAAACTTTATTTGTGGAAGAGATGAAAAGTTATATGATACATTAACGAAAATGCAAAAAGCAGGAGAAATATCAAACGACATAAAAATATATAGCTTCGTAAAAAACATGAACGAGTTTTTAGATAATGCACATATTTTGTTAGCTAAAGCTGGTCCTAACATGTTACTTGAAGGGGCGAGAAGCGGAACAGCAATTGTTGTAACAGGACACATTATGGGCCAAGAAAATGATAATTATAAATATGTAACAGATAATAACTTTGGTTTTAAATGTGAAGATCCGAAAAAAATATATAATATGTTAAATGATTTTATCGAAAGTAAAAAACTTGATGAATGTTTACTAAATGTTTTAAAAGCTGACTGCAACAGTGGCTCAGAAATAATTGCTAATTATATACATGAAAATTTAAAACATTAACATTTAAGGTAAATATGGAAGAAACGCAAAATTTTTCAAACGAATATTGAAGCAAATTATATGAGGTTACCAATTTCAGAATATGTTGTAAATGGAATAACTTACACAAAATCCGTGTTCCATATGAATAAGGAGGAATGACCATGAAAAAGAAATTATGTTATAAATCAGAAGATTTTATGGTTATATTTAAATATTACTTTTGTATGATGTTAATATTACTTGCAACTGCAGCAATTACAGGAATTATAAATTCTAATTTTAATGTGTCATCCTTTGTAGTAGGGATTATTGGAGTTTTTTTATTTGCTCCGTTTTTTTGCTCTTTTGCTTTCCTAGTTTTCTATGTTGTTAATCATAAAGAGATTAAAGAAATTAAATCAATAAAAAGTAGTGGTACAAAAGTTGAAGGAAATATTATTGGCTGGGATAAAAAAATAAAAGCCTACACTGGCAGACACCTATTGGCTTCACTTGTTCCTAGTTATAATTATTATTTATACATTGAGTATCATGATTTAAATAAAAATCTCAAAAGATTTATGACGTCAGAACTTAACTTTAATCCATCAAGATTATTAGGAAATACAACGTGTAATGTATATTTACTTGATGATAAACAACCATATGCTACAGATTTTGTGCGAGCAAGCGCTCTATCTGAATGTGTATTAAAAAATATACCAAATGGACTCGAATAAATATAAGCTTTTATGAACTAAAGGATATAATTGTATTATAAAGGTGGATATATGAAAAATAAAAAAATAGTATTGGTTTTGGTAATGACTATATTTATTGTTATTGCGATTACTATTTATACAAATAATGATAAGCATCGCGTTGCTATTGAATATTTAAATAATAAGTATGGAGATGGGGATTGGAAAATTATTTCAAAGGAACCATATGTATATAAAAACACGGAAGAAGTAATTTTTAGAAAAGAATATATAACAGATGGAGTTATATTTACGATTTCTTCTTCATTCCTAGGTAATAATTACTTTCATCTTTATGTTAATGACAGCAATATGGTAACAACTGATTGCTTTTTGCCAACATACTATTCAATGAAGTACAACCTTAAATTTGAACCCAGTATGGATGATTTTTCGGAATTGATTAATAAAATGATTCATATTACAGACTATCATTATCCATATTCCGATTATATTTATAGCTCTAATGGATGGCACTCCGAAAAGCCAAAATGTAGAATTAATTTATTTTTAATGACAAGCTTTTATAATCCAATTTCAGTGCAAAAATCTCCTAAAAAAGAAAAAGTGCTAGATATTATACCAGATAATCAGGAAATACCAGAATTGAACAAAATTATACAACTCATTGAAGAGTATTACTCTTCAGGTCGCTTAAAAAATACGAATATAAATGATGAAGAGTTTTATGAATTATTGTTCCGAAAAAAAGTAGCTGAAAAAGATATAATTGATTACATATCAACACATATTACTCCGGTTGATGACATGAAATTACAAGCAAAATTTATTAAAAATAGTCAGTAAACTACTAACTTAAATATACTATGATAAAAAGAAAATAATACATAGATTATCGGCAATTTGAGTCAATTTTAAAGCTTGGCAATAGCTTTATTATATTGAATTATCTAATAATATATATTATAATATGATTGTAGTAAATCAATTCAGTCATTCGCGGTTTACTATCAGATAAATGGGTACATTTAAAGGAATAATGAAGAGCCTTAAGAATCTCCTCATGAATGGCAATAAAATATACACAAAATTTTTGTGATTATTTTGCCAGTATATTCATGAAAGGAGGTTCTTTTTCTATATAATCACAAATAAATAAGAAAGAAGGTTAATAAAAAATGAACGTAGACGAATACGAGTATTACAATAATTTAGCAAATTGGTCTTTTGACGACATAAATTATATTTCTGAAAATTATACTAATTGGATATATGAAGATGAAATTGTTAAACATTCAAATAAAAAAACAAAAATTTTAGATTTAGGAACAGCTGCAGGTGAAAAAGTTTTAAAATATTTCCCAGATTGTTTAGAGATATTAGGAACTGATTTTTCTAAGCAAATGATAAATGAAGCAAATAAAAATTTAGAAAAAAGTGGTAAAAAAAATATAAAATTTAGAGTAATGAACAATTTATCTATGAATACTCCAGACAATTATTTTGATTTGGTAACTGCACGTCATACAGTAATAGACCCAAAACAAATACATAAAACATTAAAACCAGGGGGATATTTAATAATAAGAGGTGTTGATAAACTAGATTGCTGGGAATTAAAAAGAATGTTTAAAAGAGGTCAAGGGTTTCAGGATAAAAAGCCTATAAGTTTTATAGATTATGAAGCAATCATTGATGCGGGATTTAAAGATGTGGAATTAATTCCGCTACACGTAGTTGAATATTATAAATCAAAGAAAGATTTACTAGCTTTGCTTTTGAAGGCACCAATATTAGACAATTGGTCTGAAGAAAGTAATAGACAAAGCAAAAAAGTAATAATAGAAGAGGACATATTTGATAAATATGTAAATAAAAATATTACATCAAAAGGTATTAAGCTAATTAGAAGATACTATGGAATAACTGCGAATAAAAAATAATAAATTAAATTTTTTATGGAATTGCAAATGCTTGTTGTGTAACTGAGATAATTATGGTATGGCCAATATTGTTACTGAAAGATAATTAATTACATATTAATATTGTAAAAAAAATTTCAATATATTATAATTATTTCTAGATAAAATTTTGTATATTTAGGAGAAAAAAATGACACATAAAAAAATTATTCAGTTAATAATAACGAATATTTCAATAATAGCTTTAAATATTGCAGTTTTTTCAAAAGCATTTATGGGCTTTTCTTTATTTACTGGCGAAATATTTTCAATAGTAATAGGTTGGTTAACAATAGTTTCCAGTGTATTTGGCTTTACATATTTTAATAAAAGAATACTCTCAACTAAAGAACCATATGCTTTAGTATCTCAAAATGTAAGTTCATTAGATGACTGTGTTAAAGTATTTGAGGAGGCTATGCAAAATGGAGATACTTTTGATAAAAATATATTAAAAAATTTAAGCCAGTTAAAAAGGTTTAAAAGAAAAGCAAAAACAATTAGAGAAATTCTCCTTCAAAAATTTTCACCACAAGAACTTACATACCAAAAATTCGATAGTGTTTTGCAAAATGTTGAAAACATTTTATACTTAAATATGAGAAGCATTTTAAATAAAATTGCTGCATTTGATATAGACGAATATGAAACACTACAAAAAAAAGGATTTCCAGCTAATGAAGTATCAGAAGAAAAGATGAAAATATATAATGAATATATAAATTTTGTCCAAACTGCTACTTCTACAAATGAAGACATATTACTAAAACTTGATAAGATGCTTTTTGAGGTTTCTAGATTTAATAGTTTAGAGAGCGGTGAAATAATGGAACTGCCTGCCCTTATAGAAATGGATGAGCTTATAAAAAACACACAACTATATAAATAAAAAGAAAGGAAGAAAAAGATGAAAAACAAAAACAAATTATTATTCGTTTTACTTGCATTAATAGTAATTGGAGTTATTTATTTAGTAATAAGCCTAACAGAAGATGTTGGAAAATCAAGGCAAACTATTGATATGGAAAAATATTCTAAACAATTAGATTCATTATACAAGTCAATAAATGTTAGAAATTATAACTTACAAAAAAGTAATGCAATCGTATCAGATAATGATACTACAGTATTACCAGATATTTCTGAATATCCATTTATTGTAAATCCTACAACAGATAATTTTATAACAATATATTTTTCTATAGTAAGCGACACTTCAAATTCTTGGATTAAACAAGTAGCTGAAGAATTTAACAAAAGTAATTTAAAAATTAACGATGTTCCCATTTCAGTTGGTGTTAGAGCAATACCAAGTAGCTTAGCAGTTGATTTTATATCTTCAGGTAAATATAATCCTGATGCGTATATTCCTACATGTAATATATATGGAACAATGTTGCAGGGAAGATCACAAAACTATAAAGTTGCTTCGGATGGAATTTTAAGAAATGTTTCAGGAGTAATTATTTCAAAAAATGCTAAATTGCAAATCGAAGCGAAGTATAATTCTAGTGATGCTACTACAGTGGTTAATAGTGTAATAAACGGAGAATATATTATAGGCTATGCAAATCCTCTTTCAAATGAAGACGGATTAAATTATCTATTAGCCATGTTAAGTATGTTTGATAGCAGCAACCCATTAAGTCAGTTAGCAACAAATAAACTAAAAGAATATCAGGATAAGATACCTTATGTACCTTATGAAACTTTGCAATTATATGAATCCTTGCAAAATGGGACTATAGATGGGTTTGTATCTAATTATGAAACATATTACACAAATCCTAGTTTAAGAAACAATTATGAATTTATTCCTTTTGGCGAAATAAATTCATATCCTGTGTATGCTATTGGAAATCTATCAAACCTAAAAAATGAAATTATTAATCAATTTATAAACTATTGTAAATCTGCCGAATCACAAAAAAAGGCTACTGATTGTGGATTTAACGGCTTAAATGATTATAACTATAAAGGTTATATATTTAAGGGCAAGCAAGTAGATGAAGCTTTAAATGTATGGAAAAAAGAAAAAAATGGTTCAAGCGATTTAACAGCTGTATTTGTAGCAGATGTATCTGGTAGTATGGATGGATCACCTATGCTTAAATTAAAAGCAAGCTTAAATAGAGCATCATCATTTATAAATGAAAATACAAATATAGGACTAATAACATTTTCAGATTCTGTAAACATAGCTCTTCCTATTGCAAAGTTTGATAATACGCAAAAAGCATATTTTATAAATGCTGTAAAATCGATGAAAGCTACTGGTGGTACAGCAATGTTTGATGCATTAGTTGTTGCGGAGCATATGTTAGTAGAACAACAAAAAAATAATCCTAATACAAGACTAATGATATTTGTTTTAACAGATGGAGAAAGTAACAGAGGCTATAGCTTTGACGATATAGAAGATATTTCAAGAGGCTTGAGAATTCCAATCTATACAATAGGATATAATGCGGATATAGACGTATTAAAAGAAGTTTCAGATATAAATGAAGCCTCAACAATGGATGCAGATTCAGATAATGTTATGTATAAATTAGAAAGTTTGTTCAACTCGCAGATGTAGGAGGCATTTAATGGACTTAATAGAAGCGGATAGAGATTATGAAAAAGAGATAGAAAATTTTGCAAAGGAAACAGTTAAAGAAGTAGAGTCAAAAAGCAAAATGACTGGAATAACTGTTAATAATATTGCGAATGTTATAAGTGTTGGAAATTCTATTGAAGAAGAAATAGAAAGCTTAAATGTAAAAATAGAAGAGATACGACCCAAAGATATTGATTTTACTACTCATCATGGACTATTTGCAAATCCTATTAATAGATATTTTAAAAAGATAAAGGAAGAAGAAAAATATATTGCTATATTAATAGATAACTTAAAAAGTGAAAAAGAAATATTAAGTCGAGATAACATAACATTGGAGATAGAAATAAATAAATTAAAAGATTTAGTAAGAAAAATAAATTCTGAATATGAACTTGGAGAAAAATTAAGACTAGAAATTATAAACATTGCAGAATCTAACAATGAAAATTCTCATTTTAAAAATATATTAGAATGCTTGGATAGAAAGATGTATGATTTAAAGCAAATGGCTCTTATAAAAGAACAAAGTGCATTAGCTTTTGAAATTATAAGAAACAATAACAAAGCTATAATTAGAAATCTTGATAGAGTAACAAATGTTACTGTAGAAGCTTTAAACGTTGCTGTTGCAGTTGCAAACTCACTTTACAATCAAAAATTGGTATTAGACAAGATTAAAAAGATAGAAACTAACACAAGTAATATTTTACTATCTACAACAGGTGTATTAAAAAATCAAACTGTAAATATAGCAGAGAATAATCTATCAGAGGTTGCCTTGGAAAATGCATTTACAAACACATTAAAAGTTTTAAACAGTGTAAATGAAGAAAATAAAAAATATGTACCAGAAAGTCAAGACAAAATAAGTGAACTAAAAAAGATAGGAGAAGAAAGTTATGGATAAAAATAAAATTTTAACAATAATAGCATGTATAGTTTTAGCTGTAATTATAATTGCAATTGTTTTTGTGAAAATGAATAAACCCAATACTAAAAATCCTAAAATAATCACACAAAGTAATGCAAAAGCAGTAAATGCATATGAAGAAAAAATTAATTATGTAGAAGAAATAAGTGTATATAATGCTGCTGAATACATGGATGCATCGACTATACGAGATTTCGAAAAAGAATACAAAATTAAAGTTAACTACAAAGAATTTGAAAGTAACGAAGCCATGTACGATGATTTTATTAAAAGTCCAAATAAATATGATATTTTAGTTCCATCTGACTATATGATTGATAGACTAATTAAAGAAAATAGACTAGAAAAGTTAAATAAATCGAATATTACAAACTTATCTAATATTGCAAGCGAATATTTAAGTCCAGATTATGATAAGGAAAATCTGTACGTAGTTCCATATATGACAGGTACTCTTGGCATTCTATACAATAAAAAAATAGTAAATGAGGATGTAAATTCATGGAGTTTTTTATTTAATAACAAATATAAAGGCCAAATATGGATGTGGGACTCGATGAGAGACGCTATTGGAATGGCTCTAAAAAGTTTAGGATACAGTATGAACTCATCTGATGATAACGAACTAAATCAGGCAAAACAAACTTTAATATCGCAAATTAAGTTATTAAGAAGATATGCTGAAGAAGAGTCAAGAGATGCAATGATAGCAGATGAGGGAGCTTTAGCACTTGTGTACTCAGGAGAAGCTAAATTTGCAATTGATCAAAACCCGAACTTAGCATATGTAATACCAAACGAAGGTTCAAATAAATTTGTTGATGGATTTGTAATTGTAAAAAATACAAAACACAAAGATGCTGCCGAAAAATTTATTAATTTTATGTGTAGAGCTAATATTGCAATAAGAAATATGACATCTACTGGCTATACATCACCAATTAAAGGGGCATGGGGAGAATTTGGAAATAATAATATAATGTTTCCAAGTGAAGATGAATTGGCAAGATGCGAATATTTTTTGTATAGCCCTTTATCTACAGAAAAATATAACAGAATTTGGAAGGAAATAAGATAAAAAATATAAAATATTATATTGCAAATCTAATAATTAGAAACGATGATAATAAAAAATACAGTCAATTTTATAATAATCACTGTATTTTTTATTGCTTTAAAAACACTACAACATAAGGATTCTGAGGCAGTTTTATTATTTAAGTAAAAAATCGTAACGGACCAAAATAGCGGTGGCGGAATAATAGTCCCCTTGCAAACATAATTCAGAATATATTATAATAATTTTGGTGATGAAATATGTTAGAAATACAAAAGAGTGAATTTGAAAATTATTTTAAAAAATTTGATACTAAAAACGAAAATTTATTAAGAAAATTTAATCATTCAATTAGAGTAATGAATTTTTCAATAGAAATTGCAAAATCATTATACCTTCCAGAAGATATGATTGAAATCATAGGAATAGCAGGGTTATTACATGATATTGGCAGATTTGAACAATGGAAAAGATATGAAACATATTCAGATTTAAATTCAGTCGATCATGGCAAATTAGGTGTAGAAATTTTAAAACACAATAATTATATAAAAAATTATGTTTTTAATGATAAATATATAAATCTTATATATAGTGCAGTATATGAACATAATAAATATAAAATTAGTGACAACTTAAGTTTTAATGAAGAAATTGTTTGTAAAATTATTAGAGACGCAGATAAATTAGATCTACTAAAAACTCAAGGTAATAGTATTAAGCCCAATGTTATTTTTCATAAGGAAATTCTTGAAAATATATATAACAAACAATGTTGTATAAATAGAAAACAAGAAAATGAAGCTGATAAAATAATAAAGCAGATATGTTTTATTTATGATATTAGTTTTCAATATTCATTAAAGTATATAAAAAATGAAAATATACTACACAATAAATTACAACTACTTAAAAATAGTTGTCCTGAAAATACAAATTTAGATGATATAGAAAATGAATTAAATAATTATTTAATTCAAAGATTAAATGATAAACAATAGGCAAGTCTTTTTCTTGTGAGGTTCAGCCACTTCCTCACTTCGTCACAGACTGTACTAAATCACAACCGCCAACATCAGTTTCAGATTCCGTACATTTCACTACATTACCGGTTCGAACGAACCGGTTTTTTTAATAATCTTAAAAATAGGGAAAAGGTAATATCTCAAAAAGCGAACATTTGTTGTTCGCTAATTTTTTATTGCACGAAACTTTGATAATAGGAACCCTTTCATTCTAAATTTAATTATAGTATAATTGTTAAAATAGAGATATTGTGAGGTGTTTTATGGTACAAACTACTGTATATTTAATTAGACATTCTGTAAGATTTAATAGTAAGAAAATATTGCAATACAATACAAATCAAAATAAAACTATTAAAAATGAAAAAATTATATTAAGTGTAGAAGGAGAAAAGCGTGCTGAGATTTTAAGCAATGAAAAAGAATTACAAAATATTAATGTCGTTTATACAAGTAATTGTGTAAGAACTCTCCAAACAGCAAAGTATCTTTTAGAAAAACAAAATCTAAATGCTAATATAGATGATAGATTTGATGAAAGAAGAACAGGAAAACCAAATGATGATATAGTTAAAGATTGGTGGTTAAGACAATATACTGACGAGAATTATAAAACAGAAGGCGGAGAAAGTCAAAAAGAAGTAAGAGAAAGATTTACAGAAGCATTTAATGAAGTATTAAATGCTAATAAAGGAAAGAGAATAGCAATTTTTTCTCATGGTTATGCTATAACATTTTTTATAATGACATGGTGTAAATTTAAATACAACGGGGATAAAGATGATATGCAGTTTTATTTTAGAAATAAAAAAATTTTTGATAAAAAAATAAATGCTCCAGAAGTTTTCAAATTTGAATTTGATGAGTATAATAAAATTTTAAATATTGAAAATATTGAATTCAGCGACTTACCATATAAAGATGCACTAGGAAATTAGTGAATTATGTAAAAAATATAGTTAAAAAAATGCAACTATGATATAAAAAGGGTAAGAACAAATTATTAATTTGATTGGAGAAAAAAATGAGTAAGAGAAAAATTTATCTTATATTAACGCTTGTACTAATAGTTGTAAGTATCATAATTTTGTTGGTAACAGATACAAGCAACAATGTATATTTAAGTTTAGCAATAGAAGTAATATTAATTTTGTATTTATCTAGAATAGCCTATGGCTGTATACTGTATATAAAAGAACAATATAAGAAACAAAAATATTCTTATTCTATTATAATGAATTTAGGACTTACATTATTTCTTTCAATTAATATTATAAGGCAAATAAACTTGCTAATAATTAATTGGGGGAATATAAATATTAAAGATATATATACTAATACACTTGGATCATTTCAGTACTTTGCAATATTAACGGTGCCATTTATTATTGCCTTATCAATATATGGGGCGATATCTAATATATTTTTAATAAAAAAAGAAGGTTTTAATTTTGTAAATTTATTAGGAATTATTTTTGGAATAACAAATGTTATAGCAATTTTAGCGGTGCAAAACATTTTTGTTTTTATAAAGCAATTACCATTAAATGAATCGCAATTTTTTTTAAAAACATTTACAGATATAGGTGCGAATACAGTAATATCATATTGGTACTGCCTAATTATAGCAACACTATATTGTAACATAATGGCTGCAAGACATAATCCAAATTACGATAAAGATTTTATAATAATTCTTGGTGCTCAAATTAGGAATGATGGAACATTAACACCACTGCTAAAATCTAGGGTAGATAAAGCGATTGATTTTGCCAAAAAACAAAAGAAAGAAACAAACAAAGACATCATATATGTTCCTTCAGGTGGAAAAGGTAGTAATGAAGTAATATCTGAGTCTGAAGCAATTAGAAATTATTTAATAGCAAATGGAATAAAGCCAGAAAATATTATTATTGAAAATAAATCTACTAGTACAAATGAGAATATGAAATTTTCTAAAGAAAAAATAGATAAAGTTAACAAAGATGGAAAGATAGTATTTTCTACAACCAATTATCATGTTTTTAGAAGTGGAGTTATTGCAAATAACGAAGGAATTGAATGCGAGGGGATGGGAAGCAAAACTAAGTGGTACTTTTATGCAAATGCACTAATAAGAGAATTTGTTGCAAATTTATTTACACAAAGAAAGAAGCATTTTGTTCTGATTTCGTCAATTAATATTGTATTATTCTTATTAGTATTGGTTGGATATAAATATAATTTAATGTAACTACATTAAAATTAATAAAATATATGAACCAATGAAGGTACAAGAGAAAGAGATAGAAAGAAAAATTAGGGTTGTATAAATTTGAAATTTATAATTGTGATTTTTATTAATTTTATAATTGTGAAATAAAAAGAAATAAATTTTGCGCAAAGTTTAATGTTTGTAAAAAATAAAATTTTATATATTCTTAAACCGAACATTTGTGTAAATTTATAATTTTAAAAATTTTATATTGAATATTAATTTAAAATTATATTCAAACACCTCAGAATCGATTTTAAGACATTTTTAGATTATAAACAACAAATTTTGTTTATGATTTTTATTATTATAATTTACAATATTATAATTCTTTTAGTAATTTCATAAATTATTGATATTACTAGAGTTTTAATATGTTTATAAAAATATTCTAAAGACGGTCAAAATAACGACGCACGAGAATCGATTTTAAGCCGTTTTATAAAAAAAGACATATAGTTACATGTCTTAGAAATACGGCAACATAAGGATTTTGAGGCAATTTTATAATTTAAGTAAAAATTCGTAGCGGACCACTGTGTGGTCCATATAAATTGTAAAACTCGTAAAAAAACGACAGTAGCTCCGCTACGAAATAGCGGTGGAGGAGGCCTTTTACATATAATTTATAAAATTTCTTCTCTCTATTTGCACAAAACTTTGATAATAGTAACCCCCTCTTATTTGTAAATCTAAAAAAATGATGATATAATTGTATTATAAAGAGTAATAAATAAAAGAAGGAACTATTCCTATGAAAGAAAAAATAAAAAAAATTCTAATGAGTTTAAGAAATGTTAATAATTCATCGGCTATTAACTATTTACTTGGAGAATTAGATATGATGAGTGAAGAAGAACTTAATGAAAGATTAAACAAGATTCCACCAGATGATAATTCTATCATTTCTCATTTGCAGGGTGCAATTAAACAAAAATTAGAAGAATTTATTAATTCAGGCCATTATAGTTATTATCCTAATGCAAAAGAAAATAATAGAGAAAGTAGAACATTTGAAGAAATAAAAAAAGCATTTGAAAAAATAAAACCAATTTTAGATAAGGAAAATTTAACTACTTATATTGCAGGAGGAAGTGTTCCATATTTTTTATTAAATGAGGATTCGCATAGATTACATGACGATATTGATACAGTATGCCAATTTGAAGATATAGATAAAATTAGAGAAGCTTTAAAAAGACAGGGATTATATAATCAAGCATGGGACAGCAGAACATTTGCAAAAGATGGTAAAGATTATGGATTTGAAATTATAGTTGAAGGTGTACCAGTTAGTTTTTCTCCTTTTTCATATGATGGAAAAATACTTACTCAACATACTTATGATCCATATTCTCATCATTGTAAAATTCAAGAAATGGAATTATATGAAATAGAAGACTATATTACGTCATATGAATCTTTAAGTGGAAGTACATATCATACAATGTCACTAGAATATATAAAAAAATCTAAAGATAATACAATTGGAAGGCCTAAAGATAAATTAGATTCAGAAGCAATATCAAGAATAGGGAAGATAAGACCTGATGTATTAAGTAGAATTAAGTTACCAACTTTGGTTCAGGATTTTAAAGCAGAAGATACGGAGCGAGAAAAATAATTTTAATTGTTTAATTAATGATATATAATAAAATCTGAAATTTGAATTTTTAAGTTTCAGATTTTATTTTTAACTCCTATCTCAAAAAGCGAACATTTGTTGTTTGCAAATTTTTTATAAATTTTATTTATTTTTATAATTTTAAGTCTTTAAATTTATTATTAGATTGTTAATCATTTATACAATTTAAACGTTTCAAAATCGTTTTTTAAGACATTTTAATTTAAAACTCGATTAAGTTTATGTTTAGATTTTAAAATTGTAATTTATAATCTACAGTCAAATTTGTATAAATCTTGCAAAATATTGATATTTTAGGGCTTCTTTAAAAGTATTGAAAAATGGCTAAAAAATCGACGCACGAGAATCGATTTTAAGGCGTTTTTAAAAAAAGGTAATATAACTTGTTGTCTAAAAAATTGGCTAAAATAAGGATTTGAGCAGATTTCGAGATTTTGATAAAAAATTATAAAGATACAATATAAAAAAATAAATTATATAGAAATAATATAAGATCAGAATATAACTAATATAAGTACAAAATAATGAAGCTTCAGAATCGATTTTAAGAGGTTTTAAATAAAAAGTAATGTAGTTTATTGTCTAAATAATAAACTATAAAGAGCTAAAAGCGTTGATATAGCAATAGTCGTCCATATAATTTAACTCCTATTCCTTTTTGCACAAAACTTTGATTTTGTGCAAAGTTGCATATTTCTTTTTAACGACCTTGATCCATACACTTCTACCTCTCCTATGTTGTAATTATTAATTTAAATTAGAACAGATTTAATATATTTTACTATTAAATTAGATTTTTAATTTCATTAATTATTTGCATTCTTTTTTTATTATCGTTTTGTCTTATCATATTCAAAAGTTATTTCGTTTTATATTTTAATTTCCAATTAACAGCTCTTGTTGTCTATGTATGTTTTTACTTGTTTGTAAATGTTTTCATATCTCTCCTTTGTTATTCTATCCTTAAAATCAAATCTCTTATATATTTTTTCAAGATAATTTTTATTCTTTAAAATAATTAAACTTTGTTTAAAATAAAGATTATAAACATAAGCAAAATTTGCTACAAGTAAGTCTGCAGGAGTATTCATATGACAATAGTTTATTACTCTATTCTCCATATACTCTCTATAAATTTCATCTGAAATAATTTCGTAAGATAAATCAGTTTTTCCATATATAGCACTTTTATCTTCAAAAGTTAAAGTATAAAAAATATCTAATTTATCAGCGTCTCTTATTAGTTTGGCATGAAGTAATTCTTTATCAGAAAGTCCATCTTCTATTTCTAATCGATTATGATTTAGTATAGCTTTTCTTATCAAATTGTCATATTCATCTGATTCAATAAACTTCCTGATTAGCCCGTCCTCAAATAAAACTTTCACAGCATATTCAGCATGATTTATGCTTTTGCTATCTATAAATGTGTGGTAATTTTTTATTTGCTCAAATCTTCCTATGTCATGTAATAATCCTATTAATTCTGCAAGGCTGATGTCTTCTGCATTAAGATTTAACTCAATGGCTAGCTTTTTAGCCATTTGAGATACTCTCTCAATATGCGTAATTTTAAGTTTTACTTGTTTATCTTTATAATCATATTTTTTTACGTATTCACTAAAATTTTTTTTTGCAAGATTTATATCTATTAACATATTAATTAACACGTTCTTTCTTTTCTTATTTTTTTACATATACATATAAGCCTGTTGTTTCAAATATTTTGTCTTTATAATACATATTTCCTTCAAAATGTTTACAGGTATATTCTCCTGATTTCTCTAATTTGTCCATTAACTTTGATTTAGAACTTTTGTATATAAATTTTGCCTCTTCTGGTAATGAATTGTAATATTCTTCAAATTCTCTATCCTGCTTTGCATCTTTTTCACTTTTCATTTTTACTTTCCAATCTGGTATTACATATATGTCATACTGTTCTTCAGAACTATAAATAGTTTTGGCCATGTGATTTACAAAATCACTTTTCTTCCAGCTTGCATATGACTTACTGTAGTTGTCAAAAATGTTTTTATCACAATATGCGTTAACCTGAACACAATAGAAATCTACACCTGCAATTTTCTTTTTGTCGTACTCAACTGTTTCTAAATATTCTTTAACATCTTCCCCAACTGAATACTTATAATTAAAATCATTAATGCAACATTGTATTGTATAAAATATCTGTATGCAACAACATATAGTTAAAATTATTTGTGCACTTTTGTGTTCTTTTATAGAATCTGTTATAGTTAAAAAGAAAATAAGTATAATAAAAAGTATCCCAAAATGTTGTGGCGCAGCACCACTTATACATGTTATCCATACAAGATTTGGAATGATAAGTGTTAAAATTTTAAATATATTTTGTTTGTTTTTCAACACATAACATATTAAACATATATATATAAATGAACTAAAATAGTAAATCATTGCATTTCCTGAATTGGATATTAAAGCTTCTCCAAGTATGTTTGCAGTTTCTAGTTGTGTGCTTGGCCTAAAAGCACAGTCTGGTGCAGGAATTACAAACATTATAACTTCTATAAAAGCAGCAACTAAAAGTAATAAAAAATAAACTTCTTTCTTATCTATTTTTATTTTATTACGTCTTTTTTCTAATAAGATTTCTATTAAAAAGTCAAGCCATAATCCTCCAGCTAAAAAGAAGCAATGAGATGAAACGTTCATTAATAAGAATAGTAGAACTCCATATTTTATTAGGTGCTCCCTTTTATTTGGATAAATATTTGCAATTGCCATTAATATTGGTAAAATTAAAACATATGATCTTGCTACAATTGTGTACTGAAAAAATATAAAATATGTAAATGGAAATAGTAGCTTTAATACCCATGGAATATTTTTGTTTCTAAATAAAAGTATTACGCCTGATATTGTTATAGCTGTTGTTAGAAAAATAAGATGGGTATATTTAAAGCCAAACAAAATAAAAATACGTAATATAAAGTGCCATAAAGGAGGTGTTCCCTCATAGCGTATAATTTTCAGAATATCTATAAAGTTATTATCTCTTGCAATAAGCCAGGCTTGTGCTTCATCAGCCCAGTGCTCATGCTTTAATCCTATAAATATTATTATAGCTGCATATATTATAATATAAGTTACAATTCCAATATATTTTAAAACTTTTTTCTTATCTTTCATTTGTTTACACTTCCATTTATAATATGATTTTTTAATATTAAAGTGATTATATACTAAATAAAAAATAAAATCAATTTATTGTATCTCCATCTTACTTATTGGCTAAAAAAATACACGAAAAAGGCACCTACTGTACAGTGCCTTTTACTATTACTTGGAAATCAGTTGTTTTTATTTTATTTTCAATAATAATCTCATTTTATCTAAAAATTCATCATTATTTTTTGTAGAAATTATTTGGCTTATTAATTGCTCAGTCATATCTGCTGAAGACATATTAGCCATTGCTTTTCTTAACGCAAAAACAACTTCTAATTCTTTTTTGTTTAATAAAAGCTCTTCTCTTCTCGTTCCAGATTTGTTTATATCTATAGCCGGGAATATTCTCTTTTCTGAAAGTTTCCTATCAAGGTGCACTTCCATGTTACCAGTTCCTTTAAATTCCTCAAATATAACATCATCCATCCTGCTACCTGTTTCTACTAATGCTGTGGCAAGAATAGTTAGACTTCCAGCATCTTCAGTATTCCTTGCTGCTCCAAAAAAACGCTTTGGTTTATGTAGTGCAGTTGGGTCAAGTCCACCTGACAGCGTTCTTCCTGATGAAGGTACAACAAGGTTATATGCTCTTGCAAGCCTAGTGATACTATCAAGTAGTATTACTACATCTTTTTTTTGCTCAGTAAGCCTCTTCGCTCTTTCTAGAACCATCTCAGCAACTTTAACATGGTGTTCTGGCAACTCATCAAAAGTAGAATATATTACATCTCCACTTATAGAGCGCTTCATATCTGTTACCTCTTCAGGTCTTTCATCTATTAATAAAACAATTAGCTCAACCTCAGGGTTGTTTTCTGTTATACTATTAGCAATATTCTTAAGTATTGTTGTCTTTCCAGCTTTAGGTGGTGCAACAATTAACCCCCTTTGCCCTTTTCCTATGGGAGAAATCATGTCTACAAGACGCATAGTATATTCTTTTGAAGAGGTTTCTAAATGTAATCTTTCGTTTGGATATATTGGTGTCAGATCATCAAATTTTTTTCGTTTCATTGCATTTTCAGGGTGTTGGCCATTTACCTCACCTACAAAGATAAGCGCAGGAAATTTTTCTCCTTCTTCAGGTTGCCTTGCAATGCATTTTATTTTGTCTCCAGTATCAAGGCGAAAACGTTTAATTTGCACAGGAGAAACATAAACATCTTTAGGTGTAGATAAATAATTATCTCCTCTTAAAAATCCATAGCCATCTGGCATTACCTCTAAAATACCTTCTTCAATTGAGTCTCCCTGTGTTGTTAATTTATATCTACTATCTGCAGTATTTATGTTTAAATTCGCATTGTTAGGTATTTCACTTTCTGTTTTAGCATCGTCTAATTCTAAATCCCTTAAGACTCGAATTAGTTCTTCCTTTTTGTACTTCGAAATATTCTTTATTTCCTTTTCCTTTGCTAAATCTCTTAATTCAGGCAAAGTAAGCTCATCATAATTCATTATTATAGCCCCCTTATAATAATTTATATATTAATATATTTTAACATGGAAATAATTGGAATTAAAAAAATAAAAGTTATGAGGCTAAAAATATAGCCTCATTGTTTACTTCTATCGATATAAACTCTTTCATTTGGTAAATACATATACAGCTTGTCCCTTGCAATCTGTTCTATGTATTCAGTAGAATTAATATTTTCTTGCATAGCGATTAAGCGTTCTTGATATTCTTTTTCTTGTTCTAGTTTTTCTTCATTATATTTTTTTGCAGCATTATATGAGTCTAGAGTTTTTTGTTGATTAATAAACGTTATTGCAACATACACAATAACAGCAATTAATAGTATTTTTTTTATTAATTTGCCACTAAATACGTTCATCATATGTGTACAGTTAACTCTCCAGTTTCACATAATATAAGCCTATCAGACTTCTACTTATAATATTCAACACTTTTTAAAAAAATCCTTCTTAAATTGTCTTTTTTTTACTTTTTATATTATTAATTGTTATTTTTTTTAGCTTTTTGTAATATTTAGCTATAATGCAATTTGTTATTTTCCTAATATTTATGAATATAAATGAAATCGGTTTTAAGAAAATCTTTCGTATTATCTTATATATTAAATTAAATGGGAATATTGCTATTTTTATTATTAGCTTAAATACTTTTTTTATAAAATGTATAATTTTTACATTTATCGATATAAAAACTTTACTAAATAATAAAAAATATATACCAGCCCCAAATGTAATTCCCAAAATGACATAGCCACGTAATACTCCGTTATTGAATTTAAATAATGTGTATATTATTAATAAACTTGTAATTATAAAAAAAATAACATCTTGTATTATCGTACTCGTGTCTGACACTTTAAAACTTTTTCTTAATACTCGAAACGCATCAAATAATAGTCCAATTAATATTCCTGTAAGCATAAATATATAAAACAAATGTGCTTGTTGTAAGCTCATGTATCCTCCACCTGTTTACTTGAATATTTTTCCTAAAAATGATGTGCTTTTTTTGTCACTTTCTTTTTCAGAATAGTTAAGGCTAAAAATGTCTCCTTCAACAATAACTTCTGATGTATCTATACTTAATTTATTAATTCTTAAATTTTCACCTTTTACAGTTAATAAACCAAGCTCAGTTTCTAAAATTACAACTTGATCATCAAAACTAAAAACATCAAGCACACCTGAGATGGTTAATTTGCTTCTGTTTTCAAGAATTAGATTTTGAATAATGTTAGTGATATTTCTTTTCTCATCATTGCCTATCATACAAGCCCCCTCCTTTTCTTCTTGTTCTAGATTATATATATTCGGGTCTTGTCTTCTTTAGAACAAAAAATCGAAGGAATAAAATGAATATTCCTTCGATTGAAAATTATCTACGTTTAAACCATCTACATGCTTGATGATATTTATCATATTTTGGGTTCTCGCATGAGTCTTGTCCATAATACATACAATCATAGCATACTTCATCTTCGTAGCTTGACATAAATAACACCTCCTATAATATATTAATTATATAAAATAATACTTTATTCGTCAATTTTTTTGCAGGCAGTATTTTAAATAGCTTTCTATAAATCCGTTTAAGTCACCATTCATAACCGCTTCTACATTTCCCACTTCATAATTAGTGCGATGATCTTTTACCATTGTATAAGGGCAAAAAACATATGATCTAATTTGGCTTCCCCATGCTATGTCTCGTTGTGTTCCTTTAAGATCTTCAATTTTTTCTTTGTGTTCTTTTTCTTTCAAATCTAAAAGCTTTGATTTAAGCATTTTCATAGCTGTTTCTTTGTTTTGAATCTGAGACCTTTCTGATTGGCAGCTCACAACAATATTTGTAGGAATATGAGTTATTCTTACTGCAGAATCTGTTTTATTAATATGCTGTCCTCCAGCTCCAGATGATCTATATGTATCAATTCTTAAATCTTCTGGTAAAATATCTATAGAAATATCTTCTGTAATTTCAGGCATAACTTCTACTGAAGCAAATGAAGTGTGTCTTCTCCCCCCACTATCAAAAGGAGAAATTCTAACTAACCTGTGAACGCCCATTTCTGACTTTAAATATCCATAAGCATTATTTCCATCAATTAGAAATGTTACACTTTTAATGCCCGCTTCTTCGCCTTCTAAATAATCTAATTCTTTTAATATGTACCCATTCGAGCTAGCCCATTTACCATACATCCTATATAGCATTTCTGCCCAGTCTTGAGATTCTGTCCCACCGAGCTCCAGGATGAATAGTAAGTATGGCATTATTTGCGTCATATTTTCCGTTTAAAAGCGTTTCAAGTTCGAGAGAAGTAATTTCACTTTCTATTTTCTTTGAACTTTTTAAAACATCTTTTGCCATTTCCTCGTCAATTTCTTCTAATAATAAATTGTTCATGTCTATTAAATTATCTAACTCTGATTGGAGTTTTTTATATTTGGACAATTTACTTTGACATTTTTTTAACATTGATAAAACCTTGCTTGAATTATCTTGGTCATTCCAAAAACCATCTGTAAGTGTCTCATTATGTAATTCATCAACTTTTTTCTCAAGGCTTGGTATGTCAAAGGGAGTCACCAACACTTTCAAGTTTTTCTTTAAGAGATGCTAAGTTTCGTTTGTTTTCTTCTAATTCTATCATTAGAGCCTCCTCTTATTCTTCATTTATGTCAATTAACGAGAATAAATTTTTATTGTTATTAAGTTCAACTATATTCATTATTACACCCTCGCCTTTTACATTTCCGCCTAATTCTTCAATAGTATCTTTAATTGCATTCATTGTATTCCCTGTTGCATAAATGTCATCTACTATATAAAAGTTTCTGTTCTTGTAATCATCATTAACAAGCTTAGGAAACTCTAGCACATCTTTGCCGTATTCCTTTTCATATTGTGCCTCTGCTGCAACAACAGTAGGTGGCAATTTTCCTTTTTTTCTTATAGGAATAAAGCCAATGTTTAAATTTGTTGCAACAGTAGATCCTATTAAAAATCCTCTTGCTTCTGGTGCAACAATATAATCAATTTTCTTGTTTTTTACTTCGCATGTAAAAGCATCAGTCATTTCTTTAAGTGTATCTTTTTGTAACATTAAAGGTGTAATATCAATAAATTCAACTCCTTTAACAGGGTAATCTTTTTCTGTTCTTATGTTTAGTTCACTTTTTAAATTGTTTTTTAATATTTTCATATATATCCTCCTTATTTCCAATTTTCACCGTTTATATATTTTGTTAATGCCATAATAAACGCTATTTCTGTTAAGTCAATCCTTGAAAGCCTATCATGAGTAAGCATTTGTATTCCTCCACCTTTGTTATGTCTTTCCTCATCTTTTTCAAAAATCTTGTCCATAATATGTTATTGTATCTTATATTATGTTATTTAAATATGTTATTACTATCATTAATGTAGTTAAAAGAATTATACTGCAAATTATCGCAATATGTTTCTTTTTTTCTGAAAATAGTGTAGCTATAAATTCTCTTATAAAAGCATTTATCCAAAAATATGATTTAGTTTTTGCTCCTATACCTTCTACAATTATATCTTGTTCAGTAGCAATACTTCCTGCTCTTAACACATGATAGTTTGTTGTAGAAAATGCAATTTTTGCATTTTTCATTTTTGTTTTTATAATTTCATTTGAAAATTTAATATTTTCAAATGTGTTCTTTGATCTATCTTCTAGCAAAATATTTTCTTCATTAACCCCTTGCTCTATTAAATAATTTTTCATTGCTTGTGCTTCAGAAATTATTTCGTCACTACCTTTACCTCCTGAAGGAACAAATACAATATTTTTTCCTGTTTTTTCTTTTTGCATTTTACTAAATTTAATTGCTTTATCTACTCTCCCTCTTAATAGATTTGTTAATGTTCCATCCTTTTTTATCTGGCATCCTAATATTATAATGTAATCTTTGTCAAAAGCTGGAATATGCTTTGCCGACTTAAATCCCATTATAATAGTTCCAATCAAAACACATTCAATATAAGTAGTTGTAATATGTAAAATAGATTCAACAAGGTTATATATATATAAGCCTAACCCTTGTTGGTTATGGACATCAATCCACGATGCAGAATACAATGCCTGGTATACCTTATCTGGTAGTAGAGTTGATATACATAAAAAAGCTCCAAATGCAATTCCTAAAACATTTCTAACATTAAAACCTTCTTTGCGTATTAAAGATATATTGCTTAAAAGCACAAGTATAGATAATATAAAAGTAATTGGTAATAACATAATTTCAAATGAAAACATATTTATTAAGCTGTTTATCGTGCTTATAGGGCCGGAATAATTAGACATAATAGCTAATATTTGACTAAAAATAGCAAGTATAACAAAGACAATGATTCCTAAATAAGCTATATTCTTGTATTGATACATATTTACTTTTACACATTGTTTGTATGAACTAATTAATAGATGTAATGCATACACAAGAATAATTATGATTGAAATTGGAATTATAATACTTCCAGTAAAATTCCCCATAAATTCGCCAAATGTTATTCCACCAAATTTGTGTACATACACTGTAAAAAAAAGTGAAAAATCATTCTGGGGATTGTTAATGTTTATGTAAGTTTTGCCTTGTGATTTAGGTTCAATTTTTATTTTTAATACTCCATTTTCAATCCTTTTGTCAGTATAATTAGCAATGTTTTCATTTTCTATTTTCACATTTAAAGATTCTACATCGGAAATGGCTGTTATAGGACTATAGTTAATAGTATATGTTTTGCTACTTACAATAATAAATAAAAATGATATTATAATTACTATAGTCGTAAATATTATAAATTTTAATTTCTTACTTAGATTTATCAATCCTTCATTCTCCTGTCCCCATAATATGTTTCTATATTTGAAGCTGTATTTATCGTTGTTTTGGAATTTGCCATTTCTTTTTGTATAATAAAGCACATACAGCCAGCTTCTATAATTATACTTATTATTACTATTAGTATAATTGCTTTTTTATGTTTTTTGCTTTTCTTTATTAAAATTGCAAATATAGTAAGAGTTAAAAGAGCAATACCTATAATAATTATATAATATATCATATATGGAAACTTCTCTACTGAATGGCTGGCTATAATATTTGTAGTATATTCAAGCCCATCTACATAGTATGTAATTTGTCCCAACACTTGATTTTGTTTTATAGGTGCAATAATGTTTTCGTATATAGAAATTGTTGATTCAACATTTTCTATATTAATGTCATTAGGAGCAATTGTCGAGATACTTGCGTCTACAATTAGATCTAGAGAAGCGGTATTTTTCGTTGCTTTGCCAACATTTAATGTCGCAACCATTTTCCCAGATTGTGTTATTTGTTTAATAGAATAGTTTTCATACATAAACTCAAAAAGTTTTTTTGTATCATAAAATCGTTCATCTAGACCTAAGTTATTTATACTGCCACCTAAAACTACTGAAATAATCTCTATGCCATTATGCAAGCTACTTGACACTAGACATTGCCCTGCTTGAGTTGTAAATCCAGTTTTGATCCCTGTACAACTTGCATAATAATAAGTACCTGGTAATAATAATTTATTTGTGTTTTTAAATGTTCTATCATTTTTAGGATAAATATTTGTTGAAGGTACAGTATAGCTTTTGTTTCTTACAATCTCATTAAATATATCATGTTTACGACATTCTTTTGCAATTAAGTATAAATCATAAGCTGAGCAGTAATGGTCTTCATCATGCATTCCATTTGCATTTACAAAATGTAGTGTTTCACATCCTAACTCTCTTGCCCTTTGATTGCATTGTTCTACAAAAGCTTCTATACTACCGCTTACGTGCTCTGCTAATACATTTGCTGCTTCATTCGCACTTGGTATAAGAAGTGCACATAGCAGATCTTTTATTGTTAGTTTTTCGCCTGTTCTTAGTTCTGCATTTGAGTAACCATCAGGTACTAAGTCAATAGCTCGCTGTGAAACAATAGCTATATCATCCAACTTACAGTTTTCTATAGTAACTAAAGCTGTAAGTATTTTTGTGGTGCTTGCAGGATACATTTTTTCATGCGCATTTTTCTCATATAGCACTTTACCAGTATTAGGTTCTATAACATATGCTGCTTTGCATCCAATGGTTGGAATGTTTTCTAATATTTTTTGTTTGTTTTTATCGTATTTAAAATTTAACGAATTCTCTAATTGAGTAATATGCTCATTATCATCAATTTCTTTAGCATACGTAATCAACGGAAAGAGTAGCAAACATATTATTATTAAAAGTATTCTTTTAATATTTCTTTTGTATGGCATTTTATAAGCCTCCTGCTCTTTTTTTCATTTTGTTTTTATCTGTTAAGTCATAACTAATATCAATTAAATCACATATTCTTTGTTTGGATACTGTTCCATCTAATAAAACTGTAATCCAGTGTTCTTTATTCATATGATAAGCTGGCAATATCCCGTTTTCTTTTCTTAGTCCTCCAATTATTTCAGGCAAGTTTTTTAAATTAATTACACTTGAAAGTCCTTGTTTTTTTATGTGAAGCTTTTCATAAGGCACATCCATTATTAATGCAAACCATTTGTTATTTTCTTTGTGTTTAAATGTTATAAATTCAGGGTATTCCTCCCAGGGATGTTCTTCTAGTGGATCATATTTTTTATTTATATACTTTACTATTTCTTTTTTCATCATATCACACCAAATTATAATTATATTATCTAAATTTGGTAATATTATATAATACTTTAGTGAAAAAGAAAAGGTTATTCTAAAAGTTAGAATAACCTTTTCTTTTTATTCAGTTTCCATATTATTAAACTTATGAGATATGATATTAAGAAAATCATAGGCGCAACTATTAATGCACTCCATACACCATTTTGGACAAACCAGTACCAATCATAAAGTGGTGACACTTTGCCATTTTCCATATGAACTAAAATATTGCCTATATAGTAAATTCCATATAAAACGCTTGGAATTATTCCATAAAATGTGTACTTAAATGACATATTGCTGCTTTTCTCAAATAGTATAAAGCTCAAAATACTTGTTACTGGAATTATTAAATGAAAAAATAGATTGCTATTCATAAGCAAAGATAATATTCCTCCTTTTGCTATTAGTCCTAAGTATCCAAACACAACAAGAAATGTTAATCCAACAGCTGTTGTTGCCATTAATTTTAAGACATAATATTTCACTGGTATTTCGTCGTATTTTCCTTTTAATATTTGTATTTGTTTAAATGCAAAAACAAGTGATATAATTCCTGCAAATATATTGGACTGTACTGTAAAAAATCTTAACATCCCGATACTTTTAGTTTCTAATGTCATGTCATTAACGTCATTACCATGCATGAATTTAAAGCCTGAAAACATCATTACTGATGCTATTATCATAAGAAAAAAAATAAATATATTTATACTTATAGAAATTTTTATCTTGTTTTTCTCCATTGCTTACCTTTCTTGTACATATTTAGTAAAGTGTAACTGCTTTTCTATACTGTAAATGTTATAATAACTTATGTATTCTCCTTGTAGCTGTTTGCTACAACTTTAAGCACATGAAATATTTTTTGTGCTGCTGCTAATCCATCTAAATTACTCATATATTGCCTACATGAACTTTTAAATTCTTCTACGTCAAATTTAAAACCCATGCTGTTTGCAATTTCAACAATTTTTTCGTTCTCCATGTCTTCATTTGTATCTTCGTGTCTATTGTATCCCCTTTTTTTAATAATGCTTTTTAAGAATTCATCATCTTCAAATATTTTTTCTACAAAACTATTGGCGTGTTCAATTGCCATTTTTATTTTCCTCCTCTTAATTAATGATAATTTATTTTATACTATAATTTTAAAAATTAAAAGATTGTTTTTCAAGTATATTTTAAAAATTATCCTAAAGCGACATCTAGTATCATCATAATTACAAATCCGATAGCAACTCCTATTGTTCCTATATTAGAGTGCTCTCCATTTTGTGCTTCTGGTATTAGTTCCTCTACAACAACATATATCATTGCCCCTGCTGCAAACGATAAAAAATATGGAAGAATTGGTACAGCGAAACTAGTTAAAGCAATTGTTAATGCTGCTCCAATTGGTTCTACAATTCCAGATAATGTTCCATACAAAAAAGCCTTAGGTTTTGACATCCCTTCGCTTTTAAGGGGCATAGAGATAATTGCTCCTTCAGGGAAATTTTGGATTGCAATTCCTATTGCTAGAACTGTAGCTCCTGCAATTGTTATTCCTGTATTATGTGATAGAGCACCTGCAAATACGACTCCTACGGCCATACCTTCAGGTATATTATGAAGAGTTACAGCGAGTATCATCATTGTAGTTCTTTCAAGTTTTGATTTTAAACCTTCTGGTTTGGCTGTATGTAGGTGTAAATGAGGAATAATACTATCAAGTACTAATAGAAATATTATACCAAATAAAAAACCTACAGTTGCCGGAACCCATTCTATAACATTTTGAGATTGTGCCATATCAATTGATGGAATTAAAAGTGACCACACAGATGCCGATATCATTACTCCTGATGCAAAACCCAACAATAGTTTTTCTATTTTTTTATTTATTTGGTTTTTCATGAGAAAAACCATACCTGCTCCTAGTGTTGTTCCTATAAATGGGATTATAAGACCCCAAAAAAGCTCCATATTATTTATTTTCCTTTCAAATTAAAAATAACTCAAAAAATTTATATTTATTGTTGCTTTCTTAAAAAGCTCCATTACTGTTTGTACAAATTTCATTAAAGAGAAAGTTTTTAACTTTCTCTTTATGGATTGCTATATTATATACTTAATTATATTAGTTCTTTAATTTTGCTTTCCATATCTTCTGGTTTAAATGTAGGTGAATATCTTGCGACCACATTTCCATTTCTATCTACTAAAAATTTAGTAAAATTCCATTTAATATCTCCATCTGTTTTGCATGTTGTGCTTATCTTTTCAATTGCTTTCATTGCCATTTTGTTCTTTACGCCTTCAACAATGTCTTCTTTTATTTCATTTTTCGTATACGTATATAAAGGAATTAAGTAACTCCTCCTATATAATTTTAAACTTTTTATTGTTACTTCTTAATTAATCTCTTTATACAGGTTGTATGTCAATGAATCTTATTGCTTTGTTTTTTGCTTTTAAATTTGCTTTTATTTTCTTTTCTATCTGTATATATTGTTTTATGTTTATTTTTTCATCTGCTTTTACTTTTATAAATACACTATAATATGTCGACATTTTTATAGTTCTAAGTTGTTTCAACTCTATTTGCTTTATCTTTTCTATCTCATACTTTACATCTTCATTTATATCTGCGTTTTCTTCTGTATTTGTAAGTATTTCTTTTATATTGTATATTATCATTTTTATTGCAATATAAAATACATAGATTGCTATTCCTAAGCTTCCAATTTTGTCTATATTTATATCTAGATTTAGCTGTCTAAAAAGTATTACTAACATAGAAATTACAAGTACAACGCATGTTGAAGCCAAGTCTGCAAATGATTCTTTTGATGATTCAATCATAAGTTCGCTTTTATAATTCTTGCCGTAGTGCTGTAGCAAATATACCGTTATACTCTTAATAGCAATTAGAACAAGCATTATTGCAAACAATTCAAGCTTTGGATTTACTTCTCCCTCAAAAAAGAAAAATTGACATACTATAAAAATTCCTATTAAAAATAATAAAGCACCTGTAAACAAGTTTGCAACGGCATAAACTTGGCCATAGCCAAATGGATATGTTTTATTAGCCCTTCTTCTTCCTATTTTATTTGCAATTAAGGATGTAATATCTGTTACAAAATCTATAAATGATTGAATTGAATCTGCTATTAAAGTTGAAAAAGAGAAAATAATCCCTGCTAACATTTTAAAAACTGCAACTATAAAATTCAATATCATTGTTATAATAATAATTCTGTCTTCCTTCATTTCTTTCTTCTTCCTTTTATTTGATAATATAACAGATTTATTTTGTTATTTGTGCTCCTTCTTTAAAGGCATTTCCTACTCTTTCTCCTATTTTATAATATCCATGAGTATATGGATCAAATGCAATAGCATTGACTTTTGATATGTCAACATTATTATCATTCATTACTTTTTCGTCTGCTGTAACATTTATTACTTTGCCAATAACTCCTGCTCCATATTCATCATTTTGATATTCTATAAATTCACATTCCATACAAATTGGAAATTCATTTATAATTGGAGCATCAACATTTTCTGATTTTGTCGCTGTTAAATTTGTGTTCTCAAATTTATTTGGTGTATTATTACCTGAAGTAATTCCAAAATAGTCAGCTTCAATTACATGGTTACTATCTGCAATACATACAGTAAATGCTTTTCTTTCTTTAATATTCTTTACAGTCTTATGTGACTCTGTTAAGTTTAAAGCAATCCTATCTCTATCTAGCATCATCCCCCAAGCAGCATTCATTGCATTAATACTCCCATCTTCATTATAAGTTGCAATAATTAAAACAGGCATTGGAAAAATTGCTTCTGTTGTTTTAATATTTTTTCTCATCAAAATTCCTCCCTTATTTTTTATTTATTTTTATCATATTTTTACAGAAAATTCAAATTATCATTTTATTTGGGCAGTGTTAATGTTAGAATAACATCTCCTGTTCCTAATATATCTTTTAATTCTTTTGAACTAACATTTTGTATTTTGCCTATTTTTGTATAGTTCCACGAATTAGATTCATAAAATAAAGATATTTGATTTCCTTGGTATAAAACTATATCACCTGCTGATGTAGTAATATTAGTATCTTCTCTTGGAAGTGAAAATCCTAGATTGCCTACTTTTTCAAAACCGCCATATTCGCTTGCATTTACAGAAACATCTCCATCTTGTAGTTTTTCTAATAAACTTTTTGTAGTTTTATTATTTTCTAATTTTACTTCTAAAATATTGTTATTAACCTTGATTATTATCATATCTATATTTTCCCTCTTATTCTTTGACATTTGCTCTTGTGTTATGCTTTTTTCACTTTGAACAATATCATTCTTGTTTATTTCAGTATTTGTACTTTGACTACTTGCAGTATTTTTGATTTCAATATTGTTTTTGCTTTTAAATTCATTCTGAAAAGTTAAGGTAATTAACCCTATTATAACAAAAATTGAGATAATACATATAATTATTTTCTTATTCATAAAACACCTCTTCTGTATATAGCTGAAATGCTAATTTCTCGTTTATTAATAATACTTTTGATTTATTATATACTATATTAGTTAAAAATAAAAGCTTAATCCTTATTTATAAAGGATAAGCTTTTATTTTATCTTATAAATTCATTATTCAAATGTATGATTTTGTTCCGGTGTATTCTTTTTAAGTTGGTTTTCAATATAGTTTATATAATACACTCCTTGATATTCATCATTTAAAAACAACTCAACTCTATTTCTTTTATTTTCAGTTTCTTGTTCTTGTAAACCGTCTGATGTATTATTAACTTTTGATAATATATATGCACTATTAGGTCTCATATTTAAAATTGATATCTTGTTATCTCTTTTGTTTTTCCCAGGTGTTAACATATGAAGTGAAAATATATAATTGTCTTCTTCTTGCTTAACCTTACCACTAGATATTGTTATTTTATTGGGTATATTTGATAAATTATCAAACAAATACATTTCCATTGGAATATTTTTTTGCTTAATTTCTTCGTCTTCATTATAGCTAATATTTAGTATCGGTAAATCTGTGCATTTTAAACCATATATGTGATATTCTTTTTCGTTATAAATCATTACTTTAAACTCATAATTGCTTTTTACTTCTTCAAGAGATTTTTCATCTGAAAGAATTACTAATTTTGCGTTTTTATTATTTACTTCATAACTCACATTTGGATTGTACTTGTTTTTGCTTTCATTTACAATCGAATAGTAAATTGTATCATTTTGTTCATCTATTATTAGTTTGTAATCATTAAATCTAATATCTTCTAATTTTAAGTTTTTATTTTCTATTCGTGATTCTTTTATATTATCCCATTTGCTTACATTTATAGAAAGACTGTTATACTTATGACTTGGATTTAGCGCAATAATTAAAATTATAATTAAGATTGTGAAAATAATTACTGGTATTAATATTTTCCTTCTACTCATAAAAATACATTCCTTTTATTCTATACTATATCATCAGCATCATATTCAATAATTGAATATTTGCTTATCCTTCCATTTTTAGATAATTCATTGCTTAATTCCTGTAAATTCTTATATGTAAGTTCAATTGCGTAATCAAATCCTTTTGAAGTATAATTCCTTGATTTGAATTTATGACTTATTTTTTTATCTTTAAACAATTTGCTTAAATCTGTTTCTACATCTTCTGTACTTCTTATTATTAAAACAGATGATTTTCGACCAAAATTTATATGTTCTAGTACAATTAAAACTATTGTTACAACGACCGATGTTAAAACTCCTGCTTCAAATAACTGGCATCCACAAATAATTCCAATAAATACACTCCATAATAAGTATAACATATCTACAGGGTCTTTTACAGATGTTCTAAATCTTATAATTGCTAGTGCTCCTATTGTTCCAAGTGTTATTACTAGGTTCGATTGCAGGCATAATATTATTATTGATATGAAAAAAGGCAAAATTGCAGTTGTTATATTAAAAGATTTATTATAAAATGATCTATGTGATACCATTCTATATACAATAAATTCATATATTGCAAGTATTGCAACCATTAGTAGTACTGACACTATTGTACTTGTTGTTATGCTTTCATTAGCATAAGAATTAATAATATTTTCAAAAATTTCCATATTCTTATCCCTCTCTTATCTCATATAACAATCTAATATTTTTCTTCCATAATAATATTTTGAGAAAGAACCTTGTTTAAAGCTATATGATTCTACAATGTTTCTTATATGCGATGGCAATATATCATCAAATTTTACTTCTAATACATTTAACCCACTTGGAAGTATATAAAAGCTTTGATAATCTCCACTTAAAAAATTTTCTAGTTGATATGAAGCTGAAATCTTCATATCAAATGTAATTCTTACATTAGTTATTTCTTCAACATAAGCTATTCTCTCATAGTCAATAATAACTTTGGGCCTGTAATCCTTTGTTAGCATGTCTACTGCTAACTCTTTTATTAATTTTTTTTCTGTTTCAAATATTAAATCTGTCAAGTCTCCTGAAATAATCTGGTTAAATTCATCTACAGTTATTTTACAAGATTTTTTATGGCATCTACTTTCTATCTTTTCTTTCTTTTCTAGGACGATGTAATTTAAATCATCTCCATAGTACCTTATTCTCCACTTAAATCTCTTGGATAATCCTGAATCAGTTGTATAAACGGATGTATCTTTATAATCATCAAAATATAATGAATGTATTAAATATCTTCCGTCCAAGAGGAGTGTGTGAATCTATCTCCATTACTTCAGATAATCTTGATTTTAGCAAAGATAGTTCCTGATTAGTTAAAGTATATTTCCATTCACTGCGATAAACTTTTATGGTTTTCACCCCCCCTTATGTTCTATCTTCTTCCTTGATTAGCATTTATTTGCATTCCGCCTTTTTGCATGTTTCCGTTTGGGTTCATTTGTCCTGGCATGCCGCCTTTCATGCCTCCACCCATCATTTGGTTTGTAATTGTATTTGTTTCAGTTCCATTTACTAATAGAGTCCCTCCATTTTTTTGTGCAATTCCATCATAATCAAATGGAGAATTTGCTGTAATATTAATTGTTCCTCCATTAATATATATATTACCATTTGAATCTATTCCATCTGTGTCTCCTTGTCCCATTTTTATTGTAATGTTACCATCATTAATTTCAACAGTTGGAGTACCAATATTTGCCTTTTGACTCGCATTTATACCATCATCACTAGCTTCTATATTTATAGTTCCATCATTTATTTTTACATAGGTTGCTTCAATTCCCTCTTCTGCTACTATGTTAAAAGTCCCTCCTGTAATTGTTGCTTTTGTTATTCCTTGTATGCCATCACTCTTTGCAGTAATATTAAATGTTCCTCCAGTAATTGTCACATATCCCAAGCTTGTATCTTCATCATTAGATGATTTTATTCCATCTCCGCCTGCATTTATCGTAAATGAACCATTTGAGATTTCTACATAATCTTTTCCTCTAATTCCATCATCATCTGAATTTATAATATACGTACCACTTTTAACAACCAATGTATCTTTCGATACTATACCATCATAATTTGATTTTATCTCTATGCTTCCTGTCCCTGATAAAACCAAATCAGCTTTAGAATATATTGCTCCGTCCAAGTCTTCAGTTGCCGAAGCTGTAATCTTATTTGTCCCAGAAAGTACTATTGTTACGTTTTTAGCTTTCTCAATATTTATTGCAGGCCCATTTGAATTTGTGATTGTTACTTCGTTTAAATTTAGGGTTACTTCTTCACTTGTATTTACTGTAATACTTTCATATTCTCCTGATAAATCATAATTTCCTCCAGATGTTATGTTTAGATTTTTAGAATTAGCTGTCGTAGTTTTAATTGATGTAGTATTATTCGAAGTATCTGAGATTACTGCATTTACTTGATTATTAGTTGCTTTTATATTGTTATAAGCAATTACAAAGCAGATAACAAATCCAATTACTATTCCTATTATAATTATTTCTATAATAATCTTTTTTAATTTTTTATTATTTGTTTCTTCCATGATATATACCTCACTTTCTTAATATACGTTTATTTTACTAATAAATTATTGAAATAATATTGAAATTTTTAATTTTTTAATTTTACTATAAAAATTGTAAAGCCTTCTGTTGATGTAACATATATAGAACCTTTATATTTTTCAACTATTCCTTTTGCGATAGAAAGTCCTAAACCATATCTTTTTTCAGCTCTATTTCTTGCTTTGTCAACCCTGTAAAATCTTTCGAATATCTTTTCTCTTTCTTCTTCTGGTATTGGCTCTCCTTGATTCTTGACTTCAATTTTTATTTCATTTTTTTCTTTTAAAACATTTACTATTATCTTATTGTTTTCTTCAGTATGTTTTATTGCATTATCAAGTAAAATAGAAATTATATGTTTAATATCTTCCTTGTCTCCATTAAACTCTATATTTTCTCTAATATTTGTTTCAAATTTAATCTTCTTTTCATACATCATGCTTTCAAAAACAGAAACCGGCATTTGAACTACTTTAGATAAATCAAATTTTTGATTATTAGATATATTTGCATTTTCCATTCTTGCAAGAATTAATAAATCATTTACTAATTTATTCATGCTTTGAACTTCATTTTGTATATACGTTATCCATTTATTTTCACCAACTTTGTCTTGAAGCACGTCTGCATTAGCTTCAATAACTGCAAGTGGTGTTTTTAGTTCATGAGACGCATCTGAAACAAATTGCTTTTGTTTCTCAAATGAATCTTCAACAGGCTTTACAATTATTGCCGATATTTTTTTTGCAATTACATATATTGCACCTATTCCTAAAACTCCAATTACTATAGATACAGCAATTGTAGTTTTTAAACTTTGTATTGTACTTTCACTTTCAATTAAAGTTATTTCTTTCTCGTTGTTTCCAAATTTTCTTATCTTGTAAATGTAATTTCCAATATATCCTTCATCTGATTTTTTTTCGCTTGCTTCTATTGCATATTTTTTTATTTCATCTGTTATATCATTCGAATTTAAAAGCACCTTATTATTAGTTATTTGTATCTTATATATGCCTTCAATAAACTCATCCGTTTTTTCCTCTCCAAAATCTACAGGTCTATCATTTTTATTATCTATTCTCCCCTCTAGCCTATCCATAAAAATTGTCGAAGAAATGATAGTATTTCTATAAATAAAGTTTGTAAATAATATAATTACTCCTAATATAATTACTGAAAGTGTTATTTGAATTATCCAAAAAATCTTTCTTCTTAATTTATCAATCATTTTTTACCTCCAACTTGTATCCGCGCTCCTCTAACAGCTTTAATAGTAACTTTTGATTCAATTAATTTTAATTTTCTTCTGATAAATGTAATATAAACTTCTACATTGTTATATTCACTATCACTTTCATATCCCCAAATTCGTTCAGCTAAGCTTTCTCTTGAAGAAATTTGATTTTTGTTCATTAATAAATGTTCCAATAATTCTAATTCTTTACCACTTATTTGGATTTCATTATTATGGCTTTTCAATTTTGCGTTTTTCAAGTCTAATACTATATCTCCATATTCCAAACAATCTGTATTTTCAATATTGTTTGTTCTTTTTAAAACTGCTTTTATTCTTGCTATTAATTCTCTCATTGCAAATGGTTTTGTTACATAATCATCTGCTCCATGTTCTAATCCATTTAGCTTATCATCTATTTCAGATTTTGCTGTAAGCATTATAATTGGAGTTTTAATTTTAGCTTGTCCGAGTGTTTCTAATATGTCAAACCCATTTTTCTTTGGAAGCATAACATCTAATAAAATTAAATCATAATTCTCTGTTAAAGCTTCATTTTCTCCATCTTCTCCGTCTGTTTTTATACACACATTAAATTTCTCACTCTTTAGTGTTTCAGATATTGCATCAGCTAAACTATATTCATCTTCTATAATTAATATATTCACTTTAATTCCACCTTTTTGACTCTGCAATTAAATATACTTTAGAGTCTTATTAATTGTTTTACCTCCCTACAGTTGGGATTGGGATTGCATCTAATTGCGCACCATTTACTATTATTATGCCACCTGTGTAAGATGCTGTACCATCATAATCAAAAGCTCCGTTTCCTGTTATATTTATTGTCCCTCCAGATATTATTATGTCTCCATTAGAATCAATACCATCTGTATCTCCAGAAGCCATAACAATTGTAATGTTTCCTCCTGTTATTTCTATTGTAACTTTATAACTTTCTGATTTGCTTCCTGCATTTATTCCATCTCCTGTCCCATTTATTGTAAGCGTTCCTCCATTTACTTGTACATAAGTTCCTTCAATTCCTTCAGCCCCATTTAAGTAAAATGTTCCATCATCTATTTGAACGACTGAACCTCCATGAATGCAATCATCAGTAGCCTCAATATTAATTTTTCCACCACATGCATATATATAACCTTTTGTATCGTCACTACTATTTTCAGCATGAAGTCCATCAGTGCCTGCATTTAAAGTTATGTTCCCATCTGCTATTCTTATCGAATCATTCGCTCTTATTGCAACGGCACTTGCAACTATATTATAGATTCCTCCTGTTATTTTAATATCATCTTTACCTGTAATGCCATTTTGAGTAGACTCAATATTTAATGTTCCTGTTCCATTAAATGTAATGTCTTGTTTTGAAAATATTACACCGTTCAGAGTCGTAGCTCCATCAGTAGCAAATGTTCCTGTAACTTTTAAGCTATTTGTTCCTGTTAACGTTACAAAAACCTTATCTGCTGTTTTTACATATATAACTGGCATTGTTTCATTTGTAATAGATAAGTTTTCTAATACCAACTGAACTTTATCTATATCTTGTGCTTCCAAATATATGCACACATTTTTAGCTGTTCCAGATATCGCATAGGTTCCAGCTTGAGTTATGTGTATATCTTCTCCATCTTTTACTGTATATTTTGTAGCATTTGTTGTATTTGTATTTTGTTCTAAATCCCTTTGCGTAAACATCTCACTTCTTTGATAAATTTTTGAAGCAGTAGTAATCGTTGTGTTATTATTTTTTAATATGCTTAATGCAATTACTATCGATATTAAAAATATAACTCCTACTATTAAATAAATTTTTTTCATATTAAATTTCCTCCTTATTGATTATTGCATATAATATATTAGGCAAACATTGAAAGAAAATTGAAAAATAATAAAATTTATTATGATTTTTTAATTGCAATATCTTTATATAATTATTTATTATATCATTAGTTTTATTGAAAAAAAATTGAAATATTCAATTAGTTTTTATCACATAAAAAAAGAAGAAGTTCAACAAGCTCCTTCTTTTTATCTTTATATTCTGTTATTTTATTTTTGATATTTTTCTGGTGCTATTGATATGTCTCTTATCATGTCTCCATTAATCAAGCGAACTTTGTTTTTTTCTTCTACTTTTATCCAGTTATCTTCAACTGCAACTATTTTTCCTTGTACTCCAAATGAGTCATTAAATAGTATAATCGTACATACTTTTCCTATAAATTCTTTCATCAATTCTTGTGGCATTTTTCTTTTCAT